>JABGQM010000056.1 GCA_018648805.1 Verrucomicrobiota bacterium
GACACCCCCCACGCTCCAGTTTTCAGTAAATCGAGCTGCATCGGCAGTCGGGATCCCCGCAGAGGTGAGATGCGCCCCGTGACGGCGCTCCACCACCGATCGGGCTTGCGGCGGGGGGGGCTGCGGATGTAGATTGCGGGATGGAAGCAATCCTTTTAGCCAGACTCGACGAAGAGGGCGAACAGTTCACGGGGGAAGACCCGGCCGAGGTGTTGGAGCTGGAGCCGGATGAGGCGGTGGTGTCGGTGGGGCCGTTGGAATACGATCTGACCGTGCGCCAGGTGATTGGGGATGAGCTACTCGTGCAGGGCCGGGTGGGGTGTGAGGTGGCCTTTCGCTGCTCGCGTTGTGCGCAGGAATTTTCACGGCGCGTGGGTGAAACCCACTATATGCGGTCGTATGAACTGCGTGATGAAACCGAATCTGTGGACTTGACCCCCGATATGCGTGAAGCTACACTCCTCGCCTTTCCTGCATACCCGGTGTGCACATCGGCGTGTGTGGGGCTGTGTCCGACCTGCGGGAAGGATCTGAATGCCGGGCCGTGCGAGTGTAAGCCGGCCGAGGAGTCCCGTTGGGGCGGGCTGGATGCGTTGAAGCTCGATTGAAGTAGAAGGTGAAATCATGGCCGTACCAAAAAGAAAATCATCGAAAAGCAAGATTCGTATGCGCAAGGCTTCTCACAAGACGAGTGTGAATCCCTCCAAGCCGTGTCCGGAGTGTGACGCTGCGCAGCAGCCGCACCGTGCCTGCCCCTCCTGCGGTTATTACCGCGGTCGGCAGGTTATTTCCGTTACGTCGGAATAGTCGAATTGCAGTGAGAGGTGTCCTGACAGGGGCACGTCGTGTTGGCCGAGGGCGTTGCCTTGGGTTTATGGCAGTTGTCGATACGTTTTTATTCCCGGGGTTGCTCCCTGGACTAACATGCGCCGCGCTTTCAGCGCGGGGGGAAGAGAAGCATGCGAATTGCGGTAGATGCCATGGGTGGGGATCATGCTCCCCGCGAGATCGTGCGGGGCGCGGTAGACGCGGCACGCCGATTGGATGGGGTCTCAAAGATTCTCCTGGTGGGCGTCGAGGACGCCGTGCGCGCCGAGCTGACCCAGCTGGGCAAGATTCCTGATAAGATTGAAGTGGTCCACGCCTCGCAGGTGGTGGACATGCACGATAAGCCGGTCGAAGCGCTGCGCCGCAAGAAGGACTCCTCGATCGCGCGTGCGGTCGACCTGGTTAAGGATGGCAGCGCCGATGCGGTGGTCTCGGCCGGCAATACGGGTGCGGTCATGGTCTCGGCCACGCTCAAGCTGCGCAAGCTTGCAGCGGTCGAGCGACCCGCCATCGCCACGGTCATGCCTACCCGCAACCGCCCCTTTGTCCTGGTTGACGCCGGGGCCAATACAGATTGCACGGCGACTTTCCTGGCCCAGTTCGCGGTCATGGGCCATGTCTACTCGCAGACGATTCTGGGTCAGAAGAGCCCGGTCGTGGGTCTGCTCAGCATTGGCGGCGAGGAAGTCAAGGGCAACGATATCACCCGTGAGACCTTTAAGCTCCTCTCCGACTCTGACCTCAATTTCCGCGGCAACGTGGAGGGACACGACCTCTTTAAGGGCGAAACCGATGTGGTCGTCTGTGACGGATTTGTCGGCAATGTGGTTCTCAAGACCGCCGAAAGCGCGGGTTCAGCGATCGGGCACTGGCTCAAGCAGGAGTTCAAGAAGAACCCGATCCGTATCCTGGGCGCCATGCTGCTGAGCGGCGCGCTGCGCACGATGAAGCGGCGGTTGGATCCGGAAAGCTACGGCGGTGCGCCACTGTTGGGCGTTAACGGGGTCTGCATCATCACGCATGGCTCCTCCAGCAGCAACGCGGTCTATAATGCCATTCGCGTAGCCAAAGACTCTGTGGTTGGGCACCTGAACGAGATGATTGTGGAGCAGATTAAAGGCTTAGGTGTTTAGGCTGTAGCCTAATCAACCTGTACCTGAGGAAAAGCACATGGCACGCGCAGTACGCATAGCAGGCACCGGTTCATACCTGCCTGAAAAGATTTTGACGAACTACGACCTCGAAAAGATGGTCGATACGACGCATGAGTGGATCTTCACGCGCTCGGGCATTTCGGAACGGCATATTGCGGCCGAGGGTGAGGCGACCTCGCATATGGCGGCCAATGCGGCGCGCAATGCGCTCGATGCGGCCGGACTCAAAGCCGACGCGGTGGATATGATCATTGTCGGCACGATCACGCCCGACATGGTATTCCCCAACACGGCCTGCTTTGTGCAGGACCAGATTGGCGCGACTCAGGCCTTCT
The DNA here is from genome assembly GCA_018648805.1 of Verrucomicrobiota bacterium. GTDB lineage: Bacteria > Verrucomicrobiota > Kiritimatiellia > UBA8416 > JABMPJ01 > JABMPJ01. The sequence continues at coordinate 2,318 of JABGQM010000056.1, forward strand.
GTTTTGATGTGGAGGCGGCCTGCTCCGGATTTCTGTACGCGCTCGATATCGCCAAGAATTACATCGCCAACGGCGCGGCCGAGAATGTGCTTGTGATTGGGGCGGAAAAACTGAGCAGCATTACCGACTGGGAAGACCGTGGCACGTGCGTGCTCTTCGGCGATGGCGCCGGCGCGGTGGTTCTGAGTGCGACCGAGAGCGGCCGCGGGATCATGGGCAATGTCATGGGGTCCGACGGTCGCCTCAATGAGCTGCTCAATGTTCCGGGTGGCGGCAGCCGCCATCCGACGTCGCACCAGACGGTCGATGACCGTCTACATTATATGAAGATGACCGGCCGCGAGGTATTCAAGCATGCGGTACGCTGCATGTCGGATGCCGCCACGCGCGCGCTGAAGCAGTGCGGCCTCACCGTCGCGGATGTCGGCTGCATCATCCCGCACCAGGCCAACGCCCGTATCGTCAACGCGATTGCCTCGCGCCTGAAGGCCGAGGAGGGGCAGGTCTACATGAACCTCGAACATGTTGGCAATATGTCGGCCGCCTCAGTGCCGGTAGCCCTCGATGAAGCGGTCCGTTCCGGCCGAATCAAGAGTGGTGATATCGTTCTATTTGTGGTGTTTGGCGGTGGATTTACGTGGGGGGCATCGGTCCTCGAATGGTAGGGGGCGCTCCGGCCAAGGCGAGGGGTTCTTGGCTGGACCGTGCGGAATACCGCCCGGAAAGGCCTGCGAACCCCTCACCTTGGCCTCCGCTTGGGTTATGGGGGGGAAGTGACGGAGGAACGATTAAGGGGAAAGATTAGGGGTTTTTCTTTTCGGCCCTAATCTTTCGCCTTAATCTTTCGCCCTAATCTCTTCTGAACACTGGATACTAAAGCAAACGGAGTGAGCATATGAGTAGCAAGACAGCGTTACTGTTTTCGGGCCAAGGGGCTCAGGCGGTGGGGATGGGGAAAGATTTGGCGGAGGCCTATCCGGTTTGTGCGGAGCTGTATGCCCGCGCGAATGAGGTGATTGGGTATGATCTCACGTCGATCTGTTTCGAGGGCCCCGATGAGGCGCTAACACAGTCGAACCACTGTCAGCCCGCCATCTTTGTGACGAGCGTGGCGTGTGCCAAGGCGCTTGAGGCCGAGGGTGGAGCGCCGGAGCCCATCGCCATGGCGGGATTGAGTCTGGGCGAGTGGACCGCGCTGCATATGGCCGGAGTATTGAGTTTTGAGGATACCGTCAAAGTGCTCGAGGCACGCGGTCGATTCATGCAGGAGGCGTGTGACGAGCAGGCCGGCGGCATGGTGAGTGTGATCGGTCTGTCGCGTGAGCAGCTGGATGGCATCTGCGCCGAAACCGGCGTTACGGTGGCCAATCTGAATTCCTCGGCCCAGACGGTGCTCTCCGGTCCCAAGGCCGGCATTGATGCCGCGGCCGCGCTGGCGACCGAAGCGGGCGCCAAGCGTGCGATCGTGCTGAATGTGGCCGGCGCCTTTCACTCGCCCCTGATGGCCTCGGCGGCGACCCAACTGGATGCCGTGTTGGCGGATGTCGATTTTAAGGCGCCGACCGTGCCGGTCCTCTCAAACGTGGTGGGCGCACCACATGCAGGCCCGGATGCCATCCGGGCCAATATGATTGCGCAGGTCACCGACTCGGTCCTCTGGCTCGACTGTGTCGAGTGGCTGATGGCCCAGGGCGTGGATCGCTATATCGAGTGTGGCCCGGGCAAGGTATTGACCGGATTGATTAAGCGGATTGCCAAGGGTGCGACGTTGGATAATGTGATGAATGCGGTTTCGGCGGCGAACGTGGCGGGGAATTAACCACGGATTACACGGATGTACACGGATCCTACTTCGCCAAGCTTCCTCCGTCGCCCTGTGGGCTATGGAGGACAGGTCGTAGGATGAGTTGGCGCCTGACGGCGCCGGGGAGGAAACCATGGGAATGCTAGAAGGCAAGACAGCGATAGTAACCGGTGCCGCGCGCGGCATTGGTGCGGCAATAGCAACACGGTTGGCGAATGAGGGCGCCGATATTGCGTTGTGCGATCTGCAGGCGGATTGGCTGAGCGAGACGGCTGAGGCCGTTAAGGCGGCCGGACGCAAGGTGGTCTGTTACAGCGTGGATGTCAGCGACGCAGAGGGTGTCAACGAGGTGGTTGGCGCCGTGGTGGGCGAATTCGGCGGCGTGGACGTGTTGGTCAATAACGCTGGAATCACGCGTGACGGGCTCATGATGCGGATGTCGGAAGAGGACTGGGACGCCGTTCTGAACGTGAATCTTAAGGGCACATTCCTCTTCACGCGGGCGGTATCGCGGCCGATGATGAAGAAACGGACCGGTGCCATCGTCAATATCGCCTCGATTATTGGCTTGATCGGCAATGCCGGTCAGTGTAATTATGCCGCGTCAAAAGCCGGCGTCATAGCGCTCACGAAATCCACGGCCAAGGAACTGGCCTCACGGAATATTCGGGTTAACGCTGTGGCACCGGGTTTCATCCAGTCAAAGATGACCGACGCCTTGTCGGAGGACATCCGCGACCAGATGATGGGGAACATTCCGATGAAGCGATTCGGAACCCCCGAAGACGTGGCAGATGTCGTGATGTTTCTGGCGGGTGACAGCGCGGGATACATGACGGGCCAGGTTTTGACCGTGAGTGGCGGGATGGTAATGTAGAGTGTCCAACCTATAAGGAGGAGCAACATGGCTCTGGAAGAAAAAGTCAAAGAGATCATCGTCGAGCAGCTGGGTGTCAATGCGGACCAGGTAACGGGCGAGGCATCGTTCATTGAAGATCTGGGTGCGGATTCCCTCGACACCGTCGAGCTGGTCATGGCGTTCGAAGAGGAGTTTGGTGCTGAGATTCCGGATGAGGATGCCGAGAAGCTGACAAGCGTCGGCGCGGTTATTTCCTATCTGAAGGAAAAAGGCTTTGATGTCTAAGTGACTGACGCGAGCGTAACCGGGAGAACCCGAAAGGGTTTTCCCGGTTGTTTCGTTTAAGGGCGCTCCGGCCTGGGGAAAGGCCACTCGGCTGGAGAGATGCGCTCCGGCCTGGGGAAAGGCCACTCGGCTGGAGAGCGTGGGGGCGCTCCGGCCTGGGGAAAGGCCACTCGGCTGGAGAGCGTGGGATACCACGCTCAAAGGCCTTCGTGACCCTTCCCCAGGCCTCCGCTTGGGATATGGGGTGCGTTGGCCTCCGCTTGGGATATCGGGGGCCTTGGCCTCCGCTTGGGATATGGGGTGCGTTGGCCTCCGCTTGGGATGGGGGCTGCGGGTTTGCTTTGGCCTTGGGGAAGAGGGAAAGAGATTATTGCGGGAGGCTTGGTGGACGGGGATGCTGGAACGGCCCCGATGTCCGCCACGCCTCCCGCGGGGATCATTTTCTTTGCGTGTGCCGTCCCAGGGCTGAAGCCCTGGGCTAACATGAACGGCCCCGTTGGGGCCGAAGAGAAATTGGGTTGAAGCGACGAGGGGATCGGGTTTGATTGGCGCCGCCCTGAAGCGGGGCCGCATGATAGCCCAGGGCAGAGCCCTGGGTTTGTAAGAAGGAGCATGCAAAATGAGACGTGTAGTCATAACAGGTTTAGGTACGGTATCTCCTCTCGGTTGCGATATGGAGACGGTGTGGAAGAAGCTGCAGGCGGGTGAATCCGGTATCGGGCCGATCACCAAGTTCGATGCGAGCGCCTATGCCAGCCGCATTGCGGGTGAGATCTCTGATTTCGATCCGAGCGTGGCGGTTGACCGCAAGGCGCAGCGTCGTATGGATGAGTTCTCCCTGTTTGCCATGGTGGCGGCCAAGTCGGCGGTTGAAGATTCCGGCATCGATTTTTCGGCTGGGGACCCGACCCGCAAGGGCGTGATTGTTTCTTCCGGTATTGGCGGAATGAGGACCCTCGAGGTGCAGGCCAAGAGCATGCTTGAGCGTGGACCCAGTCGCTGCTCACCGTTCATGATTCCCCAGATGATTATCAATATGGCTGGCGGCCTGATTGCGATCGAATACAACTGCCAGGGGCCCAACTTCGCGGTCGTGACCGCCTGTGCCTCGGCCTCACATGGGCTCGGCCTCTCCATGCACAGCATCCAGCGCGGTGAAGCAGATGTGATTATCAGCGGCGGCACCGAGGCTTCGGTGACCACGCTGGGTGTGGGCGGTTTCTGCGCCATGCGCGCCCTGAGCACCCGCAACGACGATCCGACCGCGGCCAGTCGTCCCTTCGACGTCGACCGCAACGGATTCGTGATCGCCGATGGTGCCGCGATCCTGGTTCTGGAAGAGCTCGAGCACGCCAAGGCGCGTGGCGCCAAGATCTACTGTGAGTTGGCCGGCTTCGGCATGACCTGCGATGCCTTTCACATGACCGCCCCGAGCGAGACCGGTGACGGTGCGTCGCGCGCGATCAAGATGGCGATGGAGACCGCCGGCGTCACGCCGGACGAGATCAGCTACATCAACGCGCACGGCACCAGCACGCAGCTCAACGACGCGATGGAGACCCAGGCCATCAAGGGCGCCCTCGGTGAAGCCGCGAAGAAGGTGGCGGTCAGTTCGACCAAGTCGATGAGCGGTCACATGTTGGGTGCTGCCGGTGGATTCGAAGCCGCCGCCGTGGCGCTCGCCCTGCGCGATCAGGTTCTGCCGCCCACGATCAACCATCACCAGCCCGATCCCAAGTGTGATCTCGACTATGTCCCCAATGAGGCGCGCCAGACCGACGTCAACGTCTGTCTGAGCAACTCCCTCGGCTTCGGCGGGCACAATGCCTGCGTCGCCTTTAAGAAGATCTGACCACCGCTTGTCGTCTGCCGGGGACTGCCCGCAGATCACGCAGATGGACGCAGATGGGAACGGGAGAGGGGAAATGTTGCGGGAATTGGCACGCCCGGAATACCGGGCGCACTCAATTCCCGAAACGTTATCCGCCGGCTGCTAATCGCAGCCGGGAAGACCTGTGTCAGGCCCCATCGACGAGAAGTCGGGCTTGGTCTGCGCGTCCCAGCTCATCCTCGCAGCGTTCCGACACCGCGAGCGCCCCAACCGGCTGCGATTAGCAGCCGGGGAGCCACGTTGCGAGAATCGGTTCGGCGGGTATTCCCGCCGGGCCTATTCTCGCAACATTCTCCCTCTCTCTTCTCTTCATCTGCGTCGATCTGCGTAATCTGTGGGCAGTTCTCCCCTATCTTCCCTCCCCCTACGGGAGGGCTCCGAAGAGGAGAATTCCCTCCCGCTCTACGCGGCGCCAGAGGGGGATATACTCATCGCGATCCATGGTTTTGAGATCGAGTAGTTGCTGTTCGAGGCTGAGGGCGTAGCGATCCTGGATCTGGGCGGAGAGGGCCCCCACGGTTTGCAGGGCGCGCAGGCGGTTACGGCCGGTCGAGAAGAGCATGGTCAGCATGAGCCGGCCGCCATACTGGGTTTCATCGCGTGCCAGCGGACCGGTGGCGACGGCGGCGACGGGACGCGGACGTATGATGCGTCGCACCGTGCGTGCGACATCCTCCCAGAAGAGCTCCTCGGTTGCGAAAGCGGGCAGCAGGGCGCGTTCAACCAGGTAGTGGTTGCGGTTGAGTTCGTAGAGTTGTGCGCGCCCATGGGGTGTCATATGCAGGGCACGCAGCTCGGTCAGGTGATGCAGCGCATTCATCGTGGCGCGATTGGCCAATCCCGTCGCCCGCTGCACCGCCCGTCCCGTCAGGGGCTCTTTCGCCTCGGACAGTACGCGTAGTACGCGTAGCTGACTGCGGTTCGATAGTAGAAAATCAAGTCCATGCATAGTTGCTCGCTTCCTCCTCACTCTGCGAGTTACGGAGGACAAGTCGCTCGCGGGTCCAGCTTTCTAGCTTGCGTAAACTGAGCCTGACCCGTACAAGAAGTATATATACGCGAATTATCAAGGAGCATCCACCATGAAGAGAGTCATTCTGTCACTTGCCGTCCTCGCCTTCGTTTCATCCATCGCTTCGGCGGAGATTCCCAAGAACAAGGGGAACTTGCGTTACTCCATCACGGTCAGCACCTTTAAGAACAAGGCGGGCTGGAGTGGGCAGTGGAGTATCGGCGATGGATTCACCACCATTCTGACGGATGCACTACAGCAGTCGGGCTGGTTTATTGTGCTGGGTGATAAGGAGATGCGGGTCGAGGCGATGAAGGAACAGGACTTTGCGGCCAGCGGCCGCGCGGCAGGCGGCAAGAAAGCGCCCAAGATAGGCCGTATGACCCCCGCTCAGCTGCTGGTCAAAGGTGAGATCACACACGTGCAGTCGAGCACCACCGGCGGCAAAGGTCGCTTCAGCTTCAAGGGCATCAGCCTGGGTGGCAGCAAGGATAGCGCCGAGGTGAACATCACGATGTACGTGGTCGACTCCGAAACCGGACAGGTGGTCAGTTCCTCCAAGCTGGTTGGAAAATCCGGCCGCAAGGGCCTCTCGGTCGGCTACCACGGTTCCAAGCTGGGCGGCCTGCGTGGCGACCTGGCTGGATTCAAGAAGGATAACGTCGGCAAGGCGTGTGAGGATGCGGTCGGGCAGGGGCTTGAGTTTCTGGTTCAGCAGCTTGCGGATATTCCCTGGGAAGGCAGCGTCATGCTTGCCAAGGGCGACAAGATCATCATGAACCGCGGCTCACGTGAAGGGGTCGCCGCAGATGCGCGCTTCACCATCGGCGAGATCGAAGAGCTGGTGGATGAGGACACCGGTGAAGTGCTCGACAGCGAAATGACCATCATCGCCACCGCCAAAGCAGCCAAAGTCAAAGAGAAGATCAGCTACCTCACCCCGCTCACCGGGGGCGATAAGATCAAGAAGGGGATGTCTGTTTTTGCGGCGCAGGAGTAGGTTTAGATCGCACGTGGGACCGTTCTTGAGAAACCCTTTTGTCAGACAGCCGCTTGTGTGTCTCTTGTTGCTTCTGGTCCTGTGCGTGGCGTGCGTCTCATGCCTTCTGAAATTCAGGGCTGACGCCGGCCCGGAGGCTATCCTTGAAGGCGATCAACGGACGCTGGCCACATACCGGCTTGTCGAGGACGCCCTGCGCCACTCGGTTGTCCTGCTCATCAGCATGGAGTGCGATGATGTTTTCACGCTCAAGAACCTGCAAACCATGCGCTGCATTGGGGACGATTTTCTGCAGGAACCTGGTGTTGTCGACGTAAAGAGTTTTACGCATTCATCACTACCCGAACGGCGCGGTTTGGCTTTCGGCCGTCGTCCCTATCTGCCCTCGCCACTGACAGCGGAGAGCCTTCAGCAGGTGAAGGCTTTCTCGGTAGGTCACCCACTGATCCGCAATATCCTCGTGTCGGAGGATGCGCGGCATGCTCTGATAGCCGTCACATACGATCCCGCTCAGTTTGCGACACCCGAAGCGGGAGCCGGCTTGCAGTCCCGGGTAGATGCGATACTGCGTCCTTATGAGGACAACGCCACACGCTTTCGCTCCATCTCAGTGCCCCAGGCTCAGCATGAGTTGACGGGCATGGTCACCCGCGACTTCAGACGCTTCACGGCCGCTGTCTGCGGTTTTATCATACTATGCATGATCGCCTTCTTCCGGACTTGGCGGCTGCTCATAGTCGTCGTTGTGATGCTGGTGTCGCACATGCTGATCCTTGCCGGTATCGTTCAGGTTACAGGTGTTAAGGTGAGTATCTTCTCACTCTCGTTGGTGCCACTCCTGCTGGCCGTGCAGCTGACGCTTCTGGCGCATGTGTGCCATTCCTTCAGAGGGTTTTTAAGGCAGGGGATGACTCCAGCTGAAAGCCAGGCCGCCATGAAACGTCAGATAGGGACGTCGTGCCTGTTTGCGGCCCTGACGACCGCTGTCGGATTGGCCTCCATCCTGGTCAGCGATCTGAGCTACGCGCGGGAGTTCGGACTGATCGGTGCTGCGGGTGTTCTGACGGGGCTGCTCCTCGTGTTCGGTCCCGGTATATCCCTGTTGCTTATCACACACCGGGGCTATCGCTCGCGACGCCACGAGCCGGCCGCCGGTCTGGCGGTGGATGTCGGTTTTATCCGGAAGTGGCGACGTCCGATCTTGCTGATCGCGCTGCTGACACTCTCTGTCAGCGCGCCCGGCCTTCTGCTGCTTAAGACGGATATTCGCATCACGCGTATGTTGCCCCGGAAGAGTACCACCCGCTGCATGGCGGAGGATTTTGAGAGAATCTACCGCGGAAGAAACTTCCTCAAGATAGCCATAGACAGCGGCCGGCCGCAGGGAGTCGTGAATGGGCGCTTTCTGGAGTATGTCATGAAGGTGCAGGACTATGCCGCCGCACAGGCCGATGTGACGGGCGTGTATTCATATGCATCCGTCATGGCCATGATGAACCAGGTATGGAGCGGATGGGAGCCTGACACCTACAGACTACCCGGGATGTGGTTGCTCCCTCTGTTTGGCAAAGCACTTGAGAGTCGGTCCATGCCGTTTACGCATGCCCTGACGGACAGCGACTTGCAGGTGAACTACCTCTACGTGCGTTCCAGTGACATGACGGCAGGCGACTACCTGGACATGGTCAATCGGATCATGACATTCGCACGCGAACATCAGCCGACAGATGTCACCCTCTCACTCGGTGAAGGGCTGCACTCCTTCCTGGCTGCGGATCAGCGCATCATGCAGGCGCAGCGCCGTAGCGCCGCCATCACGTTGGTGGCCATAGGGCTGATCCTTATGCTGCTGTGGCGATCACCGCGGCTTGTATTGCTGACGCTCGGCGTGGTGGGTGCCCCCATAGCCGTGGTGTTGGGTATAGCTGGCTACGCGGGAATCACGCTCAACTCGGTAACCTTCATGATGGGTGCGGTTGTCGCCGGGATTGCGGTCGATGATGCGGTGCATCTCATCACCTTCTGGAACGGAGAGCAAAGGACAAACCCCACCACGGCGCTGCAACAGACGCTTCGGGTCAAAGGGGCGCCCATACTGTTCACCAGCCTTCTCCTGGTGGGCGTCTTCGGCTGTTTCTGCCTGACCTCATTCCCGCCGGCCATTCACTTCGGTCTATTAGCCGCCATGGCATTCGCCATTACCGTATTAGGGGTGCTTTTCGTGATCCCGGCCTTTCTCTCTGGGGGGAGAACCACGGATGGACACGGATAGACACGGATGGGGACTCGGCTTCTGTGACTCGGGTTCTGCTGGGGAGGTTCTCGCGCAAAGACGCCAAGATCGCCAAGGGGGGAGGAATTCGGGTTCCTGCCTCCGCCCTACGGGACTACGGCGCGGCATGCTGTGGGGGAATTGACAAAATCATTTGAGGGCAAAATAATTTCGCCTCCCCAGCAGACGAAGAGTAGCAGACGACGAGTCCCTTCCCCTTGGCGCTCTTGGCGCCTTTGCGCGAGTCATTCCCCCGCAGACGACGAGTCCCATCCGTGCCCATCCGTGAAATCCGTGGTTAACTTTCCCCGATCTGCCCACGAATAAGTTCCGCGAGTGACCCTGCGATACGATTCGCATCTGCATCCGTGGCGGCTTCCACCATGACGCGACAGATCGCTTGCGTGCCGGAGTAGCGGTTGAGGACGCGGCCGGCGGTGCCCAGCTCCGTTTCGGCGGCGGCGACCGCTTCGCAGTAGCCGGCAAGTGAGTCGAGGTCGGGTTTCGTGCTGACCGGAATATTGATCAAGACCTGCGGGGATTGGCTCATGACCGCGGCCAGCTCGGAGAGCGGCTTGCCGGGGCGACGCATCGCGGCCACGAGCTGCAGGGCGGAGAGAATGCCATCGCCGGTGGTATGGTGGTCGAGGAAGATGATGTGGCCGGATTGTTCGCCGCCCAGTACGGCATCCTCCCTGATCATCAGTTCGAGTACATTGCGGTCGCCCACATCGGATTCCGGGCAGGTGATGCCCATGCCGTCAAAGGCCTGGCGTAGGCCGACATTGCTCATGCAGGTGATTACGACCTTGTCATTCTTCAGCTCGCCGGCCTGCTGCATACCACGCGCACAGATCGCAAGCAGGAAGTCGCCCGTAACCTCTGTGGCGGTTTCATCCACCGCGATGAGCCGGTCGCCATCGCCGTCGAAGGCGAGTCCAAGATCGGCGCCATGCTCGAGCACGGCCGCTTTCAGGTCATCCGTGAACTGTGAGCCACAGGCGTCGTTGATGTTGCGGCCGTTCGGTTTGTTGTGGATCGCGATCACCTCGGCGCCGAGTTCCTGGAAGATGATAGGGGCGACCTTGTAGGTGGCGCCATTGGCGCAGTCGAGGACGATCTTCATCCCTTCCAGATCCATATCGGACGGGAAGGTGTTTTTGCAGAAGACGATATAACGGCCAATCGCATCATCGATACGTGTGGCGCGGCCGACCTCGGCTGCGGTGGGGCGGATATCATTGATCTTACCGGTCGAGACCAGCATCTCGATCTCGGCCTCATCCTCATCCGACAGTTTGAAACCGGTGCCCGAGAAGATCTTGATGCCGTTGTCCTGGTAGGGATTGTGTGAGGCGGAGATAACAATGCCCGCGTCGGCACGCATGCTGCAGGTGGTAAAGGCGATGCCGGGAGTGGGCAGCGGCCCGAGGAGCAGGACATCTACCCCCATCGAGCAGATACCCGCGGTCAACGCATTCTCGATCATGTAGCCGCTCAGGCGGGTGTCTTTGCCGATGACGATGCGATGGCGCTTGTCATGCCGGCGGCAGATATAGGCCGTGGCGCGACCAATGGCTAAGGCTGATTCAACGGTCATGGGGGCGACATTGGCGATACCGCGGATACCGTCTGTTCCGAACAATTTAGTCATGTTTCAATTTTCTCCATTAGCGCCCTGAAGGGGCGCCGCATGATCCCATGCCATCCACAATCCCCTGCAACCATTCTGTTCCCTGCTTCCGTACTACAGGGCCAGCCTGACTGACGGCCTCCAAATAGGCGGCACTGGTATCCAGTCCAGCCAGGAACATTTCTTTCTTCGCCTCATCGCCGCTGTGCTCTGCATCGGAGCATAGCTCCGGCTTCATCCTGGGCCACTCTGCAATGAATTGCTGATGCAGCGCAAAAGGTCTTTCGGGTAGACCATCCGGATGCTCCCGTTGTGCCCGTTCAAGTGATTCACCCAGACGCAACGTCAACTTGTCGAGCTGCTTAACCCGCTCGTCAATCAGGTCATCCAGTCTCAGCAACGCCCCGGCGTGACACGCTGTTGCCGCCGGGTCGGTCATAAAACGGCTTCGCACATGGCGATACCACTCACGCAGGGCATGCAGATTGCCGATATAGTTGAGATTGTTGCAGAGCAGTCGCGCGATGCTGCCGTAGAGTCCTGGCTGATAGGGGCGCGGCCTGGCTTTGGCTGCCGTTGAGCCGGTGATGAGCAGTCCTGACTCCTGTATGTCGCGCCGGTAGATGGTGCCAGCGGCAATCACGGTGCCATATTCGATACGGACCGGGCCGACCAAACCGCCTTGGCCACCCAGGAAGATGGGGCGTTGATCGAGCATGACGCCGCGGGGTACATCGCCTACCAGGGAGGGGGTGGCCTTATCCTGGTGCGGGGTGTAGTTGAAATGAATGTAGGATGACCCCACTTCGCTGTGATCAGAGCGACTGGTACCACCGCTCATCATGCAGTCGCAGAAATTGATCAGGCTGCCGGTCACCATAAAGGGCATGAAGACCGTTTGCTTCAATCCCACCGTATGTCCGCAGGCGGACTGCTCCTCCAGCAGGCAGCCCGGCCGAATATGCGCACCCGGCCCGATCTGCACGCCATCCAGCAGTGTCGTCTCTGCCGCACTTCCGCTGCCCAGTGTCACGCCGGCTCCGAGCTGGCAATCCCGCAGCACCACGGGACCCTCGGTGCCAATGGCGCCATTCGGCCCAATCGCCGTCTGTGCGCCGGACAGTCGCGTGCCCGGATGCAGCACCGTTCCGGGGCCGATGCGCGCCAGATCCACATCGGCAGCGATATGGATCTGGGATGGCGCCGGAATGATGACGCCGGATGCTTCGAGGGTTGTGATTGGATTACGCATAGGCAACTCGGGGAATGTGACCACGGATGGCACGGATGGGGACGGATGGCGCCTGACGGCGCCGGGGAGGATGTCGCGAGAATCGGGCGGCAGAGGATACTCCGCCTTCGATTCTCGTGACGTTGTCCGATGGGAGGATTGGTCGTTCCGATTTCATTCTCTGAATCCCAGGCCTATCTATGCGGGCACTGCCCCTTTTTCCCGGAGGCGCCAGCCGACCATCCGTTACATCAGTGTGATCCGTGGTCAAATCTCCCCCTATTCGACCGTGACGCTCTTCGCCAGGTTTCTTGGTTGATCAATCTCACAGCCCCTGGCTTTGGCCACATAGTAAGCAAAGAGTTGCTCGGCGATGACGACGGGGATAGGGGCGACGAACTCATGGCAGCGCGGGATGCGGATGATGTCGTCGCAGTGGGCGTCGATATCGCTGTCGCCTTCGGTGGCGATAGCGATGACGGGAGATTTGCGGGCGCGGCACTCCTGCATATTGCCGATGGTCTTCACCTTATCCGGAAGATCCGGGACCGGCACGATGACCGGTACCTTCTCATCCAGAAGGGCGATGGGACCATGCTTGAGCTCGGCGGCATGATAGCCCTCGGCGTGCATATAGGAGATCTCTTTCAGTTTGAGTGCGCCTTCGAGGGCGGCGGGGAACATGTAGCCGCGGCCGATGAAGAAGGCGTCGTTGGCCTGGGCATACTTCTCCGCGATCACCTTGATTTCCGCCTCGCGTTCCAGTACGGCGGCCGCGATCTCCGGTACGCGTGCCAGCTCGCGCACCATATCGCGGCCGACGGCAGCAGAGAGACGACGGGTGCGGCCGAACATGATCGCCATCTCGGCCATAACCGTGATCTGGGCGGTGAAGGCCTTGGTAGAGGCGACCCCGATCTCGGGGCCGGCATGCAGGTAGACCCCCCGTCCCGCTTCGCGGGCGATCGTCGAGCCGACCACGTTGCAGATACCGAGCACCGTGGCTCCCTTCATGAGGCCTTCACGCACGGCCGCTAGCGTATCGGCCGTCTCCCCCGACTGGCTGATCGCGATCATGCAGCTGTCGGGCTCGATAATGGGATTGCGGTAGCGGAACTCGGCGGCCTGCTGGATATCGGCCGGGATGCCGGCGAAATCCTCAAAGTAGTACTTGCCGACCATACCGGCGTAGTAGGAGGTCCCGCAGGCGGCCAGGATGATACGCGGGATACGCGCCATATCCTGCGGGGTCAGGCGGAGTCCACCCAAGCGCACGGTGCCGTCCGTCTCGTCCAGCCGTCCGCGCAGTCCGGTGGCAAGCGCGGCAGGCTGCTCATGGATTTCCTTGAGCATGAAGTGATCGAAACCACCTTTCTCAATCTCATCCGTATCCCAGTCGATCAACGTCGCCTCGCGTGTGACGGGGGTGCTCGAGGTGGTCGTGATCTCGACATCGCCGCCCGTGGCGGTAACGATGTCGCCGTCATCCAGGAAGACCACCTGCTTGGTACGACTCACGATCGCGCTCACGTCCGAGGCGATGATGGTTTCGTCGTCGTGCAGGCCCACCACGATCGGACTTCCCTTGCGGGCGGCGACGACGGTGCCCGGATGCTTGACCGAGATGACGGCGATGCCGTAGGTGCCGGTCAGGCGGTCCAATGCGGTGGTGACGGCCGCGCGCAAATCGCCCTGGTAGCACTGCTCAACCAGGTGGGCGATGACTTCCGAGTCCGTTTCGCTGCTGAACGTGTAGCCCTTCGCGACCAGGTGCGCCTTGATCTCCGCGTAATTCTCGATAATGCCGTTGTGGACCACCGCGATCTCATGGTTCTGGCTCCAGTGTGGATGCGCATTCGCCTCGGTCGGTGCGCCATGCGTAGCCCAGCGTGTATGGCCGATCCCCATACTGGAGAAGTGCTTCGTCGCGGGGAGTTCTTCCTGCATACTGGCCGACAGGTCGGCGATCTTGCCCGAAGTCTTGACCACGGTCAGCTCCGCATCCTCCGGCGCAAACAGCGCCACGCCTGCCGAATCATACCCGCGGTACTCCAGCCGCCGCAACCCCGACACCAGGATCGATCCCACATCAGCATTCCCCGTATATCCGACAATCCCACACATACTGCGTCACCCCTTTCTGGAAACAATACCTACCCTTTCCTATATAGGCAAGAATTGGGAGAGGGGAAATGAGGATTTTGCGCCGCAGGGCATTTTCAACCACCGTGATCAAACCCTCCCCTTTTTCCTTCCCAATCTCCCCCCGTGATTGGTATTGTTTATGGTCATGCCACCACCAAATGCACAACCTGAGAAGATACAGCCGATTGATATTCGTCAGTATGTGGGGATTATCTTCTTTCGCTGGCAGATTATTGCGGTCTGCTTCCTCTATTTCCTGCTGGCCGGGGTGCTCTATGTCCATCTCGCCCCCAAGAAATACCGGACTTACGCCAAGGTGACGCTCTACCGCGATCCGCTGCTTTCTCTCGGCGGCAAGGACGGCTATTGGACCTCGTTCACTCTCCATAAGTATATGCTGCAGAATCGGATCTTGATTGACCGGGTTGTCGAGCGTCTGCGGGATGAGTGGGAGGATCGCTTTACGAACATCAAGAAGATGCGGCTCCCCGTTGAAGTCTCTCAGATGCGCGGGATGGTGCGGCTCTTAACGGTGACCGTGAAGAGCGGGAAGCAGGCGTACAATGAAGCGTTCTTATCGGCTCTGATCGAATTGCACCGGGCAGAGTGGGAAAATATGCAGCGTCAGTCACGTGACTCGGCGGGCGATATGCTTGAGACGGAATTGACGCGTCTTGAGCAGCAGATCAAGGAGGCCGAAGACGACAAGCTGGAGTACCAGCGTCTGCATGACATTGCGCGTGTCACAGCGCGAAGCACGATGGAGAGCCGCTACTTGGAGGCGCTGATGTCGCGCCGCAGTCAACTCAGCACCGAGCTGATGTTGCTCGAGGCCCAGTTCCCCGTCCTCAAGAATGCTGGTGCCGCGATCATTAGCGATGTCGGACAGCTGACGCGCGAAACCGGGGCGATCCATGGTGATGGTCTGGAGGATGAGGACGGCGATGCGGCGTCGGTCCTTCCCAAAGCGCTGCAACCTACGGATGACATAGAAACGGAGGGGCGTGAGCTGGGAGGAGGATGGCAACGGCTAACCGCGCAACTGGCTAAACTGGAGCAGCAGGAGCAGCAGCTCATCTCCGTAAACGTTGAGCATCCCGGCCTGATCGGTGTCCGCACGAAGATCCGCCAGCTCAAGGAGCAGCTCGAGTTGGCCGCGCATCTTGAGCTTGCCCGCCTGGAGGACCGACACAAGGCACTCACCATTCAGATCAACGCTGTAGAAGCCGCTGAGTACAAGTGGCAGGCCAAGAATCTGTTGGCCAGCCAGCGCAAGTCCGAATATAACCGCATTGCCAGTGTCGTGAAACGCTACGAAAGCAACTATTCCACGCTCTATTCCCGCCTCCACAATATGCGCGTGGCGGAGGAACTGAAGGCTGAGCACTTTACGGTCACGGAGACGCCGATCAGTGGAACGCGCCCGTTCTGGCCCGACCCTCTCAAGATTCTGCTGCTGGCGTTGGCGGCGGGAGTCGGTAGCGGGTTCGGTTTGGCCCTGCTGATGCATATGCTCGATAACAAAGTACAGTCGATCAAGGATGTGGAAGAAGAGCTGGGGGTTCCCTTCCTGGGCGGCGTCCCGTACTGGGTTCACAGCGGATTGGAGGCGATGATCCGTCCGATCGTGACCGAGGAGCACTCCGCCGGTGCGGTCGAGGCCTACCGCGCGCTGCGCACCACCATTGTCGCTGCATTGGAAAAGGCCAACGAGAAGATCCTGTTTGTGACCAGCGCCGACTCGCGTGAAGGCAAGACCCTGACCTCGCTGAATATGGCGATCATGATGGCGCAGATGGACAAGAAGGTGTTGCTGGTCGATATGGACTTGCGGCGCGGCCGTCTGCATCGTTCGCTCGGTGTGGATCGCACCCCCGGTGTGACCGACGCGTTGAAGGAGGGCCTCTCCCTGCGTGAGTACCTCTCCGGAACTCGCATCGAGAACCTCGACATCGTCCCCACCGGCAGCAACGTGGATGATGCGGCCGAACTATTGCAGTCGACCGGCATTACCAATCTCTTCGCCGAAGTGAAGGGCGACTACGACTACATCATAGTCGATACCTCGCCGGTCTTACGCGTAACCGATACGGTTATCCTCGCCTCGCAGGGCATTGGAGTGGTGCTCTATATTGCGCGCGTCAATCACACACCCAAGCCGCTGATCCGCTACTCACTCGGCATGCTCTCGGATGCGCATGTCCTGGGCTTGGTCATGAACAGCATCGAGATGCACAAGATCAGCAGCCTCTACTACACCTACCAGTATCCCAACTACGCCTACTACAGCAACGCCTACGCGTATGGTTACAACTATTACTACTACGGTGACTCTCACGGCGAAAAAGGCCGCCGCCGCAAACCCACCCTCCGCAACCAGATGGAGCGGGCGGGTGAATGGTTGAAGAAGACGCTTCTTCCCGTGGACTGATTGTGGATGGGAGGGGATTAACCACGGATGGCACGGATGGGCACGGATCCTACTTCGCCAAGGCTTCCTCCGTCGCCCTGTGGGCTATGGAGGACAAGTCGTAGGACAAGTTGGCGCCTGACGGCACCGGGAAGGATGTCGCGAGAATCCGTCGCCCCGGAATACCGAGCCTAGGATTCTTGCAACGTTGGCCGATGGGAACTCAGTGATGCAGTTGATACATGAGGCATTAAGCGGCGAGATCATCGGGGTTGCTATGGACGTCCTGAATGAGTTGAAACCCGGACTTGACGAGAAACTCTACGAGAATGCCATGGTTATCGAGCTCCGTGAGCGTGGGCATCAAGTGGATCAGCAGAAAAGATTCAAGGTCCAATTCAAGGGGCATCATATCGGAACGCTCGTTCCCGATATGATCGTAGATGATCTGGTGGTCGTCGATCCCAAGGTCGCAACATCGTTTAACGACAATCACATTGCCCAGATGACTGGCTACCTGTCCCATACTCAGCTTTCCCTAGCCCTGCTCCTCAACTTCAAGTACGCGAAACTGAAATGGAAACGTATCGTGAAATAATGGACACCCCTCGCCTTGCCCCTGTCCCGGCGGCGTTAGCCGCCTATCCGTTCAATCCGTGTCATCCGTGGTCAATTTCTTCATGAAACGTAATTTACCCGTCATTCTTCTGCTAACCTGCGTCATACTTGTCTCGTTCTGGCAGATTATGGCGTGGCGGGCGCGCAGGGGGTTTGATGCCTTTCGGATTACGGCGGCGATGCTGAAGGATTTCGATCCCCATATTGAGGGGTATACGCTGATGCAGGCGCTGGTGCAGCCCGATCCGCTGCAGCCCAATATCATTTCCTATCGCGCCACACCAGCCACGGGCCGTGCGGGACTCAATCGCACTATTCTCGTCCGCCTTGCCCATGGTTACAACATGGTCGACTGCATGCGCATCAAGCACTTTCAGGTCGAAGCGGTGGGGGGTGATGGCGGCCCGCTCGGAGATGGGGCCCTACCCGGCAGTGGGTTGCATCGGGAGGTATGGCGCCTGACCTCAGCAATCAATGACCAGTCCATCTGGATGACCTCCATGCACAACGGCAGTGATTTTAAGCCGTTGGAGATGTCGACCACGAGTATGGCCTTCCCCAAGATCGGCACTCCCGATGATCCGGGGTGGCAGTCAAAGGGTTTGAGTCGGGAGAGCTTTCGTCGGCCGATCCACAATCTCAAGCGTACTTTGCGCCACAGTTGGAACAACGCGCGCTGTGACCTGTTGACGTTCCTCCGTCTGCGCCGTCCGGTCTACGCCAGTGACGAGATCCTGGCCCTGGTCAGCACCGTTGCGATTCCCCCCGCCAACGACGCCAACCCCGCGCGTATCGAAGCCGAGCTGATCCGTCGCCAGCAGGATGTGCATGCGGGGATGGTGGATGCCTTGATCCAGTACCGGGGGGATTGACCACGGATGGCACGGATAAACACGGATGGGACTCGGCTTCTGTGACTCGGGTTCTGCTGGGGAGATTCTCGCGCAAATCCTCCGTCGCTCTGCGAGCTATGGAGGACAAGGTGCGCCAAGATCGCCAAGGGGACTCGTCGTCTGCAGGGGAAATTGACAGAATCATTGGTGACAGAATGATTTTGCCTTCCCCAGCAGACGACGAGCCCCACCTATCCTACGACTTGTCCTCCATAGCCCACAGGGCGACGGAGGAAGCCTTGGCGAAGTAGGATCCGTGTCATCCGTGGTCAATCTCCCCCCTCACAGGGAGCGCTCTTTACCCAGCAGCACAATACGCAGGGTGCGTAGGATGATTTGGATGTCGAGACTCATCGACATATGCTTCATGTAGAAGAGGTCGTATTCGAGTTTGCGGCGCGCATCGTCGACGCTGCTGCCGTAGGGATAGCGGATCTGGGCCCAGCCTGTGATGCCGGGGAGGATATTTTCGCGTTCTTCATACCAGGGAATGGCGGCGGCAAGCTGCGTGACGAACTCGGGTCGCTCCGGGCGCGGCCCGACAATGCTCATCTCGCCGCGCAGCACATTGATAATTTGCGGGATCTCATCCAGTCGACTGATACGCAGGAAGCGGCCCACCGGCGTGATGCGTGGATCGCCTTCCATCGCCCAGACCGCTCCGCTCTCCGTTTCGGCACCGGCGCGCATGGTGCGGAACTTCATGATCGTGAAGGGCTTTCCAAACAGGCCGACCCGCTCCTGGTGGTAGAGGACCGGGCTGCCTGGTTCGGCCAGCTTGATCACGGCGGCGACGAGGGCGCCGACCGGGGCCAGAACGACCCCTGCTACCAGCGAGATCGCGACATCCACAAAGCGTTTGAGCTGACGGTACATCGGCATACGGCATTCGAGCGACGCATGCATCATCTCCTCTTCGTTGATCAGGTCGAGCGGTGTCCTGCCGTTGTAGATCTCGGCCTGGTCGAGTGGCATCAGGACCTCGACACCCTCGAAGCGGAGACGCTTGAGGTAGGGGTAGAGCAGGGCGACCTCGCTCATGTCGTCCAGTGCCACCACGATCAACGCCACTTCCAGGCTGCGCACGATATCGGTCAAGCCCTGCAACGAGGTCGCGACCACGGCAGCGCCATCGATGAATCCGCTGGAGTGGGTCTCCTGGGTATGATCACTCTCGACGCTGATGAATGAGATGACCTTGTGAGCGGGGAGGATAAAGGCATTTTCAAGGTTCTTGCGGATGGCCTGGGCGCGCGGGCCGGTGCCGATGATGACCGTGCGGCAGAGGACGATGTCGCTGCGGAAGAGGCTGCGGTAGACAACCAGTTTCAGGGCGAGGGCGAAAAAACTGTAGCTGCCGATGGTGAGCACGAGGACCCCGCGGCCAAGGACCATGTGGAACCAGGTATAGGAGAAGATACTGATCATCAGCAGGGCGAAGACGAGGGAGAACGCCCAGGTGACGAAGAGGTTGAAGCGGGAGAAGGTATACTGGATACGGTAGGAGCCGGCGAGATAGTTGGCAAAGATGACGCAGCCGAAAAGGAGGAACCAGCCATCGAGGTTTTGGTAGACATATTCGGTGATTTCGGCGGAGCCGAAGCGGAGGCCGATGCCGATAACCGCACCAACAGCCAGGCAAGCCAAGTCCATCATGGCCAGCCACGTCACCTGCAGCCGTAAATGTGTGCGTCCCGGAGGCATGGGATAATTATGGATTTACGATTGATGATTGTCGATTGCCGAATGGAGGTGGAAAGGGGAGGGGAAGGGTTCTCGCGCAAAGGCGCAAAGATCGCAAAGGAGGGAGTGTTTTGGGTTTGCACTCTTTGTCGCTTGGCGCGATGTTGTCTTTGTGTTGGGACTGGGAGGGATTCTCGCGCAAAGGCGCCAAGATCGCCAAGGGGGAGGGGTTGTGACAGAGAATGAGATCGGAAAGATTGTTGTCGATGCGGCCATCACTGTTCATAGGGCTCTTGGACCTGGATTGCTGGAGACGGTGTACGAGGTCGCCCTTGCCCATGAGTTGACGAAGCGAGGCCTCCACGTTGAACGGCAAAGGCCGATGGCGGTCGAGTATGATGGGCTTGAGTTTGAGGAGGGGTTTCGCGCTGACATAGTCGTCGAGTGCAAAGTTATCCTTGAACTGAAGTCTGTCTCACAGCTCTCGGCCTCCCATCGCAAGCAGATTCAGACATACTTGAGACTAACGAAGATGCGACTCGGTTTCCTCCTTAACTTTGGGGCTGCACTGATGAGGGATGGCATCGTGCGTGCGGTCAACGGCCTGCCTGACGAATAGATACTCTTCCCTTGGCGAGCTTTGCGCCTTTGCGCGAGAATCTCTCCCCTGCTCTTGGCATGAGAATCCTTTGTTGATACCTTGGGTAGCTATGAACACACCACTGCGCATTCTGTCGGTTGTTGGCGCGCGGCCGAACTTTATGAAGATTGCTCCTTTTGCGAGGGCGATTGAGGTGCACAATGCTGCAGAGCCTGATCGCCCGATAGAGCACTGTCTGCTGCACACGGGGCAGCACTATGATGCCGCCATGTCGGCTTCCTTCTTTGATGCCCTCGGGATTCCCCAACCCGATATTGATCTCGGGATTGGCTCCGGGTCGCACGCCGAGCAGGTAGGCAAGACCATGATGGCCTTCGAGGCCGTGCTGCGCGAGCGCCGGCCGGACTGGGTGATCGTTGTGGGGGATGTCAATGCCACCTGCGCCTGCTCGATTACGGCAAAGAAGGAACATATTCAGTTGGCCCATATTGAAGCCGGCCTGCGGTCGTTTGATCTCGATATGCCTGAAGAGATTAATCGGTTGGTGACGGACCGTCTCTCTGATCGACTGTTTGTGACGGATGAATTGGCTGCGGGGAATCTGCGTGCTGAGGGGGTACCTGAAGACAAGATCCGCTTTGTCGGCAATGTCATGATCGACACCCTGGATGCGAATGCCGCCAAAGCCAAGGATCTCACTATTGGCGATATCATCAATGGCGCAGCCATCCCTCCCCCCGATCCCTCCCCTCTTGGCGCTCCTAGCGGCTCGGAGCGAGATGGAGAGGATTCTCGCGCAAAGGCGCAAAGATCGCCAAGGGGGGACGGCTTCGCCGGGGGAGAGTATGCGCTGATGACGTTGCATCGTCCCTCGAATGTGGATGATCCGGCTGTGCTTGGTTCGCTGGTTGATTTCTTCACACAGACGGTCTGCAAGGATATGCCCCTGGTCTGGACCCTTCATCCCCGTACGCGCGAGCGCCTCGTCTCCTTTGGACTGTGGGATCAGGTGGTGGGCTGCGAGGGATTGTGGTTGGTGAATCCGCTGGGTTACCACGAGCTGTTGCGTCTGAATATGGATGCGCGGGTTTTCTTCACCGATAGCGGCGGTCTGCAGGAGGAGTGCTGTGTATTGGGCACCCCGTGTGTGACGCTGCGCTTCAACACGGAGCGGCCCGTCACGCTGGTTGAGTATGACGGCGTAAGCACGCTGGTGGGCAACGATCTTACGAAAATCAGTGACACCTACCACGCCTCGCTCGCCCTGGCGCGCCGCCCGCATCGTCCGCCCCTATGGGATGGGCATACGGCGGAGCGGATTGTGGCGGATCTTGTGGCGGGGTAGGGAGTGGCGCTTGGCTGCCAAGCTCAGGTTCCTGCCAGCAAGCTGGCAGGGGACCATGAGAGCTGGTTCTGCCGGCAAGCAGGTGGGACCATGAGGTCTGGTTTCTGCTGGGCGATAACAGTGATCGGAAGGGGAGGGTACGATGCCATTTACGTTTGAGACTCTTGAGCTGGACGGTCTGATAGCCGTACAGGCCAGAGTATTTCCTGATAGTCGTGGGTTCTTTTTGGAGTCATACAAGAAGTCCGAATTCGAGCGCGGCGGCATCTCGGAAGACTTTGTGCAGGATAATCATTCGGGTTCGCGCAAGGGGGTACTGCGTGGGCTGCATTACCAGCTTGATCCGCATGCCCAGGGCAAACTGGTGAGTGTTCTGGCGGGGACCATCTGGGATGTTGCGGTTGATCTGAGGCAGAGCTCGAAGACATTTGGGAAGTGGGCGGGCGTAGAATTGAGCGCGGCCAAGAAGAACGCACTCTGGATTCCTGCTGGATTTGCGCATGGGTTTGTGTGTCTTTCCGAGAGTGCGGATGTCTTCTACAAGACCACCGCGGAGTACTGTGGTCCCGCGGAGCGGGGCATTCGCTGGGATGACCCCCACCTAGCCATCGACTGGCCATCTGGCGCCGTATCGGTGTCCGAACGCGATGCTGCGCTCCCCCACTGGGAGGCGGCTGCGCTCTTTCCGTAGGGTTTGCGGATGTCGAGTTTTGCCAGCCTGTGGAGGGAAGCGGTTCGGTTAAGGGCATCAGAGGGATCGGGTAAGTGAGTCGGTTAAGGGTATTCGAGTAAGGGTGGCGACGAAGTGTACGGGGAAGTGTAGGGAGAGCGCGAAGCTTACACTTAACCGCAGCACTTACTCGGATACACTTAACCGATAGACTTCCCTCGACGGATGGCCAAGAACCGGTTCAGTAGGGAGCAGCTGAGTATAGATGCGAATAGGAAAACGCTCGGAAGCACCACTTTATCCGGGCAGGCTCATCTCACTTCATCCCGCTTCAGTCTTGAGTTCCGGCTCCGCCCACTCTACTCTCGGGGGGCTAGGCGTTATCTGTTTGACCGAAGGAGTAGGCGATGAAAATACTATGCATTGGTGCTGGCTATGTGGGTGGGCCGACCATGGCGATGATCGCCCGCAAGTGTCCGCAGCATGAGATTACGGTTGTCGATATCAACCAGGCGCGGATCGATGCGTGGGAATCTGACTCGCTACCCATCTATGAACCGGGTTTGGATGAGGTGGTACGGGAGTGCCGCGGACGCAATCTCTTCTTCTCGACGGACATCGACGCGAATATTGCCGCCGCAGATATTATCTTCGTGAGCGTCAATACGCCCACCAAGACCTACGGCCAGGGGGCGGGCAAAGCGGCTGACCTGCAGTACTGGGAGAAGACCGCCCGCCAGATCCTCGAGCATTCGGCCCATGACAAGATTGTGGTCGAGAAGAGCACCCTGCCGGTGCGCACCGCTGCCGCTATGCAGCGCATCCTGGACTCCGGCAGCGGTGGGGTTCACTTCGAGGTGCTCTCCAATCCCGAGTTCCTGGCGGAAGGCACAGCGATCAGCGATCTCGAAAGCCCTGACCGCGTGCTTATAGGGGGACATCAGACGGAGCCCGGGCAGAAAGCCGTACAATGCCTGGTGGATATCTATGCGGAATGGGTTCCCCCAGACCGCATCCTGACCACGAATGTCTGGTCCAGTGAACTCTCCAAGTTGGCCGCGAACGCCTTTCTGGCGCAGCGTGTCAGTTCCATCAACAGTCTCTCGGCACTGTGTGAGGCCACGGAGGCAGATGTCACCGAGGTGGCGCGAGCGATCGGAATGGATAGTCGTATCGGCTCAAAGTTCCTGAACGCCGGTGTTGGGTTTGGTGGTTCCTGTTTTAAGAAGGATATCCTGAACCTCGTCTATCTTTGTGAGTCCTACGGCCTGAATGAAGTCGCCGACTACTGGCGACAGGTTGTCACGATAAACGATTACCAGCAGGACCGGTTTGTGGGTCAGATGATCTCGCGTATGTTCAATACGGTGGCGGGAAAACGCATCGCACTGTTTGGTTTCGCCTTCAAAGCCGATACCGGAGACACACGCGAAAGCCCGGCTATCCGGGTGGCCCGGCAGCTAGTTGAAGAGCAAGCGGAGGTCGTGATCACAGACCCGCAGGCATTGGACAACGCGCGCCGCGATCTGGCCGACATTGCGGATGTGATCCAGTTCGAGGAGGATCCGTACAAGGCGGCTGCGAGTGCCCACGCGATCGCGGTCATGACAGAGTGGCCTTGCTATGAGACGCTCGACTTCGACCGTATCCACTCGCTCATGGTCAAGCCAGCCTTCCTGTTTGATGGACGTAATCACCTCAATCATGTCGCGCTCCACACCAAAGGCTTCAACGTCTATCCCATTGGGAAAGCCCCACTGACCCATCTGGGTTGATCTTCTGCGCTCTCTCTTCGCATCTCTGCGCCCCATGGTCTTTCATTTGGGCTGCGCATGCACCACGGACGGGCGGGGACGCCCGGCCCTGCCTCACCCCATCGAGACATGTGACCGGCGCGCGGTAGGGCGGGGGCATCCCTGCCTCGCCGAGAGGGAGGGGAGCGCATCGTTGGGCGAGGAGGGCGCTTTGCACTGGACTCGCCTCACCCATGTTCGGCTCCTTTCGCACGGCGCGGCGGGACGCCACGCCCTACCATAGGGAGGTCGACTGATTCTGTGGGGTAGGGCGGGGGCATCCCTGCCCCGCCGAGAGGGAGGGGAGCGCATCGTTGGGCGAGGAGGGCGCTTTGCACTGGACTCGCCTCACCCATGTTCGGCTCCTTTCGCACGGCGCGGCGGGACGCCACGCCCTACCATAGGGAGGTCGACTGATCCTGTGGGGTAGGGCGGGGGCATCCCTGCCCCGCCGAGAGGGAGGGGAGCGCATCGTTGGGCGAGGAGGGCGCTTTGCACTGGACTCGCCTCACCCATGCTCGGATCCTTTTGCACGGCGCGGCGGGACGCCACGCCCTACCATAGAGAGGTCGACTGATTGTGTGGGGTAGGGCGGGGGCATCCCTGCCCCGCCGTTGTTCGGCTGACCAGCTCTATCCCTCCGGCACCCACACATAGGACCACGCTTCCGGGCTCTGGACCAGACCGGCACGTACCGGGTTGTTGCGGATGTACAAGGCCTTGAGCTGCTGTGACTCATCATGCCGCAGGCGGTGGTCGAAGAAGTCGCGCTGCCATGTGATTCCGCACTGTTTGGCAATGTAACCTTTCCAAGCTGAAATGGTCTTCTTTATCGCGCTCTCGCGTGGGAAGGAAATCAGTGCGTGGATGTGATCTGGCATGAGCAGTAGCAGGCTGCTGTACCAGGTCCCATTCGTATTGTAGAAATCAGTGGCATTGAATATGGCCCTGGCGATCTTGTCGTGGCAGAACTGATTCGCATTGCGGGGTGTACCGCAAATCGTAATGAAGAATGGGGAACCCGACGACACCCAGGGCGGCGGTGTGTGTGGAAGGATCTTACGGTGGGGGTGAGATCTCGGCACGTGCGGTGTGTGTGTGTCGCTCATGGAATACCATTATCGTGTCTCGCTGGCTTGGGGCAAGGTTATAGAGTTGCGGCGCGGCGGGACGCCACGCCCTACCATAGGGAGGCGCAGCGGGACGGCACCGGAAGCCCAACTACACACGCGGGGTCCCTGATGTGAGGATCCTGTGGCGTCAGTGTGCTGCCGGTAGAGAG
>JABGQM010000057.1 GCA_018648805.1 Verrucomicrobiota bacterium
GAACTTTGTCGTCAACTGAACCGATCTTAGACTGTTCTCCTTCCTGCCAAGTGACAACCTATTTCAGGACGGGACCCTACTGCTCCCTGCCTACTGCTCCCCAACCCCCAGCTCCTCAATCGTCCCATCCGCGCGCACATCCAGCGCCCCGATGTTGCGCAACAGCTTGATGCGCTGCACCTCGTAGCTCACCCGCACACGCGCATAGGCGTTGCGCGCGCTGAGCAGCTCGTTCTCGGCCTCCACCACATCGCGGTTGAGCAGCTCCCCGTTGCGGAAGCGCAGCATGGCGTTGCGCGCCCGCCGCTCGGCGATACCGATGTTCTGTCGCTCAATCAAGACCGATCCCGCCAGGAAGCGTAACTGCGTAAAACTCGCGATCACATCCAGGCGCACCTGGTCGCGCGCCTGGTCACGCGCACGCCGGGCCGCCTCCAGGTCGAGCTGGGCCAGCTTGACCGCGTCACGCTCATCGCGCTTGTCGAGCGGCAGCTCGAGGGTCACACCGGCCTCAAACTGTTCATCCAGATCCTGGTCGCCCAGTGACGCCGCCCCGCTATCGGAGAGGGACGCCGCCGCGTAGACATCCAGATCCGGCCGCAGCCACGAACGCGCCTGGCGCAGACGTCGCTCAGCATCCTCCACGCGATCAGCCACGGTCTGCAGATCAAGACGGTGCGCCAGGGCGCGTGCCATGCAGGCCGCCTCATCGGATGGCATGGGCGCTACGGGCGGCACCTCACCCTCAATCACCGGACGCTGCAAAACCGGCAAGCCGAGGGAGAGCAGGTAGCGCCGGATCTGCCCATCGTAGTCCGCCACAGCACGGTTGAGCTGATTGCTGGCCGAGAGCTCCTGCTGCTGAGAGCGCAACACATCGATCGCGGGTGCGCGGTTGACACTGAAAAGGGCCTCGGAGCGCTCGCGCAAGCGGCTGGACTGCCCCACGTTGATGCGCGTGTTTTCCAACACGGAGCGCTGCAAGAGGAGCGCATAGAAGCCTTGCAGCAGATCGATCGCGCTATCCTGCCGCTCCAGCGCAAAGCTGCGCAAGGCATACAGCAGATTGCGCTGCGCCTGGGTCAGCCCCTCGTGACTGATGGCGTACCCGGCCCCGGCCAGCAGGGGCTGATCGATCCGCAGGTCGACGCGGCTGCCATACGTCGTGTCCGTTACCCCGTTGGTACCCGAGGCGCGATCGAGCGATGTGCGTCCCGACAGGGAGATATCGCCCCCGGTGGGCAGCAGTCGCGACGCCGCCAGACTCAGCTGCCCCGCGCCGCTCGTCTCACCCTCGCTGTCCTCACGAAAGACATACGCGAGCGTGCCGTTCAGGCGGGTCCCGAAGTCGCGACGGGTGCCCAGCAGCGCCAACGTATCGCGATAGAGCCGGTCACGCCGCTCCTGTAGCGTCCGGCTGTACAGCGTTCCCACTTGCAGGGACCCATCCAGGGTCAGCGTCGCCGGCACCGTGAGCGCCGTCGCCGCCGGGTCCGGCAGCGCATTGGAAACCACCTGGTCGGAGAGCATGGCATCCGCCGCCACGTAGCGTCGCACCTCGCGCTCAACCAGGCGATCCGACCGCCGCGTCGAAAGGCAGCCCGTCAGGCAGAGCGAGAGCCATAGCATGTATAGAGTCGATTTCATTGAACGCGAGACTATAGCAGGTGACGAGGGGCCATACAAGGGGCGGCGCCGTGAGAACTATCCCCGGTTTTGAGAGGTTGCACCAGTTCAACATCCAACAGCCAACAAGGAACATCCAATGTCCAAGGGAGAGCGAGGAAGAAGATTGGATGGCCGAAAGGCTTGCCATTCCCTGCGCTTCGCGCACTGGGGAATTGGGAGTTCCTTGTTGGATATTGGATATTGGGAAGGACCTCCGGCTTCCGACCTCCGATCTCCGACCTCCACGGCGATTCTTCGCCGCTGGGGGCGCAATCCTCTGCTTGATCAGCACGGACGAACGCGCTAGACTCTGCCCCAACAGGTGGGACATTACTGCCCCGCTGCTTAACATAGGGAGTGTGCCATGATACGCAGAACTGTTCTTTCACTCATGACCGTCGGGCTGTGTGCAGCCCTGGTGGGCATCACCGGCTGTGACAGCAGTAGCAGCAGCGGCGGGGGCGATAGCACGGCCACGGGCGGCCTGACCGGAACCTGGACCATCAACCGTGCCGTCGTCACGGCACCACAGGTGGGCGACAACTCGCTCCTGCTTGAGCTGGCCGGGGCGGATGTATCGGGCGACACCCTGACCGCCAACTCCTCGTTCCTGCGCCTGTTTGGCATCGCCGTCACGCTGATCATCGATGGCGATGGCACCTGGGCTCTGCAGGTCACCGTGCCCAGCATCCCGGGATTCGTGTCCTCCGGCACCTACACCGCCGAGGGCACCTACACCACAGCAGGCGATCGCATGACGCTCACGTTTACGACCGTCCCAGGCGCTGCCGGCGACCTCGTCAGCGTGGGTGACACCTTCACGATCGGCTACAGCCAGACCGGCAATACGCTGGATCTCTCGGCCAGCAGCGCCGATATCGGCCAGCCGGGCATCGCCATCGCGTTCAACTTTACGCGCTAGCCTGAATGATGCACCAGCTCACGGGAGAGACTGCCCGCAGATTGCGCAGATGGGCGCAGATCCGGAGATGGGAAATGTTGTGGGAATTGGCGTGGCCGGAATACCGGCCCCACTCAATTCCCGCAACGTAATCCGCCGGGCGCTAATCGCGCCCGGGAAGACCCGTGTCAGGACCCATCGACAGAAAACCTGCACGTGTCGCCCGTCCGTACTTCACGTCCAGCGTTCCGGCGCTCCCAGTGCCCCAACCGGCTGCGATTAGCAGCCGGGGAGCCACGTTGCGGGAATCCTATGGCGATGGGATTCCATCGCCGACGGATTCCCGCAACATTCTCCCTCTCTCTACTCCCATCTGCGTCCATCTGCGGGATCTGCGGGCAACGTCTCCTCTCTGGTCGAGTTGCCACAGAGGTGATGAACAGCTCAGGTTAGTGTCCTGTCTCGTAAATAGGATCGGCGCGCATACGGCCGATGCGGAGCACTGGCAGCAGTGCTCCGTATATCACCACCCCGACCGCCATGGCTGCAACAACGCCGAGTAGTTGGGCCAGCTTGCCCTCGCCCGCAGCCACGCCCCCCAGTGCCTGCATCCAGTCCGGCACGCGCATCACCACCCACGCCATCGCCAGGGCCGCCAGCAGCATGCGCACGACACCCCCTGCCAGGCGTCTCCACCCCAACGCCCCGATACGCCGCTGCAGTAGCACGCCCAGACATATGCAGTTCGCCGTTGAGGCCAATACCGTCGCCAGGGCCAGTCCGCCATGCTTGAATTCGAGCGGCCAGGTGAGCACAAACGTGACGTTCAACACCAGGTTCAGCCCTACCATGACCGTCGCCACGCGCACCGGCGTGCGCGTGTCTTCGAGGGCATAAAACAGGGGCACCAGCAGCTTGTAGAGACTGAAGACCACCAGGCCAGGGGCATAGAAGGCCAGCGCGCGGGCCGTCAACATGCCCGACCGTGCATCAAACTCCCCCCCCTCCCAGGCATACACCAGGTCGACAATCGGGCGCGCCAGTACGAGCAACCCGACCGCCGCCGGAATCATGAGCAACATCAGGTTGTGCAGCGACGCACGAAACGTGGCGATCATATGGGATGGATCGTCATGCAGGGCCTGCCGCGAAAAGGTCGGTAGCAGGACCGTCCCCAAGGCTGTCGCGAAGATACCCAGCGGCAGGTAAACCAGCCGCTCGGCAAACGTCAGAGCCGCCGGAGCCCACCCCGCGGCCCATAGCGCCAGGATCCGGTCGAGGAAGAAGTTTACCTGGTGAATGCCCATGCCCAACGCGGCAGGGCCCATCAGCAGCAGAATACGGCGAACCTTGGCATCCGACCAGGCCAGCGAGAAGCGTGGGAATAGCCCAAGCTGTAGCAAGCCCGGCACCTGGATCGCCAACTGGACCACCCCCGCCACGATGATACCCCATGCCACGAAGCGGATACGGTCGCCCGGCGAGCTACCGTAACGCCTGCATAGAAAGAGTATGACCAGGATCCAGACCACGTTCAGCGCCACAGGCGTGAAGGCGGGCAGGGCAAAATGGTGCTGCGAATTGAGGATGGCCATGCAGATGGCCACCATGCAGATGAAGAATGCGTAAGGCAGCATGATTCGCAACAACGGCAACACCGCGGCCACGCGCTCACTCCAGCTACCATACTCGATGGCCAGCGACACGCCCAGAACACCCAACGCTACGATCGAGAGTAAAACCACGCCCATCAACGTCATGACCTGGCCGACCAATCGCTTGGCGGCCTCGCGCCCCTCCTCGGCCGTGGTCTTGGTCAGAACAGGTACGAGCGCGGCCGACAGGGCGCCCTCGCCAAAGAGACGGCGGAAAAGATTGGGTATACTGAACGCCACATCGAAGGCCGACTTGGCCAGCGAGGTGCCGAAGTAGTGCGCCATTAGGACCTCGCGGCACAACCCCAGCACGCGGCTGACCCCTGTTCCCAGGCTGACGATGATGGTCGACTTGAACACGCGATGCTTCATGATGCGTCCAGGATGGCTTCGGCCGCGGCCTGCACCTGCTGCGGGGTCACGCGACGCAGGGCCGCTTCGGCCGCGGGTGATTCACGTGGGATGTCGCGGCTGCGTGCCTCCGCTTCGGCGCCACACAGGATGCGGTCGTGCGCCCCCAACGGACCGGTCAGCTCCGGATCGGTCAGGCCAAACACCGCCACCACGGGCGTTCCCACGGCCGAGGCCAGGTGCATGCCACCGCTGTCGTTGGTCAGGGCCAGGCGACAGCGCGCCAGGGCCGCCGCCAGCACCACCAGCGAGGTCTGTCCCGCCAGGTTGCGCACCTCTCCGCCCACGGCGGCCGCCACCGCGTCACACGCGGCGCGCTCGGACTCAGTCCCGAACACCACCGGGCGCACGCCGTGCGACGCCACCAGGGCGCGCGCCACGGAGGCGAAATGCTCGGGCGGCCAGCGCTTGGAACCGCCCCGCGCGGCGCCGGGCAGAATCCCCAGCAGGGGCCGGCCCGCGGCGTCGCCGAGCGCATGCGCCGCGTCGGCCTGCGCCGTATCCGAAGGCGTCAGCGCGGGGGGGGCGAAAGTGGGCGGGACCTCCAGGCCCAGCAGCGCGAAGTACTCGCCGGCCTGGTGCGAGCGGTCGCCGGCCGGACGCGGCGCCACGC
Organism: Verrucomicrobiota bacterium; assembly: GCA_018648805.1. GTDB lineage: Bacteria > Verrucomicrobiota > Kiritimatiellia > UBA8416 > JABMPJ01 > JABMPJ01. The sequence goes on from JABGQM010000057.1 coordinate 5,249, forward strand.
CGTCGGTCAGCAGCAGACGCCGCCAATGCCCGGGCACCCCGATGCGCTGCGGAATGCGCACCAGGAAGGGCAGCAGTGCGCTACGCAGGGAGTTGGGAAAGATCACGGCACGGTCATAGCCCTGGCGCCGCAGTGCCGCCACGGTCAAGCGCGTTCCATCACGTCCCCGATAGATCGGGACGGCCGCATCCACCGCGGCGTGCATCTCCCACAGCGGCAACATCGCGGGCTTGACCAGCAGCGTGAGATGCGTCGCGGGCGCGACCCGTTTGAGCGCCTGCAGGGCCGGCATGCTCATGATGCTGTCGCCCAGCCAGTTGGTCCCACATATCAGTAAGCGCTGCATCACCCCCCTTTGCGCCTGCCTCAGGCCGCGTGCGAAGCCGACTTGAAACAGATCCGGGAAATACACTCGTGGAAGTCTTCCGCCCCACTCAGAATCTCGATATCGACGCGCAGGAAGAAGATCGGTACATCACAGCGATCCAGTCGCGGGAAGCGTACCGCGTCCTTCTCGGTTGTCACAATCGCCTCCACACCCTTGCGCTTGGCCGCATTGATGATGTCGATGATCTCCTGCTGCGAGTAGCGATGGTGATCGGCAAAGCGATGCGTATCCACCACCTCGGCCCCGCGCCGCGCCAGCTCCTGCTCAAAACCGGCCGGCATGGCGATCCCCGACACCGCCACGATACGGCGTCCCTTCAGATAATCGAGCTCGTGGCGCTCCGCCGAGAACACGTGCGTCAGGTAGCGTGCCGCATGACGGCATTCGATGATTTCAGCCGTGGTGTTCCACTCGCGGATCTGGGCCCGAAGGGCTTCCGATCCCGTACCGTTCGACTTCGTAATGAAGATGAAGCTGGCCCGACTGATGTTGCGGACCGGCTCACGCAGGATCCCACGCGGCAGCACCTGCTCGTTGCCGAACGGATTCGTGCGGTCCACCAGCACAATATCGAGGCGGTGTTTGAGCGCCATGTACTGAAAGCCGTCATCCAGCACGAGTGTATCGCAGCCCAGCCGGTTGATCGCGTAGCGGCCGCTCTTGACGCGATCCTTATCCACCAGCACCGCCACATCCGAAAGATTGGAGGCCAGCATATAAGGCTCGTCACCGCTCATGGCCGAGTCAAGCAGGAGGGTCGACCCGTCCGACACCACACGCGGCGGCCGCTGACGCTCGCGCAACAGCAGCCGGTCGGCCAGGCGCGTACTGAGTGGGGCCTTGGCCTTTTTGTACCCGCGACTCAGAATCGCGACACGTCGCCCGGCCTTCTGCAGCTCGCGCGCAAAGATCTCCACGACGGGCGTCTTGCCCGTACCGCCCACCGTCAGGTTGCCGATACTGATCACCTGGCACCCCAGCGTGTGGGGACGCAGCAGCCCCTTCTGATAGAGGAACAGGCGCACGACCACGATCAATCCGTAGATGCGTGACAGCTCCTTGAGCAGGCGCAGCAGCAGGCGCACGCGCCGGCCATGCCCCTGATCGGCGCCTTCGCGCCCGATCAGCTTGACCAGTTGTTCTTCAGCTCTCTCGATGTGTTCCTGCATAGTCACCGTTCACCCCGTACTCCCCCCCGCAGAGGAGCTTTATCCCGCCAATGGTTGACCACCGACCTGCGCCGGTAACACGCCGAAGTCCGGCACCTCGCCCGTTTCACGGAACAGCTTGGGCCCCATCCCGAACGCCGACTGGAAGCTCCGATGCAGATGCAGGCTGCTGCTGAATCCCACGGCCGCGGCGATCTCCTGAATCTTCATGGACGTCTGTTTGAGCCGCCGGCACGCATCCGCCAAACGTACGCGAGCGATCTCCTCCTGCATGGTGCGCCCCACGTGATCGTGAAAAAGGGTCTGCAGCCGACGACGCGTTACCGGCACATGCGCCGACACACTGTCCACCGTGATCGGTTCCCGGTAATGGTGCCAGACAAACCGCAGCGCACGCGCCGCATGCAGGTTGCGAATCGCCACCGTGTCGCTTGACACGCGGGTCTGTACCTCGCCCGGCTCGATCAGGACCGGCTCGGCGGGCGGTGCCTCGCCGGCCATCAACCCGTCCAGCAAGCGGGCGGCCTCATACCCCACGCGGCGGGGGCAGGACTCGACACTCGATAGCGGCACCGACGCCACGTTGCACAACATCGGGTCGTTCTCCGCACCGACGACGGCAATCTGCTCCGGCACGCGGTACCCAAAGTCAAGCAGCGCATCCACCAGTGGCCCGGCCACGAGGTCGTTGACGGCCATAATGCCGAGCGGGGCACGAATCGCATCCAGCTGCTCCTTAAGCCACCCCCACGGGTTCGCATCCCCCTTGTGCGAGGACCCATTCTCCGGTGGCTGCAGCAGGATACACGTGCCTTCCGCCGCCTCGACTTCAGCGCGAAAGCCCTCCATGCGGGGCCGCTGGCCGGCGGCCCCGCCGCGGTGATAAAAAGCCAGGGTCTTGTACCCACGTGCCAGCAGATGCCTCGCGGCGCGGCGTCCAATCTCGCCTTCGTTATAGTAGACCCGCGGAATCGGGAGGGCCTCGCTCTCCTCAAATCCTACGGCGGGCAGACTCAGCGCACCTGCAAAATCGAGAATATCCTTGCGAAACAAGTGACGGCAGATCACGCCATCCGCTTTGACGGCAGGCGGCAGCTCGCCCGAATAGCACATCTGGTTGTCGAGAATCCAGTCCGCTTCATGGGCGTAGGCCACCACCCCCTCATGCAGGGCGTGCCCATTCCCTGCCGACAGAAACAACACGCGGCGACGCTCAGACATTCGACACTCCACACTCAGAACCGTTCAAGAAAATTTCCTGAAACGATATTTTACCCGGCAGGAAGAGTCAACCTTCATTGTGAAGGGAGCAGGGAAAGACAGGACTGATTCTTTGGGTGACAGAATCACGGGACTCGGGTTCTGTGGGGGGAAGATTCTCGCGCAAAGGCGCAAAGAGCGCGGAGGGGGAGGTAGAATGCTCGTCGTCTGTGGGGGGAGGGGCAAAGTCATTATGACTGGGTTGGGGCGGCATTGCAGATGGTGGCGGGACGCTTATGTGGGTAGGTTGCGAGGGTGAACGCCGGAGTTAACGATCAATTCTCTCGCCCCAGATGAGCCGGGAGTCGTTGAAACAATCTGCCTGTAGGAAAGAAAACTGGCCGCGCAGCGGCCACCCAAAACAAAAATGCCCTGCATATTCGAGAGGCTCCAACAGCCACCCTATCAAAATCATTCTGTCAATTCCCCCGCAGACGACGAGTCCCCTTGGCGATCTTTGCGCCTTTGCGCGAGCCATTCCCCGGCAGAACCCGAGTCCCTCCCCCTTAGCGATCTTGGCGCACCTTGTCCTTCCATAGCTCGCAGAGCGACGGAGGATTTGCGCGAGAATCTCCCCGGCAGACGATGAGCAGCAGACAGGGGATTTCATCAGTGGCGCTTGATGGAACAGAGCCTGCGCATCAACCAATGTGGGCGAGAAGCGTGCGCAGCTCGGCAGCGGCGTCACGATTGCGCAAGTCGGCCATGCGCTGGTCCTGGGCGGCCAGGATCTGGTTTTTCAGGGCGGCATCGGTCAACACCCGTTCGATCAGGGCGGCCAGTTCACCGGGGGCCAGGTCCTCGTAGAGCACACCGCCGCCGCCGAGGGCTTCGGGCATCCCCCCTTCATTACGGGCGATCACAGGCAGCCGCTTGTGCATCGCCTCCACCAGCGGCAGGCAGTAGCCTTCATGGCGGCTGGCCGTGATGAAGAGATCGGCCAGCTCGTAGTAGGCCGATAGTCCGCGCGGCGAGGCGAAGCGCTCGAAGCAGACGTTGGGCAGTTCGAGTTCATTGGCCAGCATACGCAGCATGAGGTAGTAGCGCGGACAGGAGCGCTCCGAGCCCACAATAATCAGCCGGCTCTGGCGGTTGATCACACGGTGATACCACGCGAAGGCCGTGATCAGGTCTTCAACCTGCTTGTTGGGGGCGATACGTCCAACATAGAGCAGGTTCTGCATCGGGGCGGCAAACTTGGGAAAGAGATTGGGATCCGGCGCCAGGTCAAACTGCTCCGGCGAAAAGAGCAGCGGGAAGACCAGGGCATTCTGCGCCCCCATCGCGCGCAGCTCAGCGGCATTGAACTCGGAGTCGGCCCAGCAGGCGTCCACCTGCGGCAGGAGCGCCTGCAGTTCACCGCGCGCCTGGTCGAGCTGATCCGCCACACGGTCATCAAACCCGCGGTAGAAGGTCGCGGGGGTAATGTTGTGATAGATCAGGACCCGCCGCGCAGGCGAGGCCATGAAGCAGCCCACCGCGGGCGAGGCGATGGAGTAGTGATGAATCACAACGTCGCCGGCACGCCCGTGGTACTCAGCCAGGGGGCGACTGCGCTCGCGCGCATCCGGCGAGACATGCGCCCAATCGACAAAGATATCGGATTCCAGTCCCCACGACCGGAAGAGATCCTGCAGGATCCGGGTCTCGTTCGAGATGGCATCGCCCTCTGCGAAACCGGCCAACACCTGGTCGATACGTTTAAAGGTCACGCCGCACCGCCGTCCCGTTGAGACTCCAGGGCCGCGATGCGCTCCCGCAGCTCGGTCACCTCACGTCGGTGCTGCTCGTGCATAAACTCGATCGCGACGGTGTGCTGGGTATTGATCATGTTCTGCTGGTGGGCAATGCGGTCGTGCTGGTAGCGCAACACCTTCCACAGCAGCTGGCGCAGCCGCGCGCCCACCCACCCGACCGGGCCGGGTTTACGCGGCATGTAATAGCCCACCGTCGAAACGCCGGTCTTATGCCACATCAGGCGCACCAGACAGTCAAGCAGTTCGGGTTCGCTCTGCGCATCGCGCATCACGAGCGACGCATAGACGTCCTCCAGCATGCGTGGCGCATGTTCGCGTCCCTCCAGGCTACGCGCCCGTTCTGTCAGTCCCGGCCCGATCTCCGCGGTCCGCTCCTCGCCTGCAACCCATACCTTCATGCGCGCATTCTGGGTTAGCCGCCCCGCACTCACAAGGCGAAAGTAGTCGGGTGTCGGGGGAAGTAGTCAGGAGTCAGTAGTCAGTAGCCAGGAGTCGGGGCCCCGTCCTGGTATAGGTTGTCACTTGGCGGGAGGAAAACCAGTCTTAGCTCGTTTCAGTCTACGACAAAGTTCACGAAACAGTTGAGCGGGACAGTTCACGACGAAGTTCACGGAATAGTGGAGTTTCCGCCCTGCGCCGTGAACTTTGTCGTGAACTGAAACGAAGCCAACTATCTCGTGAACTTTGTCGTAAACTGCTTCGCATAGGTTCTGTGCGTGAGCACTACTGACTACTGACTACTCAATTCTGACTACTCAATTCTGCGCGCCGCGCAGAATCATCTGGACGCCTCCGCGGGGTCCAACCGATACTGTCCCGCATGACAGCACAACCCCATCCCGAACATCAGTATCTCGACCTCCTCAAGGACATCCTCGCCAACGGCTCACGCAAGGAGCTGTTTTTGACCGACGAGGTCAAGCAGTCGTATCGCGACGCCGGCGAGGAACTTCCTCACATCAAGTCGGTTTTCGGTCGCCAGATCCGTTTCAACCTGGCCGACGGTTTTCCGCTCCTGACCACCAAGAAGACCTTTATGCGCGGCATCACCGAGGAGCTGCTCTGGTTTCTGCAGGGCGACTCCAACATCAAATACCTGGTCGACCGCAACGTCCATATCTGGGATGAGTGGGCCCACAAGAAATACCGCAAGCTGGCCGCCGAGGAGGGGCTGCCGCCGCTCGAGATCAAGGCGTTCATCGCGCAGCTCAAGGCCGCGCCGGCCGACAGCGCCTTCGTCAAACGCTGGGGCGAGCTGGTCACCATCTACGGACGCATGTGGCGTCGTTGGCCCGCCAGCGACGGACGCGAGATCGATCAGCTGGGCTGGTGCATCAAAGGTCTGCGCGAGCGGCCCTTCCGCAAGTCCTACGTCGTCTCGGCCTGGAACCCCGACTACATCTACGACATGGCCTCATCCGGCAACGCCAACGAGGTGCCGCCCTTCTGCCATACGACCTACCAGCTCAGCGTGACCGGCGGCAACCGACTCAACCTGGGACTCTACCAGCGCAGTGCGGATGTCTTTCTGGGCGTCCCGTTCAACATCGCCAGCTACGCCCTGCTCCTCATGATGGTGGCCCAGGTGACCGGTCTCGAAGCGGGCGAGTTTGTGCACACCTTCGGGGATGTCCACATGTACTCCAACCACGAAAGCCAGATACGCGAACAGATCGCCCGCACCCCGCACGCCTGGCCGCGCGTGACCCTCAATCCGGACGTGACCGATATCGACGGCTTCTGCAGCGAGGACATCACGCTGGAGGGCTATGATCCCCACCCCGCGCTCAAGGCTCCGATCACCAACGTGGGAGGCTTTTAGGCGCGCATGACCCTCTCGCTCATAGCCGCTCTCGGCTCCAACCGTGCCATCGGTCGCGACAACGCGCTGCTGTGGCATCTGCCCGGCGACCTGCCGCGCTTCAAGCAGCTCACCATGGGCCACCCGGTCATTATGGGCCGCAAAACCTACCAGTCGATTGGCCGTCCCCTGCCCGGCCGCCTCAACATCGTTGTCACGCGCAACCCGGCCTTCACCCCCGCGGGCGTCACCTGCTGCCCTAGCCTGGAGGGTGCGCTGGGCTGTGCCGCCGCCTCGAATCCGCCGGATGCCGAAAGCTTCGTTATCGGTGGCGGTCAGCTCTACGCCCTCGCCCTCGCGCACGCCGACCGGCTTTACCTCACCGAGGTGGATGACGCGCCGCCGGATGCCGACACCTTCTTCCCCGCCTTCCCCGCCTTCGCCCACATCGCGAGCAGCGAGCCTCATACCGCCAACGGACTGACCTACCGCTTCACCCTCCGCACCCGCAGTTGAACGCGGATGAACGCGGATGAGGCAGTCGACTCGTCGTCTGCAGGGGAATTGACCACGGATGACACGGATGGGGACGGATGGGGACGGATGGGGACTCGGCTTCTGCCGGGGAGATTCTCGCGCAAAGCTTGCCACGCAGAAGGCGTGGGCGCCAAGGGGGGAGGGACTCGGCTTCTGCAGGGGAGTTCTCGCGCAAAGGCGCCAAGATCGCCAAGGGGGAGGAACTCGGCTTCTGCTGGGGATAATCCACCACAAGAGAACGCAGAGCTTGCCTGCCGAAGGCATGGAACACAAAGAAGGACTCGGGTTCCCGCCTTCGCCCTTCGGGACTTCCTCCTTCGCTCTGCGAGCTATGGAGGACAAGACGGCGCGGCAAGCTGCCGGGGAAAGGCAAAATCATTTGGGGGCAAAATCATTATGATAGGGTGGTAGTCAGGGCGTCTCGAATATGCTGGGCGTTTCTTTTTTGGTGGCCGCTTCGCGGCCAGTTCTCCTTCCTACAGGCACATTGTTTCAACGACTCCCGGCTCATCTGGGGCGAGAGAATTGATCGTTAACTCCGGCGTTCACCCTCGCAACCTATCCACACAAGCGTCCCGCCTACATCTGCAATCCCGCCCCAACCCAGTCATAATGATTTTGCCCCAAATGATTCTGCCTCCCCCCCCGCGGACGACGAGTCCATCCCCCTTTGCGCTCTTGGCGCACCTTGTCCTCCATAGCTCGCAGAGCGACGGAGGATTTGCGCGAGAATCTCCCCCCTGCAGAAGCCGAGTCCCCACTTGTCCTACGAAGCCTTGGCGAAGTAGGATCCGTGCCCATCCGTGTAATCCGTGGTTAATTCCCCCGCAGAACCCGAGTCCCTCCCCTTGGCGATCTTTGCGCACCTTGTCCTCCATAGCTCGCAGAGCGACGGAGGATTGGCGCGAGAATCTCCCTCCCCCACAGAACCCGAGTCCCATGATTCTGTCACCCATGATTCTGTCATCTCCCCCGCAGAGAGATGATAGGCACCCATCCAGCCATCCACGCGCTCCTCATTGATCCTTGAAACGCCCCCCATGTGGGCCGTATCATACTCGCACTATGCATAAACACGCTCTGCTTGGATTTCTCGCCCTGATGTTGGTGGCCGGCTGCGAAGACGATAACGATGGCGTCGTCTACGTCGCCAACACCCTCACCCCCAACACCGCCTGTCCCTCCAACACGAGCGCCCTGCGACTGATCGCCTTTGCCGGCCGCACGTGGGAGGTGCGCCGCAGCGCCACCCCGGCCCAGGCCGGGGCCAACTGCTTTGCCAGCGACGCGCGCTCCGCCTGGGTCGACAGCCAGGGCCGTCTGCATCTGCGCATCACGCGCCGTGACGACATCTGGACCTGTGCCGAGATCTTCTCCGCCGACGGCTACGGCTACGGCACCTACCGTTTCCGCGTCGTCTCGGCCGCCGGCGACCTGGACCCCAACGTGGTCCTGGGTCTCTTTACGTGGGATGACGGCGCGCCGGCTGACGGCAAGATTCACGAGATCGATATCGAGTTCACGCCCTGGTCGCGTGTGTGGGGTGAGAACCTGCATTACTCGGTCCAGCCCGTGATGGGCCCCGATACCTATAACGGCCAGTATGACGAGCGCACCGAAGGCCTCTTTCTGCCGCCGGATGCCGACATCTCGCTGCACGAGTTTGTGTGGATGTCGACCTACGTCGATTTCACGAGCTACATCGGACCGGATGCGACCGGCGAGCCGCTGCATAGCTGGCGTTTCACGGATGCCAACCCAGTGCGACGCTCCAACAACACCACGCTCGCCACCCCGGTCCTGATCCCGACGCCGACACCCCAGACCTCCGTACGGATCAATCTATGGCTCAACGACGGCGACAGTGACGGCTTCGGGGATGCACCCTCCGATGGCCGCGAAGTCGAGGTCATCCTCGATCAGTTCGAGTTCACCCCGGCGGGGTAGTGCACCTGGATTATTCAGGAACTACCAGGAGAGACTGCCCGCAGATTACGCAGATGGGCGCAGATCCGGAGATGGGAAATGTCGCGGGAATTGGCGTGGCCGGAATACCGGCCCCACTCAATTCCCACGACGTTGTCCGCCGGGCGCTAATCGCGCCCGGGAAGACCCGTGTCAGGAGCCATCGATAGAAAACCTGCACGTGTCGCCCGTACGTACATCACGTCCAGCGTTCCGGCATTCCCTGTGCCCCACCCGGCTGCGATTAGCAGCCGGGGAGCCACGTTGCGGGAATCCTATGGCGATGGTATTCCATCGCCGACGGATTCCTGCAACATTCTCCCTCTCTCCACTCCCATCTGCGTCCATCTGCGGGATCTGCGGGCAACGTCTCCTCTCTGGTCGAGCTGCCACAGAGGTGATAAACAGATCAGGTTAGTGCCCTGTCGCTATTCGATATCGCCGGCCGTGGCTTCGAGGGGCGTGGCCGAGGCGGCCGGTAGACGGCGCTTCTTGCCGCCGCGTTTGAAGAGGCGGCCAAGAACCTGACCGAAGAAGACGCGCAATCGTTTGCCCACTCTGGGCCGACGCAGCTTCTCCAGCTTGCGATAGCCCGCCAGCAACTCTTCGGGGGAGAAATCCTTGCGGTTGACGTTCTCGGCCAACTCCATCTCAAGCTTGTCGGCCGGCCCATCGCGCTCCACCACCACCGCATCAATCGTGTACCAGCCCAGGCGGCGGGCCGAGAGGAGACGCCGGTGGCCTGCGATCAGCTCATTGGTGCGCGTCACCACGATCGGGCTGAGCTGCCCGAACGTCTGCATGCTTTCCATGAGCGTCGACAAATCACCCATCTCCGTTCGGACCCGATCCTTAACGACCACTGAATTTACTGATATCTGCATCGCGTACTCCGCCCTCTGATCCATGCGCTTTGAAATCGAAGATCCCGAATGGGAAACCCAAAGCGGCATTGTCGCACAACCCGGCCATTCTTCAAGCCTGTTGTGTGGGGGGGGCGGTTAGGCTGTAGGCGGTTCCCTCCCTAATCTATCCCCTTAATCTTTCGCCCTAATCGCCTCTGCAGGGACGATTAGGGTGAAAGATTAGGGCGAAAGATTAAGGCCGGTTGGGTAGGTCCTGGCGGATCAACGCCTACCCGTTGGAGAATCCTGATGGACACGCACAATCCTCAATTGAATTCGTCGCCCGGAAACAGTATAGATGTGGTAAGTTATATTCGATGCCAAAAGCCAACCATACCTCCCCTGACCCAAAACGCCGCGGACAAGCGCCCGCGCGCGAACCCACCCCTATGGCCGAACAGGCGGCGGGCCATATGTTCAGCGTCGCCAATCCGTTCAAAGGTGAGCGGGCGCGCAAGCTGTTCTTTCCGGTGGGGCGCCTCCTCGACAAGGCCCTCGGGCTGGACGGGATTTACGACATCTACATGCGCAGCGCCGCCGGGTCGCGTGAGCGGCCGTTCTCGGACAATGTACTCGAGGCCATGGACCTCACCTTCGAGGTAGCCGAATCGGACATCGCCCGCATCCCCGAGAGCGGACCCGTCGTGGTTGTGGCCAACCACTGCTTTGGCGGCGTGGAAGGCGTGTTGCTCGCCTCGCTCCTGCGGATGGTGCGCAGCGACGTACGCATCATGGCCAACTACATGCTCTCACGCATTCCCGAGATGCATGATCTCTTTTTCTTTGTCGACCCCTTTGGCGGCAAGGACGCCCCCCGCTCCAACATCAAGCCGATTAAGCAGTCGATCAAGTGGCTGCGCGATGGCGGCATTTTCGGGGTATTTCCCTCCGGCGAGGTGGCGCACTTCGATCCGCGCCAGCGGGCCGTTGTGGAGGGCGACTGGAGCACCTCGATCGGCGGCGTAGTGCGGCGTACCGGCGCCACGGTGGTGCCGGTCTTCTTTGACGGCTCCAACACGGTGCTCTTCCATCTGCTCGGCCTGCTGCATCCCCGCCTGCGTACCGCGCGCCTGCCGCATGAACTGCTCAACAAGCAGGGCCGCACCATTCCGGCCACCATCGGCAACCCGATCCCCTTCAGCCGCCTGGAGCATCTCGACACCGACCGCGAGATCATCGATTACCTGCGCATGCGCACCTACAACCTGCGCAACCGCAAGCGCCGCAAACAGCACCGCGTGATCCGGCTGCCGCGCCGCGCCACGGCAGCCCCGCTGGTGACCCCCGTGGCCGATCCGGTCGACCCCGCCACGCTCGCCACCGAGCTGGCCGCCCTGGATCCGCAGCAGCAGCTCCTCGGCGGCGATGACCTCTCCATCTGGCATGCCCAGGCCGACCAGATCCCCGCTATCCTGCACGAAATCGGCCGCCTGCGTGAGGAGGCCTTCCGGGCCGTCGGTGAAGGCAGCGGCAAGGCTGTCGATCTGGATGACTACGATCTGTACTACCGCCATCTCTTTCTGTGGAACCCCACGACACGTGAGATCGTGGCCGCCTATCGCATCGGCGCCACCGACGAGATTGTACCTCAACGGGGATTGCGGGGCCTGTATACCTACAGCCTCTTCCGCTACCGGCGCCGCCTGATCGACCGTGTCTGGCCCGCCCTCGAAATGGGGCGCTCGTTTGTGCGTATCAGCTACCAGAAGACCTATACCCCGCTCCTCATGCTATGGAAGGGCATCGCGACCTACGTGGCACTCAATCCACGCTACCGCATCCTCTTCGGACCGGTCAGCATCTCGGATGACTACGGCAGCAGCTCACGCGACCTGCTCATGGCGTTTCTCAAGATGAACAATTTCCGCCCCGAGCTGGCGCGACTGGTCAAGGCGCGCACCCCCGTGCACCACTCCTTCCTGCGCAAGCTGCGCAATCGCAAGCTGCGTACGGTGGTGGAGAGTATCGATGAGGTCGAGTCGCTCATTGCCGACGTGGAAACGAGCATGAAAGGCATGCCGATTCTGCTCAAACAGTATCTCAAGCTGGGCGGCAAGCTGCTCGGCTTCAATATCGACCCCGCCTTTCACTACGTCCTGGATGGTCTCATCCTGGTCGACCTGATCGAAACCGATCCACGTATCCTGGGGCGCTACATGGGCAAGGACCCACTCAAAGAGTACAAGGCCTACTGGCACGCCCGGGAGTCGGCCACCACCCCGCAGGAGCCCGGCGACCATGAAGCAACCTAACATCCTCTTCATCCTGTCGGATGACCACGCGGCGCACGCCATGAGCTGCTACCGCAGCCGCATCAACCGTACGCCCGGCCTCGACCGGATCGCGCAGGACGGCATGCGCTTTGACAACTGCTTCTGCACCAACTCGATCTGCACCCCCAGCCGCGCCGCAATTCTGACCGGCACCTACAACCACATCAACGGCGTCACCACCCTCGCCACCATGATGGACAACCGCCTGCAGACGTTCCCCAAGCTCCTGCAGGCCGCCGGCTACCAGACCGCCATGGTCGGCAAATGGCACCTCGGCCAGGGCCCCGCACACGAGCCCACCGGCTTCGACTACTGGTGCGCCCTGCCCGGCCAGGGACTCTATCACGATCCGGAAATGATCGAGATGGGCCAGAAGAAGACCGTGCCGGGCTATGTCACCGACCTGATTACGGATCGCTCGCTGGACTGGCTCAAGCAGCGCGACCCGGAGCGCCCCTTCTGCCTGCTCTGCCATCACAAGGCGCCGCACCGCCCCTGGGAGCCGGCGGCACGTCACGCGGGTCGCTTGAAGTACACCACCATCGCCGAGCCCGAAACACTCTACGACACCTACCGCAACCGTGCCCGCGCCGCGGCCGCGGCAACGATGCGCGTCGATCGCGATCTCCACGACCGCGATCTGAAAGAGCCCGTCCCGGATGGGCTTTCGGATCGGGAGGGCAAGCAGTGGAAGTACCAGCGTTATATCAAGGACTACCTGGCCTGCATCGCGGCGGTGGATGAAGGCGTCGCGCGCATGCTGGACTACCTGGACGAGGCCGGCCTGGCCGAAGACACCATCGTGATCTACACCTCGGACCAGGGCTTCTTCCTGGGCGACCATGGGTGGTACGACAAGCGCTTCATGTACGAAGAGTCGCTGCGCATGCCTTTCTTGATCCGCTATCCGCGCGAGATCAGGCCGCACTCCATCAGCAAGGATATGATCCTCAACGTCGACTTCGCCCCGACGCTCCTCGACCTGGCCGGGGTCGACGTGCCCGCCGAGATGCAGGGCCGTAGTTTCAAGCCCCTCATGAGCGGCGAGGTGCCCGAGGACTGGCAGACCTCCATGTACTACCGCTACTGGATGCACCTGGCCGATCACAACGTCTATGCCCACTACGGCCTGCGCACCCTGCGCTACAAGCTGATCTATTACTACGCCGATGCGGCCGGTCAGCCCGGATCAATCGATGAGGCGCGCGAGCCGGAGTGGGAGCTGTTCGATCTCGAAGCCGATCCGCAAGAGATGAACAACGTCTACAACGATCCCGCGTATGTGGAGGTTGTATCGGATCTCAAAGACGAACTGCACCGCCTGCAGCATCAGGTCGGCGACACGCCCTGCGACGAGGTGTAGGGGGCAATCGCGGCGGAGCCGCCCTTAATCTTTCGCCTTAATCGTGCACCTTAATCGACCGCCCTAATCGTTCGCCCTAATCGATTAGGGGAAACGATTAGGGGGAAGACGATTAGGGGGAAATGCACCGCTTGAGAAGGATCAACGCTTAGCCTACTTCACCGTCTTGCGCGTGACCTTGACCAACGTCTTCCAGAGCGCTTCGTCGTCCGTCTCAGCCAGAATGGCCTCGCGCGACTCGCTGTCGGTGAACGTCTCGGCCAGGCCGGCCAGCAGCTTCAGATAAAATGCGCTGGCGGCGGTCGGAATCACGATAAAGAAGACGGCATGCGTCAGATCCTCGGCATCCTCGTGCCACTTGATGCCCGCGTGCGACAGTCCCATGGCCAGGGTCAGTCCCCCGCCTTCCACGCCGCGCACGTGCGGCACGGCCAGACCGTGATCCACCGCCGTACTTAGAATCGCCTCGCGCTGCAGGGCGGCCTCGACCAGCTGCTCGGTCCCCTCGATGAAGCCCTCGGCTTCCATCTTGGAGGCCATCTCTTCAATCACGCCCTCGGCGGTCGTGGAGGTCAGCTCAGGAATCATGAGTGCCGCGGACGAAAAACGGGCAATGCCGCCTTTTGTGCGACTCGCGCGGCGGCGCTTGGTCGAAATCCGCTTGGCGGCCGACTCCACAAAATAGAGCATGCGCGCGCAGTTGGGGCAGCTATGCACCTCGCGGGCCAGGCGTACCGCCTGGACCAGGCTGATCGGGAGCGTCATGCCGCAGCCGGAGCAGACCGTTTCGCCAATCGGGACGATCGCGGACTGGTTCTTGTTGTTCAGCTTTTCGGCATGCTCACGGATATCGCGGGGCAGCTTGCTCGTCATGGTCTTGATCGAGGCGTTGAGCGCATCAAGATGGTCCTCGCCCGACGTGACCTTCTGCTCGTCACGGATAAGAATCAGCTCTTCAAGCTGGATCAGTTGGTTAACGACTGGATGCATACAGGGGATCCCTTCAGAAAAGCATCGACCCCAGCTCAGTGGAGGTAAGGAGATTCGAACTCCTGGCCTCCTGAATGCCATTCAGGCGCTCTACCAACTGAGCTATACCCCCACTGAACCGGGGCCGTGCAAACTCTACTACAAAATCTATGGCCTTCCCGACGTACGTCGGGACGCTCTACCAACTGAGCTATACCCCCACTGAACCGGGGTTAAAACATCTTTCCGTATCCGAAAGTCGGGCGGATGTATACCACGCCACCTGAACCGCTGTCAAGCCCACTGCTCACTGCCATCGTCTATTCTTCAACTTCTTGAGGAGCGCCTTGGCACGATTGTCTATATCGCTCGAGCGGTCATGAAACTCCCACACCGCGTTGAGGTGGGTCTCGGCCTCATCCCACTTCCCGCTCAACATGTAGATCTCGGCCGCATTGAGCGTCATCTCCAGAGCCGAATAGTGGCCCGGCTCCATCAGCGTCATGGCCCGCTCCATGAGGTCGCGCGCGCGCTCGACCTGGCCGGCGCGCAGGTAGACCATTGCGGCCGTATCCAGGACCGGAAATGACTCCTTGCCCAGCGCCACCAGCTTGGGCAGCAGCGCTTCTGCGCGCTTCATGGTCGCAGGGCGCTCGCTGAGGGCATAGACCAAATTGTTGAGCACGTTGACGCGAGCGGGATAGAGGCTGTAGGCCAACTCGAGGACCTCAACCGCCTTGGCGTGATTGCCCTGCATGCGGGCCGCCTCGGCCGCCATGAGGAGGGATTGCATGCGCATCTTGGCACCACGCTTGTCGATCTCCGCGCTCAACACGCTCAGGGCCCGCCGGCTGTCACGCTTCTCAAAGTAGACCAAGCCCAACCGCTCGGCCCATTCATCCTGCTCGGGGTCGTGCTGTTGCAAGTACTGCAACGCCTTGACAATATCGTTATCCCGACTGTCGCGGGCCCATTTCAGCGTCACAACCGTCTTGAAGAATGGGGTCGGATCCTGCGCCAGCTCCGCGCCGCGCAGGGCGCATGAGAGGGCCCAGTCATACTCCCTGAGCAGCATCCCGCAGCGAACCCCCAGTACGTACGGTGGCACGAGGCTCTGCGCCTCGTCGATCGCGTGGCGGGCCGCGGCGGCGGCCGCGGTCGGCATCCCGGCACGCAGGAGAAAATCGCCCGCGCGCGTAAACGTCTCGCACGCGAAACGGCGCTCGGCGACAGCCTGCTTGATCATCTCGTCCGCCCACGCGCCCTTGCCCTCGTGCTGGAAGCTCTGCATGAGCGACGCCAGCCAGATGGCGGGATCATCCGGGCACTGCGTACGCGCCGCCGTGACGGCCGCATCGCGGTCCTCCGCCAGCACCATATGGATACGTCGCAATACGACCGACTGCGGCGACAGCTCCAGGGCCGCCGCCACCGCCTTGGCGGCCTCGCCATAACGTTCCTGCCGGGCCAGCAGCATGGCCAGTTGGTGCAGTGATCCAATCGTCTCCAGCTCGTTGCGCGCGATCGCGCGCCAGGCCGCCAGATCCGAGACCGCCCCCTCACCCCGCGCCCGGCACCAATCCCGGGCCATGGTCCGCAGGGCGATAATGAAGGCACTGCTCGATTTCTTGATCTCGGCCTCATACTCGGCCGCCTCGCTCACGAACCCGGCCGCATCCAGCTTGGCCGGCCAGCGCCGGGCCAGGGCCAGCTGCGCAGGCGGCAGGAAGAGTGCCTGCTGCTCACCGGCGGGGTGGCGTGTGATCCCCACGCTCAAGGCGCTGCTCATGCGCTCGGCCTCGTGTGTGCGCCCCGTGTCGTAGAGCAGCTGCACCACGGCGCGCGGATCCGGATCGCCCGTGCGCTTCAGAATGAAGAGGGCCTGACCCTTGTAACGGAACGCATCCCAGATGGCCGCCAGGGCCATCTCCACCCGTCGTGAACCGGGATAGGTCAGCCGGGCCTGCTCCGCCACATGCAGCGACGCGGCGCCCAGGTTCAGATTCATCATGGTGTTGATGAACATCAGCTCGGCCCCCAGCCGCGACTGGTAGTTGGGCAGCGCGCGATAGGCCACCAGCGTCTCGTAAAGGGCCTGCCAGTCCTTATTCTGGTAGTAGATGACCGCACGCTGGTAGAGAATGTCCGACTTCTGGGCGGGGTATTTCGCTTCCACCTCAAACAGCTTGGCCAGGGCCGCATCATGCTTGCCGGCCAACCCCAGGGCCGGGGCCACCGCCATCTCCATCCGCTCGGTCAACGTGCCCGCCGCCGCACGGCGGTTGATCTCGGCGAAAAACTGCTTGAGGTAGCGCATGCGCCCCACGCGCCCGTGCAGCGCCGCCACCTCGGCCGCCTCGGGCACCCGCCCCCACAGCGCCTTGAACGGCGCCAGGTCGGCGGTGGCCTTGTAGAGCGTACGCAGGTCAATCTGCTGGTCATCACTCTGCGCCTTGATCGACAGGCTGTGTCGCCGGAACATGAACCAGATGTCGTGGAACCGTGCCAGCACGAGATAGAGCGAAGGATCGGTCGGATCACGCTGCTCAAGGTGCCGCCAGGCCATCCAGGCCAGGTCGGGCCGATCCAGACGAAACGCGTGGTCGATGGAAGCCGCCAGGCGGTCCGCCGAGAGGTGGCTCATATTCTCCATCAGGTTCGCGGCAAAGAGCGTCTCCCACTCGCCGTCGCGCTGACTCAAGGCCAGCGTGAAGAGACTGCTCAGGCAACGCGGGTCGCAGGGATTGTCGGCCGCAACCTCGTTCATGATTTCGGCCGCACGCATCACGTCACGCGTCCGCAGGTGTGCCTGCACCGCGACCAGCGCCGGCCCCACCTCCACGTAGCCCACGTTCGGGTTGTCACACTCGACAATCGTCTGCCACTGCTCGCGCACGGCCAGGTAGGGAAAGAGGGAACGCACGCGGGCCTGCACGAGGTGCGAGCGCGTGGCAATCAGGATATTGCGATTCACATCTGCGGGCAGATCTTTGACCGCCGCATACTCGGCCATGATCATCGCGATGCCCGGCCGGTTGCCTGCCCGGTCCGACAGCGCCTTGGTCTCCTTGAAGGCCTCATCGATCCGGCCCAGCGACATGAGGGCGCGACTGTGCATCACGACCTCCACCACCGATAGCGGCGGCGGCAACGCCTCGATCGCCGCCAGCGTACCGACGTAGTCCTGCTTCACGAGCAGCACATGCGCCCGCTTGGCCATCAGATCACGATCCTCCGGTGCGATCGTGAGGGCGTCCACGATCGCCGTGTCGGCCGTCTCAATCTCCGACTCCAACAGGAGATCGATCACCGGACGCATCATGTTGAGACGGTGTCCGGAGCGCTGCTTATAGACCCCATAGGCCGACACCAGGCCCACCACCCCAAGCACCAGGACAGGCTTCCAGATCGCTCTGACCAGCCGCCACGGCCCCGGCAGAGCGCGCGAGCGCACGGGCCGCTCCAAACGCCCTTCAGCAATGCCATCCTTAAGACGGCGGCGCTTGTCGCGCAGCATCTTGTAGCCCGACACCTCGAGCTGCACCACCAGAATCGTGAAGAGCAGGAAGAACCCGAGCGTATCGTGCAACACCGTCCCGGCCCACTCGCGCGGCATGCGCGGCGCCATAATCACCACCGCGGCCACACGCAGAATATTGAACGCCAACACCTGCACCACGCCTGCCAGCAGGAGGAACAGACTTGCGATCCAGCGCAGCCGAAACAGCGCACTCAGGCCGAGCGTACACAGCGACACCGTCACAACCGTACGCATGCCGCTACAGGCCTCCGGCAGCCCCAGCGTCAAAACCCCCGTGCGCAGGTAGAAGCCCTCCGCCCAGACCGGCACATTGAGGCAATAGAGCAGCGCCTCGGCGCCCTGCACCGAGAGCAGTTGCATCCAGAGTTGAAACGCTCCGAAAACCCGCCCCGGAATGGGATGCATCCAGTAGAGCAGAAAGATGGCGATGATCACGTCGCGACGGTACTTGGCCGGCAGCGACCAGCGCAGGCAGGCATACAGCAGCATGATGATGCCCAGCCACTCGAACTGGTACACCGTCAGAATCGTCCCCGCCAGCGACAGCAGTGCCCCGCCAATCCCCACTCCCAACGGCAGCAGGTTGCCGTGCAGACCTGGCACCCTGAAGGCCTGTGCGTCGGGATGCGCCTCGCGTTCCGGCTTGGGACGCAAGAGGATCAGGAGCGCGAACAGGGAGATCAGGACCACGCGAATCAGCGCGTCCTCATCCGACCCGATACGCTCCATATTGGTCAGCGCCCATACGACGAAGAGGGCTATACCGGCCCACAGCACACTTTTGTGTAAGGATTTAGAGTTCATGACGATAGGTTAGAAAAATTGAGTAGATATCCCGAGTGTAATCAAGGGCATCATCGTCCCCGTCGCGCTCAATGTGCTCCACCGAGGCGGTAAGGTTCCACTCCTCGTCCAGACGTAGCTCTGTACCCACTCTCAGCGCCAGGGTGTTGTAGTCGCCCCGCAGCTCCGGGTCGGCCGCAGGATCGTCACCCGCATCGTTCGAGCGCTCGCTGTAGAGGGCCGACGTCAACAGGGAGAGATAGGGCAGCAGCGGAATCTCACCCGTAAGTCCGCTCGTCCAGTCCGTGTACCCGGTCACGTTGGTCGCGCTCGGATCACTGGTCATCAGGCCGGTATAGGCGCTCCAACTCCAGAAGTCACCCGTCCAGTGAATGTCGTAGCGCAGCTGGTCAAACTCATCGAACGAGGCGTTGTATCCCTCGCGCATGCCGTGCGTATAGACCAGGCCGTGGTTGAGGGTCGGACTCAACTCCGTCCGCATTCCAGCCCCATAGATCACGGTGCTGGTCTCCTCCGCCTCGTTGGCACTCCCCTCAATCGTGCCGATCGCATACCCGCCGAAGATATCCAGCGTGCTCTGCTCGGTCAGACGCGTTGCGAGCATCGCCTTGTAATCGGTGAAGAGCGAACTGGCCCGGTTCGTCGCCGCGTAGTCGGTATGCCCCAGCCCGGCCCGCACTCCCATCGTCGCGTATTCCGCCACCTGGTACTCGTAGAGTGCATAGGCGAGATGGGCCACGATCTCCTGCTCCTCCCATCCGTCATCCTGCGGCCAGGTATCATGGCGTGCGGCCCCGAACCCCAGGTTCTGCCGCCTCGCCAACAGAATATCCCCATCAATGCCGAACCGGTTCACGATGCTCTGGAAGCGGCGACCGCCGTTGCGGTCATCCAAACCGCGCGTGTCGATGTAATCCGTGCTCCATGCAAACGCGTCCCACACCCTCATGCGAAAGTAGAGCGCCGGCGCAAACTCCATGGAGAGGTTGGCATTGATCCCCTCGCCCGGCAGAAAGACGCGGAACGCATCCTCCTGTGTATCCAGCGGGTAGTACTCGTAGCGGAAGCTGACCGAGACATCCAGGTCCGTATGCGGTCCGATGACGAGGTAGTTGCGCGTGTCCAGACCGAAGATGATCGGGAGATCGTCACCATCCTTTTTCAGACGGCCGCGTGAACCGGAGAAGAGAAAATCGGTCCCCGCGCCACTCGTCTCAACATGGCGATAGCCGACCGTGAGCAGCGTCGCCCAGCTCGAATGGAAGGGACCGAACTGGATCGTCGCATACTCGGGCACCGCCACCTCGCGGTGGTTGTCATAGCGCAGGTTCTGCGCCCACACCGCGCTACTCAACGCAGTGGTCAGCACGAAAACGGCCACGCGGCCCATAGACTTGGAACGCCTCAAGGTCATATGCCGACAGCCTAGCAAGCCGACAACGGGGGATGCAACGGTAAAGGGTGTGGGCGAGGAAGTTCCCCTCGCCACTCCTGATCGCACCCCGCTGCTCGTCGCCCCGCCTCCGCCCTACGGGACTTCCTCCGTCGCTCTGCGAGCTATGGAGGACAAGGTGCGCCAAGATCGCCAAGGGGGAGGGACTCGGGTTCTGCTGGGGATAATCCACCACAAGAGAACGCAGAGAACACAAAGAAGGACTCGGGTTCTGCTGGGGAAAGCAAAATCATTGGGGGACAAAATGATTTGGATAGGGTGGCAGTCGGAGCCTCTTGAGGTGCCGGGCCCTACTTGTTTTGGGTGGCCGCTACGCGGCCAGGTTTCTGTCCTACAGGCAAATTGCCTCAACGACTCCCGGATCATCTAGGGCGAGAGGACTGATCGTTAACTCTGGCG
Source organism: Verrucomicrobiota bacterium (assembly GCA_018648805.1). Taxonomy (GTDB): domain Bacteria; phylum Verrucomicrobiota; class Kiritimatiellia; order UBA8416; family JABMPJ01; genus JABMPJ01. Next base: position 25,833 of record JABGQM010000057.1, read on the forward strand.
TCCACCAACGCACCCTACCCACATATACGCCCTGCCTACACCTGCATCCCGCCCCAACCCAGTCACAAATTATTCTGTCAATTCCCCAGCAGAACCCGAGTCCCCTTGGCGATCTTTGCGCCTTTGCGCGAGAATCTCCCCCCACAGAAGCCGAGTCCCTCTTTGTGTTCTCTGCGTTCCTTCGTGGTGAATCCTCCCCCAGCAGACGACGAGTCCCATCCGTGTCATCCGTGGTCACTCACCCCAACATCCTAATCAACAGCAGCTCCATCACCACATCAGCCGGTACCCGGCTGCTGACCAGCTGCGTATGGGCTTCGAGCAGGGCTTGGCGACAGGTTTCCAGCTCGGCCGAGCTGAATTTACCGGCCTGCTGCGCCAGCAGGAGGAGACGATAGGGGTGCTCCTTGCGTGGATCCTTTTTGACGTCTTCGGCGAGAATACGGTCCACTTCCGGGGACAGATCCGCCCAGGCCGCTTCGCCGCCGCGGGGACCGGAGCGCTTGGTTAGCCATCGCTTATTGATCGCCTCACGCAGGAGCTGCAGCTGCGCGATCCGACTCTCGAGCCCGCTGATCAGCATCAT
>JABGQM010000058.1 GCA_018648805.1 Verrucomicrobiota bacterium
CGTTACAGAACATGACAACGTGATCCTTCTTCGCGTAGTCGATGGCGCCGACAAGGACCTTCTTGGATGTGCCGGCCTCCTCATAGATCCGTAGCAGTTCTTGACTCTGCTGCCCATAGATGCTTCGCTTCTTCATGTGGAGCTCCTTTGACTCTTGCCGCACGGACCCCCGCTTGACGAGGTCATCCGTGACGGCCGTTTATACGTGCCACGGACCCCGCGTCCGATGGCATCTAAACACTAGTCAAGGAGCTCCACACTGCTCTTGTAAAGCTCCAAGAGCCCTAGGAGGGGATGTTTCGTGAGCTCGCCTAAAGGCTCACTCACATCCCCTCCATAGGACTCTTGGATTGGTACCAGCCCTTAAGTAATAAGTTATTGCCTTTTCGCATGCCTTTTCATCAGCGAGGCGAAGGTTTTGTCACATTGCCGAGCCCCGCACGCCACGACCCGACCAGTCGACAGGTGATGTGGTAGATCGCACCGGGATACTCTATGCGCAGCGTCCGAGCCGTGCCGCCACCATCGCACGCTCAGTCCATAGGTCAACACTTATTACTTAAGGGCTGACCCCGCTCGCCAGACCCCGCTCGCCATGCCCATCCCCGGTATTACCCACTTCTCTCGGCCCGCGCGATTGCCTCCACTGTAGCCCGCGCTCGCCGAGCGCGAGGCAGGCGTGGGTTGAGGGGTGGAAGCATGGAGATGGGAGGAGAGAGACGAAGTAGCTCGATTAAGTAGCTCGACGAAGTACGGAGATTCCCCCTCCTAATCGAGCTACTTAATCGAGCTACCTAATCTCTTCCTCCCCCGTCCCCCAGCGAGGCCGAACGTGGAAACAGGCATTTCTGCCTCGCGCTCGGCGAGCGCGGGCTACAGGGAGGGGTTCGCGCTTGGTCCCGATCCGCTTCGCGATCGGGACGGGCTACAGGGAGCGGGAGCAACAGGTCGGGCTACTGCCCGACCATTATCAGGCTCTGCGGAGACAGGCATCCGTCTTCCGCCTACGCGCTTCGCGCTACGCCGGACATAGGAATGCCTGTCCCGCTTACCCAGGGCTATCTGAAGATGAAGAGCGTGCCGGTGGCCCCGCCCATCGTGACGGCGACGATCAGGTCGGCACCCCCGGTCGTGGTCAGCTTCACGTAGTTCGTCGAACCGGAGACCCAGTCGTTCTCGTTGGTGACTGTGAGATCATTGCCAACCATGGCGAACAGATCGTCGCGCCCGAGGTCCTCTGCGATCGTCACTTCCTCGCCCGCAGGCGAGGTCAGCGTGGTGACCTGCGCACCATTGACCGTGCACTGACGCGGCCCTTAAGTGATAAGTATTGACCGCTGGGGCGAGTGTGCTATTGGTGGCGCCATGGCTCGGACGCTGAGCGCCCTGTCGAGGAGATGTGATAAAGCCCTCGCCTCACTGATAAAGAAGCACGCGAAACGCTGCTAACTTATCACTTAAGGGCTGGTGCCCTGCCCGTCGACCCTGCCCGTCCAAAATGACCGCGTTTGCGCGGTCATTTTGTAGGTGTGCAAGGCTTTGATCGGTGTCCCAGGTCTACGATCTGATCAGGATGGACTTGTTCGCGCTTGCGCAGGTCTGCAACGATCTCGTCGAGATTGTAGTTATGCTTTCGCGCGTAGGCATCACGATTGCGCCAGACTTCTGAAATGATTTCATCCTTGTACATCGTCAGTCTCCTCATCTGAGAGTAGCTCCAAGGGGGTGCAAATTTCCGGGCAGGTGTAGCCGACAACAGCACATATGGACCTGACAACAGGCTTTGTCGCCGCATTGTCAATATGTCGACAATTCCATGTCAGTAGGTAGTCCATGCCATGGACACTTGCAGTGGCGACATGCAGGGCGTCAGCTTCAGCATGCAAGGGAATGCCCCCATCAGCAACAAGACGGGCGGCAAGCAATTTGGCCTCATCGGATATGGCCAACTCGCGAATGCCATGCAACGAGTCAAGTCTCCGTTGAGCAGCCCCGGAATCGCCTGCTCCCGCCTCGGCAAGCACAAGCTCTGACGTGAACAGCTCGTACTTGGATCTCTCCTGCTCCCACCATTGAGACGTGAGCTGCTGCCAAGCAGTGGCTCGCACGTCCCGACTTGGTCTAGCCGTCAGGTAACTCGGAATCGACGTCTCTATGTATACGGTCTTCATGTTGTTGAGTATAGAATGCCACTTGTCCCAGCGCAAGCAGGGCTTCTCATCTCTTTCACCGAGACGTTGCCCCAGGCTGACTGGGCTAGAGGGGTCATCATGTCTCAATCCCATTGCGCGAATGCATTTCAAGCAATCCACATACGTGCGTGGAATCAAGCCGCTGTCGAGAACGCTTAGCGACCCACCCCTTCTCGACGAGGAAATCAAGCACGGCTTGCCGGCCAGCCCAGATCTGCATCCTGTAGCCCGCGCTCGCCGAGCGCGAGGCAGGCGTGGGTTGAGGGGTGGAAGCATGGAGATGGGAGGAGAGAGACGAAGTAGCTCGATTAAGTAGCTCGACGAAGTACGGAGATTCCCCCTCCTAATCGAGCTACTTAATCGAGCTACCTAATCTCTTCCTCCCCCGTCCCCCAGCGAGGCCGAACGTGGAAACAGGCATTTCTGCCTCGCGCTTGGCAAGCGCGGGCTACAGGGGATGCGGGGCAGAGAATCGTAGGAATCCAACAATCCCCACCGTTGCTATCATGCCCGTGCTGCGCTACTGTCTGGGGCGCAGGCAGGGGCATGACGGTATAGATTTCGGAGCGTGGATCGTATGGATAGAGTGGGTATATATGGGGCGCCACAGGCTCAGCGGCCGAAGGTTCTGGTGTGGGACCGCCCGGATGAATCGCAGATGGCGCTCATCTTTGAGCTTGCTGATGCGTGGGGATGGGACCTGATCGGCCACGAGTACCTGGAAGATGGGCTTCCACCGGACCTGACCTTGAGTGGGGCCTTGATCACGGATCTACCGGACGGAGCTCTGGCCGGCGAGCTGCGCAAGCGGGGCTGTCCGGCCGTACGCTTCGGGCGGTTGCCACACCCGGGGGACAACACGCTGCCGGTTGTGCTTCAGGATCAGGCGGCAGCCGGCCGACTGGCAGCCGCGCATTTTGTGGAGCGGCGATTCAAGGAGGTCGGAATTGTCTCCTACCATGCGAGCAGCCCCGAAATGGACAACCACACACTCTGGAGCGCCTTCTGCGAGCATGCCCAAGAGCTGGGGGTGCGCTGCCATTCTCTTGATTTTCATCAGAAGAAAGATGACGAACTCTCGGCGCAAGAGCGGCTTCCTCACCGGGCCAAACGCCTCGCCGCGTGGGTGAGTGATATTCCGAAGCCGATGGGCTTGTTCGCCACCAGCGATGAGATGGCGCTCACGATCTGGCGCATGTGCGAGCGCGAGGGGATCCGGGTTCCTGAAGAGGTCGCCTTGCTGGGAGGGCAGAACGGACGGGCGTGCAAGCTCTCAACCATGCGCATCTCATCGATCGATATGGGGGATTCGGTGCGGCTCAAGGAAGCGATGCGCCTGCTCAAGCGGCTGATGGCAGGCGAGCGGGCACCGACCTCACCGATCCTGATCCCGCCGCAGCGTCTCGTGGAGCGCCGGAGCACCGATGTGCTGGCGGTCTCCGATCCGTTGGCGGGCCGGGCACTGACGTTCATTTGGGAGAACATCCAGACAGACCCAACGGTGGACGAGGTCGCCAACGCGCTGGAAATACCGCGCCGCACACTGGAACGGCGGTTTCGCCAGGCGGTGGGGGGCGGCGTAAAGGGGGAGATCATGCGACGCCGCCTGCAGGTCTACTGCCGCCTGCTGCGTAACTCCGATGAGCCCATTGTCGATCTGGCCGTCAAGGCGGGATACCAGTCCCAGGAAGCCATGCACCGTCACTTCAAGAAGGCGATGGGGACCTCCCCAAATGCCTACCGCCGAGCGGAGCGGGGGGGCGGGTAGAGGCTCCCCTGTAGCCCGCCCCGATCGCGAAGCGCATCGGGACCAAGCGCGAGGCCACTCTGCATATGCAGAAGAACTCTCGACCTGCCGGCCTCGCGCTCGCCCAAGGAAGCCTTCGTAAAGTAATCGGGCATTGCGGCCGAATTGGATGATGTGCTAAGGATACTGCCGTCTCGTCAACCCCATAGAGCGGCTGATAGACGTTGTCCGAAAAGGGTCCACAAGCATGAGGAGGCCGCCAACAGGCGGGTAGGGCCCGATCTCCGAGCGGGCCGCAAACAAGATATGAGTGTACTCCTCCGTTTCTTCGTCTCCGTAAGCCTGATCATCCTGAGTGCCGTGCTGGGCTACCTGGCGCGGCAGCGTGGATGGGCACGTGAATCGGCCGCGCGGCCCATCATGACCCTTGTCACGGTCGTGGGCTATCCCCTCGTTGGCTTTATGGCCATCTGGGGCGCCCCCCTGCAGTGGTCGGATGCCTGGCTGCCACTCATCGGTGGACTGCAGGCCACACTGATGGCCCTCATCGCACTCAAACTCGGTGCCCGGCTCTTCGCCGACCGCCCCGAGAGCGGGCTGGTCGGCATCTGCTGCGGCATCGGCAACCACGGCGTCACCATGGCCGGCTTTGCTGTCTATCTCCTCTTTGGTGCGGCCGGACTAGGCATCAGCACCATCTACACCATCTACACCTTCTTCGCCCTTGTCCTGCTCTCTTACACCATCGCCCAGCGCTTCTCCCCCGACGTTCCCTCCCGCTCCCTGCTGCGCCTCATGACCGGCAACCTGCTGCATTGGCGCGCCGCCGGCCTCTACACCTGCCTGGCCGCCATCATTCTGACCGCCCTGCGCGTGCCCGCCCCCACCCAGATCCATACCTGGCACCTGCTCGACACCAGCATCTACCTGCTCATCATCAGCTCCTACTTCGCGATCGGCCTGCGCCTCCACCTCACGCACATGCTCCAATTCAAGCGGGCTATTCTCTGCGTCATCGCCGTTCGTCACGTCATCGGCCTCCTGATCGGCCTATCCCTGGCGGGCCTTGTCCACCTCACCCCCTGGCCCCTTGACGACCTCTCGCTCAAAGTACTCCTTCTGCAATCCTCCGTTCCCGTCGGCGTCATGGGCGTCGCCGTCGCCAACATGTTCCACATCAAACCCAACGAAGCCGCCGCCATCTTCGTCGTTTCCTCCCTGGCCTACCTCCTCCTCGGGCTGCCCCTTCTTCTCCTGATCTTCTCCGCCTAGCGCCGCCCCCTCACCGATTATTGTTGTATTCACCTCCATCTTGCTATTCGATGTCGATGTGAACCTTGCGACATTCACGCGGTGCACTTTGTTGATCGCAACTGGCAAGACAACCACACAGAGACAACGCGAATCATTATGACAGACGACATACCACCAGTGGATCCCGCCACGCCGTCCGCGACATGCGAAGTCGACGCCCCCAGGCAGATCCTGGTCATCGACGATGACCAGATGGTCAGAAACCTCGTGATGCATGCCATGAAGCTGCACGGCTATGAGGTCCTGACTGCCGAGTCGGCCGAAGAAGGTGACCCCATGCTGCAGCGCGGCGATATCCCCCTGGCGTTGGTCGACATCAACCTGCCAGGAATGTCAGGCATCGAACTGGCCCGTCGCTACGCCAACAACAACGCCGTCTCCATCATCCTGTTTACGGGTGACGAGGAGACCTACTCCTATGAACAGGCCATTCATGAGGGCGCCGCGGACTTTCTGCTTAAGCCTCTGCGCATTTCCGAACTGGCCCTGCGCATCAAGCGCGCACTCGAGCACCGCCGCCTTCAGATCGAGCAGGCCAAACTGGCCGTCGATCTCGAGCGCCTGGCGGTGACAGACGAGTTGACCGGCCTCTTCAATCGGCGGCGACTGATGGAGCGCCTGGGCGATGAAGTAACGCGCGCGGCCCGCTACAGCCGTCCGCTGACCCTACTGATGATCGACATCGACAACTTCAAGAATCTGAATGATGAGTACGGACATCCCGAAGGCGACAAGGCCCTCACCGCGCTCGGCAAGCTACTGCGCATCGACGTAAGAATCAGCGACCAGGCCTTCAGATACGGAGGCGAAGAGTTTGTAATCCTGCTGCCGGAATTGCAGCTACCCGAATCCATGCTGGTGGCAGAGCGTCTGCGCAAAGTTATTGAATCCACCTCCCTGACCGCGAACCCGGAATGCAACTTAACGGTAAGCATTGGCGTGGCACAGCATGACGGGGAGGAATCCCCTGACAGCCTGCTCAATCGTGCCGATCAAGCCATGTACAGCGCTAAGGCCTCCGGCCGCAACCAAGTAGCAGCTCACGCCGCGGAGGCGACAGGATCCTGACGCCTCCCCTCCCTCACGCCTACTTCCTCAGCTTCGAGAAGGTGTAGCTGAAGGTCTGGATGTCATCCACGACCAGGATCTTCTCGAGCAGGTAGACTTTGCCGGACATGGGCAGTTGGACCTCCATGGGGGCGGCGGCACGTACGGCCGCCACATTGTTCAGCATGACCTGCTGGCTGTTCGGTGCGAGATTGATGTTGTGGACAACCACCGGGGCAGAGAAAGCCTGCCTGAAGGTGTCGACCAGGCGCAAGGTCCCTTCGAAATCGTCGTAGCGTCCCTCCCGCGGAACGTAGAGCGAGACCATCATGTGCATGATCGGCTCGGAGCATTGCGGCATCTCAACGGTGGCACCGCCGCGCCCGTCCGGCGTAGGCGCCGTGCCCTTCTCGGCGTAGACCAACTCGACCGGGAAGGCCGACATGCCGCGTCCCTGCGAACGCAAGAGCGGCAGCAATACGCGCCCGTCCTCATCCTGGGCCGGTTGCACCGAGCGCCCCTCCACCGCGGCACTCCACAGATCAGCCCCTTCAGGCAGCGCGATGCGAAGGAACGGGTTGCGGTTGTTGCGCACATTGTAGACCGCGCGCGTGATACGGCGACCATCAAAGGTCTGCATCACACTGAACGTGGCCCGGTCAATGATCGTCAGCAACACATCAACATCCAGATGCTTCTTGATATCAAGTGTGACATCGAACTCGGGCTCTACATAGCGGTAGGCTAACAGAATCGGCTGCTTCGTCATGGCGCTCATGTCGACCGGGAGCTCTTTGACATCGATCGCATGCGCCTTGTCGACCGTGTCGCTCTTGACCTCCACATTTGTCAACGCCACGATGCCGATTTCGCCCTTCTCGCGAACGACCCCGTCGCCCGTCACCACGGGCACCTTCACCTTGCCGTCCGCCATGTCGGGTGAAGACTCATACTTGACCTCAAGTGAGTAGGGTCCGATCACCTCCTTCTCAAGCTGTACAGCGAGCAGCCCATCTGTCACGCGCCAGTCCCGCACCTGGCTTCCATTGACCTCAAGTACACCCACGCCCGCGGGAACGCGTAGGCGTAACTCACGCGTGGGGGTATGCAGAATCGTGAAATCGACCCGGCTCTGCCCAATGATCAGCCCTTCGGCAATCGATATGAGGGTCCGTGTCTCGGTGTAGTACTTTGACGGGCCCTTCTCGATCTCGGGCAGCGCCTCCTCCCACGTGATACCAATCGGCGTGGCATCCGGCAGAGCCGCCATGACACGCGTGATACCGTTGCTGGCCGTGATATCGGTCGACTGTGAACCGACCACCTTGACCTCTAGTCCGGATTGGGGGAATGTGGCATCCAGCACACAGGTTACCGAGGGCACCCGCGTGAAGTCGACGGCGTACCCGCCCTCCTTGGCGGTAGCGGCGATCGCGAAGCTGATCTCAATCTCCAGCTCACCATCCTCCTCGGTCAGCACCGTATACATCCCATCCTCCAGCAGCAGATAGGAGTTGCCGGGGAGCTTTGCATCGCGCAATGCCACGTTGGAAGGCAAGAGCGGGATCTTCTTCCACCCTTCGTTATCGAATATTTCGATGTCGAACGTGGCCGTAAAGACAGCACCGTCCTTTGACAACTCCGACCCCTTGTACGCCGACGCCTTGATCATGTAATCGAGGGGCACGGGGGCTTCTTTGTGGGATTCATGAAACAGCCAGGCCTGCCAACCGGCCCCGGCGAGCAATACGCCCATAAGCATGAGCGTGAAGACGGTTTTGAAGAACCGCTTCACTCCGCCACCACGCCGGGGACGTTCGTCCTCTTGCGGAGCCTCGGGTTCGGCGTCATCCGTGATCTCGGTCTCCAGCTCAGGGCTATCCGTGGGCAGGTCCTCCGCCTCGGCATCATCCGTGTGAGGGGCCTCGGGTTCGGCCCCATCCGTGCAGGGCGTCTCCAACTCATCTGTCACCTCAGGAACCACTACCTCTTTGTCGAACATCTCACACCTCCCTTTTCTGTTGCGTTGAACCACTATAGTTGCACATCAATATCAGCACTCTCACCGGCCGCCAAAAGCATCTTCTCGAACCGGAGGGCCACGCCCATCTTGGGCAGTTCCAGATCGAACCGCTCTTCCACGGCGACCTCTACCGGACGCAGCGCTTCCTCCTGCCAGCCCCGCACCTCGCCGGCCTTGATCACCGAAAGCGACGTCCCGTTGTTGACGACCGCATAGCGATCCACGGGCAGCGCCACCTGGCTGCCGCCCAGCTCCATCGTGTTGACCAGGCCGTCGCTGGCCTCAAGGGTTAAAGCCTGTCCCGCCACCCAGTTGGGGGTGCCGACCACCACGTCACGCTGATCCTGGTGGCGTGCCGCCACGTTGAGGTCGAGCATGGCAGCGCCGTTGGCGAGGGCACGATACTGCGCTTCATCGAGGACCGCATACGGCATCCCCTCGGTGGTACGCTGCGTAAACCAATCGGCCGCTCCGCTCACATTAGCCAGCGCCGCCGTGCTCAGCTCGCGTCCGGCCACGGTCACCACCTGGCCGCCATTATCGCGCAGGTTGTCAACGACATCGTTCAGAATGTCTGGATTGTTGTCGGCATTCACCACGTCGAGTTGCCCGTCCCGGATGCGGAACTGGGACTGACCGTTTGTCACGGCACTCACGTAGTTGTCTGCGATGAAGTCGAACAGGGCATCCTGGTCGGAGGCCGCACCTGCATCCACTACATCGGCTAGATCGATTAGCACACGCGCGGCATTCATGCGCTTCTGCGTCCGCGCTTCCGCCTTCTGCATGGCCCCGGAAATCTGCACCTCAAGCTCGGCATAGCGTTGGCCCACTGCGTCATCCACCTGCCCCACGGTCCGCTTGTTGTTGTAGGCCCAGGTTTGCAACTCTTCCAGACGCTGGCGCACGGCGAGTCCGTTCATGACAACCCCCTCGCCCCCACTATCATCCAGCTCAGCGGCGAGCTGCCTGACCTCCCGGTCGGCCTGTGCAACCTGGCGCCTGACCTCGCCCAGATCAGGCCCAGCCTTGCCACGTCCAGAGGAGAGTCGGACCGCCCCAGTGTCAGGCGCTTGTTTCACGCTCTGCACAGCCTGCTTAAGTGTGGACACCTGACGGGCCAACCAGTCGTTGCGCGTGGATAGCGAGCCCTCCTTGGTGCGCTGCCCTTTGCTGCTCGCCGATACCTTGCGCGCCCGTTTCTGCTGCACCTCGCGTTGATGCTGACGCGCCTTGGTGTTGGAAGATACACGTGCCGGTTTCTTGTTGTGCACGCCCTTGCTGACCTCGCCAAAAGCGGCATTCTGCGCATCCGACAGCGAGAGGCCCTGCTCCCCGGCGGCCTCGTAGAGTGCGACGGCAAACTGCTCAGCCTGCTGCCCCTCGACAGAGGATGCGGGTTGGGCCTGTACCATCTGGGCGGCCTCCCATTGCCACGCTGCCAGCTCGTTCTGCAGCTTCACATTGGTGTCACGATCGTCTTGGGCGACCTTGAGCTTCGATTCAAACTGCTTGTTCAGTGCGCTCTGGCGACGATTCGACGCCCCACGCTGCATCAATTTACCACCCAGCGACTGCGCCTCCTTGAGCAACTCAAGCCCAAGCTCCTCGTCGCCTTCTGCCAGGTTGGCCAGCCCGACATCGATCATGGCTTCCTGCTGCTGGGCAATCAGGGTGTTCTGCCCCGATAGACCCTCCTGTATGCGGGCGACCTTGGCGCGCTCCTCACGGTCGGCGTCCTGCGCCACTTCGCCTCTCCCGATGCGAATATTCCACATCAGGTTCTTGGCATCCTCGCTATACGGGTTGGTGCCGGTCAGCTTGACGGCGTTGTCCAGAAACGTTTCGGCCGCCTCAAGCTCGTTGTTGCGATAGGCCTCATAGCCCGCCTGGAAGTAGTTGAATCCCAGATCATTGATCTGCTCCACGAAGCGCGCCTGACGGGCATGCGTAAAGGACTCAACGCGGCGCAACGTACTGGCATACGAACGCAGCGTGGTGTCGCCCGGACACATCACAGTGGCGTTGACCACCGTGACCGGCACGCCCTCGAGTTCGGGCAGATCCATCCGTCGCTTGCCGTGCGGCACGGCCCGGTCGCCCTGCCGGAAATAGATGATCTCGACCGGAAAGGCGACCAGCCCCCCCAGTGTTTGGATCGAGGTCACCAGCGGAATCAACACGTCGTCACCATCACGCGCCATGTGACGCGGCTGGTTTTCGACCTCAACCTTGAGCAGCGTCACATCGGCCGGCAGTCGCATGCGGAGGAACTGCTTGCGGTTATTGCGAATCCGATAGGAGACCCGTGTGATCTCCTCCCCGCCGGGCCGCACCACGCACATAATGTCGGCACGATCCGCAATCGTATCGACCACCGGGAACGGCGTCGATGTCACGAGATCCAACACCACCGACGCCTCACGCGCGACACATTCATAGAACAGAATGGGCTTGCCGCTTACCAGTCCCATCACCGCCGGCGGCACATCCAGGTCGGATACCGCGCGCACGCCTGCCGCGTCGTGCTCCAACAGGACGCCCGCTGAATCATTCACGACCATCATCCAGCCGCCCGCCACCAAGCGACCGCCGACAGGCTGCGGGGCACGGCACTCCACCAGGTTGCCCTTGGCTCGCGGCAGGCTATACGAGATTTCTACCCGGGTTGCTGCACTGAGCGGCTTGTTGAAGAAGACATCGAGCGACCCGTCGGTCAGACGGGTCTCTCTGACCGCCCCGCCCTTGACCTGCACATGGTCAACCCCAGCCCCCAATGCAAACGTCACAGCTCCGAGCGGACCGCCAGTCGGTACCACCAGGAACCTGCCGCGGGCTGAAATCACTTGCGGCCCCACGCTCCACACCATCGATGGCGTAACGCTCGGCGTGCCACGACGACTGACCGCGGGGCGGGGACGCTGCCAGCTCACGCTAAGCTCCCGTATGGCACCCACGGCCAGGCGGCCATGTGTCCCCCCGTCCGGCGTTCCCACGATCCGCCCGACCACACCATCGATAGCGACATCCCATGCCTCCACGGAGTCGACCGCAAGCTGAGACTCAACAAAGGGCGGACGCTGCAGGCTGAGGTGATGTGTCCCCTTGTCTGAGGCAGACTTGATATCCAGCCCGGCGCTGATCGTGAACCCACCGGGCTTGCGTTGCTCGACAACAAACCAGCCGCCCTCACGCCGTGGCGTCACCGGGGCACCGTTGAGAAGAAGGTTCTTGAAGACCGTGGTCCGTGGAAAGACCGGGATAGAAACAGGGGCCTCACGGGAGGTGCGCAGCACCGCACCGCTCATCTGCACGCCCACCCGGGGGTGGCCGTTCGTAACCGTCAGGCGCACCTCCCAGGATGACAGCACGACCCCCACAGGCGACGGTGTCTGCGCACGCAGGGCCTGATAGCAGAGCGCACCCAGCCCCGCCACCATCACCACTGCTGCGATTGAGATCCGTCGTCCCGTTGTCACCATCTACTCCCCTCTGCTGGGAGTCATGATGACAGAAGGTGGCTGAAGCGTGTGTAACAGCTCTGTAACGGGGCGCTCCGGGATGGGGGGCTTCCTTGGCTGGAGTATGCTGCACTTCCACCTTCGCTAAAGCTATGGTGGACCTGTCGCTCGCATAATAGGCCGGCGGAAGCCCCCCCATCCCTCCGCTTGTGCTAGTGTCCTGTTTTGCGGGGGCGCCCGGTCTGACTAGACGGTCATTTCTCTTCGTGACTGACCGGATCGAACGCCCAACATCGAACATCCAACAACCAACGCCCAACGAAGAGGAATCCCAACTTGGACGTTGGGCGTTGGATGTTGGTTGTTGGGCATTGAAATCGCTCAACGCAAAAAGGGATACCACACGCCGCCCTACTTCGACCCCATCCGAAAGGGGTTGGTAGGGCCCGCCCGGCTTGTCCCGCCATAGCCTTTGGCGACGGCGGAATGTCGGGCCTTTCCCTGTCTTCGCAGGATGCTCGAGCAGAGAGACCTTCTAGGATGGGTCTACCTGGCCAGCAGGAGCGTGAAGCAGGCGCCGTAGTCGGGATGTGCCTCGTAGGTGATATCGCCGCCGAGCTGGCGGGCGAGGCGCTTACAGAGGGCCAGGCCCAGGCCAACGCCCGGCGCCGTGCGGGCCGCCTGGTGGGCCGACTTGCGGAACGGCTTGAAGACGATGCGCGACTCGGAGGGCTTCAGCCCGGGGCCATGATCGCAGACCCGCAGGATCAGGTAGCGCGCATCCTGGGCCACACTGAGGTGGATGCGCTTGTCTGCAGCCTGCGCCGCATACTTGCAGGCATTATCGACCAGGTTGAAAAGGATCTGGCCGACGGCCATGAGGTCGCTCTGCACCTGCACATCCTCGACCGCGGCACCGTCCTCAACGATGAGCGTCATACCGGCTTCCGTGGCACGCCGCTCCAACGTGGCCCGGTTGCGTTCAAGGATGGTGCCGGCCGTGAGCGGCTCCAGTACGCGCGACCCCGTTCCGCGCTCGATACGGGCATAGGCCAACACGTTCTCGACCAGGTGGCCCAGGCGGTTGCTCTCACCATGCAACGTGTCGAGGTATTCCTGCTGCTTGACGGGATCCCGGATGACCCCCTCGGCCAGCATTTCGGTATACATCTTGAAGGTGGTCAGCGGCGTGCGCAACTCATGTGTCACGGCCGACACAAACGCGCCGCGCCGCTCGCTCAAACGGATGGCGCCGAAAAGAAGCGCCGCCACGGCAGCCACTGAGACGAGCAACCCCAGCCACGCCAGTGATAGCGGCAGTCGCAGCGACGGGGTCGGGAGCATAGCCAGGTCTGCCGGCAGGCCCGGCACCAGCCGTGCCGGCAGCACCGCCAGCATGCGGGAGGTCGGCGCTTCCTGCGACGCGGTCACCGGCAGCAGATCCGCCTCAGGAAGAATGTCGCGCACCTCGGACAGAAGCTCCGACTTGACGTTCTCCCAGTTCAGCCACGCCCCTTGAACATAGTGCTGGTGCTCCAGGTTGACGTTGCGCCCCAGGATAAGGAGCTTATTGACCCACACGGACCGCATGATGCCCTCATCCAGGACCTTGTCCTGCTGGACCTCCACCGTCTCCGTCACCGTCTCCGTCACCGTCGCCGTCGCCGCCGGCGTGACCGGGACATCGGGCCGCGAGGAGTTGCTGCTCGACTGGGCCGGCGGCATGACGTTCGGCTTGTTTCCGGCTTCATAACGCGCCTGCTTCTGCCCCTTCAACCGATACTGCGCCTGCTTGGTCTGGGATTGCCGTGAGCTGAACTCGCGGGCATTGACCACGCTTATCTGCTGCTTTGACGACTGCGCCACCGTGACCTCCGGTGGCTCTGCGTTGTCAGGGCTATCAACCAGGGCCTGCTGGAGGTCCTCGATCTGGAGGATGGTGTTCAATGTCTTCAGGTTCTGAGTCTTCTCGGAGAGCGTATTGGAGACGTCGAAGTTCGAGAGCGCCCACTGCTGAAGCGTTTCCGGGGGGACCTGCGGTGAGGAGAGGCCCTGCGGGGCCGGGCCTGTGGCGACCAGTCCATTGAAGTAGACGTTGACGTTCCCGTCGTCGGCTGCCAGCAGGGGGGAGGCGGCCACCTGCTGTCCCTGCTGCTCGAACTGGTTAACCGGTCGGTTCCCGTCGTTGAAAGCCCAGTAGTCCTGGTAGGGGCGCGAACTCTCCTCGATCACCATGGCCAGGGCGGCCGAGTCGATGCGCCACAATGCGAGGCGTATGACCTCCTCGGTCTGCGCTTCCCGCTGCGTGTCTGCCGCCTCGGATTCAAGCCGCAGGACGGTCGTGCTAACCCACCCCATGGCCCCCAGAACGACGGCCACAAAGAGCAGGAACACACCCCATGTCTTAAATGATCGACCCATATCTTACTCCGTTAAGCGCCGCCGAGGTCCACCCCCCTCACTTCGGCGCGAACTTGTAGCCCTTCCCTCTGACAGTCATGATGATATGCGGTTGGGCCGTATCATCGCCAAGCTTTTCGCGCAGGCGGGCGACATGCATATCGATCGTGCGGGTTTCGATATGCTCGGGATCGAGCCGCCACACACGCCGCAGAATCTCCTCACGCGCAATAGCCCGGCCACGGTTGCCGGCGAGATAACGCAGCAGCTCCATCTCCCGCTCCGAGAGATCGACCGTTTCGCCCCCGTCAAAACGCACCTCGCCGCGCTGCAGGTCAACCATGCCGCCCGGGATCTTCACATGCGCCACATCCTTGGGCCGTTCGGGGGTGCGAC
This sequence comes from Verrucomicrobiota bacterium, assembly GCA_018648805.1. Taxonomy (GTDB): domain Bacteria; phylum Verrucomicrobiota; class Kiritimatiellia; order UBA8416; family JABMPJ01; genus JABMPJ01. The sequence goes on from JABGQM010000058.1 coordinate 14,581, forward strand.
GCAGCACCGCCTCGATCCGGGCCATGAGCTCCTTCACGCTGAACGGCTTGACGACATAGTCATCCGCCCCGAGTGTCAGCCCCTTGATACGGTCACGCTCGTCGCCGAGGGCCGACAGGATGATGACGGGTGTGGTCGGACGCGACGTCCGCACCTCGGCCAGTATCTCAAGGCCACTATGCCCCGGCAGCACAAGATCGAGAAGGAGCAGGTCATACCCGCCCTGCACCGCCATGCGCATGCCGTCATCGCCATTATCAGCCGACAACACCTCGTAGTCGGAAAACCCGAGGGTGTCGACGATGCCCTGGCGGATGGCCGCATCGTCTTCGACTACCAGTACCCGCTTCTTGCTCATACCCATACACTCCGCTGCTTGTTCTGGAACCACCACCATATAACCACATATTCAGCGACAGTTGTGTAACGGATTTGTAACACCTAAGATAATGGGCTCTTCAGGGGTTAGCGGGGATTTTCTATTGATGAATCGCGTTCTGGACGGAGACAGGTAGGGATCGTGTAAGTTGATCGGTTAAGGGTAACCGGGTAAGGGTGGCGGTTAAGGAAGCGGTTAAGTGTCCGAGAAAGTGTATGGAGAGCGCAGCGCACACACTTAAGCGTACACTTCGTCGCACTCTTAACCGCAACACTTGCTTGGATACGCTTAATCGCCTGACTTAACCGGCCCAGCACCATGTGCGGAGTATAGGCCAATGAAAACACACCCGCAAATCCCGGAAGTGCCGAGAATGTAAAGCGAGAGAGTGCGGTGCACAATAGTCAGTTTCCCTGAAGAGAAAGTGGTTGAGAGACGTCTATATGTGATAAGAACAATGGGATGAGACTCAGACTGCAGCAAGGGAGATTGATGTGAAAGATGCGCGTAGACGGTTCGTGGGGATGATGGTGCTGTGTGGTGTGGTGGGAGGAGGCCTCCTGGGCGTGGCCGGGGAGATCAGCTACAACGAGCGTTTCGCGCTGGGAGGCGATCGCGTCGCGGCGTTGGCGGAACTGATTCCGGGCACCGAAGACTATTATTATTATAGCGCTCTGCAGCTCGAACTGGAGGGCAAGCTGGCTGACGCGAAACGTATGCTCAACAGCGGCGTCAAGAAGTTCGGCCATACCGGCCGCCTGCGTGAGCTGGAGAACCGCTATCACCTGAAACTCTATGCGACCCACCAGGCTCAGTCTCTGGGCTACCTCAAGCGGGAGTTGAATCTGCACTTCAATCATCAGCAGAAGAAGCTCAAGCCCGAAGTACACCTACCCACCACGCTGAACCAGGACATCATCTCGTTCGACGCCATGGCACGTTACGCCATCTCCGAATCACGCAACACCGCCCGCTTCGAGGATAGCGCCTTCGACTACCTCGTCACGGCCTCACTGACAGCCGATCAGCGGCGTCACCTGCTCGCGCGACTGCGCCGGCCTGACTACCCGGGCCTGGTCAAGCTGGTCATTGATGATCTGAACTACAAACACAGTCGTGGATTCTGGCAGCACCCGGTCCACAAGATGCTGACGCTGGAGCAGCTTGAAGCCTGCCTCGAACTGAAACCCGACCTGATCAAGCAGTCGAACCTCGTCAACACCTACCTGACCAAACTGCAGCCCGGTGACGACGCCAACTGGAAAGCCGACGACGCGGTATACGCGGCTTACCTGGCGCGGTTGCAGGCGTTTGCCGACCGCCTCCCGGCGGTGCACAACTCGTTGAAGGCCAACATCCTCTATAAGCAACTCGAGTTCAATGTGCGCAAGGGGGTCTATGACAAGGCGCTCTTCGACCGCTATGTTAAGCTGCCCCGCCCAGTCCACTACATCAACCCCAAGTGGCTCGAGCGCAAGGAGCACCAGCATGCCCGGGTCAACATGAACGCCTCTTTCGCGGCGTACATGGCGCTGCAGCCGATTCGCAAGGACGAGCAGGCTGTCCGGCGGCACCTGATGCACTTCCTCAAGGACCAGCCCGATTTCAAGGCCTACGAGGACACTATCGAGTACAACTATCTCAAGCGCCTCTTTGCCGAAGCCAAGCTGATCAACGGCATCGGCGATGCCGAGCAGTGGTACGCCATGATGGACAGCCCGACCCTGGTCAAAGCACTGCGCGACCGTATCGATATCGAGTTGCTGCCCACCAACCCGGAATACCTTGAGGCCGACGCGCCGGTCACACTTGAGGTGGCCCTCAAGAACATCGAAGCCCTCATGATCAAGGTCTACGAGGTCAACACCACCGGCTACTACCGGCAGAACCTGACCAAGATCACGACCGCGATCGAACTCGATGGCCTGGTGCCCAACACCGGCCGGTCGATGGACTACACGCAGCCGCCCATGGCGCGACATGCCGAGTCACTCACGTTTCCAGGAATCACGCAGCCCGGCGTCTACGTCATTGAACTGATCGGGAACGGGGTCAGCAGTCGCGCCCTGGTACGCAAGGGACGCCTGACCTTTACCGAGCGGATCGGCTCGGCCGGCCACGCCTTCACCCTCTTTGATGACTCCGGAACCGTGGTGGAGGATGCCGTGCTCTGGATGGCCGGACGCGAGTACACCGCCGAAGATGGCGAGATTCACGTCCCGTTCAGCGGGCGGCCCGCCAAGCAGCAGGTGGTCTTCAGCGGCCGCGGCTACTCGGTGCTGCGTGATTTTCAACACCTGGGTGAGACCTATGCCCTCAAGGCGGGCATGTACCTCGGCCGTGAACAGCTCGTGGCCGGCAAGCAGTGCCGCGTGACGATCCGCCCCGAGCTGCTGCTCAATGGCGAACCGATCGACCTGGCCCTACTCGAAAGTCCGGTCCTGACCGTGCGCTCAGTCGATATCGACGGCCATTCGGCCGAAGAGCAGATCAACGACTTCACGCTGAAAAACGGCGAAGAGGCCACGCATACGTTCCGTGTGCCCAAGCGCCTGCGCCATCTGTCGATCCACTTGACCGGGCAGGTGCAGAACCTGAACGCCGGCCAGAAAATCGACCTGGCCGCCACCCGGAACTTCGGTGCCAACCAGATCAACGAGACGGTCCATGTTGAGGACGTGTTCCTGCGCTACACGGCCGACGGCTACAGCACCGAACTGCTCGGCCGCAACGCCGAGCCACGCACGGGCAGGGCCGTGCAGGTGCAACTCAAGCATCGTGATTTCAAACGGGTGATGCACGTCTCGCTCAAGAGCGACGGCCGCGGACGCTGTCAACTCGGCGCCCTGCAGGACATCGACTGGGTCAAGGTGGCAGGCCCCGAGGGCACCGCGCACACATGGTGGCTGCCGCGGGATCGCGCCTCACACACCCCCGTGCTGCACGCGCTGGCCGGCGGCGCCCTGCGGGTCCCGCTCATGGCGATCGGCGACCATCCCCTGCACCAGCGGGTCTCCCTGCTTGAGAAGCGTGGCGGCGTCTTCGTGAAAGACTGCATCAGCCATGTCACACGCCGCGGCGGCTACCTGCTGATCAGCGACCTGCCGGCCGGTGACTACAGTCTCATGACCAAGCCGAACGGCCACGAGACCATTGTGCGCGTCACGGCCGGCCAGCAAACGCGCGGGCAGCTGCTCGGCCGCAACCGGGTGCTGGAGAAGAAAGCCACCTACCCACTGCAGGTTCAGGGGATCGAGATCAAGGACAACGCCTACCGGATGACCATCGCCAATGCCACGCCGGAGACACGGGTGCATGTCTACATGACCCGCTACATCACAGACACGCTCTTCGGGGCACTCGGTCAACCCTCGTTCCGTTCGCCGGCGGCCGCCAAGCTGGGCCGCCCCAAGTCGCAATACCTCTCCGGACGGCGCATCGGCGATGAATACCGCTACGTGATGGAACGCAAGCATGGGGTCCCCTACCCCGGCAACATGCTGACGCGCCCCAGCCTGATTCTCAACCCCTGGAGTCCGCGTACCACGACGACCGGCACCGATCACGCCCGCGATGGCGAGGCCTACGCCTCAATCAGCGCAGACTCGGCCATGTCCGCGTATGGAGGTTCGGCCGCAGCGGGAGCCGAGCGCCTTGGCAGTGACCAGTTGAGTTGTTTTGATTTTCTGAACCACGTCTCGCCCATGGCGCTCAATCTACGGCCCGACAGGGACGGCATCGTCTCGCTGCCCGTCGCCGAACTGCCGCACGGCCAGCAGCTGCACGTGTATGCGGTCAACGCCAACAGTGCCGTCTATAGACAGCGGGCCCTCGACGAGGTCGGGGAAACGACAAAGGATCTGCGCCTCAAACGCTACCTCGCCCCGGATGCCCATTTCACCGAGCAGAAGCGCACGGCCATCCTGCGCAAGGGCGAGCGCTTCACCGCCGCCGATATCCTGAGTGCCAAGGTGGAGGTCATCGACTCCGTGGGTGCCGCCTACCGCCTCCTGACCGCCTTGAATGACGACCCGACACTGGCCGAGTTCAATTTCATCGTGAACTGGCCGGACCACAGCCCCGCGCGCAAGCAGGAGCTCTATAAGAAATACGCATCCCACGAACTCCATCTCTTCCTGTCGATGAAGGACCCGGCGTTTTTCAAGACGGTGGTGCGCCCCTATCTCGCCAACAAGAAGGACAAGACCTTCATGGACCATCGACTCCTGGGCGAGCCGCTGGAGGCCTATCTCGAGCCCTGGCGCTACGGCCGACTCAATATGGTCGAGCGGGCGCTGCTCGCGCAGCAGCTAAAGAAGGAGCACCAGAGCACAGCCCGGCACCTCAAGGACCTCTACGACCTTATCCCGCCCAACGTTGAACGGTTCAACTTCCTCTTCGATGCCGCGATGCGGAGCAGCGGACTCAGCGGCGATGACGACATGAACGTGGTCCTCAGCGAGGCCGCCGCCGCAGAGGGGAGCTTGAAAGGGGCAAACGGATTTCTCGCACTCAAGAGCAAGAGGAGTGCGCCACGCCCCAGTGTGGCCAGAGCCCAGTTCAGTGTGGCAGGCAGGGCCGATGGCAAAGCGATGATGGAACGTTCACGCAAGCTTGCCGCCGTGGCAGAGATGGAGGTCGAAGAAGACTTCGATGCCTCGATGGATATCGAAGCGCCCCGTATGGCAAGCAAAGACCGCGCCCGGCGCCAGGCCCGCGACGCCGGCAAGCGCCAGGCCGTGCGCCAGCTCTACCGCAAGCTTGAGAAGACGAAGGAGTGGGTTGAGAACAACTACTACCACAAGCTGATCGGCGAGCAGCTGGCCGGCCTGGTGGGCATCGACGCCTTCTGGAAAGCGTACGCCAACTGGGATGGCAAAGGTGGCTTCCTGTCTGGCGATCTTACCGAAGCCGGCGATAGCTTCAGTGAGATGATGATGGCACTGGCCGTCCTGGACCTGCCCTTTGAAGCCGGCAAGCATGACTACCAGTATAAGGATGGCGGCCTCGTGCTTGCGGCAGGCAGCGACGTCATCGTCTTTCACAAACAGGTGCAACCCGCCGCAGGCGATGCCACCCCGTCCGTGCTCTTGATCAACCAGAGTTTCTTCGCCCAGAACGACCGCTACCGCCACGAGAACAACGAGCGGTTTGACAAGTTCGTCACCAAGGCGTTCGAAAAGGGTCGTGTCTATGGCTGCCAGCTGGTGCTGACCAACCCCACCTCAACCCGCCGCAAGGTCGATGTCCTGCAGCAGATTCCGGCGGGCGCAATCGCGGTGATGCGGGGCATGCAGACGCGCAGCCGGCATGCGGTGCTGGAGGCCTACTCGACCCAGTCGCAGGAGTACTACTTCTACTTCCCCCTCGAAGGCGAATACCCGCACTACCCCGTGCACGTGGCCCAGCACGAGGAAGTCGTCGCCGCCGCGGAGCCGTTCCTGTTCAACGTGGTGAGTGAGGTCGACGAGCTGGACAAGGGCAGTTGGGAGCACGTGTCACAGTATGGCAGCGAAGAGGATGTCTTCACCTATCTGAACACGCACAATATCAATCGGCTTGATATGAACCTGCTCGCCTGGCGCATGCGGACCCAAGCGTTCTGCGATGAGGTGCTGGCGTTGCTGGCCGACCGCAAGGTGTACAACCAGACCCTGTGGTCGTACAGCCTCTACCACGACATGCCGGATCGTATTCGGGAGTACCTGCCCCACACGCCACTCGCCAACCGGTCGGGCTTGATTCTGGCGTCACCACTCCTCGAGCTGAACCCGATCATCCGGCATGCCTACGAGCACAAGGAGTACTGGCCGCTGGTCAACTCGCGCGTCTATAGGCTGGGCCGCAAGCGCAAGATCCTCAACGCGCAGTTTCATGCCCAGTATGAACACTTCATGAAGGCCCTGACCTACCGCCGCGACCTGACCGATGATGATCAGATGGCGGTCGTGATCTACCTCTTGTTGCAGGATCGAATCGAAGAGGCCCTCGCCACCTTCGACCAGGTGGAGCGTAAGCAACTGGCCATGCAGATACAGTACGACTACATGGCCGCCTATATCGCGTTTTACCGCGAACGACCCGCTGACGCCCGCAAGCTGGCGCTCACCTACCGCGATTATCCGGTCGACCGCTGGCGCCACCTTTTCAGCGATGTGCTGGCCCAGTGCGACGAGATCAGCGGCAAACAGGCCGGCGTCGTGGACGATGAGAACCGCACGCAGACACAGACCCAACTGGCCGACACAGCCCCGCGTCTGGATGTTGAACTGGAGAGCGACCGCCTCGCCCTGGCACACGCCAACGTAGACCGCTGCACGATTAACTATTACCCCATGGACATCGAGCTCCTCTTCTCACGCAAGCCGTTCGTGCAGGATGTGGGGGGGCAGTTCACCGTGATCAAACCGACCCACTCGGAAGCCGTGAAGCTGGGTGCCGACGAGCAAACGGAGGTCAAGGTTCCCAAAGCACTCAAGGACCGTAACCTGATGATCGAGGTCACGGCGGCCGGTGTGACCCGCCTCAAGGCGTACTACCCCAACGCCCTCAAGGTCGATCTGATCGAGAGCTACGGTCAGCTACGCGTGGCCGACAAGGCGACCGGCAAGGCGCTGTCGAAAGTGTATGTGAAGGTCTACGCGCGCACGGGGCGTGGCGCGGCCATGTTCTACAAGGACGGCTATACCGATTTGCGGGGACGGTTCGACTACACATCGCTCAACACCAGCGAGATTGACAGCGTGCAGCGGTTTGCCATCCTTGTCATGAGCGACACCAACGGGGCCCTGGTCCGCGAGGCCGCGCCCCCCAAACGCTAGTTCACAAGATCGGCGTGAGCAGACTGCATAGGTTTTCGGCCACCATCCGGTGGGCCGGGCGGGCGCGCCAGGCGGCCAGCTCCAACGGCTCGCTTTGGGCCATGTCGTCCAGAACGATACGCTTCAAGGTATTCGCGAAGGGTTCATCGAAGACCACCAGGTTGGTTTCGTAGTTCAGGCGCAGACTCCGGTTGTCGAGATTGGCCGTTCCTACGATGCTCACCCTATCGTCGATAATGATGGCTTTGGCATGCATGAAGGGCGGCTCTCGTTCGCACACGTGAACACCGGCGGAGAGGAGTTGGTCATACAACGCCTGGCCGGCCAGGCCCGCGTAGAAATGGTTGTTCTTCTTCGGAATCACAATCTGCACATTCACGCCGCGCAGGGCGGCCAGCCGCAGGGCACGCAGAATATCCGTCGGGGGTACGAAGTACGGGGTTACAATGAACAGCTGCTTGCGCGCACCGTCAATCGCCGCACAGGTTATATCGGTCAGGGCCTCCACGTCCGCGGTCGGCCCGCCATTCACAACGCGGATCAGCGCATCCCCCACCGGTTCCATGCGGGGAAAATGATCTGCCGTCAGCAGAGCCGCCGGATCCTCATTCGTCATGAAGTACCAATCGCGTAGAAACGCGTACTGCAGCTCCAGGGCGATAGGGCCCGCGACGGCGAAATGGTAGTCCCGCAGGGGTTCCCGGCCGTCATGGGTCACATGCCCCGCGTGCAGATTGATGCCCCCGACAAACGCTTCCTTGCCGTCAACAATCAGTACCTTTCTGTGATTGCGCAGGTTGAACTGGTTCAGTCGCTTGATCGGATTGGCCTGGATCCAGGGAACAATATCCAGTCCGGGTATGCCGTGGTAGCCCTTGAAGAGACCGCTGGCCCACCCGCGTGTAGATCCGAAGCGGTCATACAGAACCCGGCAGCGTACCCCCGCTTTGGCTTTCAGAGCCAAGCGGTCGAGGAACTCACGCCCCAACGCATCGTTTCCGATGATGAAGGACTGCAGATGAATATGACTGGTCGCTCTGTCGATCGCCTCAAGCATCCTCGGAAAGGCTTCATTGCCGGTCAGCAACGCCTCTATCCGGTTGCCCCCCAAGAGCGGACAGTCGGGCAGGATTCTGTCGATGGTCGCGTCCAGTTCCTGCTCCTCCGGGCTCTCCGGTTGGCACGCCCGGGAGACGCGTACGGCCCGCCAGTACTCCAGCGGCAACGACGCGTCCTCCCGCTCCCGCCGTGCCGTCAGCAGGGCCTCATTGGAGCGTTGTTTCTGCCACCCCTTGGCCACCACGCGGTTGACCCCAAACGCGAGATAGAGCAAGGCGCCGAGGAACGGGAACGACCAGGCGACAAAAAGCCATGCAACCGTCGCTCCGGCCTCGCGTCGCCGCTTCAGGCAGTGCATCGCCATAGACGCAAACACCACAGAGTGCAGCACCCCCAGGGCGATCAGTATGCCCCTATTCATCACCGTTCCCCCTCGCCCGCCCGGAAGGCCTTCGCGCACGTGACGGCGCGTAACCAGTCGGAGCGGCGCTGCTGACGCGCGGTGGGATCTGTGGTCGACCGGAACCGGCGGTCAAGCTGCCAGTGGGGCGCGAGGGCGGCGGGGCCATCCCATACCCCCACGGCCAGCCCGGCCAGGTAGGCGGCCCCCAGTGCGGTCGTCTCGGTGATGCTGGGGCGCAGGACATCGACTCCGAGACTGTCGGACTGGATCTGCATCAAGAGATCACTCGCGGCCGCGCCCCCGTCCACGCGCAACTCGCCCAGCGCCTGCCCCATATCGCTCTGCATGGCCTCCAGCACATCCGCCACCTGGAACGCAATGCCCTCAAGCGTCGCCCGGGCCACATGGGCCGCCGTCGTGCCACGCGTGAGTCCCAGGATGGCGCCGCGCGCATGCGGTGCCCAATGGGGGGCACCCAGCCCCACAAATGCGGGCACCATGATCACCCCTCCGCTGTCCGGCACCGAGCGGGCCAGATCGTTCACCTCCGGCGCACGGTCAATGATCCCCAGCCCGTCGCGCAACCACTGGATCGCAGCGCCTCCAATGAACACGCTGCCCTCCAGCGCATACTGCAGCGGCTGACCAGCCAGCCGCCACGCCACGGTCGTCAACAGGTTCGACGCACTACGCACCGGCGTCTCGCCCGTCTGTGCCAGCATGAAGCACCCCGTTCCGTAGGTATTCTTGACCATGCCGGGTTCAAAACAGAGCTGGCCGAACAGGGCGGCCTGCTGATCGCCCGCCATCCCGGCAATCGGGATCTCCGCCCCCAGCAGCGCTGCGGCGGTGTGTCCCACCACCCCACTGCTGTCCACCACCTCAGGTAGCATCGAAGGCGGAATGTCGAACAGCTCCAGCAGCGCCGCATCCCACGCGCCGCGATGGATATCGAACAGCATCGTACGGCTCGCGTTCGAGACATCCGTCGCATGCACCGCCCCATCTGTGAGGCGGTAGATCAGCCACGCATCGATCGTCCCGCAGGCCAGGTGGCCGGCCGTGGCCGCCGTGCGCGCGCCGTCCACATGATCAAGTAGCCAGCGGATCTTGCTGGCCGAGAAATAGGGATCCGGCAGCAGGCCTGTTTTCTCACGGATCAGTGCGGCGGTCTGCGGGGCCTTGAGGTCGTCTGTCTGGGCCGCGGTACGGCGATCCTGCCATACGATCGCGTTGTGGATCGGGCGTCCCGTACGTCGATCCCACACCACGACTGTTTCGCGCTGGTTGGTGATGCCGATCGCCGCGAGATCAACGGCCGTTAGGCCCGCACGGGCCAGCGCCTCTTTGGCCGTCGCCAACTGCGCCTGCCAAATCGCCTCCGCATCATGCTCCACCCAGCCGGGCTGCGGGTAGATCTGCGCGAACTCCTGCTGTGCGGAAGCAACGATGTGGCTCGCATCATCAAAGATGATCGCACGGGAACTCGTGGTTCCCTGATCCAGAGCCAGCACAAACGACGTCATGCTTTAGATGATAGTCTGTCAGCGGGACGGATTCAATCTTAAGCGCATCTATGGAGTTTACGCTGCGCGCCGAATCGAGTCGTCAGGCGTCCGATCAGTCCCCGGCCGGGTTTGGCCGCGAGCGACTGCTTGAGGAGGCTCATCCCCATCTCGTCCCCCACCCCCCTGGTGCTGTGCGTGCTGCAGGGATCTGCAAACAGGTGGTTGCGGCGAGGCGCCGAAAAGTCTTCCACCAAGAGCTGGCCAATCAGTCGAATCGTCATAGGATCCTCCTCACACTACTGTTGGTTCTGTCAAAAGCTGGCGGCCTTTGACACCCACAACACCTTGTTTATCAGGGAGTTACGACGATAGTGTCGTTCTCCCCCCATTTTCTTTCCCTATTCTTCCCAAAAGGAAGAGCCTATCTAAGCCGGTGCAAGCGTGTTTGGGTGTACTCACCCGAACGCGCTTGTGCCGGAACTGC
>JABGQM010000059.1 GCA_018648805.1 Verrucomicrobiota bacterium
GCCATTCCCTTCGGTCATTGCTTTCGCTTCGCTCAAGCCTGTCTCCGCTTCGCTCCGGCTGTTGGACATTGGATATTGAAATGAGCTAAATGGTGCTCATCTAAGTGCCACTCTCCCTTAATACAGCTTCCGCATATGTGAGGGCGGAATACGCAGCACGAGGCGATACTTGGCGATGGTCCGGCGGGCGATCTTGACGCCCTGGTTGTCCAGCTTCCTGAGCAGGGCCTGGTCGGAGAGCGGCTTGGCCGGATCTTCATCGGCCACCAGTGTGGCGATCATGTCTTTGACGGTTTTGTTCGAGACCTCTTTGCCATCGTTGGTCTTGATGCCGGGCGTGAAGAAGTACTTCATCTCGAAGATGCCGCGCGGCGTACGCATGTACTTGCCGTTGACGGCGCGGCTGACGGTGGTTTCATGGACCTCGACGGCCTTGGCAATCTCGGCCATGGTTAACGGTTTGAGATGCGAGACGCCCTGGTCAAGAAACTCGACTTGCCGCTCTACGATCTCGGTGGCGATGCGGAAGATCGTCTTCTGGCGCTGGTGAATGCTCTTGATCAGAAAGGCGCCGGCGCGCACGCGGTCGCGCACGTATTCCTTCACCTCGGCACTGGTATCGGCGGCTTTCATGAGGCGACGGTAGTGGCGGCTGATCTTGATATGCGGCAGCTGGCCGTCGTCCATGATGATGATGTATTTGCCTTCGACTTTTTCGACGACAATCTCGGCAATGACGTAGTTGGCCACCTCGTTGGCGTAGATCCGTCCCGGCTTGGGATCGAGGGTGGCAATGAACGCGGTCGCCTCCTGCAGCTCCTCGCTGGTGATCTTGAGCTCTCTGGCCAGGTCGGTCAGGCGTCGTGCCCCCAGTTTGGCGAGGTGCTGGTCGACCAGTGTCCCGGCCAGCGTATCGGTTTTGTCGAGGCGTTCGAGTTGCAGCATCAGGCACTCGCGTAGATCACGGGCCCCCACGCCGGTGGGGTGGAAATCCTGGATCAGGGAGAGAATACCCTCCAGGCGCGGCAGCTCCGCATTGGAGGTCGTGGCCAACTCTTCTATGCTGCCGGTCAGGTAGCCGTCGTCATCGATGCTGCCCACGATCATTTCGCCCAGACGCATGTCGTCATCATGCAGCTCGGTGAGCTGCAGCTGTTCGACCAGGTGCTCCTGCAGCGATTGCTGCTGGGGCAGTGAGTCGAGCATGAATTGATGGCGCTCGTCGGCGTCCGAGGAGTAGGGCTGGCTCTCCTGGTTCTGGAAGAAATACTCGCGCCACTCTTCGTCGAGATTGGCGAGGGCCTCGAACTCCTTGTCGAAATCCATCTCCTCGGCCTTCTCGGTCTCACCGTCGCCGGGCTCAATCTCGATCGATTCGTTGTCGATCGGCTGCTCTTCAATCGTGGGATTCTGCTCGATTTCCTGCTGAATCATGGTGCGCAGGTCCATAATGGGGAGCTGAAGCATCTCGAGGGATTGACGCAGCTGGGGTGCCAGCACCATCTGAAGGCGCTGCTGCTGCGATAAAGCAAGTGTTTGGCTTGGCATCCGTCTCCCCCTAAGAGATAATGCACACTATATGGCGCATCGCTGGGTTCACAAGCAAATAGCGGGCCACGTTGGCGGTTAATGGGGCAATTGTATTATGGCATTTCAACTTTGTGTATTGGCAAGCGGGAGCAAAGGCAACTGCACTGTCATGGCGACGGAGTCGACCCGTATCCTGATTGATGCCGGGCTGAGCGGGAAGGAGACCGACCGGCGGTTGCGTGAGGCCGGCTGGGAATTGGATGCGATCGATGCCATCTGTGTGAGCCATGAGCACGACGACCACAAGGCCTCCCTGGGTATCCTGCAGCGCCGGCTGGGTGTGCCGCTCTACTCGAACGCCGGGACGATCGAGGCCCTGGAACGCACGCCCAAGCAGAGCGGGTTGGCGTGGCGGGTCTTCACCAATGGCTCGCCGTTCGCGGTGGGAGATCTCCTGGTGGAGCCGTTCTCCGTGCCGCACGACTCGTATGATCCGGTCGGGTTTGTCGTAAAGGCCGGCGATATCCGGATCGGCATCGTCACGGATATGGGGACGCCCACCGAGCTGATCCGGCAGCGCCTGCGTGGGTGCCGTGCGATTGTGATGGAGGCCAATCACGACGAGGGCATGCTGCGCGACGCGCCGCGGCCGTGGTCGCTCAAGCAGCGGATTGCCGGTCGCCAGGGCCACCTCTCCAACGCCCAGGCGGGCGACCTGCTCGCGGAGGTGGCTGGCGCGGGGCTTGAAGTGGTCTTCCTGGCCCACCTCAGCGACGACTGCAACGCGCCCGCCCTGGCCGAGAAAACCGTGCGCGACGCACTCGACCGCTCAGGCCACACCCACGTCGCCATCCGCCACACCTACTCCGATCGCATCAGCGATGTGGTGGCGTTTGAGTGACGGCATGCCAACGAGTTAGGTAGGGCGAGGATTCCCACCCCTCGATCTTATCTATCTCGTCGAGGATAGAGACTGCGGGGGTCTTCAGATCACACTCCGGAGTGGCTTCCAGGAAGACGTTCTGAATCTGTCCCAATTCTGTGGACTTGAGCGTCCCCAGAATCGGGTTGTCGAAATCGACGGGACAGCCAAACGCCAGGGCCGTGAGCCTCTCGCCTTCCTGCAAACGCTTCTTACCGATAGCCCCGGGGCCGCCGAAGCGCTACTCTATCGACAAGAGCCTGACCCCGACGACTCGTCCTGACTACAGGGCAGGGAGTTGTAATTGTCGCTGGCCACCCATGTGCGTGCAAGCGCACCGTTAGATGTTAAGACGTGCCCCCCCCCGCACGCATATCTGCCGCGCATACAGATCCGATACAGACCCATTTCTCAATTGAACTGTGTCTTCGCCTGATGCAAGCTATAAGTTGTGCTCCTCTCAGACACGCCTGCCGGTAGAGTGAACGTGACCTGATGGGCCGGGGACGGGAGAAAGGCCGCGATGGAAGAAGAACACACAGTTGGCGAATCCGAGTCCTTCTCTTCCGATGTGCAACTGACGGGGGAAGACCAACAGCTCATGTGTGAAGTGTTGGACCGTCTGAACCATCCCGGAAACGCCAAGGACACGATTCACGACATCCTTCGTATGATCAAGACTGACACGGGCGTGGAAGCGGTCGGCATTCGCCTGCGCGGGCGAATCGATCCCGCCACACCATGCTTCACCTCCGACGGCAGTTTCTGGACCAACAACACGTCCGAACTCGGAACGGGGAACGCGGAGCTCGGAACAGAGGGAAATGGAGCTGAGAACGGGACTATTGATTCTTCATCCTCTTCCCTTCCGCGTTCCGCGTTCCGCGTTCCGCGTTCGGATGTTCCGAGTTCGTTCCGTCGCTGCAACATGGAAGGCTACGAGTCCGTTGCGCTGGTCCCTCTACGAGCGAGCAACGAGATCATCGGGTTACTGCAACTCAACGATCGCCAGCCAAACCAATTCACGCTGAAGATCATCCGTTTCCTGGAGGGATTGGGCTCGAGTATCGGCATCGCACTCTCACGCCAGCGCGCGGATGAGGAGTTGAAACTCAGAAATGCAATCCTATCCACCCAACAGGAGGCCTCGATCGATGGAATCCTCGTGACGGATGAAAACGGAAGAACCATCTCCACCAACCGCAGGTTTGCTGAAATATGGGGTATGCCCCCTGACATGGCACGATCACGAGTCGATGAGTGTGCGCTGCAGTCGGTGCTGCACGACAAACTCAGCTCCATGGTGTCCCAGGTCGAAGCCCTGACCCATTTGACGCACGACGTCTGCGCCTCGTTGCGGCTGGCTGTATTGGACGACCTGGGATTGGTAGCGGCTGTCGAGTGGCTGGCGGAAGATACGGAAGGACGCACCGGCATGACGGTAGCGGCATCCCTGCCCGCGGAGGATATTGACCTGGACGAGGAGGTCGCGCTGGCTGCCTTTCGGATTGTTCAGGAGGCGCTGGCCAACGTATTCCATCACGGGCAGACGGCGCATGTGGTAGTCAAGCTGCACACCATTGAGAGCGAGTTGGAGCTGGAAATTCAGGACCAGGGGCTTGGCTTTGCGGATGACTTGCTCCCGCCCGCGAAGAAGCTCGGCATTCTCGGCATGCACGAGCGCGCCGCCGCGGTTGGCGGGACCATGGATTGCCTGAGCAAACCCGGCAAGGGCACCACCGTGCGGGTGCGGATGCCCCTGGTACAAGGAGCGACATGAGGATCTTTCTTGCAGACGACCACGGCCTGGTACGCGGCGGGCTGAAGCTTATGCTGGCGGAGGCCCTCAAGGATGCCACGTTCGGCGAGGCCGAGGATTGCCGACAGACTCTTGAGGCCACCCTGGGACACCATTGGGATCTCGTCATTCTCGACCTCTCCATGCCCGGCCGCGGCGGCTTGGACGTGCTGAAAGAACTCCGGGCGCAACAGCCCAAGACCCCGGTTCTGGTGTTGAGCATGCATGCGGAAAAGCAGTTCGCCGTGCGCGCGTTGCGGGCCGGTGCGGCCGGCTACCTGACCAAGGCCAGTGCGGGCACCGAGTTGATCAAGGCCGTCAAACACATTCTCGCGGGTGGGCGTTACGTGAGCGCCGCGCTGGCGGAGCAGTTGGCGGCCGAGTTGGGCCGCACCGATGGCGGCGTGTTACACGAGCGACTGTCAGCCCGCGAGTTCGAGATTCTGCGAATGATCGCGACAGGCAAGACCGTGAAAGAGATTGCATACGAAATGAAACTGAGCCACAACACGATCAGCACCTATCGAACACGCGTCCTCGAAAAGATGCAGATGCGCACCAATGCAGAGCTGACGCACTATGCCATTAGCCGCAAACTGGTGATGGAGTAAGATCGGCCCCGCGTGTAGCTCTAACCATGACACGCAAATCACAAACGCCTCGCTACCTCGCCAAACCCTCTTTCTTTCGTAGTAGAAGCTCTAGCTCCGGCGCTTAGGGATTGAGGTGACCAGCAGACGGAAGGGGCGCATCAGGTAATAGCCACCGCGAAGCCAATACGGGAGGTGTACCATATTTAGTTCGATGGCACTTGGTACACAGCACTGCCGAAGGAGGTAGCGGGCGCGGTCTCTGATGCTTTCCCGTGTACGAAGCCCGAAGAGACGCTCGCGCGTGACGTCTTCTCGCGTCGATGTCCCGCTGAGGAGTCGCGTGGCAGCTTCGCTAGAGAGTGTGCGGGCCTTGGCATCCTTCGCCAGGGCGGTGTGGAAGGGAGGCGGGAGCTCCAATGCCAGCAGGCTCTCGGCAAGTGCCACACCAATCAGCAGCGACCGTCGCTGCCCCCACTTTGTGGCTTGTTCAAGCAGCCCCCCCCAATCTGCATCGGCATGTGACGTGAGCAGAGCCTTGACGTCGACCACATCCGAGAGTTTCTTCCACATTTCACAAGCCCCGTTCATGCAGACGATAAGGAGCATACTGCCGGGATCCGGGGCATGAATGGTCAGCCGCTCGTCGATGGAGATCTCGACCGTCTGGTTGAGCAGGTCTAAGGTCATAGCGGGGGTGGTGACAATATGTGAGACCACGACAGGGTGGATGTCGAGCACGGTGTGGTTGTTACGACTGACATAGCTCCATTCTTGCAGCGTACGGGCATAGACTTCTAGATCAGTCCCTTGCGGCAGCTCGATGAGCTGGAACTCCATCTCAGTCAGCAGTGCATGGGCTCGCAGCATATGTGTGGCTGGAATGATCAGATCCAAGTCACCATACTGACGCAGTGAGGGTGAGCCAAACGCCTGCACGGCCAACGCCGGGCCCTTGACTGACCAGCAGGGAATCTGCGCTTCGCGCATGACCTGTTGAATGGTTGCCAGCTGGTGGGTCAGTCGCATGTTAAGCGCCGCAATTCGCAGGTAGAGCGTGCGCAGTTCTGCGATGATTTCAGAGGGGACACCAGATACGTTCTGGTGGGAGAGGCACTTGTAGATCAGCGGGACGAGGTGGTGATCGCGGGTAAGGAGGAGAAATGCTTCCCAGTCGTTAACTGCGGCAATGCTGGCGGATAGGTGGTCCGAGGAAGAGAGGGGCGCAAGCCTGCAGGTCGATGTTCTGGCGCAATTCAGCAGCAGGCGCATTGCTGGCTGGGCGTGGTCTCTGTCGTGGGGCCGAGGTCCTGATCCCCCCGAGGGACTCATGATGCTGGCTTCTGCAGAATCAGGTCATATGGCTTAAGACAAGACCAGTGGCCAGTGCGGAGATCCCAGCGTGCAATGGTCCTTTGCCCATGTATATACTTCACGATCTCACCACTGGACACGCTGACTCGAATTCTATGAAGACGCGGCTGCCAGTCGCAAATTCGAATAAGCACATGCCCGCCAGTCAGGTAGAGTGGGTACAAGAAGGGATAGAGCTTTTGCTTGTATTGCCAAAACGTCCTTTGAAGCTGGGCGCGCAGGTGCCCACAATCCCCATGGGCAACTTTCCTGTATTTCCTGTCTCGCTCATACCCGGCCAAACGTCCGATGAGGCGTGCTTCTGTAACCAGGCTTTTATCAATACCGTTGCTTTTGTCCCCACGAGTATGAAGCCCCTGCGTTGTGACCGCATGCACCCGGTGTACGATCTCGCACTTCGGATCATCGTCTGCGCGGAACAGGATTACATCACCACGCCTCACTTCTGAGAAGCAAACGTGGTCAACCACCAATCGGTCTCCCTCAAGCAGAAGGCCTGTCATGCTGACGCCGTGATAGTGTCTAGCCCTGCTGCCCGGCAAGCCAAACGTGTTCTGAGCTCGACAACTTGCGTTGGAGGTTTCTCTTTTCATTCGTGACGCGGGAGCACCATTTTGGCCTCAGGTAGTCAAGGCAGGTGGCAGGGCTTAAAATCGGAAATCTGCCTATTAAGGATTTAGCACAGGGGCGGACCCTGTGGCGCAGAACTGCCCCGCGATGCCACCAGTAGGCAGGCAATTCGAGCCTGCGGTTGCTCCAGAGGCGTCACAACTGGTGTCGGCAATGTTGCCGCCAGGACAATAAGCCTGCAGCGCTGGGTTGTTCCCGTGAGGGCACGTGTCTGCACCATTCCCGCTGTCACAAGCTAGGCCATGTACTGGCGTCACCGCCCCCATATCCAACGCTACAGGTTTCTCGTATTTAAGACGCTTTTCGTTCATTCTACGCATTCCTCCAAACTCGTGTTTTTGTCGTCGACACTTAGGACTCGAACAAAGTCATCCAAGTTGCGTAATACATCGTGGGTCTTTGCAAAACGCAAACGACTCCCGGGAACCGCGCGTGCTACCTGTGCCGCAAGCTCGAACCATCTCAATACACGGATGGCATTATAACTTTGGCTTTGTCCCGAAATCTCAATAACACCGTTAGTGATCATAGCACATAGAGCTTGTCCGTCAAGCGGTTCAATCAGGTTGTGCGTGTCTTGCGATAAGAGCATGATGGCTAAGATCGGCGTGCCGCAGAGTTCGGCACCAGTGATTGATGGGGGTGCGATGCCGCTCTCGCGTCGTAGGGTCCACATATGAAACCTGCCGTTAGCGGCAGTCCACCGGTTTTGCTTGTTGCGACTTACGTAAAGGCAATCGTCTGCAATCGTAGGAAATTCCGGCGAGAGCAGCTCGCAGATCGTGCTTTTGCCAACACCGGATGGACCCAAAAAGAGCAGTGCTCCCTTTGGTGTTCTTACTCCACCCCCGTGGAGCAGGAACCCGTCAGCGCGCGATGTGTCACCATTCATTAGGGAAGTCGCTCCAAAATTGCGAGATGTGTACGGGGTGCGAGGGTCAGGCTAGGTCTGCTTTCGTCGCGCCATCGGGAATTCTCCTCGCCTATCAGCTTCGCTGCACAGTGGTGAGGGAGAGAAGAGCTTTCCTCCGTCCAAATAATGCATTGCCAAGCAGCCTGTTCGACACCGCCCCGCGTGGATGCAATCGCCACAGATGCCGGCAAACGGGCCTTTGATACCTTTGCGGAGCTCCTTTAGAAAAGGATGTGCACACCACACGTCTCGAAGATTGTCTTTACCAAGCTCGCCGTAGGAAAGTTCCTGAACATTCTTGCCAATCCCGCAGAGGGCCATGTGCCCTGTGCCGAGGAGGCCCATGATGTGGTCGACATTGCATACGCCCCGCCATCGGTTTTTCAGCAGGTCATCTAGTGTGAGCATGGCCATGGGGGCGCCGATGAATAGGGGCACTTTGCTGCGTTTTTGGAGCTCACCGTTTACGTAGCGGATAAGGGCGCGATGCGCCTCGTAGTCAAGTGCTTCTCCCTCCTCGTGCATTCGGCTTCCCCGTCCAGAATTCGCGACTGGGTTAAACTTCAATGACCCCGCCTTAAGGGCGCCTGCCATCTCCACCATGGCATCCACTTCCCCAAGGTTGTCTCGGTGCGGACTCATAATGATTTGGGGCCTGTAACCGACCTCAACCAGATTGCGAATCCCTTGCACGGCAGCATCAAAGGCACCTTTGACGCCTCGGAAGGCATCATGCTTGGCGGTGTCGACACTGTCGAGACTCACGCTGACAAACTCAACATTGGTCTCGTCTTTGAGAAAGCGGGCCATGCTCGGATCAATCAGGATCCCGTTGGTCTCCATGTCGGAGTGAATGCCCTCGGACTTTAAAAATGCTGCGATATCACGAAATTGAGGATGCATCAATGGCTCGCCCCCCGTCAACTTCGCTGATTTCAAGCCAAGTGGCTTGGCTTCTTTGACGGCTTGTTTAAGTAGCTCCGGGTTGATGCACTCGCCGGGGGAGGGTTCCCCATTGACGAATGTGGGTGTGATCCAGCAGTGTCGGCAACGGAGATTGCATCCCGCAGTCATGTAGAGATAGAAAGAGGTCAGCCGCGGGACATCGCCTGGGAGGTCGACGACGACGGCAGCGGCCGTTGGCAACCGATTTGCTTCTGCGGTCATTTGTCCGTCCGTTCTACTATGCCGAGATACCCCTTTCGTAGCATGGAGGCGATGAAATCCGTGACATCCTTGCCGACTTCAGCCTCTGGGACCGCGCGACACACTTGCTTGATATGTGCAACGAGCGCCGCCGCAGTGTGTGGGGAGGAGAGCGTTTCCCATATTTCGAGACCCATTGGATTGATGATCTGCACCCCGTCGGTGTCTGGGTTGTAGAGAATCGCTCCGTCTTCGTCTTCGATGCGGCATGAGACGTCGGGATTCACCATATATTTGTCGTCTGTGCTCATTAGGTTGCTCCCCATAGCAAGAGGCAGAATACACCGCCGTTTTAGAATTCGATCTTCATGTAGCTGTTTTAGGATACTATTGACATCCGGCAAGACTCGGTCAAGTGATTCTTCATATGTCGCAGCAATCACCGCTGCCACTGCGTGAACATCGCGCTTCCCGTCAAGGCTGCGCAGGATATCTCGAGTTAAATGATTAATACCCCGAAGCTTGCAGTCAGCAGCTTGAAAGAGTAGTGCCTCGTCGTCGAAATCTTCGACGGCGACATCGGTACGGACCAGGTAAACAGCATCGTGCCCACCGTTCATTGTCGCGCATCCCCGCCGCCGGGCGAAATGAACATCGCATGCCGCTCTGACTCGCTGATCTGCTGGAGGAAACGACGGTAGCAGTCGTGGGGATTTCCTCGATTGAAGTTTCCCGTCATTTCGCAGGCCAGTCCTGGGCAGCTTCCGTTGCAAAATTCGACCCATTCACACGTCTGGCAGCCCGGCACGTCGCGCATGGGAATGTCTCGCCGCTCGCGCAATGCCTTGAGTGTGGGGTGGAGGGTCCAGATGTCGGGAATCCTGTCACGTTCTATATGGCCCAATTCGGTCGTGGGCAGGATGTTGCAGGGCGTGATCATTCCGTCATGGTTGACCGATAGCTTGTTGAATATACAGCCACAGGCGGAGAGAGAGCCCATTCGCCAGCGCGTTGATTTCTCTCCGGTGAGGCGCGCCCGTTCCATTTCCCGGTAGCTCTTGATTTTGGCGAGGGGGCCAGCGGTCGCGGTGACACGCCCGTTGTATTTGCTCTCAAGATGCTCAAGCGTTCGCATGGCCTGGAGTTGCTGGGAGGGCGTTAGCGAAATGCGGCCCTGATTGCTGCACCCCGCGCCCATGGGCATGGCGTCGTTGGTGCCGAATGAGGGAAGGCCCACATCATCCAGCAGTAGGGCGGCCACGTTTTCGATGTCGTCGACATTATGGCGGTTGATGGTCATGCGGGAGGTGACCGGGAATCCAGCCTCCTTGAGCATGCGCAAGGCGCGGATGGCCAGGACGAAGGTTCCCTCGCCACGACTTCTGTCATGCACCTCGGGCGAGGCGCCATCAATCGAAATCTGAATTGAGTTGAGCCGTCGCCGGCGTGATGGGAGCGAGAGCGCTTCGATCGTCTTCTCGGTGATCAGTGTCCCGTTGCTGAGCAGGCCGAAGCGCATGCGGGCATCGACAATCGCGTCTAGCAGTTCCAAGAGGTCGGAGCGCACAAACACTTCACCGCCGCTGAGGGTGAGGTCCCGAGTGCCCAGAGCTTTCAGCTGCTGAAAGAAGCGCAACCAGTCGCTGGTGGGGAGGTCCCTGCGCCCCGCCATTTCGTCGGCATAGAAGCAATATGAGCATTTCAGGTTGCATGCTCCCGTCAGGGCAAGATCAAAGCCGGCTGGAGCATCGCGGATGTCGGCGTACGCCTCCTTGGGGAGCAGCTTACTCAGAGGCTCAGCGGTGACCGTGGCATACCCCTCGCGCACCAGCTCTTCACCAAAGTCCTGCACGTCGAGAGCGATTTGTGAGAGCGCATCAGAGTCGAACTGCTCGGCCAGCGAGACAGCAATTCTGGCCGAATCGGAAACTCCGTCCATCCCATTCCAAACCGCTGCCCCTGTGCTGTTTACGGCTTTGTCTTGTCCGCTGTCTGCATTAAAAAGCACCGCGTTGTGCCTGTCGTGCCGCATGGAGACTGCTGGATGTCGAGATAGGTACGAATGGTGAGCCTGATGAGACAGGGCCAAACCATCGCGCATTGATATGTCATTGTCAATGATTGACGGGGTGGCTGGGGGCCTCTAGCTTAGTGATTCTATGAAGAAACTGTACATATCCATTGCTCAGCTGTGGCGTGCTATGCGGCTGGTGTGGGTTAGTGCGCCGGGGTGGACGGTGGTCAATGTGGTGGTCGCCACGGTGCAGGGGGTGATTCCGGTGGCGTCGCTCTATTTGACCAAGCTGCTGGTGGATGCGGGGGTCGCCTGGCTGGCGCAGCCGGCCTTGGGGTCGGCACAGGCGGCAGTGGTGCTCTTGCTGGTGCCGGTGGCAGGGCTGTTGGCGGTGGGAGGTATCTGTGGCGTGCTAGCCGCCATTTCCAGTGAAGCCCAGAGTAGCGCGGTCTCCAACCATGTGCAGGGCATTTTGCAGGCGAAAGCGTTGGAGGTCGATTACCAGTGCTACGAGAATCCCGCCTTCCATGACACCATGCGGATGGCCCATGGCGAGGCGATGAGCCGGCCCACCCGGATGACCCACAACCTGACGCAGTCGCTGCGCGATGCGCTCACCTTGCTGGCGGTGGCCGGGGTGCTGGCCGCGTCGCATCTCTACCTGGCGCCGTTGGTGCTGTTGGCGGTGATCCCCGGGACGGTCGCGCGGGTGCTCAACTCTCGTCGCATGCATGCGTGGCAATTGCGCCACATGGCGGATGAGCGCTATGCGGCGTATCTCAATATGCTGCTGACCTCGGTGGGCTTCGCCAAGGAGACCCGTGTCTTCGGACACGGGCCGACGATCCTAAAACAGTTTCGAGGCATGCGCGAGCGGTTGAGATCGGGCCGTCTGCAGCTGACCCGCGATCGTCTGTTGCGGCAGGCCCTCGCCGATCTGCTCTCTCTGGCCGTGGTTGCCGGTGGTGTGGCCTTGGTGGCGCTGCGACTCAAAACGGGGCAGATGGCCTTCTCTGTGGGGGATGTGGCGTTGCTGTTTCGCGCGTTCCAACGGGCGAAGGGGGCGCTCTCGGGTTGGCTGTCGAGCCTGACCTCCCTCTATGAAGATTCCATCTTCATTTCCCATTTCTACGACTTCATGGCACTGCCTGCCTCGATTCGATCGCCGACGATACCGCAGTCACTGCCCGCAAGCATGACGGAGGGGGTGGCACTTGAGGCTGTGAGCTTCCGTTATCCAGGCACCGAACGTGAGGTGCTCCGTGATGTCTCCCTGGCTATTCGCCCCGGGGAGCATGTGGCGATCGTGGGGGAGAATGGGGCCGGCAAGACCACTTTGGCCAAATTGATCTGCCGACTCTACGACCCGGACAGCGGACGAATCACCATTGATGGCACGGATATCCGGGATGTAAAGATCGAGGAGTTGCGTGGATGGATGAGCGTCCTGTTTCAGGACTATGCACGCTACTTTATGTCAGCCGAAGAGAATATTCGCATGGGCGATGTGTCGCTGCCGCCGCACGACGCGCGCATTCAGCAGGCGGCCCGGCGCGCCGGGGCAGACACAGTGATCGCTGAGCTACCGCAGGGGTATGCGACGCCGTTGGGGCGTCTCTTCGATGGGGGCGTTGAGCTGAGTGTGGGACAGTGGCAGCGTGTGGCCTTGGCCCGCACCCTCGTGCGAGAGTCCTCGCTGGTACTACTGGATGAGCACACCAGCGCACTGGACCCCAAGGCGGAGCGGGCGGTGCTGCATCAGCTCTTTGATTCGGTGAAGGGGAAGACGGTCATGATTATCAGTCATCGCCTCACGACGGTGACCATGGTGGACCGCATTATCGTGATGGAACGGGGACGAGTCGTCGAACAGGGCAGCCATGCTGAACTGCTGGCGCGGGGCGGCCGCTACGCGGCGCTATTCGTCGCGGAGGGGGGCGTCGGGGGCAGGACAGAAACGGAATCGTGTTCATCTTGACTTCAGCGCGTGCAGTCGGCATTGTTTGACGCGCAACAGTCATGACAACAACTTTTTATAAAAACCAAACACGCCGGACTCTACTGAGTGCTGGAGACCTCTATAAACACGGGCTACTGGCTGCCTCTATGTTTCTGATGTTCATCGGCATGCCTGGTTATGCGCAGGATGCACCGGGGATCCGCCTTACCGAGAGCACGTCGATAAGCCCCTTTGTGGAAGCATCCTACATCTATGACTCCAACGTTTTCCTGCTTCGCGAAGGTCTTGAGCAGGATGATTTCTATCTGGATATTGTCGGCGGGATCTCGCTGCTGCGGAAGACCGAGGCATCCGCCCTGAATCTGCGCGGCTGGTATCAGATGCGTCGCTACCAGGAATTTGACTTGCTCAACGATGACACATGGCAGGTCAATGGCGAATATGTCGGTGGCTACATTGATCGGGCGCAGTGGGTCCTGAAGCTTAAACACGGCGTTTTGTCGGACTACGAATTCACGCAGTCTGATCTGGGGGCTCAATTTGAGCGATCCCGTGCCGGCGATTTTATGATGGAAACGCGTACCCGCCGCTACCGGCGGGTGCTTGATTCTGCTTCGGTCGGTCTCGCACGTGAAACGCGCCACTTTGATCTCGCGCTCCTCCTCGCTTATGCCGCCGTTACTTTCGACACATCCAAGGCGACGCTTTACAACTGGACTGAGACCTATATTCAACCGCGCATCGGGTTTCGGGTCAGTGAGAAGACCTCGTTGACGCTCAGCGGCGAAGCCGGGCAGCAGGACAGTGACAATGAGCTTGATACGCTTGACTTCCTGCGTGTACGCCTTGGCACTTACTGGACGCCCTCCGAAAAGACGAAGGTTGATGTCGGGGCAGGTTTGCAGAAGCAGTATCTGGACAGCCGCGGTGCTGACGACACCCGACTGGATGATGCCTCATTCCATTTTGATGGAAATGCATCATGGGTGGCGACCTCTAAGATTCTGCTGCATGTGTTTGGGAAAAACGAATATCTTCCCACCGAAGCCTTCCGGCAGAATACGAAAAAAGTGGATCAGGGGTCGGTTGGCGGCACGTATGAACTGACCCGGCAGACCTACCTGTCCCTGGGTGTCTCGTATCGCCGCGACACCTACACGGCACCCATCAACGGTGTGGATGCGCTCGAAGAGCTTGCCGGTATTCAGGCGCGCATCGTCTTCAACAGCGACAAACAAAATCTGCGAGTCTATCTGCGCGGCCGATATGAAGAGTTTACTTCCAACATCCAAGAGGACTATAATCAGCTCAGGTTGACCATCGGGGCAAGCCTTGCCTTTTAATGTATAAGGAGTCGGCAAAGTGAAAAAGAGAACGATCCTGACGTGTGCGGTTGGTTGCATGTTGATCGCGGTCTTCGCGATGGCCGAGTTTACGGCACCGGATACCGCGACATTGAGAACGCTGATAGACGCCCCTGAAGGTATCGATGCCATCGTTTCCGCGGCGAATGAAGATCAGGCGGCCATGGTCATCATTCAGGTTATTTCTATCATGCAGGCCGAAAAGATGGATCCGGCGGACATTCAACAGGCCGTCGCCGTTATGTTTCAGAAAACGGCCGAGGTGCGTGGTGCTCAGTTCGGATCTGCGGTGGTCAGTCTCGTCCGCAAGAAAGTCAATCCACGCCTGCTTCCGGTCATTCGAACCGGCGGCGGTTCCCCGCCTCCTCCGCCGCCTCCTGGCCCTTCTCCTCGATACCCGAACCAATAGTGACAAGGCCTCAGTCAGGTTTGCTGGTTCTGTTTGTGCTGATTGCGTACCCCATGTGGGTTGTAGGTGGCACGCAGCCTGCTTGGCAATTTCCACTTCCCGTGCTGGCCGCACTGCTTCTCGGGATCACCGCTTTAGACGTCCGTCGCAACCTGTTGCGCGACCCGGTGGCGCTAGGCGGGGCTCTGTTGCTCTTGCTGCTTCTCCTGCAATGGGCCAACAGCAATCGGCCCCAGATCTTTGATTCACTTCTGCAGGCGTGGACGGTCGGCCCTCCGGCGGTCCCGTTTCTGCCGTCCTCCGTCGTGCGGGCCGATGCGGCAGAGATGTTGAGATGGTTCTTTCCTGTCTGGGCGATTGCGCTTGCCGCCCGGCATCTTGTCGCCCGGCGAGATGCTGACCGGCGCCTGCTGATGCGGGCCGTTCTGATTGCCGCATCAGTTCTGGCCGCCGGCAGTATCATTCAGTTCGCCATCGCCACGCAGTGGGAAATTGGCGTAATCCCCTCTCATAGTTATTTTGTCACCTCCTTTGGCTATGCGAACCATGCGGGCAGCTTCTTTGTGCTGTGTTTGTGCCTGGCGCTTGGAGAGACATTGTCAACGATGCTTCACCGGCACCCGGTCCGGCACCGGGTCACCGCCCTGATCTGCGGTCTGCTCTGTTTCGGTGGTGTCCTCGTCTCGCTGTCGCGGTCGGCAATACTGCTGTCGCTGGCGTGTATTGTGGTCAGCATCTTGTACCTCCTGCTCTATCGTGATGCCGGCGGCAGTGCGGCCCGATTCAATCGCGTCATGGCGGCACTGGCCATCCTAATTACTGCGTTTCTGCTGCTTTACCCGTTGTTCGGCACGTCTGTCACGGATGAGCTTTCAAAGCGTTCCCCGAAAACCTCCGACCTCAATCTATCCGCCAACTGGACCTACAGTGCGGTGGACAACATTCGCCCGCTATATCGGCAGGTCGCCGTCGGCATCTTCAAAGATTATCCCTGGTTTGGCGCTGGAGGTTGGTCGGTACGGCATTTGGGTATTCTGTATTTACCGGCTCAGTCACACCGCCTGCTGCAAACGCCGGGGGCCGCGAACACGCACAACGACCTGCTGCAGTTCCTCTCGGAATTTGGCCTTGTCGGTGTCGCGCTGCTGTGGATTTCCATCGGGATCATGGCCGCCCCACTCATCCGTTACCCTCTTCACACATGGCGTTCACCCCGGGTCTTTTTCAGTCTGTTGGGCCTGCTTGTCATTCTGATTCACAGCGCCGTCGACCTACCCTTCCGCTGCCCTGCCGTTCTTTTTCTGTGGACTCTGACTCTGGCACTGGCCGGATGCACGTCTTCCCGAACGGACCCCGTAGTCGAAAGGCCGCTGCGGTGAATCATTATGAGATTGCGTCGGAGCGTGTAAGTCTATATTAAACAAGCTCATGAATATGCCTCAAAACAGACTTTTAAACAGATGTTTAACCGCATTGCTGCTCTTGGCCCTGTCGACAATGGCCTGCGCGGAGGATCGTGTCGCCGTTGCCACACTCCTCTGGGAACCCTATGTAACGACGAACACGCTGAATGGGGGGGTGGCCACGGAAATTGTGACCAAGGCGTTCCGATTGGGGGGTGTGCAGGCTGAAGTCATGCATATGCCGTGGAAGGACGCCATTGAGAAGACAGAGAAAGGGATATACCAGGCCATCTATCCGGCCTATTTTTCTCTAGACCGCGCGGGAAAATTCCTCATATCCGAGCCCTTTCTGTGCAGCCCGGTCGTGCTCGTTGCACGCGCCGGCAGCGCTATCAGCTATAACGGATTGAGCAGTCTTGAGCCCTACCGCATCGGTGTTGTGGCCGGCTATGCCAATGCTGAAGCTTTTGACGATGCTACCCATCTGAAGAAAATCACGAACAGCAGTGATCTGGACAACCTGCAGAAGCTGAAGGCCGGCGTGATCGATCTGGCCGCGTCTGATAAACTGGTTGCGATGTCATTGATACGCAACCATCCGGATATACTGGGGAGTCTGGAAGACTACCGTTTTATGTCCCCTCCGCTCGGGAACCGCGACATGTACGTCATGTTTCCTAAACAGCTTAAAGGATCGAAGCGTCGGCTCAAAAGGTTCAACAAGGGGCTGAAGAAACTCCGGGATGACGGCGGGATGGAGTCGATTATCCATACGCACGGTTTCCGCTAATCTTTCGGTTTCACCATCCGTTCCAGTTCGGTGCGGTCTTTAGACGTCGTCAGCGCCGTTTCCGAAAACCCGTTCTCAGCCAGCTGGTGGAAGTACATGTGCTGTAGCGAGCCACCGGAAATGTTCTGCAGAAATGCCGTTAATGCGGCCTGAATGCGTTGGTCTCCGGCATTGACCATGAGGCTGAATCCGGTCAGAACATCCACGGCGAGACGCTCAGTCTTGCCGCCCGCGCCCCAGTGCTGAACATCTACCTGTTCTTTCAGATATTGACGTGCATCGCCGGTAACAAACGTGTAGTAAATGTCGCAGGCCTCTTGGCGTGGAAACAGGGCATAAACACATCCGATAGCTTCATTCAGCACCGCCGCCCCTTCTTTGCTTGCCGGGCGAATGTAATATTTCAGCAGAATGCGATCGCAGACAGGCAGCACTGCCGGCGATTTCATTTCACGCAAAACACGCAGCAACCGGGCCGCCTGAATCGCAGATTGTCCTCGGCGGAGACTGTGCTCCGGCACATCCAACCGCTGAACGATATGCGGTACCGCCCGCTCTCCCATTCTGACAAGCGAGATGCGCGCCATGCGATTTTCGATAGCCGACCTGTTCAGGCGGTCGAGCTGATCCTCGACAGCTCGATCGACGGGTAATCGCGTTGATGTACAGCCAGCCAGGAGGAACAGACCGCCCGCCGCTAAAAGAGACGTTATACTTGTTTTCACGTATATCATAACCCGTTCCATCCCTCCGGAGGGTACCCTTAACAACGAGGTGTTTCAAGCACATCACAATCACGCGCCACAGCTCCACATCGACACGAGATAAGGTTCTTGAAGTACGGACATCATCACCGATACACTGGCCCTATGTTTCGACTCGCTATAGTGTGGGGTGTGTTTGCCCTGATCGGTACGGGATGTGCTTCTTCTCCGATCCTATTCACTGCACGTCTTGCCGATGTCGAGAATCGGGACTACTACGCTGTTTGCGAGACCTTTAAGCCCGGCGAAACGCCAGCTATGGTCGTATCAGGGCAATCCGGACACGACGTAACGGTTCAGTTGCGGAAATGCGACATGGACATGGTGATTCAGAAGAAGTCATTTCACATTAAACGGCAGGAGTTGAAATGGGTATACTGGAAATCTCTCCCATCGGGAGACTACATCGCCGAACTGATCGTGCGGGGTGAAACGAATGCCGTTGCCGCGTTTGTAATGGAAGCCGAGGCCGCCAAAGACCAATGAGTACTCTCCGCGCACAATCGAACCACTCAACGCCCCTAACCACGATCATCCGCGTGGGTATCACAGCCATGTGGGGACTGTTGCTTCTACTCCCGGCCTGCACAAGTACACATCAGGACGTCCCGACTACCGCTATCGAGATAAAGCGGAACGCCTCGCCCCTGCTTGCCGTGGGCTACATGCTGGATGTGCGTGTCATGGCTTCAGGGGTGAATGAAATCAACGAAAAAGGGCTTCGCATTCAGGAAAGCGGAAGCGTCACCCTGCCCCTGCTGGGAGAGGTCAATGCTGGCGGACTAACGCTGGGTGCATTTAAAACATGGCTGACCGATGAATACAACGCAAAATACCTGATCAACCCTATCGTTTCCGTGAATATTTCCGTCGATGACAATGCCGGGGCTTTCCCATGGGGATATGTCACCGTATTGGGGCGAATCAAGGAGCCGGGACGTGTCCGCATTCCTCCCACTCGCGATTTAACCATCATGCAAGCCATTCAGCAGGCCGGCGGCTTCATCAAGTATGCCAAAGAAGGCGGGATCGAGATCACTCGGCAGGAAAGAGATGGAACATCAACACGGTTGACGTTCGACATGCGAAAAATGGCGAAATCCTCAGACGAAGCCGACATTAAACTAGAACACGGGGATGTCGTTTACGTTCCTGAAGTCATTTTCTAGACTGCGCCCCATCTCACCGTCTCACCGTCTCCCCGATTCACCGTCTCCCCGATTCACCGATTCACCGACCCACCGACCCACCGATTCACCGACCCACCGATTCACCGCCCCACCGCTTCACCGATTCACCGCTTCACCGCCCCACCGCTTCCCCGTCATCATCGCCGGTCGCTACGTGATAGTCCTTAATGTCGTAGCCGCCGCGATAATAGTCGTACGAGCAGAACATGCCTTTCGGCACGCCATTGATCACGGCCCCCAGCAGATTGGCATTAACATGTTCCATGCTTTGAATTGTGCGCGCAATGCCGTGTTTGCGACTCTTATTATGGCGGCAGACAATAATCACGCCTGAAGCAAGAGCTGCAAGGTTGACGGCATCGCTGAGAACCCCGTGCGGCGGACTGTCGATAATCACCCGGTCATAATGGGCGTGCGCCCAGTCAATAAACTGTTTGATTGATGCATGTCCCAACAGATGTGCCGGGCGAAGATGCCGATCAGCTGCCGATGCAATAACATCGAGATTGGCGTGCGGCCCCTTTTGCACGAGCGCGCCAAAGCACCCGTCATCGCACACTCCTTCCAGTAATGCATGTGCCAGGCTCTTCGTCTTGTCTCCCGTCGTCGTGAGCAAGCGGCCAATGCGGGGGCGCCGGAAATCAAAGTCTACAATCAGCGTCCGCTCGCCGGTCAGTGCAAACATCAGGGCCAGATTGCATGCGGTAATTGTTTTGCCGCATTCCACCCCGGCACTGCTGATCAGAACCGACTTAATCGCGGTTTCTCCGGTCCCGCCCATCACAATGTTTGTTCGTAAACCGGCCACAGCTTCCGTAAATGCAAGAAACTCATTGTTCAATACCGCGGCCGCCAACTCGGCGCGTTCCGTGACGCGTTCGCGGTTGAAGATTCCCAGAGCTCGCAAGCCCAGCCCTTCCTCTACATCTTCGGTCGAGGTTACATGGTCCTCAAGCCAATCTTTGGCAAAGGCCAACAGCAGACCCAGAAATCCACCGAACATCAGGCCAGCGGAAGCAGAACGTCGTGGCCGGGGATAAATCGGCATCATCGGTGGCGTCGCCAGCCGGGCGACTTTCACCGCCGTGGTCTTTTCGTCCGCCGACAGCCGGGCCTCTTCCATCCTGCGCAGTACACCCGAGTAGCTCATATCGGCCGCCTGCAACTCGCGGTTCAGGGCACCAAGTCGTGAGCTTAACTCCACCATCCGAACTTCCTTGTCGGCGGCATCTTTCTGCGTAACCTCAATCTGGTGCCGTAAAGCGGTCTCCTGCCGCTTGAAGACATTGATTGTATCCTTAAGCGTCGTATTATGTCTTTTTAGAACTGTTTTGTACGCTTCCTCATGAACCTGAACCTGCCGCTGCTCGGCAAGTACGGCGGGATGCTGCGGACGATACTTGGTCCGCAGCAGTTCCAGACGCGAACGGGCCGCCCGCAGCGCAGTCTGCTGATCACGAACGTCTTCCGCTTCGGAAAGTTCTTGAGGCACCTTGCCCTCGTCCATCGCTTTCAGAAGCTCCTGACGGGTTACGATTTTCGACTGAAGCAGGCCCAGATCACGGTTCAGATTCCGCAGAGACTCTTGAACCGCCGTAATCTGACTCTGCAGCAAATCCAACTGAAACTCGGCACGGAATCCTGCCAGAGCCTTATCTGCAAGCTCCAGCTCGCCTTTCTGGGCGTCCGCCTGCGAACGCAGCCACTCGACGGCACCTTCCGACGATTCGCTGTTATCGTCTTGCATAACCTGAACCGCCGCCTCCGCAAACGCATTGGCGCTGAGTGCCGCGTTCGTCGGATTCTGGTGGAAACATGAGATCTGAACCAGGAACGAATCTTTCACCAGCGAGAAACTAGCAGGTGCCAGGGCAAGCGGATCGGCAACCCCCTGGTCGATCAGAATGCCGCGCGCAATGTCCATGGTTCGCAGATCGCGAAACTTTTGGAGTCGGGTATTGAACACCTGTCCCGAGTTCATGGAACTGTAACGATCGGTCAGGATCGCCTCATCCCGATCGATGATACGCGGCCGGCGAACGCTCATTTCGATCATGCTGGTCGCCATATAGCGTTTAGGTGTGCGTTGCACCTTGAAGACAGCCAGTCCCAGTCCTAAAGCGGCGGCCACCGCAATGTAAATCCAGTTGCGGCGAACCACACGCAGAATCCACGACAGACTGAACACGGTTGTATGCGGGCCACCACTATAGTGCGGGCCGTAATAGGGCCCATTCGGTACAGAGGCGGGTATTTGCCAGGGATCGCCGTGCATGTTGTCGTGTTCTGGACTATTGCTTATCTTCGACATCGTTTTCCTTCATACTCTCCTCTAAGTGAATGAGAGTCTCGTTGCGCTCTTTTCCAATTGGAAATATTGAGACTACTTCTACACCCATCAATGAACTTCGGCAATACCATAAGATCGTTGCATAGAATGATGCATAAAGGAATTGCCAATTGCCGCGTAAAATCATAACGTGCGTGCCATTAATGGACCTGCTCATATACGGTGCATAATCGACAGGCACGGAGTGTGTCGACAACACGGGATTCCCCCTCCTGACACAGCAGCAATCACCACCCGCGGCGTTGAGAAGAGCATTAGAAAACTACAGGCGGACGGTCTCCTGAAACGTGTTGGTCCTGACAAGGGTGGCCACTGGGAAGTCATTAAAGACGAAGAGTCCTGATTCGCTCGCTGAAAGGAACACTCAAATGAACAATCCCCAGCCAGCACTGTCTCCCATTCCCCCGACAAACGACCAACAACAAACGACCAACAAAAAACCATTCTTCTGCCATGAATCAAGCTATGTTGACGATGGTGCAGTCGTAGGCGCAGGCAGCAAGATCTGGCATTTCAGCCATGTGCTGAGCGGTGCCGTCATCGGCGAGCACTGCAATCTCGGACAGAACGTCAGCATCGCCGGAGACGTAAAGATCGGCGACAACGTCAAGATCCAGAACAATGTGTCCGTGTATGCTGGCGCCGAGATCGAAGACGATGTCTTTCTCGGCCCCTCCTGCGTACTCACCAACGTCACCAATCCCCGCAGCCAGATCAACCGCCACAGCCTATATGAGAAAACGCTTATTCGTCGCGGGGCAACGATTGGAGCTAATGCCACCATCGTCTGCGGAGTTACCCTCGGTCGATACGCCTTTGTAGCGGCCGGTGCCGTGGTTACCCACGATGTCCCCGACTATGGCTTTGTTGTTGGTTCACCTGCCCGCCAGGTCGGCTGGATGAGCCGGCACGGTCATAAACTTGAGTTCGACGAATCTAACACCGCCATCTGCCCCGAATCGGGCTACAGGTATCAGGTATCAGGTGTCGGGTGTCAGGTGTCAGGGGAAGAGGGGGCCCCCACCGTAACATGCATTTCTATCGGAGAAGACGAACCATTGCCGCCGGAACATAGCGCTGGATCAAAGAGCTACCGGGAGTTGAAACAGTAAATGGTTTCGGAGGAAACCGCTGATTACACGGATAACGCTGATGTTAACCATGAATGGCGATGAAATAGCATGACAAAGAAGGAACTAGATTTTCTGATCGCTGAAGGCGAAGGGCTCTTTCTGGAGTTCAAGCAGAAACCTGACAAATCTCTGTCGCGTGAAATGGTGGCACTCGCCAACGCTTCTGGCGGCAAGATTCTCCTTGGTGTTGCTGACGCAGGGAAGATAGTGGGCCTTGATGTCGACAATCAGCTTAGATCTCGACTTCAGGATGTTGCTAGGAACTGTGATCCGCCGATTCCGATCGAGTTACTGGAGGTCGATAAGGTGATGATCATCGAGATAGCGGAGAGTCGCGACAAACCGCACTCATGTTCCGATGGTTTCTTCATGAGAATAGGCGCCAATTCGCAGAAGCTGAGTCGTGACGAGATCTTCTCTATGGGTATCCAGTCCGGGCGACTACGCTTCGACGAACAGGTATGCGACGAGTTTGACCTCGACGAAGCTCTCGATGTAGAGAAGGTTCACTCCTATCTTGAGCAGGCAGGTCTAGAGACCGAATTGCCGCTTAATGAAGTTCTAGCAAACCTGGATGTGCTTAAGCAGCGAGACGAACGGCCTCGATTAACCAATGCAGGGGTACTCACTTTCGCTAAGAGCCCAGTTGATATTATAAAGAGCGCGCCCGTCGTATGCGCCGTCTATCAAGGGTATGATAAGGCAAAGATTCTGGATCGGAAAATCTTCAGTGAGGGAATACTCGGTAATATCAAGGCGGCTGTTGCCTACATTCTCCAGCATATTGATGTCCGCTACGACATTTCTTCACTCGAGCGTGTAGAAGTACCACAATACCCGGAGACAGCTTTACGGGAAGCAGTAGTTAATGCGGTCATGCACCGTGACTACTCAGACGCATCCGGTGACGTGATGGTTGAGATATTTCGGGATAGGATCACCGTTTCCAATCCGGGAGGTCTGGTCTCATGGCTTCGGCGCGAAGACTTCGGGAAGTATAGCCGCACGCGTAATCGTCTCCTTGCTTCCCTGCTGATGCGAACCCCGTATGTAGAGAAAATGGGCACAGGTATTCTTCGAATCAGTAAAGCCCTTAAAGCAGCCGGACTACCGCCCGCCGAGTTTCATTTTGACGAACACAACTTTGCCATAACGCTTCTTGCGGGAGTGACAGACGGGACTACCCAGAAAACTACCCAGAAAACTACCCAGAAAACTACCCAGAAAATCTTAGAGGCCCTCAGATCCCACCCCGAGTCTGGTCGTGATGAGATTGCGAAGCGAATCGGCGGAATTACTGAAGATGGCGTGAAATATCACCTGACTAAAATGAAAGCAGAAGGCCTCATAAGACGTGTTGGCCCCGACAAAGGCGGCCATTGGGAGGTTTGCCAGTGACGGAAACGGTAAATCGGTGGTCGGCCGCCACTTCGCCCTGTTGGAGCTACGTGGGGCAGGTGAATCAGTTTTATCCCAAGGGCAACGCGGCCTGTATCCCGATTCCGCAGGAGATCGGGAGACTGTGCCGCTCTCTCCTCCATTCCCATCCGTGCCCATCCGCGTTATCCGCGGTCAAAACTTCCCTCTCCATTTTCGCGTCTTTTTCGCGCTTTCCGCGGTTAAAATCTCCCAATCCGTGTTTATCTGTGTTCATCCGTGGTTAAATATCCCCTTTAGGAGGACATCAAAATGAAAACAATAGCACTTGTAGGCTGCGGGCGTATTTCCGCCCGCCATGTCGAAGCCATTGACGATACCAACGGCGTTGACGTTGCCCTGGTCTGCGACAAAGATGAGGCCCGCGCCAAGACCCTAGCCACAAAACTTGACGTGCCCTATGTAACCGACTACCGCGAAATTCGCGATGTCGACGTCATCTCCGTCCTCACGCCATCCGGACTCCATCCGCGGCACGTCTCCAACATTGCCGAGTTGACCAATGCTCCCCACATCGTCTGCGAAAAGCCACTGTCTCTGACCCTGCGCGAAGCCCACGAAGTCTATCGCCGCGTCGAAAAGGCCGGCAAGGTGCTGTTGCCCGTATATCAGAACCGCTATAATCCATTGGTCAAACTCATCAAGGATCTTATTGAAACCGGCAAGCTCGGAAAGATCCATCAATTCGTCTGCAACGTCCTCTGGAACCGGAATGATGCCTACTTCAACATTGATTGGCATGGCACTGCCGAATTTGATGGCGGGGTGCTGTATACCCAGGCCAGCCACTATGTCGATATGCTGCACTACTTCTTTGGGGAACTAGCCGAGCACAAAGGCATTGGCGGTAAGATGCGCGGACTAGAAGTATTTGACACGCTGTCTGCTGCGCTGAGTTTCCGGAATGGCGCCGTCGGCACACTGAACACAACCGTCAGCGTGTATGAGACTAACTACCTCACCGAATTCGTGCTCATCGCCGAAAAGGGCACCATTCGTCTATCCGGCACCAATCTCAACACCATTGACTTCTGGAACGTCGAAGGAATGGAAAGACCCGACATGGATTTCACCATCAACCATCAGTACGGCAAAGGCCACGACGCCCTGTACGAATACGTCGCCCAGAAAAAGTGGGACATGTTCCCGGCCAAAGCCGATGTTCTTTCAGGCATCCGCATGATGGAAATGCTCAGCTACTAGTTCTAAAGTTCTAAAGTGCGAGAGTTCTAAAGTGCGCGAGTGTCGGGGAAGTTCTAAAGTGCTGGGTAGCTAGTTCTGGAGTTCGAGAGTTTCGGGGCAGTTCTGGGGTTCTGGGTAGATAGTTCTAGAGTGCAGAATTGGAGATTCTGTCAAAAGGTGCATGAAAACATGAAGTGAGCTGAGCGGTCGGTTGGGCGGCTTCTAAATGGGGCGAATGA
>JABGQM010000006.1 GCA_018648805.1 Verrucomicrobiota bacterium
GACAGGCCTCCGTCGAGGATCGCAAAGCGCTGAAGGGACTGCGATGGTTGCTGTATCGGCATTCGTCAACTCGCTCCAAGAAGGACACCGAGACGCTGAGGGCACTCGACAAAGCCAATCGTCGCATCTACAGAGCGTGGCAATTGAAGGATGAGTTCGAGCAGTTCTGGGAATACAAAGCGCCTTGGGCGGCCGAGCGCTTCATCAGGCGATGGATGACATCTGCCCTTCGAAGCCGACTCGAGCCTATGCGTAAGTTCGTCAACACGCTGCGACAACACTACGACGGGGTGCTCGCCTTCGTGGGATGCCGCCTCACCAATGCCATTGCCGAAGGGCTCAACCGTATCGTCAAGATCGTCAAGAATCGGGCCAGCGGATTCCGCAATCTCGACGCCTTCACCGACATGATTCTTCTCACCGTTGGAGACTTGGACATTCCTGCACAGATCCCGAACCGCTTTCGTACACTGTAGTTCATCCATAAAGGCACGTATTGTTCGATGTTATGCGCAAATCACTCGTTGGGAAATCCGGATATAGCCTCTTTAAAGCCGGTTGCCAAGTACTGTAACGAACCACCTGCCAGTTGGATCCAATTAGATCCACCATTGTTCGAATATTCGAAGTAGTACTTTTCGCCGTATCCACCAGTAGGGGAGTTGACATAGAAGCGCCAGGTAACGTTGGTATACCCTGATGAGATTAAAGCGAGAGGGTCTGTAAGGGTAGCAGTCCCGCCTGTGCCGGTTGATAGCGCCAACGCATGAGGCGTACTATTGTAGGAGTAGGTCGTCCCCGAATAGATTGAGGCACTATTGGCCAGGGTCCAGTCTTGCGACGTACCGTCGTCAAAATCATTGTCAACCAGAACATCCTGGGCGACAGCGCTTTGAAGGGTCACTAAAGACAAAGCGCATGTGATCAAAATAAAACCTGTTTTCATGATATCAACTCCCCTTCGTTACTCATTTACAACACTTATTAGTCCACTACTGGTACGTAACCCAAAATCTCAGCCATACCGATACCGAGCTAAATGCCACTCTTCTCTAAGCTAGTCATACATTACCACGACCCAACACCGCCATGCATACCGCAATATTGCGACCCTAGTTCCGAAGTATTGCGACACACAGCTGCGCAGCGCATCCAGAAAGGCAAAGACCAGCAAACTGCGCTTATCCGCACGCAACAGACAAGGCTTTGACGCTTGTCCGTTTGCGGGCTGCTGCGCTATCGTTAACGGGTATGAAGTCGACGGAAGAACTGGTGGCGGAAGGCTTGGCAGAGCGAGGCGTGCCCGTCCTGTTGATCGGGGGCATGGCGTTGCCGGCGTTTGATGTAGTACGCCAGACGGTCGACATGGATTGTCTGTTGGTCGATACGCAGGAGGGGGCCCTCAACGCGGTGCTGACGGAAGCCGGGTACGAGGAACTGCAACGCGTGGAAGGCTTCGCGCAGTACGTGAGTTCCTCCGTCTACCTCACCGATGTCGACGTAATGCTGGTGGACGAGGGCACGTTTGAGAAGATCGTCGCGCGCAGTCAACCGCTTGACCTCGGCCGCACGATCATGCGCGTGCCGTGCGCGGCCCACATGATCATGCTGAAGCTTCATGCCACAAAAAACAACCCGAAGCGCGCCACCAGGGACGTGGGAGATATCGTCGAGATCCTGCGCAACCGTCCGGAGCAGGTCTCAGACGATGAACTGCGGGCCATGTGCGAACGCTACGGCCCCGACGGTGTCTACAACCGCATCACGGAGGCCTTGTGATGGATGACTTGAAGCTGCCTGCACTCCCTCTCACGCAACACAAACACAAGACACCGCCCCCCGATGTCATTTGTGAATGGAGGTCTGAGAATGTTCGTCTCCTCAAGGAATCAGGCCAGATGAAGCGAATCCGTGCGCAAGCCTCCCGCCAGCCCTCGGCGGTACGGTTCACACTCTAATCCGACGCTGTGTGCGTCGTTGCAGCCCGCGCCTCCCGCTTCAGTAGCGGCACGAGCTGCACAATCAGGACCCCGCCAAAGATCAGGGCGCAGCCGAACAGGGCGCGCAGGCTTAGGGTTTGGCCCAGCACGAGGTAGCCGGTGATGGCGGCGAAGACAGCTTCGAGGCTCATGATGATGGCGGCCGGCGCGGGCGGGCAGCGTTGCTGGCAGATCACCTGCAGCGTGAAGGCCCAGGGGGACAGTCCTGTTTTGTGCCCGTACATCATGGTTTCGCTGATTTCGGTTGACCAAGCAGGTAGATGTTTATACTCTTGCCACATGAGTCATACATTAACAATTCGTATTCAGGACGATCTGGCACGCTGGTTGGCCGACACGGCAAAGGCCATGCGAGTCCCGCAAGGTAAACTCGTCCGCGACCAGCTTGAACTTGCACGCGAGCAGGATAAGCAAGGCCGCGGATTCATGCGGTTGGCCGGCTCTGTTCGTGGGGACAAAGATCTTTCGTCCCGAAAAGGATTCTCGCGATCGTGAAGGGCATCGCCGACACAGGTTTCCTGGTTGCGTTTGCCAACGCTCGAGATCATCACCACGATTGGGCCGTTGCTGTCGCCGAACGCATCACCGAACCGCTGTTGACCTGCGAAGCCGTTCTGGCCGAGACCGCCTTTCACTTGAACAGCGCCGCCATCACGCTCGACATGATCAACGAGAAGCTGGTGAGCCTCTCTTTCAACTGCCAGGATCATCTGCCCCACCTTGTCGCATTGGCCAAGCAGTTTCAGGACCGCGCGCCGGATCTCGCAGACCTATGCCTGATCCGTATGAGTGAGCTGTATCCCAAGCATAGTGTCATCACGGTAGACCGGAGCGATTTCAGCATCTACCGCCGCAACAAGCGGCAAGTCATTCCAATCATATCCCCCACATGATCACGCGGAACATTGGCTCTACGGCCTGCAGGCGTTGAACTCCGTCCGTGTCAGTCCGTGTTCTTGCTGCCCTGCCCCAGCCGATACTGGCGCGGGGTCACACCGAAGGCCTGCTTGAAGCTGGCGTGCAGGTAGTCATTGGACCGGAACCCGATCATGGGGGCGATGTCGGAGATGGTGATCTCCGTGCTGCGCAGTAGTTCGCAGCAGCGCCAAGGAGGCCCTACTGCAAGGGGCGACGTATACGCAGTTTGGTGTCCGTTGCCACGACGACGCAGGCAGCCCAGTCATCCACGTCTTCTGTCCGAAACAGGTCCTCGAGTCGGGCTCTGAGGGCCCGGATTCCAGGGTCGCGCAATCTGACCAGCAAAATGCCGTGATGGGAGCCGGGAGCAAAGCGCCGTATGTCAGAGAAGTCGAGATCCTGCGTTATCAGGAACCGGCCCGACTCAGTCGCGTAGCGCCAGACAACATCATCATCTTTGCCTGCGATGCCTTCGGAGATCACGGTATCAACATCATGGCCATGGTGGGCAATGACGTCCTTGAGCGAAGACGGGATATTCTCGTCCAGCTTGATCTTCATGCAAAGGCCGGTAGTGCCGAAACGGGAATATCCTCTTCAGCCGTCCTCGCCGCAAAGGCGATGACGGCACGAATCGCGGCCTCTGTAAGTGTTGGGAATTCCTCCAGAATATCGGCGATGGTACAGCCTTCGGCCAAGCTGGCCAGAACGGTGCGAAGCGGAACACGTGTACCCGTGATCACGGGTACCCCCCCGCACAGTGATGGATCCCGCACAATGTAGTCTGCGTATTTCATAGGTTCATTCTGGGCGGCGGGCCACTTTCAGTCAAGGTGATTTGCGGCGTGTGTCATGATGCGTTTGAAAATTCCGAAAACGTGCGTTGAAAGTTCCGCGGTGTGCGTTGAAAGTTCCGGGCAGGCCAGCTGATCTAGATCGTTTCAGTACACGACAAAGTTCACGCGATAGTTAGTTTCGCTATAGTTCACGACAAAGAGCACGATTCAGTTTGTGTAGTCGCATGTCCTCTACACCGTGAACTTTGTCGCAAACTGGTTCGACCTTAACTGATTCGAGAACTTTGTCGTGAACTGGTTCGACGGCCCCAGGTACAGGCCGCACATATCCTGCAGGCCTTTCCCAACCCTATCTCTTCCCCAGCCGGTACTGCCGCGGGGTCACACCGAAGGCCTGCTTGAAGCTGGCGTGCAGGTAGTCGTTGGACCGGAACCCGATCATGGGGGCGATGTCGGAGATGGTGATCTCCGTGCTGCGCAGTAGTTCGCAGCAGCGTTCGAGCCGCTTGCGGCGCAGCTCGGCATTGACGCCGCGTTTGATGTGCTGGCGGAAGGCGCGCTCGAGCTGGCGTCGGGCAACACCAGCCTGCAGGGCGACGTCCTCGACGGATACATTCTGGTCAAGATGGTCCCACATGAAACGCATCGCCCGCGCGACAGTGGGATCTTCCACGGCCAGCACATCGGTGCTGCGGCGCGCGACTACACCGCGCGGCGGGATCATCACCGGCGACGCCGGCGCTGGT
Source organism: Verrucomicrobiota bacterium (assembly GCA_018648805.1). Lineage (GTDB taxonomy): Bacteria > Verrucomicrobiota > Kiritimatiellia > UBA8416 > JABMPJ01 > JABMPJ01. Next base: position 4,462 of record JABGQM010000006.1, read on the forward strand.
TCACCTCGCATCAGCCGATCAAGCAGCCGCGCCGCCTGCCGCCCCCACTCATCCAGGGACGGATCGATCGACGAAAGCGCCACCGGAGCCATCTCGCAGTTCAACAGCGAGTTGCCCAGCCCGAGCACGGCGACATCCTCGGGGACGGTCAGCCCTGCCCGGCGAATCATCGTGCAGAGGGTTGCGGCCTCGCTGTCATTGAACGCCAAGATCCCAACCGGCTTCGGAAGTTTGATGAGCCACTCGCCCACCTGGCGCGCGCGGATGTCGTACTTTTCGGTCCCTTTCTCGGGCCCGGTGCGCAGACGTAAGAGATGACACCCACACTCCAACTCCTCGGCACGCTCACGGTATGCGTCATACATGGATTTCAGAAGGGCCCACGGTTTGCGCCCGACATAGGCGACATGGCGAAACCGGCGCTCGGCGAAATGGTCTGCAGCCAAGCGACCGGTCGCAATGAAATCCGGCAACACAGCGGGGAGCAGGTCGTCCTTGGGATGCGGCAGTTTGCCAAGTCGTACGGCGGGGCACCCCAACGTGCGCAGCCTCCGGGCCAGTGGCTCGGTCGGCAACGACTGAATCAGTGCACCGCTCGGTTTGCGATCATCAGGCAGCGAACCATTGGTAAACCGTAGATTCAACAGATCCCAACCAAACGCACGCGCCTGCTCCGCAATCGCATGTCCGGTAGCGTCATCCAACGCCCGTCCCTCCCGCGTCGACAACACGACCAGTGGCCGGTCACGCCTCTTGATTGCAGGTCTATCCACATTGCGATGGTCCACTATGCCTCCTCAGCAGAAACGGTAGATCTGATCTATCAGCTTCGCGGTACAAAAACAAGAGAGGAAAGGGGTGGATGTGCTGGCACAACGGCCTCACCCATCCCGAAAATTTCACCACGAGTGGGGGAATGTCGGGAAATACCCAAGCGCCAAATGCCCAAGCACCCAAGGAAGTCCGAAACCAGAATGACGAAGGGGCAGACCAGAGCTCATGTTTCTCCTCCACTAGCGTCCCGTAGGGGGAAGGGAACTGACCACGGAGTTCGCGGAGGCATGGAGGCGAACGAAACGGGATCCCGCTTCGCCCAAGCTACGTAAGACAGGGAGGTCGCGAGAATCGGGTGCGGGGTTCTGCTTGATTGCCGACAACCGAAGAAGAGTGTTGCATAATGCAGCAGTCTGTTGTAGTTTTGTATCGTCACTAAGAAATGGAGGTGGTGCAATGACAACCGCAGTTCGAGTTTCTGAGAGCCTTGTGCGCGAGGCACGTCTTATCAGTGCCGTTGACAACCGTTCTGTAACGGGCCAGATCGAGCACTGGGCGAGAGTGGGGAAGTGTGCGGAAGATAACCCTGAGCTGACCTACCGTATGATCAAGGACATCCTTGTGGGAGTTGAGGAGCTGGATCAGGGCGAATCTTCAGAATACCAGTTTGGGTGATAGGCCATGCGAATCATCCAATCCCGCACCTTTGAGCAGAGAGTCCGTCGCTTCAGAAAACAAGAGAAGACGATTCTGGACCGGCAGATCCGAAGCATTGCCGAGGATGCATCCGTCGGGCATGAGAAACGAGGTGAGCTGCGTGGCGTATTTGTCCACAAGTTCAAGATCCACGCCACCCGGTATCTCTTGTCTTACCGCATGGCGGGGCCAGACACACTGGAGTTGATCATGATTGGGCCGCACGAGAACTACTACCGAGACTTAGCGACTTACCTGAAGACAAGACATTAGGCCGAAGCGAACAAGCCCGTATCGGTCTTGCCGCCAGCCGGACGCTACCTTCGGTTCACGCTCTAAGCTTGGCGCCCCGCTTCAGCAGTGGCACCAGCTGCACGATCAGCACGCCGCCAAAGATGAGGCCGCAGCCGATCAGCGCGCGGAGGGTTAGGGTTTGGCCCAGCACGAGGTAGCCGGTTATACTCGTACTTGAGAGGGCTATTCTTGTCCGACATTCGGCCGCCCCTACTTCAGCTTCAGCTTGGAGCTCAGACGAATCTCGCGCCGGGTGCCATCCTGCTTTGTCACCTCGATGACACAGACGTTGCCCTTCTCCTTGCTCAGCTTGAGGCCAAGCTTCCTGCTGCCGGGATTGAGGGCGACGACGTGCAGGTTGTCGTGCACAGGCTGCGCGTCCATCCAGCGGTAGATCGTGGTCGCCTTGATGCTCGGATTTGAGGGCATACCCACCGCTTGTTGCATGACCCCCTGCCCCAACGAGGCGAAGGTCATCATCATGCGCTCCCTGCCACTCTTAAGGGCGACCCAGTTCTTGCCGCTCTTGCTCTCAGCAAGGGTGTGAAAACGAGACTCCATCCAGTGTGCGTCAATGGGCCCCGTGGGTTCAACCCGGTCGATCACCAGCCAGTAGGAGTTCTCGACCAGGAGAACCAGCCGACCGGTGAACAGGTTCTTCCAGCGCGGGAGATAGATGCCAGAACCATCAACCCGAATCCCCAGCAGATCATCGCCCTTGACGACTTCGGTTTTCTTGCAGACCACGTCCGTATTGCACCCGAGTCCATCCACCAGCAGCGTGCTCTTTGATGCCGCACTACGTCCGTAGAGTTCATGACCGCGCCTCGTAAAGGTTGTGGGCAGGTAGCCACCGTCCTGCTGATCGGTGATCATCAGCTCGCCGTTGACGCGACACCGAATGCTCAACAGGTCGATCATGCCGTGCCCGGTAACCGCGCTCGAACCGCCACGGACCGCCATGCGTAGTGAAGGAAAGGCTTCGTCGTCTGAAAGCGCCGCCCAGTCCATGCCTTTGAAGACGCGCGCGACCGGCACGCACTGCTTTGTATGCGCCTTCTTCAACGTCTCCATCTCAGCCATGGTAGGAATGGCGTCGGCGGCATAGAGCAAATCGCCGCCATTGACCCGGTCACCGCGACGGCGGCGGGTCGGCTCAACCGGCTTGAGCAGGTAGGCCGCGGCATTCAGAGCCGCGCTCGGCTGCTTCATGCGTTTGGCGAGCATGAAGAAGAAACAGGACGGGCCCCACCCATCGTTGTCACCAAAGGTGACCCCGGTGAAGTCGAGCGGGAAATAGAGCGACTGACCGAGCTGCCTGATTCTGAACGCCGGGTGCTTTTCACCCGTGGCGTTCTCCCAGCTCAGCAGGTAGCGCATGGCGTAGTTCATGCCGTAGTTCCAGTAACCAGTGCCCTCGAGACAGCCGCCGCCATTCTCGATGTACGACTTCAAATACTCGCCCAGACTCTTCTCAACAAACGGGATCAGCTTGCGTGCCGCCGGCAGGTCGTCATAGAAGGCCAGTGCCATGATGCCCATGCCACCCGCGCAGACGCCGTTCCAATTCGACCACACCGTGTTCGCCCACCAGGGCGGACGCTCCAGGCAATTCACGGCCGCTTTCATCAGGAAGCGATCGAGCACCGCGAAGAAGACCTGCTGCTCTTCATCGGTGAGGGCCGGGCGAAAAAGGTCGTACATCAGCCCCACGGTCGCACACAGCTCGCCATAGCTCAGACAGAACGTCATATCGACGTTGGCTGAAATTGTATGGTTGGCTTCACAACTGATCTGGTTGAAGGTGACCAGGTTGCCGAGGTGTTTGATCGCCGCCCTGCGATAGCGTTTCTCGTGCGTGAGCACCCACGCGGCCGTGAGGCACTGCAAGTGCGTATCGATCGGGCGCGTAACGGACTGATAGCCGCCCTTGGTTTCATCCTCGCGCAGCGGCTTCGTCCGCACGAGCCAGTCGGCATCGCGAATCACCTGCTCCGCCGAGTTCTGCAGATAGGGACTGTGGAGCTTGTCCTTCAGGTTGTCGGCACTGTCGGCCGTGACGTAGAGACGGGGGGAGGCATTCAGCTTCAGCATGGGAGTGTCCTTCACTGTTCTTGTTCCATTATCGCGCGCGCCATCCTTGGTATCATTCAAACGTCACCACCTGCAAGGCGCCCCCCGCCGGTTCATCCGGCGGGAGCAAAAGATATCCATAATAGAATTGGGGCTCACAAGCAATTCGTGGCTGGTCAGCGCGAGGCACGTCTGCAAGGCTCTCCTCGCGCTCTATCAGCCGCAGATCATCTCCCTATCACATCCATGGTCCAGAAATCTTTGACTCCTGCCGGGTAAACCGGCAGGGGGTCCATGATCGAATCCTCTGCGGACAGCCTCCTGTCTAAGCGCAGTACCTGTCGATGACCCCTTTCACCGTGGCGGCCCATTGCGTCAGGGTGTCGGGGTTGTTGGCGATGGTGCTGATGTCCTTCAAGACAAACTCGCAGGGGGTACCGTGGCGCTTGCAGGCGTCCAGGTAACCGCTGATTTCCTCCTCCACAATCGTGGGATTGAAGGTGCTGGAGCTGACGTTGGCCGGATTGGGTTTGGCCGCCATCACCAGATCCTTGCCCATCGCCGCGGCGGCCCGTTCCGGGTTGGCCCAGGGAGTGATGGAGACCTTGCGCAGGTTCTTGAAGCGCTTGCGCAGAATATCGATCTTCAGATCCATCGGCTCGCAGCAGCCGTAGTAGAGCAGACCACAGCCGCCGAACGTCTTCTCATTGTATGCCAGATCGAATTCATCGTGCATGTCGGGTGAGACCGACCCGAAGATCTGCGCGGCACAGCGGCCCCACACATCCTTGCGCCGTACGGTGCCGTCGAAATCGGCGGCGGGCAGCTCATTCGAGCAGGCCACGGTGCAGTGGAGCAGCGTCTGCTGGGGATCCAGCAGACCAAGCGCCTCTGTCTGACTGAAGACGGCCTCGACGACCTCGGTGAACCGCGCCGCAATCTGGTGCATGAATTCCGGCCGCATCGCCAGATCCATCAGCAGACTGTCCACGCCGCGGTAGCGGGCAATGACATCCCAGATGTTGTACTGCAGCGCGTGGCCATGCAGTTCTACGGGCATAATTCCGTCGAACACCTCACTGGCCAGCTCAAGCGCCTGCTCCGTGCCCTCCTTGTTGTACGAGACCTCAGGGATCTGCACCTTCGCGAGGTCCTCTTCGGTCTTCAGGATGTCCACATACTCATGCGCGCTGATGTTCGTGCCGGTCTCGCTCTGGATCTGCGTCTCCTCCACGCGGATCCCGATGCCGGTGGAGCGCGACCGCTTCATGACCGAGAAGACCGGTGGCACCACAGTGTCGACCTGGAAGTGCTCCCATTGGTAGAGCGTACGGCGCAGATTGCCTTCAATCCCTTGGAGCTCGCCCGAACACGTGTTGACCAGCGCCTCGTCTTGAATCTCGCCCCAAGGCACCTCACTGATCAGCACCACCGGCCGGACCGCCTTCAGTGCATTGGTCTTGTAGTAGCGATCGATTCGCTCCTGCTGCACATCCAACTGCGAAATCTCGGCATAGCGCTCGGCCAGTCCCCGGATTGTCTCTCTGTCTTTCGTGCTCATCGTCATGGTAAGTAGCCCCCGTTTTTCTTGATCGTCTCTCTGAGTTGGTTGGTATCAACGGCATGTACGTCATGCCCCTCTGCCACGGCGGCCATCGCGGCCGCCACCCCGGCCGCTTCGCCCATGGCCAGGCAGACCGGCATCACGCGGGTGCTGCCCTGGACCACGCGGTCGGTCGAGATAGAGCGTCCCGCGACCAGCACATTCGGCAACCCCTTCGGCGTCAGGCAGCGGTAGGGTATGCCGTGCGACTCGCCCTTGCCATAGTTCTCAAAGCGGTTCATGGCCTCGACCTCATGCCCCTCCTCCGCCTCCTTGGCGGTGGTGTGGATATCGATCGGATAACTATTGCGGCAGATCTCGTCGGGAAATGAACGACGGGCGAAGTAATCTTCCGTCGTGAGCACGTAGTCGCCCACGATGCGGCGGGTCTCACGGACACCCAGCAACGAACCGGTTGCGGAGAGATGGGCATTGCCGAAGGCCGCCGGCAGAAACTCGGCACAGGCATCGCGAAAGGCCTGGGCGATCTTGCGTCCCTGCATCAGCGCCTGGCTGGTAGAGCCAGGATCGGTGTTATCCACGGCCCACATGTGGCCCGCATTGAAGCCCACCGCTCCCGGGCCTACCACGTTGTTGCAACCGTGCACATCGGGAATATCGGGGTACTTCCCCGAGGCGACGATCTCATCCAAGGCAGGGCTGGCATCCCCATACTTGAGCTTGCGGCCATACTGGTACGCGTACATGTCCACGTTGGTGAGGGTGAAGCAGTGTGTGACCGGCTGCAGGTCGCCCGCGTCATCGCCCTTCTCCCACTCCCCGCCGGCCCACGCGGTGAGGTCCGCATCACCGGTGGCATCCACATAGACCTTGGCCTGGTAGGCCTTCAGGCCCGCCTTACTCGATATCACCACGGCCTCGACCGCTCCATTGGCGCCACACTCCACGCTGGACATGAAGGAGTTGAAGCGCACCGTCACCCCATGCTCGATCATCAGGTCGTCGTAGATCCGCTTCAGAAGCTCGGGATCGATGGGGGTCCAATCGAAGCGGTCAGCCGGGACATGCGGCATGCCAGCCATGCCCGCTTTCAGGACGCGCTCGGCCATGCCTCCATAGATGATGCGCTCCTTGTCGGTGAAAGGGCACCACGCCGGCACGAGTCCCGAGGTCCCCATACCACCCAAGGCACCGGTCACCTCGACGAGTAGCGTCTTGGCCCCCTCCCGTGCGGCCGCGGCCGCGGCCGCGCAACCTGCCGGCCCGCCGCCCACCACTATCACATCCCACGTATCATCGCAGGGGATGGTCCGTTCCTTCAGTGTGTAGTCTGCCATGACTTAACCTCTTATGGCGGCCACTAATGGCCGCCGGCTGTTACTGCGGTGCGCGGCACATCTCACACGGTCACCAGAGTCAACTCAACGGCCAGCAACTTCAATCCATTAGCCGCCTCGGCATCAATCCGGTCGGCGACAAGTTTCAGCGTGTGCTCACCGGCGTCACTGATGCTGACTATCCCCATCGGGCTCCGAGGATACTGGGTCCACGGGGCCGCATCGCTCATATCCATATCCTTGATGCCGGCCGTCGCGGCAACCGTATTGCCCGCGATGGTGATGCTGAGATCATGGTTGCCGAAACGCTCGGTGTTCACCTTGTTGCCGCGCGTGACGACCTCGACGGCGTAGTCACCAGGCGTTTGCGCGCGAAAGGTCCATGTCGCACGGCTATCGGTATCGTGCCAACCGGCCGTACAGCCGTCGTTGCGTACGCTGACCGGGCCGGCAACCTTCGCCAAATGCATCGGCAATGCGACGGGACAAGCCCCGTCCTGAATCAGCATCTGTTCCACATCTGGCTCGCCCACGATATTGAGTGCCACCACGGAGACAATCGTCTCGGGTGCCTCCGCCGGCAGGGCCACGCAGAGGAAGTCGCCATCGCGGCGCGGCGCCACCTCAGCATCGGGGTTCCCCAGGACGCGCGCTCCGCGCACCTCGTTGCGCAGTCCCGGCAGGCGTAGCTCGCCCGCAGGCCACTGCTTCACCAGCAGATAGAGCGTCTCGCCTTTCATCGTGATCCGGCCCCAGGCCGGGTCACTCGGGAAGGGACTGGCCTGCGTGCCAGTGATCGCCTCGCCGTTGCGTTCCATCCACTCGCCCACCTGCTTGAGCAGATCCACGCTGGGCTGAGGAATGATCCCCTCTGCCGTGGGCCCGACGTTGAGCAGGTAGTTCACGCCTTTGGAAGCACAGTTGACCAGCAGGTCGAGCAGGTAATCGAGGGATTTCCAGTTGTGGTCATCCGTCTTAAATCCCCACGTGTCGTTAAGCGTCGCAGGCGTTTCCCAGGCCCCTTCGACCCGGCCGGCCGGATGCTCGTTGTCGCCCAGGCTGCCGTAGTCGCCCACATCGTGCCCCACCCTCCCGCTGACCAGGCACTCCGGCTGCAGGGCATGCACGAAGTCGCGCAACTCCTCGCTCTGCTCCTTGTTGATCATCACCGGGGTATCGAACCAGATCAGCCCGATGGGACCGTAGTTGCTTAACAGCTCGCGCAGGTTGGGCTTAACCACGTCGTCCAGATACTTCCGAAAATCCTCGGGCGGGCGGGCGTAGCTGAGCCAATCCTTGCCATCGCCAATCTCATCCCAATGGCCCGCCCCACCCTCGGCATGCCAGTCCAGCGCCTGAGAATAGTAGAAGCACATCTTGATGCCGCGTTTGGCGCAGGCCTCGGCCAACTCCTTCATGGGATCGCGCTTGAAGGGGGTCCGGTTGACGATGTTGTAGGGGTTGCTCGGAGAGTCGAACATGCAGAAGCCGTCGTGGTGCTTGGCCGTAATCACCAGGTACTTCATCCCGGCCTGCTTCGCGATTTCGGTCCACTCATCCGCATCGAACTTGACGGGATTGAAGGCGTCTGCCAACGGTTCATACTGATCCACGGGGATCTTGGCATTGCGCATGATCCACTCGCCGATGCCCTTGATCTTTTCGCCCTTCCATTCACCCGCCAGGCTCGCATAGAGCCCCCAGTGGATAAACATCCCGAACCGCACCTCGTGCCACCACTCCAACCGCTCTTCTGCGCTAATCGTCATGCCTATTGATCTCCTCTTTGCTCTGGCTATTCATTCACAATGGCGGCCACTAATGGCCGCCGGCTGTTACTGCGGTGCGCGGCACATCTCCTGCACCCATCGGTTCATCTGCAGGCAACGGTCGCGAGTCAGGGTCTGTATCCGGCCAGTGTAAGGGAATGCCGTGAGCACCAGCAAGCGCCCTTCTGCACAAAGACCCAAATAGGTGCCGGAAGGCTTGTAGAAGGGCGGAAACATACGCTTGCCTTGCATCGGACCCTTTCAATGGCGGTCACTAATGGCCACCCGCTGCTACTGCGGAGTGCCACTGTGAGCGGGAAACTCAAAACAAAACACCCCACTCCCCACCTCAAACACGCACGCCCCGCTCTCGGTGCGCAGCAGGGCCACGCCCTCGGCTGCGGCGGCCGGCAGGCCGCCCTCGGTGATGGTGCCGGGATCGGGTGCGGGGATGTGCACCGTGGCGGTGCTGTTGGCGGGCACGGTGATGTTGAGCGTGGCGATGCGGCCGTCTTGCTCCCAGTCGCACGCGATCGTGCCGCGCGCGGTTTGCAGCGAGGCCTTCACCCAGGGGAGGTCGGCGGGGAGGTAGGGTTTCAACACAATCTTCTCATAGCCCGGCGCGCTTTCATCGGGCTGGATGCCGGCCAAGCCCCAGTAAAACCACTCATCGATGGCGGCACCCAGCGTGGTGTGGCAACGCGAGGCAGTGCCCAACCAGTTCTCGGCGATGGTGGTGCTCACATCCGCCTGTATCTTCTCTTCCTTGTTCGCGGCCAGCATATAGCCCCAGCTCGGATAATCGGTGGCGGTGGCGCGGGCCCATATGATGTCATTGCGTCCGGATGTGGCGATGGAGTTCACCACCCACTTGGTGCCGGCATAGCCGGAGGTGATGCGGCGCTGGCGAAAATTGACTGAGCTGTTGAGATAGCCCTGCACCCGGCCACGCTGCGCTTCCGGCACCAGGTCGAAGCAGAGCGCAAGGGCCTGGGCGCTCTGGCAGCCCACATCGTAGTAGGCCCCGTACGCATCGAAAAACGTTTCGTTGTAGGCGTCCTTGATCTTGCCCGCCAGCTCGCGGCAGTGCGCGGCATCATCCCCATGGCCCAACGTTTCAGCGATCCGGCCCATCACCGTGGCGTCCATATGATAGAAGGCCGTCGCCATGGAACGGGGCTGATCCTTGCCCATCCCCGAAGCGCCCTCGTTGGTGGCCAGGTGATCGGCAAACCAGGAGTGCTGGAGGTAACCGTGTTCTTCGGGTGAGGAAAAACGCTTCTCGATTGGCGTCTTGGGAAAGAGCAGGTCGCTCGGCTCCCTGCCTGAAAGGTCCGGAAGCCTCTTCTTACCGGTCTTTTCCAGGTAGGCGAGATACTTCTTCAGATAGGGATAGCTCCTCTCCAAGATACGGCGATCGCCGTAGTGCACATAGTGCCACCAGGGGATCAGCACAAACGCGGCACTCCAAATCATGGCCTCACCCCAGCCCGGCAACGGGCAGATATAGCCCACCATGCCGCTTTCCTCATCCTGCTGGTCGTAGAAGTCGGCGATCCACTTGGTCCAGAAACGGGCCGTATCCAGGTTGTAGAAGCTCTCCTCCGCATAGCTCCAGGCGTCGCCGCACCACCCCAGCCGCTCCTCACGCTGGGTATCGTCGGTCGGCACCCCCATCTGCATGTTGCAGCGCTGCGACTGCAACGTGCAGGCGTGGATCTGGTTGATGAGCTCGTGCCCGCACTCAAAGCTGCCCGCCTGCTCCACCCCCTGGTGCACGAAGCAGGCCTCAAGGGTCTCCAGTGTCGGTGTTCCGGGGAACCCAGTCACCTCCACGTAGCGAAATCCGTGATAGGTGAAACGGGGCTCGTAGGTTTCGTTTGCTTCGCCCTTCATCGTGTAGAGCTCCGCCTGGCGGGCCTGGCCGCAGCTTCGCCGCTGGGCGATCATGCCACTGTCAAAGAGAAGCTCAGAGTACTTAAGCGTAACGGTCTCCCCCGCCCTGCCCTGCGGAACCATGAGCTTCGTCCAGCCGGTCATGACCGTGCCCATATCGAAGACAAACACACCGGGTTCGGGCTCGGAGACGCTCTTCGGCTGCCAACGCTTCATCACCCGATTGGACTGGTGGTCCATGGCGGTGAGCCTACCGCCAGGCGCGGCCACCACTTTCACCGCCTGCCACGCGGCCGCATCAAAGCCGGGTGCATCCCAACCATCCTGCTCCAGGCGGGCGTCGTAGTCTTCGCCGTCGTAGATGCAGCTGAAGGTAATGGGCGACCAATCGCCCTGCCAGCTCTCATCGCTTACCACCCGCTCAGTGGTGCCGTCCGCATACTCCACCTCCAACTGCACCAGGGCACGCGGTGAGCCGTGCCAGGGGGACTGCCAGTGCCAGTGCTTCTTCTGGGCATTGAACCAGCCGTTGCCGAGGATGATGCCCACAGCATTCTCACCCTCTTGGAGTGCGGCGGTAATGTCGTAGGTGGTGTAGAAGGCGCGCTTGCGGAAGTCGGTGCGTGGCGTGGCCAGCACGTCATCCCCCACCTTGGTGCCATTGAGGCGCAGTTCAAAAAGGCCCAGTCCGCAGATGAATGCGCGGGCGCGCTTCACCGGCTTAGCCAGCGCAAAGCTCTTGCGTAGCAACGGCGAGCGCTGGTCGGGCTTCAGGTCACGCAGCTCGAACGGCATCTTCTGCATATCGTCTTCGGCCAGCCTGAGCCCGCCTGAGGTGGCATCATCCTGGTGCAGAGAGTAGGGATCCAGCTCGGGCTCCGTGGCGGGTCCCATGCCGATCCAGTCTGCCTTCCAGTCGGAGGAATCAAAGAGCGCCGTGCAAAAATGCCCGGCCGCGGTGAACTCGCCGGGGTTGCCGGCTTCATCCCACACCTGCACGGCCCAGAAGCAATCCATGTTGCTGCACAGCGCTTCGCCCGCATAAGCCACGTTCGCCGACTGCGCGCTGGCTACCTTGCCGCTGTCCCAGAGATCAGCTTTGCCGGGTTTGAGGAGCGTCTCGGATGTGGCCACCAGCAGGCGGTAGGCGGTCTGTTTCCGCCCACGGCCCTCCAGTGGCACCTCCCATGAGAAGCGGGGCGTGCGTGTACCTATGGCGAGTGGGGCTTGGGCGTATTCAACCAGCATGTGTGTCTGCATGTCCGTCTCCCTCTTTGGACCCCTGTGGAAAGCATCGTCGCTGTGGCCCACAGCGGATGCGGTCATCACACTATCAGGCGTCTGGTTCAATACGGAGTTCGGCGGGGGGCGTGACGGACCGTTCCACTTGCTCACCCAGGGACTGGAAGGCCGCGCAGTAATCGTAGGGGTAGCGGTAGACGCGCTGAGCGGGGTCGGTCAGGACATGCTCCCAAACGATCTCCTTCTCTGGGGTCACCTCAAACAGGCGGCGACACAATGACTCGAGGATCAGGGTGTTGCCATTGGGCAACCGCTGACAGTTGGCCGTGAAGCGGGCAAAGAAGCGATGTGCATCATCATATACCCAGACCAGGCTGTTATCACTGGGGTTGATCTCCAGCACATACGAGCAGCCGCAGTGGGCCAAATCCACGAGGGGTGATGCGCCATTGTCAAAGACGATGATATGGCCGGCCCCGGGCAGGCCCTTCTCAATCATATGCGGCTCATGCTGACCGGAGAGGCCGCCGTTGTAGTCGCCGGTATACGCCCAGACCACCTCGCCACTGTCACGGTCGATGATGCTGATGGTGTCGAGTTGGCGCAGGCTCTGCAGAATATTGCCCGGCTTGAAGCGGGCATCGCCGCCATCGTACCACTGGTTCTCCGGCAGTTCCTGTATGGTGTTGGTATGCGTCCAGTCGGCGACGGTATTGTTACCGGCCCCACCCATCCAGTTGAGGTTGGCCGGAATCTGATTGCACTGGTTGACGTCCATGTGCTCATGCTGAAGCCAGCGCCAGATCACCTCGCCCTCGCGGCTCACCTCAATCAGCTCATCCCCCGACACGCCGCCCTCACGGCGCTGCGGATCGGTGATGGTTGCCGCATACTCCGGCGGCACAGGAATGCAGCAGAGCAGAAAGACGGAACCGCGGTCGGTCGGCCAGAAGTCATGGTGCGCCCCATTCGCAGGCGTATAGGACCACGCCTCAGTACCATCCCAGTCAAATTCCGCCACATGCCCGGCAATATCCTTGCCGCCAAAGAGCAGCATCAGCTGGCCATTCGGCAGAAGCCGTGCGCGGTGGATAAAGCCCTTCTTGCCTTCCGGGTCGACCGGCCACGTATGCACCACCTCGCCATTCATATTGACCAACTTCACACTGCCGCTGGCGCCAATCAGGTTGTAGCCACCACTGCATGCCGCCGGTTTATAGAGGGTCGTGCCAATCGGGTATACGCTTTTCATTCTTTGCCTTTTTGTTTTAGCTCTCTTGATAACCAACATGACTCGCCCTGCTGCAACTGCAGCCCTATGGAGAGCTCGCCGTACTCGATCAAGCAGGTGCGGTCGAGCAGACTGGTGATGTTGACGGATTCGAGTTTGCCATTCTGCCATGAGACATCGACCTCAAACCCACCACGGCAGCGCACACCGCGCAAGCGCCCTTGGACCCACGCATCCGGCAGACACGGAAGCAGGCGAATCACCCAGGGCTCACCCGGCGTCTCCGGCAGCAGCGACTGCACCAGCATCGTGATGATGACCGCCGGCAGACCGCCGGAAATGTCCATATTGAGGACATCGCAGTGGTTATGCTGTGAGACCATCACCGGCGACCAATAGCTGTTCACCAGATACTCGACACACTCATAGGCCAACGCCCTGTCGCCAAGATGAGCAGAGGCCATCCCCAACTGGGTCAACCCGAAGGCCATGAAACCACCATGCTCGGGACGCCGGAACACCAGGCGCTGATCAATCGCCACGCGACACGCCTCCTGCAGATCGGCACTGGCCGCGATCTCAGGAGCCACTCCATCATAGAGCGGGTAAAGGTGCGAGGCATGCCGATGGGCCTCCTCATTCTCAATCCCCGGCCAGCACCACTCCTTCAATGCCCCATTGGCCCCGATCTGGTAGGCCGGCATCTTGGCCCGCATCCCCTGCCATGTCGCCACTTGTGCGTCGTCAACCCCGAGCTTGTCCGATAACCGCAGCACGGTCCTCAGGATCTGTTTGATCGCGGCAATGGTCATCGTGGGATTCGGTGCCATCCAGATATTGTCGGCGGTCTCATTCTCCGGCGAGGATGCGGGCGAGAGGACGTAGACCCCATCCTGCTCGAGGGTCAGATAATCCTCATAGAAGGCCACGGACTCCAGCAGGAAGGGCTTGAGGCGCGTTTCAAAGAACGTCTCATCGCCCGTATAGAGGTAGTAGTCATAGTACAGCTGAGCGAACCATGCCGCGCCCGCAAACCAGTAGATGCCGGGAAAGTCGTGTTGGTATTGCTTGTAGGCCAGATAGTGGGTGCGACCATGCGTGCTGGATCGCCAGGGAATCAACGGACCGCGAAAGCCCAACAACTCCCGGGCATTCTGGCGGAAGTCATCCATCAGCGCGTCCATGTAGTCCATCAGGGACTCCATACACTCGAAATGGTTGCCGCAAAGGCTGGCGGCTACCATGGATTGTACATTCCCATTGAGGGTGTAGTCGCCCGACCAGCAGGGCTTCCACGTGCCGGTCCAGACCCCCTGCAAGGCGGGAGGCAGGTTGCCCGTACTGCTGATAATCCCATAGCGTGCACCGGCGAAGGCTTTCTCGACAAGGGCGGGCGAGGTGCAGCCGACCGACGACTCGGCCTGCAGGCTCTCTGTGCTGCGGCCCTGTCCATCAGGCGTCGACAGCTGCAGTGAGCAACGATTGAAGAGTTCGCCGTGAATCTCGGCATGCGCCTCAAGCAGCGCGTCATAGTCGGCCTCGATCCGATCGATAGCCACGGCCTCATCTTCGAACGAGAGCTCCTCCCCGCGCCTGTCGGGGATCGTCCTGACGAGTAGCAGCAGCTCATCCGCATCGGTGATCGTGAGCTGCTCGCGTCCAGTCACGACCGCCCCACCCCGCGTGATCACGCGGGCCATGGTGCAACAGCCGTTGACGGGCTGCGACTCCCAGCGGCGCTGGAAGTGCATACGGTGCGTGAGCAACGTCTCAGAAACCGTCCCTTCACAACGGTCGATGGTCTTCTGATAGATGTCGTGATCTTTGGGGTCCGTCGGCGGGATATACTCGATCTCGCGCAGCCCGAGCGACAGGTTCAGTTTGCTGCCTGACGGGCTGTTCAGCCGGAGAACCATGACATCATCAGCACGCGAGTAGAAGAAGCGGCGATGATAGAGTCCGGTGGCATCCTGCCAGGCCGTGATCGCCTCACCCGATTCGAAATCGACCGACCGGACATAGCGTTCGTAGTCACACGCCGCCTGCATCAACAGATCCAGCGAGCAGGCCCCCACAAAGGGGTCGGTCGTGTTGTAACCGGGGACGTCTTTGTCCTGCTTCAACTTACGAATAAACGCCTGTGCCTCATCCGCTTTGCCGTCGCGGACCAGCTGCTGGATGGTGTCGTAAAGCGCTTTGACCGGCAGATAGCCGTGATCGGGGAAGAGCGGCAGAAAGAGTTCCTCATGGCTCAAGACCAGCTCTTCGGCGCTGGTTCGGCAGAACGCCAGCGCGCCCTGCCTGCCGTTGCCGACGACCGTGCCGAAGTCCCACTTCCGCGCCGGCTCCAGGCAGACGCACCCGCGGCGTGGATAGGCCACCTGCAGCTGCTGCAGCAGCGCCAGCTCCCTCGCCTCGACCTCTCCAGGCTCTCGCACCATATTCACGCCTCGTGCCCCGCTATAAACTTCTGGCGCTTCCGGGATTTGCGGGTGTTTTTTCATTGGCCTATATGCAGATACACTCTCACACAATCCGGTTAAGTCAGGCGATTAAGCGTATCCAAGTAAGTGTTGCGGTTAAGAGTGCGACGAAGTGTACGCTTAAGTGTGTGCGCTGCGCTCTCCATACACCTTCTCGGACACTTAACCGCTTCCTTAACCGCTACCCTTACCCGGTTACCCTTAACCGATCAACTTACACGATCCCTATCCGCCTCCGTCCAGAACGCGATTCATCAATAGAAAATCCCCCGCTAATACCTGAAGAGCCTTTTTTTGTGCCCTCTTTTGGGGGCCTTTGAGCAGGACGTATAGTCACGTTTCGCGGGTTTAACATTGAGGCCGCACGGGGCCTTGAGTATAGTCTCCCCTCCATGAGTACAGCAAAGGATAGTCTATCCCGTAGTCGCCATTCGAGCAGCACCATGCGCATTGATATGGATGCGGTTTTGGGTGATACCGTGCGTGGGCCTGAGCGGTCGGTTGTTGATCGGTCGGTTCCGGACGATGAGCGTGGCGGTAGCGGTGGGGAATCTACGTTTGCGGCCCTTTTGCAGAGCATTTACGATGGGGTCCTGATCGCGGCACCCAACGGGCGCATTATGGAATATAATTCGCGCGCCGTGGAGTTGCTGGGGGGTGGGCGTGACTACCTCGATGGCAGTGATGTGATGAAGCTGATCTCGGGGGCCGATACCGCGCTCTGGGAAGCGCTGCGTAAGAACCTGGATGACCGCCGCTACACATTGCTGGAAGCACGTGTCATCCGGTTTGATGGGTCGAGTTTCCCGGCTGAAATCGCAGTAAACTGGATGACACACGGGACTTCCGGGCGTCTCTGTTTCTTTATTCGTGATATCTCGATTCGCAAGCAGGCTCAGGAGGCGCTCGAAGATGCCGTGGCGCGTCTGGAGGAGCACGACCGCGCGCGCATGCAGTTTGTATCCAATGTGTCGCACGAGCTGCGCACCCCGCTGACCTCTATGATCTACGCTGTGGCCAACATGTTGCGCGGCGTACTGGGGCCGATTTCGGATCCTGTCCGCAAGTATCTGACGATGCTGGATGGCGATAGTAAGCGGTTGCTGACGACGGTGAACGATATTCTTGATCTGCGTAAGATTGAAAATGAGAGTCTGACGCTGACCCGGGCCACGATCCCCTTTGGCCGTCTGGTGTCGCGCAGCCTTGAGTCGCTGGCCGTGCGGACGCAGCAGAAAGGGGTTGCGTTCAGCGTGGATCCGGGCGCGTCGGGTCTGTTTGCAGACTGCGACCCACAGCGCATGGAGCGGGTCGTGCTCAATATTGTGGGCAACGCGGTGAAATTCACACCCGAGGGCGGGACGATTGCGGTCACGGTGACGGATGATAGCGCCAATGAGGGGTGCCTCCGCCTGGAAGTGCGCGACAGCGGGATTGGCATTCCGCCGGATGCGTTGGACCGGGTGACGGAGCGCTATTTCACGGTGGGCAAGCAGCCGAGCGGATCGGGGCTGGGCTTGGCCATCGTCAAGGAGATCGTGGCGCTGCATGGTGGTAGTATTGGAATTCAGAGTCCGGTGCCGGGCGGAGACAGAGGAACGCTGGTCACCGTATCGCTGCCGCGCGTTGATCCACCGATCATTCTGCTGGCAGGAAGTGACGATTTCGTTTGCACCAAGCTGGGACAGCAATTGACCGCTGCGGGCTATCGGGTTATAAGGGGCGGTGACGGTGAGGATGCGCAGCACATCGTTGAGCACCGTCGCTTCCATGGCGCCGTTGTGGGGCTGGGTATGGAAGGCATGTCCGGGACGGAACTGATTCTCAAGATGAAAAGTGACCGGCGACTGAGGACGACGCCGTTGATCGCGATCGGGGGCGCGGGTCTGAACAAGGCGCGCGAGCAGATCTTGAAGAGTTTTTCGATTCCTTTGGTTCCACGCCACTGGACAGAGACCATGCTGCTGGACCGAATTGAGGAGGCCTTTCTGGGGCCGATGGCTATGATGAAATAGGCGTGGCCCCTGGTAGGAAGAGTGGTGAGGCACGGAAACGGCGGTAGCCGGAGAATGCACTATGGACAATACAAAAAAGACGATCCTTCTGATAGATGACGACACCAGCTTGCTGGTGACCCTGAGCGATTTTCTACGCTTCGAGGGCTACGACGTCACGACGGCCGATAGTGGGGAACAAGGCCTGAAACGGCTGAAAACGCTGGAGCCGGATCTCATTATCCTCGATATGAGTATGCCTGGAATGGGGGGCATCGGGTTTTTGAAGGAGATCTCAGTAGTAGGCAAGCCCAAGCACCCGGTGCTGGTGCTGACAGCGCGCGCCAACATGGCCGAGTTCTTTGCGGATATCGATGTGGATGGATTTGTGGCCAAACCTTGTGCGCCGGATGACCTTCTTATGGAAGTGGGGCGCATCCTCTTTCTTCGTTCCGGCCACGACGACCAGGCGATCGACCCGGGCACGCCGAGCAAGGTGTTGTTGGGTGAAGACGATGCCATGGTGGCGGCCCGAATCGAGAAACACCTGGAGGATGCGGGCTGGTTGGTCTCGTCGGTCGAGCACGGCCCCGAAATGATCGAGCAAGCCATTCTGCAGCGTCCGGATGCCATTCTGATCAAGCAGATTCTCTCCAAGATGAATGGTGATGCCGTGGCGGACATGCTGCAGGCCATGCCGAATGCGCGTTCCATTCCGGTGGTGCTTTACGACGATTCAGGGCATCTCGAGGGCAGTGCCCTGCCACGAGGGGTGACCCAGGTGGTGCTGAGTAGTGACCCCGCGGCGCTGTTGACGTCACTTCAGGGCCTCAGTGATTCAGGGGTATAGGTATGCGCTGTCCCAAGTGTGCGAACCTGGAAGACAAGGTCATTGATAGCCGATCGGCCCGTAGCGGTGCCGTTATCCGGCGTCGGCGTGTCTGTCTGGGATGCGGGCACCGCTTCACGACGTACGAAGAGATTGTGCGGGCACGGCTGCGGGTCGTGAAGAATGATGGCCGCCACGAGGACCTGAATCGCGAAAAGTTGGTTTCGGGGATTGAGCGCGCCTGCCAGAAGCGGCCGGTCAGCGCCGAGACGGTTGAGGGGGTCGTGGACGCCATCATCGACGATCTTGAGCGTGACTACGAGCGTGAGGCACCGAGCCAGGCCATTGGGCAGAAGGTGATGGAGCACCTTGAACGTCTGGATGAAGTGGCGTATGTACGCTTCGCCTCGGTTTATCGGCGGTTTAAGGATGTAAATCAGTTCATGAGCGCGATCCAGGGCCTGGTGGCCAAGGAGGACGGCTGATGGGTGGCAGCAGCTATACCGAGGTGGCATCGCTATGATCTGGAAGGCGGCCGAAACCGGTGGGGATCCAGGCGTATTTGATCACTTGGTCTTACAGATCGAGAGCATGTGCGCGCAGGAGTATGAGACGGACATCAGTGAAGCCTCCGAGGTGGCGCGTGCGGTCGAGTGCTATGTCGAGCAGGATTGCGGTGGCTGCTGCGCGGATGCGCGGGCGTTGGTTTTGATGACATCGCGCGGGCTGAACTCGGTGGGCAAGGAGGGCGTCGCGCGGCGTTTCCTGTTGCACGGGACCGGGCTGATCAAGCCCTCCGAATGGGAGGTCACGCATGGCGAAACCATGTGGGTTGTCGATCTCAAGCAGTTGACCGTCCGGGATGGGGCGCCACTGGAGCTCATCTTCTTCACGGGACTGGGAATCATCATAGACGCGCTGTCTGATATCTGGGATAGCACGCGTGGTCGGGGGGTATTGGGATTGCGCCATGTTTGTGGTACGGCTGAGGCCCTCTTGGGTGGCGGCGGCAAGCTGGCCGATGTGGTCTCACTGAGCGACGAGATTCAGCGCCACTGTCATGGGCGCCTGGATCGTTTGCGCCGTGCGCGCGGGTGGGATGAGCAACCCCAGGTCATGAATTTGGATATGTGAAGGGGTCCTGAGTTCGAAGGTGTAAGCTGAGAAGGAGATATCGATGATTAGTGACGATAGAATTAAGGCGCAGTTGGCGAACGTACTGGAGGGCACAGAGTGCCCGGAATTGGCGGAACGGATTCAGGGCAAGGTTCGTGACAGCTACAAGCTGGGCGACCGCCGTGTATTGGTCGTAACAGACCGTATCTCGGCTTTCGATTGTGTGTTGGGAACCATCCCGTTCAAAGGGCAGGTTCTGAACCAGATCGCGGCGTACTGGTTTGAGCAGACCCAAGACATCGTTCCCAACCACGTGCTTGATATCCCCGATCCGAACGTCATGGTGGTCAAGGAGTGCGAGCAGCTTCCTCTGGAGTTCATTGTGCGAGGGTACATCACGGGGGTGACCAAGACCTCGGCCTGGTACAACTACGAGCGGGGTGTTCGCAACCTGTGTGGCAACCCGTTGCCCGAGGGACTTCGCAAGGATCAGAAGTTGGAGTCGCCGATTATTACGCCGACGACCAAGCTGGAGAAACATGACCGCAACGTGTCGCGGGCAGAGGCCATCGACGAGGGATTAATCGATGGTGAGACCTTTGATGGTGCGGCGGAAATCTGTATGGCTCTGTACAAGCGTGGGGTAGAGCTCGCCGCAGATCGCGGCTTGATCTTTGTGGATACGAAGTATGAGATTGGCCGTGTGGATGGCGTCCTGACCATTTCTGATGAGATCAACACACCCGATTCATCGCGCTACTGGTATACCGACACCTATGCCGAATTGTTCACAGCAGGCAAAGAGCAGCGCAAGCTCGACAAGGAGTACGTGCGTACATGGTTGGCCGATCAAGGCTTCCGGGGCGACGGCGAGCCACCCGCACTGACCGACGAAGTCCGCATTGAGGCGGCCAAGCGCTACATCCGGGCCTACGAGATGATCACGGGCAAGGAGTTCGTCGTCGATGACGAGCCGGTGCAGGAGCGTGTCGCACGTACGCTGAAGAGCCTGGCCTGATCGGGGACAATCACCACGAAGATCACGAAGATCACGAAGGGGACTCGTCGTCTGCTGCATGAGGTCCGTTCTACGGCTTGCAGATGACAAGCATCCTACATTCTCTTCATGTTCTTCGTGCTCTTCGTGGTTATCTATTGCCCAGCACGGCGGCGATCCGCTGCATGGCTTCTTCGACTTTGGACCGGTCGTTGAAGGCGCTGATCCGAATGTAGCCTTGCCCGCAGGACCCGAAGCCTGCACCGGGGGTGGTTACCACGGCGGCATCGTTGAGAAGCCGATCGAAGAAGTCCCAGGAGTCGATGCCCGTCTTGATCCAGATATAGGGTGAGTTCTCGCCCCCGACCAAGGCGTAACCCAGCGCACTGATCTTCTCCCGGATCAGAGCCGCGTTGCCAAGGTAACCGTCGTTGACGGTTGTGATCTGGGCCTGTCCCGCTGCTGAGAAGACGGCTTCGGCGGCACGCTGTACGGGGTAGGAGACGCCGTTGAACTTGGTGGTATGGCGGCGGTTCCAGAGGGCGTGCAGTTCCTGCGGGTTCCCCTCCGCATCGTAGGCGCGGCACGCTTTGGGAACGACGGTGTAGGCGCAGCGAGTGCCGGTGAAGCCGGCGGTCTTGGAGAAGCTGCGGAACTCAATGGCCACTTCATCTGCCCCCTCGATTTCGTAAATGCTGCGAGGGAGTGAGTCGTCACGAACGAAGGCTTCGTAGGCGGCATCAAACAGAATGAGGGCCTGGTGTTCGTGTGCATAGTCCACCCACGTTTTGAGCTGGGCGTGCGTGGCGGTGGCGCCGGTGGGGTTGTTGGGGAAGCAGAGGTAGATCAGGTCAACCGGTTGGGCGGGCGGTGTCGGGACATAGTGGTTGTCCTCCGTGCTGTCGAGGTAGACCAGTCCGTCGTAACGCTCATCCTGGACCTCACCGGTGCGTCCGGCCATAACGTTGGTGTCGACGTAGACCGGGTAGACCGGGTCGGGCACGGCAATGCGGGCGTCCTGGGCGAAGAGTTCCTGGATATTGGCGGTATCGCATTTGGCCCCGTCGCTGACAAAGACCTCGTCGGCCTGAACCGCGATGCCGCGTGCTGCGAAATCGTTGAGCGCAATGGCCTCACGTAGGAAATCATAGCCTTGCTCGGGGCCATAGCCGCGGAAGGTGGCATCGCAGCCCATCTCGTCGACGGCCTTGTGCATAGCCTCTGTGCAGGCCGCCGGTAGCGCGTGTGTCACATCTCCGATCCCCAACTTGATCAGGTCGCTATCGGGGTGGCTGGCCTGAAACTCCGCCATGCGTTTGGCGATGGCAGAAAAAAGGTAGGACGCCTGTAGTTTGCTGTAATGCGGGTTGACTCTAATCATCAGTTGGCCTCGTTCGTAGTTTGGCTGTTCGGCTGTTCGTTCTTCGATGGTTCAACAGGGTCAAGCACCCAGCGTCTATTGTGCCAGAACCACTGCTCCGGGTACTTTCGAATGGCGGCATCAAAGGCCTCCATAACGGAGCGGGTCATTCTTTCCATATCGTCGTGTTTGTCGAGTGTTTTGTCGGGCCGAATGGGGGGATAGGTTTCGGCGACACGGTGGCGAGTCCAGCCGTCACGCACAATGCAGCAAGGGTAGATGGGGAGGTTGGTCATGCGTGCAAAGAGCGCCATGCCGCTGCCCAGGTTGGCGGTGCCGCCCAGGAAAGGGATCGCCAGGTCGGGGTAGGACATGCGGACATCGGGCAGGATGGCGAGGTACTTGCCTGCCTTGAGATGGCGTGCGATGGGACGCATGATGTCGGTACCCCGTTCAATGATGACGGATGCCGCGGCGGCGCGCAGCTCATGCAGGTACTGGTTGGTCAAGGGGTTGCGCTGTTTGCCGACGATGATGATGATCGGGATGTCGTGGACATGGCTGGCCAGTCCTGCCATCTCCCAGTTGCCCATGTGGGGCAGGGCGATGATGGCGCCGCGTCCGGCGTCACGCTCCTTGCTTAGATCCGTCATCATCGTGCCGGGCGTGAAATGCTTGCGCACCCAGGCGGGCGAGGTGCGTGGAATGCGTAGCGCCTCAAACGCATTGAACACCATGTTGCGCCAGGAGATCCATGCGATGTGCCGCACTCTGGATGGCGCCGTATCATCCCCCAGTACGGCCAGAATGCGGCGGCGGGTTTCCCGTCTACAGGTGCCTGTTAAGGCGAACGAGATGCCTGCCACGATCCATCCTATGAAGAGCAGGAGGCGATAAGGCACCACCTGCACCAGGCCGGCGGTCAGGCGTAGCGCGACATACTCGGCAACATGTTTGGGGCGATAGGCCATGGGGGTGCGTGGTTACTTGGCGGGTGTGGGAACGCCCAGCTTCTCTGCCATCTGGTTGACGTCGAGCAGGTCCACCTCGAGCGTGGAGACGGTGATATCGGCCAGGTTGAGATTGCGGGCGGCTTCGAGGGCGACCATGATGTCGCCGCCGGCGCCGGTCAGGGCCTCGTTGCGCAGGCGCTCACCTTCAGCTTCTGCCTCCTTAACCATGCGCTGTCCGGCGGCCTGTTTCTGGTCGGCAATCAAGTCGGCATCGGCGGTTTTCTCGGTGACATACTTCTTGTACTGCGCCTCAATCTTGGCGACCTGGAGATCCGTTGCGGCCTCCATGCCGATCAACTCGGCTTCCTTCTTCTTCGTGATAATCTCGATCAGTTTTGTGGTCTCGGCCTCGATGACTTGTGTCTTGCCGCTCATACGCTCGGCATCGGCCAGTGATGTGTAGAGTTCGACCTCTTGGTCCGCCAGTTTCTTGCTGCGGATCTTAGCTTCGTACTTGGAATCAAATTCAACATTACGGATCAGGACATCAATGACCTCAATGTAGTTGTCTGCCAGGGAGGCGGTCAGCTCATCGAATACCTCTTTGGAGCGGAGCCGCTTCTGCTCGGGGTCGTAGAATTCCTCGGTGGTCATCTGTCCGAAGCGTCCCATGCTGGCTTTCTCGGCCTCGTTGCGCACGATGGCGCGGTACTTTGTGCCTGCCCCTGTGTCCTCGTAAAGCTTGTGGGCCATACCCTCTGCGATGCGGTATTTCACGGTCACATCAAGCGAGATCTTGTTGCCGTCGACCGACTGTACCTTGACCTCGTCCTCACCCATGCTGCTGCCATGGCGGGCCTCTTTCGTCATTTCGAGGGTCTGCACGGTGCTGTCGTAGCCCACCCAGGAATCGATGGGGCCCAGATCGCGATGCCAGCCCGGACCGAAGTCGGCTTGCACGACGCCCTTCTTGCCGAAGAGTCCATATTGCTGAATCCTGACCCCCGTCTGTCCGATGGGTATATCGACCGTCAGAAGTTGAACCGTAAGCCATCCGCCCAGGATGAGGGCGATCACGATAACTGATATTGCTTTAATACTTTTCATGGTCTTCATGTCCTTCGGGGTGACTTGCTATTTAACGGAGACGCCAATGGTCTCGGCGCCGCGCAGATGTTCGAATCGTTCGACGGATCCCTCGACCGAGAAGGGCTTTCCTGTGATGGGCACGCTCTTGAGTTTGCGGGCGTATTCCAGTTTGACCATGTTGGCGCCACCGGGCCCCTCCAGGGCCTCACGCAGGGCCTTGATACCGGCGGCTTCAGCGGCCTTCTGGGCCGTGATGGCTTCAGCACGCTTCGACAGCTGGTAGAACTCGGCCTCGGCCGCGATGGTCTTCTGCTCGTAGTAGGCATCGCCCTGTTTCATGGCCCTGTCGGCTTCGGCGTCTGCCGCAATAACATTCTGTTGCATCTTGCCTTCGAACTGCTCGACGGCCACGTTCTTGAGGTTGGTCTCCGTGACCGTCATGGTCTCCTGCTTCTGTTTGGCCGCCAAGGCCTTGGACTCCTGGGCCTGTACGGTCTGGTCGGCTTCTTTCTTCTTCTTAATCATCTCTTCATATTCCGCGTAGAATTGGGGGCGCCGTGGAATCAGGATGTGGTCGATGCGAATACCGAAGCGCTCCAGTCGCTGGTTGCACTCGGCGCGGGCGAGATCGACCTTGGCATCCCGCTTGTTGGAATCGTAGAACTCCTCGGTCGTCAATTCGCCGAGATAGTTGCGACTGATGGAGCGGATGTAGTCACGCGCCCATTTCACCTTGTATTGATCGCCGGGGCCCGAGGTAAGAATGATCGTTTCGGCCATATCGGTGTTGATGCGGTACTGCACCTTCAGGTCAACGTAGACGTCGCTGCCGTCGACGGTCTTTATTTTGAGATCATCGCGCTCGGCGCGGTCGCCGCGCCCGATCTGTTCGGTCATCTCGAGGGTCTGCAGGGTCTTCTCCATGACATAGAACTGCTTGGTCAGACCATTGAAGATCTGTTTGCCGGAGCTGTCGATGACCTCGATATCACCGCTGATGCGGCTGAGGAGAAAACCGACATCCTCGCCGCTGACGGTTTCGATGCGGATCGTTTGGGCCACAAAGATGGCAAAGACGAAGATGGCCGCGGCCACCCAGATGCCGCTGCCGCTTAGCCGCCGGCGCAAATCATCGAGGTTAATGGGGGCTTGGGGTTGGTTCATAGTGATATGCTCGCTTTCAGTGGAGTGGGCCCAGCTGGACTCGAACCAGCGACCTAGGGATTATGAGTCCCCAGCTCTGACCAACTGAGCTATGGGCCCGTGTTCAATTCAAGGGGAGACCATACCCCAGCCAGAGGAGGGTGCCAAGTTTCTTTGCAGGGTTGACGTGCGAAGGGGTGACGTGCGAAGGTGCTGGCCGTGTCCAATTAACATAGCAAAGGGGCGAGAGATGAAACGGTCTGGTTTGATTTGTGGTGTGGTGGCGGGGCTTTTGGTGGGGACGCTGTGCCAGGGCGTGGCGGCGCAGGCGGTGCGCGATCCGGAGGCGGTACGCCAGGCCTTTACGGCGGTGGCGGCGCGGCTTGACCAGGGCGGCGACCTCATGGTGGTGGCCAACGTGGACGGACTGATCGAGCGCTCGATGGCGGACATGGTGGAGATCATGTCGACGGCGACGGTGGATGATGCGAAGGCCAAAGAGGCGATGGCGGCGGTCAACAAGCTGCACACCTTTCTCAAGAAGAACGGTTTCTACGCGATCAACGGTTTGGGGATGAGCAGCGTGCCGCGCGCGGACGGCCAGAATGTGGTCAAAATGTTCATCAGCCGGGATGCGCAAGCGGCGATGCTGCCGCTGTGGCGCGCCTGTGTGGGCGGGGCGCCGCGGGAGCTGCAGAGCCTTCGGTTTCTACCGGCCACTACCGAGCTGGCTCGGGCCGGGACGACCGACATCAAGCAGCTGTGGGCCATGATTCAGAAGGGCGTATCCGAGGTGGCGCCGGCCGAGGCGGCTCAGCAGTTTGCGCAGGGCATTGAAGGTGCCGCGATGATGATCGGGGTGCCGATTGACGACCTGATCGGGTCAATTGGGGTGGACAGTGTGATCGGTATTCAGTTTTCCTCGGATGCCAAGATTACGATCCCGGCCGGGGAGAAGCAGATGGCGATTCCTTCGCCGTCGCTGCTGTTGGCCATGCAGGTCAAGGATGACACGCTGATGACGCTGGTGAAGGGGCAGGTGGTGAAGACCGGCATGCCGCTGATGGAGTCGCAGGTGGAAGGTACAACGGTCTACGCGCTCAACCTGCCGGTGCCGGTGGTGCCGGTGCAGTTGGCGATGGCTCAGCACAAAGGCTATCTGTTGATCGGGACGACCGTGCAGACGGTGACCGAGGCGATCAAGGCGTATACGGGCAAGGGCGGCTTGATCGCCACGGAGGCCTACAAGGTCGCTTTCGCGGGGCAGCCGGCCAAAAACAATGGTATTGCCTATGTCAGTGCGCGTTTCGGCGAGATCATACGCAGCATCCAGGAGTCGGCCATGGCGTTGGCCCCGTCTACGGGCGCGCAGGATAAGGCGTCACGTGATCTCGTGACGCGCCTGCTGGATCGCCAGCAGAACTATAGCTGTGCCATTACGATTATGAACTACAAGAGCGGCGTGCGGGCTTCGGGGACGACCTCGGCCAGCGGCCAGCAGCTCGTGGCGTCGATGGCTATTGCGCCGGTGGGTATGGTGGCGGCGATTGCGATTCCGTCCTTTGTGAAGGCGCGTGGGAAGGCGCAGGCGTCTGCTTGCATCAATAATCTGAGGATGCTGGATTCGGGCAAGGAGCAGGCGGCCATGGAACAGAACCTGCAGGATGGCGCAGCCGTGGATGAGGCGGCCGTGACGAAGTATCTGCCCACCGCGGCGATTCCAGTGTGTCCCAAGGGCGGCATCTATACGCTGGGACCGATTGGCACCAACCCGACCTGCAGTGATCCGGGGCATGTTCTGCCATGACGGCTGCGCCTGAGGTCCTGGTACGGCAGTCGTGCGATACGGGTGAGGGTCCGCTATGGCATCCGGATGCACTATGCCTCTACTGGCTGGATATTCCCAACGGGTTGATCTTTAGGTATGACCCGGTTTCGCAGGTTGTGACGACCTATAAGGCCGGAGCGCCCGTGGGCGGCATGACACTGCAGCAGGATGGGGCGCTGGCACTGTTCATGGCTGAGGGGGCGGTGCGGATCTGGCGCGATGGTGTGTTCATCCGGACGGTGCGGGAGGAGATCCCGGCCGAGCGCGGCAATCGGTTCAATGACGTGATTGCCGATCCGGAGGGGCGTGTGTTTTGCGGCGTGATGTCGACGCCGGAGCGGGCCGGCCGACTTTACCGGCTGGACCCGGACGGGACGCTCACGGTGGTCGTGGACGGCACCGGTACGGCCAATGGCATGGGGTTTGCACCGGGGCTGAAGCAGATGTATTTCTGTGACTCGCGGCAGCGGACGCTGTCCGTGTTTGACTACGACCGTGCCTCCGGCGCCATCTCAAACCGGCGTATTCTGCTGAGCCCGCAAGGCGATGAGGGCAAGCCGGACGGGATGACCGTGGACGCCGAGGGCTGTGTGTGGTCGGCACGCTGGGACGGGGCGCGACTGGTTCGGCTGGATGCCAACGGGGCGGAGCTGTTGCGCGTGGACTTCCCGGTGCGGAACGTATCCTGTCTGGCGTTCGGTGGGGCGGACCTGACCGACATTTTTGTCACGACGGCCCGTGCGGGCGATCCGGAAGCCAATGGTGAACTCTCGGGATCACTGTTTCACCTGAATCTGGGGATCAAGGGCCGTCCGGAGTTTCGTTCGGCGCTGTGAGTTTAGGCGAAAAAGAGTGCGAAATGCTTTGACCTGTAGTGCCGGGCTGACTATTATCCGCGCTGATTTTCCAAGTATGCACCCGTGGTGAAATTGGCATACACGCATGGTTCAGGTCCATGTGCCCGTTAAGGGCGTGGAGGTTCGACTCCTCTCGGGTGCACCACTCGCTCAGCAGGGGGATGCCCTCCTTGGCTGGAGTATCGCTTCCTCCTTCGCTAAAGCTACGGAGGACAAGTCGCGATAATAGGCCTGCGGAGGGCATCCCCCTGCTTCGCTCGTTCGATAGGTCTGCTTATCCGGCCTCCGCTTGCCCTCCATAGCCCGAAGGGCGACGGAGGGACCTCCGACCTCCGCCACACTGAAGTACGAACATTCGAACAGCCGAACATTCGAACTACGAAGTGGGACGCCAACGGGCCGGGCAATGAATGGCCATCGGTTTCCCCGTTCGTAGTTCGGCTGTTCGAATGTTCGATTGCTCGGCTGTTCGCCTGCTCCGGAGCGGTTTTACAGCTTGAGTGTTGGCGGGGGGGGATCTATCCTTGTCGACTTGTGGAAAAGCCCTGCCTGTGCGGGGCGTTGTTGTGTTGTAGAGAGGGGCTTGAGATGGCGTTTGGTGAAGGCAAAATCTGGGTTGACGGTAAGCTGGTCGATTGGGCTGACGCTACGTGTCATGTGATGAGTCATGCGCTCCACTACGGATCGTCTATCTTTGAGGGGATCCGCTGCTATGACACGGGGGCAGGGACGGTAATCTTCCGGCTGGGTGACCACATGCGTCGTCTGTATGAATCGGCCAAAATCTACCGCATGGATATACCTTTCGAGCAGGCCGCGTTGGAGCAGGCGGTCATTGACACGGTGCGCGAGAATGGGTTGAGTTCCTGCTATATCCGTCCGTTGGCGTTTCGCGGACTGGGTGAGATGGGGGTCAACCCTCAGAAATGCCCGGTCAACGTGGTAATTGCCGCGTGGTCATGGGGCAAGTACCTCGGCGAAGCGGCCATGGAAGATGGCGTATCGGTGCGTGTTTCCTCGTGGCGGCGCCCGGCGCCTGACACGTTCCCGACCCTGGCGAAGGCGGGGGGTAACTATCTGAACTCCCAGCTGATCAAGATGGAAGCCACGAATGATGGGTTTGATGAGGGTATTGCGCTGGACTATCAGGGCTTCGTGTCTGAGGGGTCTGGCGAGAATATCTTTCTTGTGCGCAATGGGGCGATCTATACGCCGCCGACGAGTTCTTCAATCCTCCCGGGCATCACCCGTCACTGCGTGGTGACCCTGGCCCGTGAGATGGGCATCCCCATGCGTCAGCAGGTGATTCCACGTGAGGCGCTGTATGTGGCCGACGAGGTCTTTTTCTCGGGCACGGCGGCCGAAATTACGCCGGTGTCAAAAATCGACAATATCGTGATTGGTGAAGGTCGACGCGGTCCCGTAACGGAGCGTATCCAGTCGGCTTTCTTTGACATTGTTGAGGGGCGTACGCCGGATACGCACGACTGGTTTACGCCGGTCGCGTAGGGCCGTGCAGGGAGAGCAACCGTGAAGTGCGAAATCTGTGAGTGCCAGGAAGCATCCGTACATTTCAAGCAGGTCTGCAATGGACAGATCAAGGAGATGTATGTGTGTGAAGAGTGCGCGGCCGAGAACGGGTTCGATCTGCAGTCGCCGCTCTCCATGCCTGACTTTCTGTTTGGCGCCGGCCTGAAGCCAGAGAAGCAGGGCCAGTCGTCCGAGAGGACCTGCCTGGTGTGCGGGACGACCGGTAAGGACTTCAAGAAACGGTCTCTGCTGGGGTGCCCCTCCTGTTACGAGGCCTTTGCGGAGGAGCTTTCGCCCTATCTGCGCGCGATGCAGAAGGGGGGACGGCATGTGGGCAAGGCCCCGGCCGGGGAGGCCCTGACGGCCGAGATTGCCGCGTTGCAGCAGGCCCTTGAGCGAGCCGTAGCGGCACAGGATTTCGAGGAGGCGGCAACACTGCGGGACCGCATTCGGGATCTGCAGGCGCAGCAGGACGGTGTGGTTGAAGGGGCATGAGTATGTTTGTGGATGAGTTAGTCAAGCAGCCGGGTTTGTGGTCAAGCGATGACCTGGAGGCGGGCATTGTGGTCAGCAGCCGTGTGCGTTTGGCACGCAACCTGAAAGGCGCGGCCTTTCCCGGGTGGGCTAAGGATGATGAGCGCCTGCGCCTCTGCCGTTCCGTTCGCAAGGCCTGTGACGGTCTGCCGGGGCTACGCCGCAGCACGTTTCTGGATATGGGCGAACTTGAATCGGTCGATAAGGAGGTCCTGATTGAGCGCCATCTTATCAGCCGCGAACTGGCCGCCATGGGTGCGGGCAGCGGCGTGGTGTTGCATCGCGAGGACAACGTGGCGATCATGGTGAACGAGGAAGACCATCTGCGCATGCAGGTGATCCGTCCCGGGATGAGTCTGCGTGCGTTGTGGGAGGCCATGGACGCGCTTGATAGCGAGCTTTCGGGATCACTCGACTTTGCATTTTCTCCCCGCCTGGGTTACCTGACGGCCTGTCCCAGCAATGTGGGTACCGGGCTGCGTGTCAGTGTTATGCTGCACCTTACCGGGCTGCGGTTGCTGAATGAGATCGATCCGGTGGTTAAGGGGTTGGACAAGATCGGGTTGACCGTGCGCGGCGTGATGGGGGAGGGCAGTGATGCCGAGGGGAACATCTTCCAGGTGTCGAACCAGGCCACGCTGGGCGAGTCCGAGTCCGACATTGTTGACCTGCTGGGTGAAGTGGGGTCCGAGCTGGTGCAGCATGAGCGCAATGCTCGCGCGCGTCTTCTGGAGGACCGCTACGCGTTTGTGCAGGACTACGTGGGGCGCGCGCTTGGAATCCTGTCACACGCCCGCCTGCTCTCTTCCGGGGAGGTGACCGACCTGGTGGCGGCCTTACGCTTTGGTGTTGAGCTGGGGATGGTCCGCAAGGTGGCTCCGTCGGAGCTCAACGAAATAATGCTTTTGACACAGCCGGGGCACTTGCAGAAACTCTATGACCGCGTAATCAATCCCGATGAACGGGACGAAATGCGCGCACAACTGGTGAAGAAAAGAATCGCTTCGTGCGAATTGGTGGACTGACTATGGACGGATTTGCAAATTTCACGCCGCGGGCGCAGCAGGTAATCAAGCTGGCGCGCCGCGAGGCGGATCGTTTTAACCACCCCTATGTGGGGACGGAGCACCTCCTGCTGGGACTGATTGTCCTGGGCGAAGGCGTGGCCGTGAATGTGCTCGAACGCATGGGCATATCGCTGGAAAGCGTACGGTACGAGGTCGAGAAGGCCGTGGGCCAGGGGCCCGAGACCAAGACGGTCGGCAACGTGCCCTTCACGCCGCGTTCGAAGAAGGTGCTGCAGCTGGCCCTGGCCGAGGCCCAGTCGCTCAATCACACCTATGTGGGCACTGAGCACATATTGCTCGGGCTGTTGCGCGAAGGTGAGGGCGTGGCGGCACAGGTGCTGAAGAATCTGGATGTGGATCTCGATTCGGCGCGTGAAGAGGTGATGCGGGAGTTGGATCCGAGCTTTGACCTTGATGACGACGAGTTTGATGATGACCCCGAGGGGCATGAAGCGGCGGGGCCGTCAGCCGGAAAGAAGGGCGCGAAGGAGTCCAAAACCCCGGCTTTGAACGCCTTTGGCCGCGATTTGACGGCCTTGGCGGTGAAGGGCGACCTGGACCCGATGATCGGACGCCAGGAGGAGTTGGAGCGCGTCATTCAGATTCTATGTCGCCGCAACAAGAACAACCCCGTGCTTCTGGGGGAAGCGGGCGTGGGCAAGACGGCTATTGTCGAGGGGCTGGCCCAGTTGGTGGTGTCGGGCGATGTGCCCGAAGTGCTGCATGGACACAAGGTCATCACGCTCGACATGGCGCTCATGATTGCCGGAACCAAGTATCGCGGTCAGTTCGAAGAGCGGATCAAGGCCGTGATGGATGAAATCCGCCGTGTGGGGAGTATCGTGCTCTTCATCGACGAGCTGCACACGATTGTGGGTGCGGGCGCGGCTGAGGGGGCGATGGATGCCTCCAACATCATTAAGCCTGCCCTGGCCCGTGGCGAGTTGCAGTGCGTGGGGGCCACCACGCTCAACGAATACCGCAAGTTCGTTGAGAAGGACTCCGCCCTGGAGCGGCGTTTCCAGTCGGTCATGGTCGAAGAGCCCAACGTGGATGAGACGATCGCCATTCTGAAGGGCATTCGGGATCGCTACGAAGCACATCACAACGCCCGCTACACGGATGCCGCCCTGGAAGCGGCAGCGCGCCTCTCGGCACGCTACATCACGGGGCGTTTCCTGCCTGACAAGGCCATCGATATGATTGACGAGGCTGGTGCCCGGGCCCGTATTCTCTCCACCAAGCGTTCACCCGACCTGCGCGAGCGCGAAGCGGGTATCGAGGAGACACGCATCCAGAAGGAGAAAGCGATCAAGGCGCAGCTGTTCGAAGAAGCCGCCGAGCTCCGCGATCGGGAGCGGCGCGAAAAAGAAGCCCTGGAGAAGATCCTCACGGCATGGCGCGAGGAGAACAGAGCGAATACGGCCACTATCACGGAGGAAGATATCATGGCCGTGGTGTCGAAATCGACGGGGGTTCCGTTGCGTCGCATGGACCAGAAAGAGCTGGCGCGTCTGCTGGGCATGGAGAAAGAGCTGGCCAAGAAAGTGATAGGCCAGGATGAGGCCGTGGGAACGATTTCGCGGGCCTTGCGGCGTTCGCGGGCCGATCTGAAAGATCCACGCCGGCCGATCGGCTCTTTCATCTTTCTGGGCTCGACCGGTGTGGGCAAGACGCTCCTGGCCAAGGTCCTGGCCGAGTTCATGTTTGGGGATGCTCAGTCGCTGATTCAACTCGACATGTCGGAGTACATGGAGAAGTTCACGGTGTCACGTCTGATTGGGTCGCCTCCCGGCTACGTCGGTCACGAAGAGGGTGGCCAGCTGACCGAGAAGGTACGGCGGCGTCCGTACTCGGTGGTGCTGTTCGACGAAGTGGAGAAGGCGCATCCGGATGTGATGCATATGTTGCTTCAGATTCTCGAGGAAGGCACCTTGACGGACAGCCTGGGGCGCCATGTTGATTTTCGCAACACCCTTGTAATCCTGACATCGAACCTCGGCTTTGACGCCGCAAGCAAGGGCGCAGGACTCGGGTTTGGTGGCGGTGGGGGAGCAGGCGAGGACCAGGCGGCCTTCCGTCGCAAGATTGAGGAAGAGGCCAAGCGGGCCTTCAAGCCGGAGTTGCTCAATCGGTTTGATGACCTGATCGTTTTCCGACGCCTCACTCGCAGCGATGTATCCAAGATTCTCACGCTTGAGTTGGGCAAGGTGCGTGAGCGCCTGGCGGCTAAGGGGCAGAGCATTGACCTGACGCGCTCCGCACGGGAATTTCTGATCACCAAGGGCTTTGATGAAGCATCCGGGGCCCGGCCGTTGCGTCGTGCCGTAGAGCGATTTATCGAGGATCCGCTGGCCGAGGAGATCCTCAAAGGCGGCCTGGGAGAGAGTGGCAAGATAGTGATTACGCGGAAGGGCGAGGCGTTGACGTTTAAGTCGAAAGAGATGGCCAAAGGCTAGGAAAGGAACAGCCGAACATTCGAACAGCCGAACATTCGAACTACGAAGTGGGGACGCGACCGGGCCGGGCAATGAATGGCCATCGGTTTCCCCTTTCGTAGTTCGGCTGTTCGATTGTTCGGCTGTTCGAATGTTCGTAGTTCGATAAGGCTTGCAATAAACAGGCAGAGATGGTTACTATCCACGGCTTTCGGATGAAATCGGAATAGAAGTGTAGTAAGAAGCAGACCGGACAGGAGTTTTCATGTCAGTTAAGATCAGGTTGACGCGGACAGGTGCGCGTAATGCAGCCGCTTTTCGTGTGGTTGCGGCGGATAGCCGTTCACCTCGCGACGGGCGATTTCTCGAGATTCTGGGCTGGTACGATCCCAAGCTGGAAAGCAACAACTGCGAGGTGAAGCTGGACCGGGTTGCGTATTGGAAGAGCCAGGGCGCCGAAGTGAGCGATACGGTGAAGAGCTTGGTGAAGCGCCAGGTACCGGCTCCCGAGGCGGTCGCTGAGGAAGCACCCGTAGAGGACGCAGCGGCAGAGGAAGCCGTTGTGGAGGCGCCGGAAGCTCCGGCGGCTGAAGAGGAAGATGTGAAGGTGACTGCTGAGGCCTGAACCGGGTCGACGCAGCATCGGCGGCATCATGTCCGAGCCTCTAGAGATTGATGTTATTACGATTTTCCCCGGGATGCTGAAAGGCTTTCTCGAGGAGAGCATGTTGGGGCGCGCCACGGCGAATGGCCTGGCGGTGTTCCGCACGATTGACCCTCGGGATTTTACGGAGGATGTTCACCGCTCGACGGATGATCGGCCCTATGGGGGCGGACCGGGCATGGTGATGACACCGGGGCCACTGTTTAGAGCGGTGGAGTCGGTTAAGCGGCCGGAGTCGCGCGTGATTCTGATGACGCCTCAAGGGGCGCCATTCGCGCAGCGGCGGGCGCAGGATTTGAGCCGGGAACGGCATTTGATTTTTGTGTGCGGGCATTACGAGGGCGTGGATGAGCGCGTTCGGGAGTGCTTGGTTACGGATGAGATTTCGATAGGCGACTATGTGCTGACCAACGGAGCACTGGCCGCAACCGTGGTGATTGACGCGGTTGTCAGGTTGGTTCCCGGAGTGTTGGGCGGTGAGGGCGCTACGGAAGAGGAGTCGTTCAGCCAGGATCTGTTGGAGTATCCGCAGTATACCCGGCCGGCGGTTTTCAGGGGCATGGAAGTGCCCGCCATACTTATGTCGGGTCATCACGCTGAAGTCGCGCGATGGCGGCAGGAACAGGCCGTTCAGCGGACACAGCTGCGCCGACCGGACTTGATAGCGAGCAGGACAATAGAGACGGAAGACCACTAAGGGGGCTAATGGTGTCGCAAGTCATTGATAAAATCAACGCAGAGCAGGTCGAAGGCAGCAACGTGCCTCCGTTTCATGTGGGAGATACGGTGCGTGTGCATGTGCGCATTCGCGAAGGAGAGAAGGAGCGTATCCAGGTGTTTCCCGGGACGGTTATCGCCCGGGATGGTGGTAGCTCCAACGAGACGTTCACGGTCCGCCGCATATCGCATGGCGTGGGGGTCGAGCGTGTCTTTCCCGTGCATTCGCCGCATCTGGCCAAGATCGAGGTGGAGCGCGAAGGCAAAGTCAAGCGCGCCAAGCTCTACTTCCTGCGGAATCTGACGGGGCGCAAGGCCCGTATGAAGATCCGCTCACGCCGCTAAACAGCGACCAAGGAGCGGACGCGTGCTCGCATTCGAGCGCCAACACTGGCAGGCTGGTTATGTCTTGCTGGCGGGTGTGGATGAAGCCGGGCGGGGTCCGCTGGCGGGCACCGTGGTGGCCGCGGCCGTGGCCATCGAGGCCGACCTCCTTGAGCGTGCGAGTGAGGGATTCCTGCTGGGACTGACCGATTCAAAGAAGCTCACTGAGCGCAAGCGCGAACACTTCTTTGCCCTGTTGGACGAGCACCCCGATATCTTGATCGGCGTGGGAGAGGCCTCCCCGCACGAGATCGATCACCTCAATATTCTACGCGCTACGCACGTGGCCATGGCGCGTGCCGTGCAGGCCCTGCCTCGCCTACCGGACCACGTCCTCGTGGATGGCCGTCCGGTTTCCGGTCTGCCTTGCAGTTCTACGGCCATTGTGGGCGGTGACGGGCGCAGTATCTTGATTGCCGCGGCGAGCGTGGTGGCCAAGGTGACGCGCGACCGGCAGATGGTGGCCATCGACAAGCTCTATCCCGCCTACGGTTTTGCGCGGCACAAAGGGTATGGCTCACGTATGCATATGCAGGCGCTGTTTGAGTTTGGCCCCACGCCCGTGCATCGCCAGAGCTTCCGGCCGGTGCGGGAGGCCGGCGCTATTCGACGGAAGGCCGCCGATGAGTCACAATGAGGATACCGGCAAGTGGGGTGAGCAGGTCGCCGAGCGGCTTCTGCGGGGCAAAGGCTACCGCATCCTGGGGCGCCGCGTACGCGTGGCCGGACGGGATGAGATCGACCTGGTGGCGCGCGATGGACGCGTGCTCGTCTTCGTTGAGGTGAAAACGCGTGCCAGTGAGCGTTACGGGCGTCCACTGGCGGCGGTGGATCGCCACAAGCGCCAGGTAACCAGTCGTGCCGCCATGCGCTACATGCGCAAGTTGAAAGACCCTGACATCCTATTTCGCTTTGATGTGGTGGAGGTGATCGGCAGTGCAGAGGGCGATCTGCCCCGGGTGCGCCACGTCGAAGAGGCCTATCCGCTGGATCGCCGCTATATGGTCTAAGGGAGAACAATCGAACAGCCGAACAATCGAACAGCCGAACTACGAAGGGGCACAGGTCGCATCGGTACGGCGCTTCAAGCAGGGCACGGAGTGTATCGCCAGGGGAGCAGCACATGCATAGCAATAGGGGCTCCCGTTCCCCTTCGTAGTTCGATTGTTCGATTGTTCGAATGTTCGGCTGTTCAATCGTTCAAGCAATGCTTGACTTCTGCGGGCGTGATCTGCATGCTCTCGGGCGCATTTGTGAAAGTGAAAAGAGGGAGTCCTTACGATGTCTCAACATCCTAGTTTGAAGTCGGCCAGCAAGATCAAGGCACGGCGCAACGTTCTCAAGCGCTTCGAGCGCATCGACCTGCTCAAAGAGCAGGGCAAGTGGAAAGACGGCGACCGTGGCGTGGGTCTGCCGAAGACCAAGTCCGCTTAGTGATGAGCCGGACGATGCTCATCGGCTGGCTGGGTCTGGCGCTTGTCAGCGCCGGGACCTCGGCCGAAAAGATGCGGGTCAAGAGCGGCAACGTCAACGTACGTTCTGGTCCGGGTACCCGCTATGAGATCGTGTGTCAAGCCGCTGCAGGTGAGCTTGTAGCAGTGCGACGCACGACCGACGAATGGTCCGAGATCGCCCCCCCCGCCGGGGCGAAGCTATGGGTATACGCTGAGCTTATCGAGGAATCGGCCGTGGTGACACGGGTTCAGGTTCGCTCGGGACCGGGCATCAGCTATCGCCCGGTGGGTAAGCTTGAACAGGGCCAGGCGGTCACGATCCATGAGACGGTCGGCGAGTGGGCGCGCATTGCGCCACCGCGCGAGGCCTCGGTCTGGATCAGTAGTCAGTTTCTTGAATCCCCGAATGCACCGCA
Source organism: Verrucomicrobiota bacterium (assembly GCA_018648805.1). Lineage (GTDB taxonomy): Bacteria > Verrucomicrobiota > Kiritimatiellia > UBA8416 > JABMPJ01 > JABMPJ01. Next base: position 41,191 of record JABGQM010000006.1, read on the forward strand.
GGCACCCGTGGTGTCTCCACGCGCAACGCCCACGCCGACTAAGCCGACTAAGCCGGCCAAGCCGGTAGTCGCGCCGGTTGTGGCGGCCCCGAAGCCTGTGCGGACACACCCGCCGAAGCCGGCACCCGCCGTAACGCCTGTGCGGCGGCGTACACCACCGCCGCAACCCGCACCGGTCGCGACACCCGCGGCGCCAGAGGAGGCGATCACGCCTGATGTGCCGGCAGCGCTAGTGGGGCGCGAGCTGGCGGTCGGTAAACCTCAGGGCGATGTCGTGGAACTGTCGGGTGAAATCCGGGCGTCTGGATTCTCCTGGGGCAAGCTGGGCCCCTATCGGCTGGTGGGCAAGGGCGCCCGCGGGCGTACGGTCACGATCTGCTACGTGCTGGGCAACTCGAAGCAGCTGGACTCTATCCTGGGCCGTCGGGTATCCATCAAGGGGCGGCAGTACTGGGTGCGCCGTGTGCGCTATCCCGGCGTGCGCCCCGACCGCATCCGCGTGCAGCGTTAGAAGGCTTCCAGCTGTGCGCGTACCTCTGCGATGATGAACGAGGGGGTCGATGCGCCGGCAGTGAGCCCGACGATTCTGACGTCTTCGAACTCCCCCGGCTGCAGGTCGCCGGCGGTCTGGATATGGACCGTGGGTTTAAGCCCGCGGGCGAGTTCCACCAGACGGAGCGTGTTGGCGCTGTGTGATCCCCCCACGACGACGAAAGCGTCCACCTGATCTGCCATCTCGACAATATCGCCCTGCCGATGGCGCGTGGCATCGCAGATGGTGTCGATCGCGATCAGCGCGGGGTAGCGCGCGCGCATGGTGTGTGCGGTAGCCTCGAAGCGGCTCGGAAACTGGGTGGATTGTGAGACGAGGCAGACCTTCTCCATCTCCGGAAGCCGCGCGACGTCCTCAGGGCCGGCAATGACGTGGCCACGGCCTTCGGCGAACCCGAGCAGGCCTACGACCTCAGCATGCCCCGAATCGCCCAGGATGACGACCTGGTAGCCTTGGCGGGCGTGTTTGCGGATGAGGCCCTGGATCCGGGCCACGTCGGGGCAGGTGGCATCCCTCAGCCGGCAGGGCAGGGCTTGCAGCCGCTTGCGCCGGGCGGGGGGGATGCCGTGCGCTCGGATCAGGAGGGTGTCATCCCTGAGCGCGGCAAGGTCCGGGCACGGCCTGATGTTTTCGGAATCCAGCTGCGCCATCATCTGCTGATTATGGATCAGGGCTCCGTCTGTATAGACGGGCCCCTCCTGTCCGGATGCCAGTCGGCGCGCTTTTTCGACAGCGCGCTGCACTCCCATGCAGAAACCGGCGGACCTCGCAACAATCACTTCCATGCCGTGAGACTAGCAGGTTGACGTCTCTCCGCCCATGATTATGCTCCTCGTTTCACGTTCACGGTTGAGGGGATTGAATTTGCATTTCCTTCGCCGTCGCCCTATCTTGCTGGTTCATCCGTGTCGGGCGCTACGCCGCCCTTTGGTAGATCTGAATAGAGAGAGTATGACCGCAGTTCCGTGTGACCGTCGACGTGTACTGGTTGTGGATGACGAAGAGATCATCCAGAAGCTCTTCAGTATGGTGCTCTCCTGGGAGCTGCCGGAAGCCAGTGTCGATATTGCGTGCAACGGTGCCGAAGCGCTGGACGCCTTTGCGGCCAACCATCATGGCGTCCTTCTGATGGACCTCCACATGCCGGTTATGGACGGTCAATCGGCCTTCCTGGCCTTGGAGAAACAGTGTCGTGAGCAGGACTGGGAGATGCCACGGGTGGTGTTCTGCTCCGGGTTTGCCCCGCCGACTGAGTTGCGTAAGCGGGTCGCCGAGGACGACATTCACTGCATGCTTTCCAAGCCTGTGGCCAATGATGTGCTCGTCGATGCTGTGCGGCAGGGCCTCTCTCTCTCTGTTTGAGCGCGGCCGTGGCCGTGTCGCTGTAACCTGACGAGGCTATCCGATGCGTGTAATCCATGATGTCGACACCATGCAGGGCCTGGCGCGAACGCGCTACGGCCAGGTATCGACGGCCCTGGTCCCTACCATGGGGGCCTTGCACGAGGGGCACCTCTCCCTGATCCGGTTGGCACACGATCGGGCCGAGCAGGTCGATGTCACGATTTTTGTCAACCCGACCCAGTTTGGTCCGGGCGAGGATCTTGAGCAGTACCCGCGTCCCCTTGAGGACGACCTGGCGGCCTGCCGGCGTGAGGGGGTCACGACGGTATTCTGTCCTCAGGCGGGGCAGATGTATGCCGGGGATCACAGCACCCTGATCGCTGAGTCGGTAGTGTCGGAGGGGCTGTGCGGCCGTTTTCGAGCGGGGCACTTTGATGGGGTCGTCACCGTGGTGGCCAAGCTCTTCAACATCATGTTGCCGACGGTCGCCGTTTTCGGGCAAAAGGACTATCAACAGGTTTGTGTCATTCAGCGGATGGTGCGTGATCTGGCTTTTCCTGTTGAGATCGTCGTGGCACCGATCGTACGCGAGGCCGACGGATTGGCCATGAGTTCGCGCAACCGCACTCTCGGAGCCGATGAACGCGCCCGGGCGCTCGCCCTGTCGCAGGGGTTGATGCAGGCCCGCGCGGATGTTGCGGGCGGAGAGCGAGATGCCCGTCGGTTGGAGCAGGCGCTCAGCAGGGCCCTGGGCAAGGCGGGACTCCAGGTGCAGTATGCCGCGTGCGTAGATGCCGATACGCTGGCGCCGGTCCGGGCGGTGGTTCGCCCCACACTGTTCGCGGTCGCCGCACTGGTGGGGCAGACGCGCTTGATTGACAATGTGATCTTGCAGCCGCGGGTGGAATAGCTCAGCCGGGCGCTGTGCGGCCGCGAGCCGCGGCGAGGCTGCGTGCTTCGACCAACGCCATCAGGATGCTGTCCACGTTGGCATGGCTGGGTGCGTAGACGACGCCGGGCAACGGCCGTCCGCTCGTTCGGGTCTCGGTGTCGCGCAACACCACGATCCCTGAGCCGGGCGACAGCTTGGCCAGTGCCTTGAGTGCGCCCTCTTCCTCGCTCCCCAGCAGCGGCCAGTCGATGATGACCGCGTCGAGCTTCCTATCGCCTTCTGTGGCCGCCAGAACCGCCGCGATGGTGTCGACAAGGGTGACCTCGGCCTGCATCTCTTCGATCCGCTTCAGCAGGCCCAGGTGGCGATGCTTGTGGCCTGCAATGAGCACATTCCAGTTGGCCAGGTAGCGGTCAATATCGAAGGGAAGCTCGGCTTGTTCGGCCAAGTGGTTGACGGCCGTGGCGACGGGCAAAGAGAGTCGGAACGTGGAGTGCCGGTCAGCGCCGGTCAGCTGGTTAAGTGCTCCGCCTGCACCGTCCAGTATCGACTGGATGACAGAGAGGATGATGCCCGCATCATCGCCGTCGGATTCATGGGGGGTCATGACGTCTGAGCTGCCGACTTCGGAGCAGGTCAGCACAATGCCCCCCGCGAACTGGTCGTCAATATGGAGCAGGGGATGTGAGCCTGGCGGTCCAAGGATGATCGAAATCACGCCCGTATCACCGGCTTCAGCGGTGATAATCTGGCCGAGATTGAGCACGAGTTGCTCGATCTGCATGCCGGTGAGTGCTGTGGCCGGCGTTTGCATGACATCGATGTCCACGTTCCAGCCTGCGGGCAGCGAGTCGCGCAGGGCGTTGGCGGCGGTCGTCACGTGGGCATCGATCATGCTCGTGGGTTGCGCGCTTCCGAGAGGGCGGGAGAGCTCCATGAGGTGGCCGGCCAGCCCAATGCCACGCTCGGCCCCTTCCGCGATGGCCTGTATCGATTCGGCCACCTCGCCGGCTCCGGCCGGCAGGCGAGGCAAGAGGGCCGCGTGGCCGGCAATGCCGCACAGCAAGTTGTTGAAGTCGTTGGCGACCGCGCGGGCCAGCTGGCCCACCAGCTGGAGCTTAGCGGCCTGTTGATGGTGCTTACGGCTGGCCTGGGCCCTGGTGACATCGCTCACGAGGATCAGTGTGACACCATGGGATGGCTGGGAACGGAAGCGGAGGGTATGGGTCAGACCCTCGTCAATATGTGAGCGTTCGACCTCCTGGGGCACGGGGTCGTGCAGCAGCAGTTCAACGTCGTTGGGTTGCAGCGACGTGAAGAGCTCGGCGAGGGGGCGACGGTGGTAGGGCCCAGCATGCATCATCGCGGCTCCCGCCGGATTGCAGGCGGTGAGACGATCATGCGTGTCGACGGCCAGGAGTCCATCCTGGATATAGTCCATCGACTCGATAATGGCCGCGATGCGCCGGCTGCTCTCTGCGGCGCCGGCGAACTGAATGGCCCACAGGCCAAAGGCACCGGCGATGAGCATGAACCCGAGGGTCAGGGTCCACAACATGGTGGTGACGATGGGGATCTCGTCGGCCGGTACGCGCGTTTCAAGGAAGACGATGGTCTGCCATACCGCGATGGTCGCAATCGCAAAGAGGATGACCAGCAGGACGGCGTAGCTCCACGTCTCTTTCTGAAAGAGCTTCACAGTTACCTAGCGGCGCTTGAGCAGTTTGGATCTTTCCTCGCTGCTGTCACGCTCTCTCTCGGCCTTGGCCGCTTCACTGATTTCATTGATCTCAGCCATGAACGCACGACGCTTGGCTTCGGCGGCGATGATATGACGGCGGGTCAGTTCGGTATTCTCCGGCAGGCCCGTCTCACGCAGGAGTGATTCCGGCATGGCCAGTCCGACCGATACAAAGATAATGGTCTCTTCCTGGGACTTCTCTTTGTGCGTATGCGAGAAGAGGTACTTGCCCAGAAGGGGGATGTCGCCGAGGAGAGGGATCTTGGTTGTGACGTCACGGTCACTGGTTTCGGTGAGACCGCCGATGGCCACGGTCTTGCCGCTATCGAGCGAGAAAACCGTTGAGATGGTCTTACGCGCAATGATGGGATAGGTCTGACCGTTGGGGGCGATCGCATCACTCAGGAAGCGCGTCAGCTCCGGTTCGATCTTGACCGTAATGTTGCTGGAGGTGTTGACGGTGGGGGTCACGGTGAGCTTGACGCCGAGATCAACCGGATCGCCCGGGTTATAGGTGACGACCGGGGCGATGCCCTGCTGCCCTGGCGTGACGCTGGAGATAAAGGGGCGCTCGGTCTGCCCGATGTGAATCGTGGCCGACTCTTCGTTGGCGACGATGATCTTCGGGTTGGACACCACGCTGATGCCGCTCATCTGTTTGAGGGCACTCAGGACCAGCTGGAAATCGGCCGCGCTTAGCACCGCGGTACGTGCATCCCCGATGGTCTTGGTGAAGGTCGAGGTCACATCCGAGGCGAGGTCGGAGCCCGAATCAATCGTATCCGTAAGGGTACGCGTAGGCGTGATGCTCGACTGTGAAATGAAGTTACCTGACTCGGGCGGGGATTCCAGGAATTCGAGTGTTTCTTCCTGGTACTGATCGCTGTAGATGTCGTACCGCTCGTTGACCAGATCGATCGCGCCACGATTGGAGCGTCGTGCGGCGGCATCGGCGCGCTGGTCTTCCCAGGTGCGGTTCTTGCTCAGATCAATCTTCATGCTTGAGGCTCCGATGCCGTAGCCGGAGAGGGCCTGCCAGTTGATGCCGAGATCCTTGATGGCTTGATCGTTCAGCTCCATGAACTTGGCCTCGATAAAGACCTGGTCGCGTGGAATATCGATCTCCGTCACCAAGGTCTCGATTTCACCAAGGTTAGCCGGCGTGCTGCGCACCACCAGGGCATTCTTGGAGGGGAACTCGGAGGCCGTTCCGCCCGCGATCAACATGGACTTCACCACGGGTGACACGTTGGCCACGCTGGCGTACTTAAGAAAAAGGGTTTGGACCTTCATGGGCTCCGGGGTGCCGGCCGGGCGGGGGATGATGCGGTAGACCCCTGAGCCCGGTAGCTTTTCGTCCAGAGCCAGGCTGTGCATGTCGAGTATGGATTCCAACGCGGGTTTCCACTCCACATCGTTCAGGTTGACCGTCACACGGCCCTGCAGGTTGCTGGGGGTGGCGATGATGTTGGCCCCCGAGATGCGTGTAAACATGCGGACTACATCCAGAATATCCACGTCGTCGAGGGTGATGCTGATCAGTTCGCTGCCGGCCTCGCGGTCGGGTGCAGAGAGATCCGCATCGGATTCATCTTCGAGCGTCAGGAAACCTGATGGCTCATCCGAGTCGTCGGTGGCGCGCGGGGCGGCCCTGTCCGGGGCGGCATCCACGTCGGCCGGGGGGGCGGCCATGGGGACAACAGGGGCAACAGGTGCCGCAGGCGCAACAGGGGCAGCGGGGGGCGGTGCCTCGCTCAGGGGCATCCCGTCGGGCGTGGTCATAGCGTCGACCGGGGGGTCGGCTATGGGTGCCGCCGGAGCAACGGCTGCAGCCGGTGCAACGGGAGGCGGTTCCTCGCTCAGAGCCTTCCCGTCGGGCGTGGTCATGGCGTCGGCCGGGGGCATGTCCTGGGCGGTCAGCCATAGTGAGCCGACGACAAGTAGCGCGGCGGCGGCGGGCAGTAGTATATTTCTCAATGTGTGATTCATCAGCCTCTCCCATTCATTGCGGTCGGCATTGCTGTTGTGCCGTCAGTGCTCAAGATCATTCTATTCTTTCGTGATAATTACGTAGGCCGTCTGTGGCGTTCCATAGGTCGACCCAATACGATCGATGAGTTTCACCACGATTGAGCCGCTCCCGCTTGTGCGAGAAAAGACTACAGATGCGCCCTGCGCTGCCGGTTGACCGGCGAAGTTGCCATCTGCCGTGGCCGTGGGTACAGACCATTGGTAGGTCGGGGCGCCCCCAACGGCCGAAAGCACGATAACTGTCTGATTGGAGGACATGGTGGCAGGCGACGGCACAATGGTCAGCGTGGCTATTGTCGACTGCGTAATGGTCGCTTGGGTTGTCTCACCCGCTGAGTCCTCGAGCACAATGATCTGGTCCCCCTCTCCCTGGCGCCTGTAGGTCATGAGGTCGGCGGTGGCACCCGAAACGATTTCACCGCGGGTGGGGTAGACGACGGACCACGAATAGGGCGACAGACCGCCGGTGCCGATAAAGATGGCCTCTTCGCCGTCGGTGCTGAGAGTGGTGGACGACGGCACGATGCTCAGCGCGTCGAGATCAAGGACATGCGATACCGTGGCCGAGGCGATGTCACCGGCGGCATCGCTGATCGTGACAATGTTGGTGCCGACCAGGGTGGGGTTCATGACATAGTACGTGCCGCCCTGGCTTACAACGCCGAGCTCAGGAAACAGCTCGGTCCACGAGCTGTAGGGGGGCACACCACCCGATACGACGAAATTGGCGGCCGGGCCGGCGGGCGGTCTCGCGAGCGTGATGTCGGTGGGAATAATGGTCAGCGGGTCGGCACCGACCCTGATGGTGGCCGTGGCGGAACGGCCTACCGCATCGATGGCGACGATCGTGTTGTCCGCGACGACAATGCTCTCGTAGAGGGCGTAGTCTGTGCGCAGGCCCACGGTCGAGATCGTTCCTCGTGCCGCGCTGGCCACGGACCAGGCCACCGGGGTGACCGCGCCTTTGGCGCGGAACGAAATATGCTGCCCGATCACGGCCACATTCTCGATGATGGGGCTGACGAGAAGGGGGATCTCGCCATCGATCCGTGTTTCATTCTCAAATGCGTTTGTGTCGAGCAGGGCACCGGCATTCGACAGTCCCGGCTCATCTTCACAGCCGGTGAAGATGGTGAATGTGGCTATGGCAGCGACCAGCAGTGATGCTGACACCCAGAATTGTAGCTTACGCATAATCTCATACCTCCGTACCAGTGCCCGGCGTTCCGGATCTCCTGGCCTATTGTGTGCGGCCTCCGACAAGGGGTGGCGTGTAGGGGCGTGCTTCCAGGCGCGTGAACCTCACGCCCTTGGCACTCACTTCATCAATGATCCATGTGTAGAGCAGTCCATCGCGCTGCATCGTGACGGTCTGGCCGGTTTCGATGAGCCCGACGCCTTCGATGATGGCCATGTAGCGCCCCCGGCTTGCCCGGGTGATGCCTTTGAGGAGCAGCGGCGGCCATTTTGTCTTGGCCTTGGTTTCGCGCGCTTCCTCTATCTTGGCGACCTCCGCTTCCGAAATATCAGGCTGCGGCGGTGCGGGGACGTATCCCACGGGCCAGAACGGATCGCGCATGACCTCCAGTATGGTTTCGGCCTCCAGGGTCGTGTTGGTGGGGATGCTGTTCGTGGCGGGCTCCTCCGCGGCCATCATCGGCTGGCTCAGCCATAGTCCCAGTAGCGCATACATGAGCAGTCTCATACGGCGGCTCCCTGTTCTGGCTCCGGAATCGCTTCCGGCGCGGGTGCGTCTTCCTCTTCCTCCACCTGCTTGGAAATCTGCTCTTTGAGCTGTTCTTCGATTTCGGCTGGAAATTCCGGGTCGGCCCATACCGGCCACTGCACTTCAATGCTGATACTGTGTCTCTCGATGTCCACGCCGGTACGCGGCCTGATCATGACGCTGGTAATGCATACGTAGGGATTCTGGTTCTCGATCTCGCGCATCATGGCGAAAGCGTCATGATAGGGGGCCACCAGGTTGACGCGGACCGTATAGGCCTTCAGAAGTCGATCTTTCTTGGCATTGGCATTCCGTGGGATATCCGAGATGGCGACTTCGCGCACGGGGTCAATGGCGATGTTCAGCGCGCTGGCGTGCGCTTCGATGATGCCGGTGGCTTCCAGTAGATAGTTGCCCAGCACGGGGTGCAGGATGTACTGGTCGGAGGCGCGCTTGATGCTGTCGAGCGTCTCCATGCGGTGTGTGAAACTGCGCGCCGCTTTCTTGATCTCCTTGCGGGCGCGTTCCACCCCCCTCTGGCACTCTTCCATGCGTACCATTCGGTTGGCCCGTGAGGTCCGCAAGGGGTTGATAATGCCCTGCACGATGCCGAGCACGACCAGGGCGGCACCCAGGCCGATCATGACAAAGATCTTAACGCGCTGCTGTTTGTCGTCGGGTAGTTTCATTCGAACAGACTGAGTGTGTACTCACAGTTGAGCTGGAATATCCGGTTGTTCTTGTCATCGGGGTCTGCGCCGTAGCGGGGGATTTCTGCGCTGGCAATCAGATCTTTGAAGTCCGTGCTTTCGATGAAGTGTTTCTGGAGTCCTTCGACGGCCGTCTCCGCCGCCTTCCCGACGGCTTTGCCTGCCAGCGAAAGCGTGAAGCTGCGCGCCGCGATGCCCTTATCATTCTGTTTCAGTGTCTGGCTGATTCGCATGGAGTCGAGCTGGATGTTGGGGCTGATCGATTCTTGTATGGAAAGGAACTGCGGGGCCCAGTCGACGCTCGAGTGCCTCCAGGTTTCGATCTCGGACAGGATATCGTCATTGATTCCTCCCGCGTTGAGGACCTTGAGGGCCTGCTCCTTACGTGGCTCTGTATCCAACCATTCGCGCTCGATGTTCTTTACCTTGTTGGCGAGCGTCAGGGCATTCATCACGATAAACGCGATCAATCCCGCGGCAATGACCGGGCCCACAATGGAGGCCACGCGCGTAATCGAGCGCAGACTCACCACGTTGGCGCTACGCTGCTCACTGGCAAATATCAGGTCTGCACGAAGGTTCATGATTCCTCAAATGTAGCCATACAGGCTCCCACGGCTGCCGAGAAACGCGGCTCCTGCCCGGCACACTCTGCGGGTACGGCCTCGGGGGCCATGGTCAGGCCGCTGAAGGGGTTCCACGACTCTACGTCGACGCCCATGGCGCCGTGCACCGCGTTCTGTGCATCGCGCGAGACCGCCAGGCCGCCCGCCAGGAAGATGGCGCTGACCTTGCAGTTTTCACGCCGTTCGACGAAATCACGCGATACGACGAGTTGACGGACCAGTGGCTGCATGACCTCTTCGGCCGCGGCCGAGATGTCGAACGATCCATCCGATATGATCCCGAGTGCGGTCTGGCGGTCGACCCCGAGGGTGGATTGGACTTTCTCCAGCAGGGCGTTCGTGCCGCGGTCCAGCTTGCGGATGAGGACGGGTGTGCCGCCACTGAAAAAGGCGAAAAGGCAGGATGTCTCGCCGAAGTCGATCAACCCCAGCGTTTCGGCCTCCCGGGCAGCAACGGGTCCGTTCATGAAGGCGGTCATGGTTGCCAGTCCGGCCACCTCAAGCGAAAAAGGGGCGGGTGTTCCGGTGGTGGGCAGCATGTGAATAGCGGCCTCGGCCAGCGTGTCGGGGTAGGCGACGGCCACAACGCGCGTTTCGCTACGGGCGCCGCCATCGGTCAGCAGGTTATAGCTGATGCGGAAATCATCCGGATTCTCGAGTCCAAGGTTCTCGATGACCCGTTCATCAAGATCGGCTTCACCCTTACCGGGGAGGGTCAGCAATCGAATGGTTGCGGGACTGGTTTCGACGGTCAGGGAGGCGTAACGGGCCTTGATGGCGGAGGGAAGATGGAGGAGTGTCGGGGCGGCTGTGTCGTCGTCGCGGTCGGAGGGGGGGAGTTCCAGGATGTCGATCGCCGCAACTGTGAGCGTATCGCCATTCTTACGCATGCGAACGGCATGCACCGACGTGCTGCCGATATCGAGGCCGACCACGTCCGTTGGCTTGCGTTTCAGGCTCCCAATTATCTCTGCAGGTGATTTCATAGCTCGTATATAGTGACGACATAGTATGAGCAAGTTCTGTGCTAGACAACAGTAAAGTCATGAATTTACGGGCAGAATTGCGGTGTGCGGCACGCGGCAGCAGCCACGGGATCTAGTCCGTCGCCCAGGGGGCGCGGCGGGGCCGGTCGCGCAGGGCGTTGGCCTCATCATCGTCGATGAACTGTTCGGCGGCCGGATCCCAGTTGAGCGGACGATTGAGCCGTATGGCGATGTTGCCGAGGTGGCACACCGTGGCGCTGCGGTGACCCGTTTCGGGGGGGCAGATGGGCTGCTGGCGTGTGCGAACCGAGTCGAGGAAGTTCTCCATGTGATTGTCGCTATGGCAGAGGCGGAGGGCATCTGCACCGAGCGTGAGATCGTTGAGTGCGGCGGGGCTGGCTTCGAAATGGCCGCGTCCGACCTCGATGGATCCCTTTGCGCCGCTGAAACGACAGTGGGGTGTCCCGGTGGTGCAGCGGACGGTCACGCCGTTGGCGTACTCCCACGAGACATCCACGTCGTCGGGTGTATCGAAGAGCCCGTCGCTGGGAAAGGTGCCGCTGCCGCTGATACGCACCGGACCGGTGGTGTCCGCGTCCAGAGCCCACTGCACGATGTCAAGATTGTGCGCGCCCCAGTTGGTCATTTGGCCGCCCGAGAAGTCGGAGATGAAGCGGAAGGCGTAGTGGCAGCTCTCGGCGTGATAGGGGCGGTAGGGGGCGGGGCCGAGCCAGAGCTCGTAATCCAGCTCCGGCGGAACGGGATCGGGGTCGCCCACATGGTTGCTATGGCGGTTGTTCCTGGGGATGCAGAGGTCGACGGTTTGGATGACACCCAGATGCCCGTTACGGATCAGTTCACAGGCGTGCCGGAATTCCCGGCTGGAACGCTGTTGGCTGCCGGTCTGGCAGATGCGCCCTGTCGCGGCGGCCACATCGCAGAGGCGGCGCCCCTCGGCGATCGTGAGCGTGAGGGGCTTTTCTATATAGGCATCCTTGCCGCACTGCATGGTCGCGATGCCCTGCAGGGCGTGCCAGTGATCGGGGGTGCTGATCACAACGGCATCCACCCCGTCGCTGCGGAGCAGCTCCCTGAAGTCGTGAAAGCGTTCGAAGCTGTCCGCGCCCTGGGCCTCTGTCACGCGTTCAGCGGCCCGGTCCAGGCGGTGGGCATCAACATCACACAACGCGGTTACCGTAACGTGTCGGCGCGTCAGCATGTTGGTGAGCGAATCGCCGCCCATCAGGCCCACGCCAATGAACCCGATGCGAAGGGGGGCCTTCGCGCGGAGCGTGTGGTGGGGCGTGTCGCCCACGTCCGGGGCCTGCCACTGGTATGCCCGTGTCAGAGCCATGGTGCTACTCGCTTCCTGTGAGCTGTTTGAGTATGGCGGCATCCTGGACCGTCTGCTCCGGATCGTTGTTCCGGGAGAATTCGAGATAGGTCCAATACTCGCGTTCAGATCCGTCGAGCGCCTCCAGGTAGCGGCGCCATGCGGTGACGCCGTCGGCGAGGGGATGGCGCTCTATCGTCTGCTTGCCCTCAGGGGTGGAGGTCTTGCTCCAGTGAAAAACATGCAGGTGGCGCAACCAGGGCTTCACCGTGAGCAGGCTGGCAAGGTTATCGGCCTCGCAGGCGCCGGCAACGGGTTGCCAGTAGGTGCCCACGGCTTCGCAGCCGATGGCCTCCATCAGGGCGCGACAGCCGGCCGGCGTATTGGTCAGGGAGCCGTTGTGAAATTCAAAGGCCAGCATGATGCCGCGTGCGACGGCCCGCTCGGCGAGGCGGTAGGTTTCGGCGGCAATGTGCTCCACGTAGTCCGGCGGGGCATCTTCGCTGTTGCGCGCGCCGGCCCATACACGGATCAGGGGCACGCCCAGTGCCTCGGCCGTGTCGAGCACGGCATCGAACTTCAGACCGTCTTCCTCGCTGTGACCGATCTTGTAGTAGGACCCATAGGATGGGCAGAGCAGGCCCGCCGCCAGAGTTCTGTCGAGCACCGTCTCGGCCAACTCGATCTCACCGTGCGGCACATGCACGTCGCCGCCCCACTCAATGCCCTCCAGCCCGCATGTCAGGGCCAGTTCAATGATCTGGTCAACCGAGAGGTCGCGGTGGGTGATGGAGCACAGACCGGTTCTAAACATGGCAGTCACTTCCTCTGCGTGGTGAAAAGGGCAGAGTCTACGAGGCGCTGGGATGGGGTGCAAGACTCAAGAACACGCTTGCTGAAGGGCCGCGGGTTCTGGCAGGATGGTGGCAGCATAATTAGAGGAGGTCGGTGATGAGTATCAGATTCAATGCAGATGAGATTTTTGCCATAGCCGTTCAGATTGAACGCAACGGGCAGGCGTTCTACCAGAAGGCGGCGGACATCCAGACGGATGATGCGTCGCGGGCCTACTTCATGAATCTGGTCGATATGGAGAAGGAGCATGTCGCCATGTTTCAGTCCATGCGCGAGCAGTTCAGCGACTCCGGCGAGGCGATCGACCCCTATGACGAGGCCGGCCAATACCTGGCCACCATGGCCGATGGCTACCATGTGGAGGGCTCGCCCAAGGTGACGGCCGAGCTGACCGGCAGTGAGAGCCAGGAGGACATCCTGCGTTTGGCGATTGGTTTGGAGAAGGACGCCGTCCTGTTTTATCTCGGCATGAAGGATGTGGTGCCGGAGGCCCTGGGACGGGACAAGGTTGACCTGATTATTGAAGAGGAGAAGCAGCACCTCGTCACCCTGACGGCTGAACTGAAGAAGCTCAAGGGGTAGCCCGACTATGACCGACGCAGAGCGCAAGATCTTCATCCTGGACACCAACGTCATCCTGCATGACAGCGCCTGTATCGATCAGTTTGAGGAGCACGATGTCGTCGTGCCGATCGTGGTGCTGGAAGAGCTGGACCATTTCAAAAAGGGCCACGAGAGTATCAGTTACCACGCGCGCACCTTCCTGCGCCGGCTGGATGAGCTGAGTGGCGATACGCTATTCGAGGATGGCGTGCGCATCGGGCCCGGGCGCGGCCGCCTGAGTGTGGGGCTGGCGTGTCCGATGCATCAGGATCTCCGTCTCAACTTTGCGGGCAATGAGCCTGACCACCGCATTCTCAACATTGGCTACACCCTCGCCGCGGAGCATGCCGGCCAGGAGGTGGTGCTGGTCTCCAAGGATGTCAACTTGCGCCTCAAGGCCAAGGCCGTGGGGCTCAAGGCCTGCGACTACACGACCGATAAAGTGCGTGATGTCTCCGAACTCTACACCGGCAAACGCCTTGAAGAGGAGGTGGATGCCGCCCTGGTTGAGCAGCTCTATACCCCTCCGCAGGAGCTGGCCGTGGAGGCGCTGCCCTTTGCGGATGACCTCACGCCCAACGAGTTTGTGATCCTGCGCAGCGGCAAGAAGTCCGCTTTGGGCATCTACGATGCCGCGACCAAGATGCTCAAGCATGTCGATAAGCTCCCGGTCTACAACATCATGCCGCGCAATGCGGAGCAGATATTTGCGCTGTGTGCACTGCTCAATCCGGCCATTCCGCTGGTCTCCCTGACCGGCAAGGCGGGCACTGGCAAGACTCTGCTCGCACTGGCCGCCGCGCTGGAAGCGCGCAAGCAGTACCGGCAGATCCTGCTGGCCCGCCCCATCGTGCCGCTCAGCAACAAGGATACCGGCTTCCTGCCCGGCGAGATCAACGAGAAGCTGGCCCCCTACATGCAGCCGCTCTACGACAACCTGGGGGTCATCCGCAACCAGTTCTCCAAGTCGGATACGCGCCACAAAAATATCCACAAGCTGCTGGAGGAAGAGGAGCTGGTCATCACGCCGCTCTCCTATATTCGTGGTCGTAGCCTTGTAAACACCTTCTTCATCGTGGATGAAGGGCAGAACCTGACGCCGCATGAGATCAAGACCATCATCACGCGCGCCGGAGAGGGCACCAAGATCGTCTTTACAGGCGATATCTACCAGATTGACCATCCCTACCTGGATTCACAATCGAACGGCCTCAGCTACCTGATCGAGAAGATGCGCGGGCAGTCCGTTTACGCCCACATCAACCTCGAAAAAGGCGAGCGCTCCGAGCTGGCCGAGCTGGCCAGCGACCTGCTCTAGGCAGATTATTCACCATGAAGGACATGAAGGGAATGAAGGCCCTTCATGTCCTTCATGGTGATGAATAGATCAGATGCGCTCGAGCACGGCGGCGAAGGCGCCGTCGGTTTGCGTCTCGGGCGGGAAGCAGCTGCGTGACTCCCGCTGTCTAAACTCCGGGTGCTCCTGCAACCACTGCGCAATCTGCTCCTCGTTCTCCTCGGGCTCCAGGCTGCAGGTGCTGTAGACCAGGCGGCCACCGGGGGTGAGCAGGGCGGCCATGCGATCGAGCAGGGCGCGCTGCAGGGCGACGGTTCTTCCGAGACGGTCCGGGTCGAAGCGCCAGCGGGCATCCGGGCGCCGCCGCAGAACGCCGGTGTTGGAGCAGGGCACATCCAGCAGAATGCCGTCGAACGGCTCCTGTATAAGCGGTTCGGGCAATCCATGCTTCCGCAGGTCGGCTTTGACGACTTCAACATCGGGCAGCTTCAGGCGGGTGAGGGTGTCCTGCAGGAGCGCGATGCGATCGGCATGCACATCGCAGGCCACGATGTGGCCTGCGCTACCGGTGCGGTCGGCGATGAGTGCGGTCTTGCCACCCGGCGAGGCACAGGCGTCCAGCACGCGTTCTCCGGGTTGAGGATCAAGCAGGTCGACCGCCATGGCCGTGGCGGGATCGTGGATTGCCACGGCACCTTCCCTGAAGCCGGGCAGATCAGTGGCCCGGGTGCCGTGCGCAATGTCCATGAACTCATGCGGCGCATAGGGGTGTGGTGTGAAGGCGATGCCGGCCTCGGTCAGGCGGGCCTGGTAGTCTGCCAGGGCCGCCGGGCCCGGGCGGGGACGCACCACGATGCCCGGGCGCGAATTGTTCCAGTGGCAGAGGGCCTCACAGCGTTCGTCGCCATAGGTGGTCTGCCAGCGTTTGAGCAGCGCCTCGGGATGCGATTCGCGGATGCCGAGAGGTTGTGCGGCCAGCTGTTTGAGCAGCCCGTCGCGCTCGCGCACCACGCGGCGCAGGATGGCGTTGACGTACTTCACCCGGCCGGGGTTGCGCGTGGTGCCCTTGAGTGCCCGCACGGTGTCGTTCACGGCGGCATAGTCGGGCACGCCGTCCATGAAGAGAAGCTGCTGCATGCCCAGCATCAGGGCGGGCAGGGCGCCCGGGGTGGGGGCACGGTCAGAGCACTCTGTGGCCAGCCATTCGAACGTGCGGCGGCGGCGCACAGCGCCGTAGACCAGCTCCGTCAGGAGGGCGCGGTCGGTTCCGGTTCCGGAGATCATGCGGTCGGGGAATTCGGCGGTATCAAGCCAGCGTGCGATGATGCGCAGGGCTTCAGATCGTACATCGGTCGGGGGCATAAAGGATCACCCGCAGTTGCCTGTCCGGACCGGGTGTGGACCGCTGACTAGGGGGTGGCGATGGCACCGGCCTGGGGAATGGCCCCGGTGTAGAAGGAGTTTTCGATGACCTGCATGGCAATCAGCCCGCCCAGCAGGCCACAGGCCAACAGTCCCATAATAACGAACGGCACAAACGATCCACCGCCCTTGCGCGAGGCGGAGCCGGATGCGGGCATCACGGCCGCTACGACTGCGCCTTCCTCTTCCGTCACGGCCGACTCCTCTGTGGCGCCATTCGCGGGTGTGTTCGACTTCAGTTTGAGCGATTTTTTTTTGACAGTAATAGCCACGGTTCAGATCCCTCCTGCATTGGTAGGTGCGACCATAGGGGCTGCGTCCGCCGAAGGCAAGGAGAAAGGCTTCCCGCTTCTGTTTTCAGCGGGCCCATCCCGCTCCAGAATCACGTCCAGCAGGGCGGGCCGTGCCTGCCTGCTCCCGGAGGGGCCGTAGCCCTGTGCCCAGAGGTCGCTTGCCCGTCGGGCGTACCGGTGGGCTTCGGCGGCTCTATGTTCCATGTCGAGCGCACGCGCCAGGTTGTAGTTGATCGCAAAGGCGTCGTCGCTCGCCCCACGGTCGAGGGCCTGTAGGGCCGTGAAAAGATGCGGGATGGCCTTGTCCGCATGGCCCTGTTCGATCAGGGCCAGTGCCAGGTTGCTGCGGATGCGCGGGGTGGATTCGGTCTGCCACGCGCGGCAAAACTGCCGATAAGCTTCATGTGGCTTCTTCTCGGCGAGAAGACACTCTCCCAGGTTGTTGCGGGCGGCAGCGGTCTCGGTGAGTGCGAGCGAGTTCTGGTACGCTTTGCGGGCCTGGGCAAGGTCACCCAGCGCGCGATAGGCGTTGCCGAGACTGGTATAGGTGACCGCACTGTTGTCGCCGAGAGTGAGTGCTTTCCGCAGGCAGGTTATCGCATCCATGTGGCGTTCTGTGCGTCCCAATACGATGCCCATATTAGCGAACGCCTTGGTGTAGCCGGGTTCCTGTTGCACTGCCCTCAGGTAGGCCTGCAGCGCGAGTTCGTGGGCGCCATCGGCCGTGCGGCTGTTGGCGAGGTTGTACTGAATATAGGCCGAGCGCGGCGACGTCACGGCCGCCTGTTCGAATAGCCGCCGATTGTTGGCCCAGTACCCCGTGTGCAGGACCGTCAACGTGATGGAGACAGCGGCAAACAGCAGGACGAGGCCCGGGCCCAGCAGGCGGCGCAGTGGTGTGATGGCCTGAATCATGTGGCTGTGCTGCCAGACGCAGATGCCGGCCATGATAAAGCCGATCGAGGGGAGGTAGAGGAAGCGATCGGCATAGAGGACATCGCCAAACGTTCCAAACTTTAAGACGGGCAGCAGGACGATCAGAGGCCAGGCCAGGAGGAACGCCTGGTGGCCATGGCGACGGGGGCGGGAGCACGTAAGCAAGGCGGCATAGGCGGCCAGGATCAGCAGACCGGTGATGAGCGCCGGTCTGCGGGTCAACTGGTCGAGCGTATCGGCATGATGGGGCGTGATCGACACCACGTGTACGAGCAGGCCCAGGTAGCGCGCCAGGACGGCGGGAATGGCGAGCAGTCGATCTGTCGCGCTGCCGAACAGGCTGGGTCCCACCACGCGGCCGAGGACCGTGATGCGGACCAGAAGATAGACCCCCGTGACGGCCAGGCTGCCCGTCACGATCGGCACAAAGCGGCGCCAGCGCGCCCTGTACTCCGGCACCAGTGTGACATATGCCAATAGGATGATGGGCAGCGACAGCGCCATCTCTTTGCCGAGCAGAGCGAGCATATAGAGGGTGCACAGGGCGATGCATTGCCACACAAAGCGGGCGCGACGGGCGTCGGGTGGGGGAACCGCCAGCAGGGCGGCCAGGTAGAAGAGGGCGCAGACCATGTCGGTTCGCCCCGAGATCCATACGACGTTTTCAACGTGTGATGGGTGCACGGCAAAAAGGGCGGCCGCGAGCAGTGCCGTGGTGCGGCACCCCAGCCATCGCCGTCCGAGGAGGAATACGAGAGTGGCTACGATGGCGTGGAGCAGCAGGTTGGTCGCGTGATAGCCACGGGGCGCGAGCCCCCACAGGGCATAGTCGATCATGTACGACAGGCTCACCAGCGGCCGATAGAAGCTGCGGGTCGGATCTTCTGCATTAGCCCCCGTCTGCCAGAAACTCCGCAGGAACGGCGTGGACCAGTGGGTTGTGACGCGGATGTCGGGGTTCTGTACAATCAGACCGTGGTCGTCCCACGCAAAATCATGCGTCAATGCCGGAGCAAAGACGCCGACCACCAGGAGCGTCAGAAGCAGGCCGGCGACGGCGAGAGAAATCCACGCGGGCGGCCATTGCGCTTGTGAACCCGGCATGTTACGTGCTTTCTTGTATGTGATCTGAAAGGGGAACCAACATGTGCATGAGCAAAGCAGCGGCGGGCAGGGAAGTCAATCCATGATCGCGGCCAAGATTGGCAAGCCGTATGCGGCGGCGCAGCGCTATTGGGATGCATCCCCCGATCCGCTTAATCGCGGGAGGGGGCATCGACGCAGCGGCGCGGCACGCCGTATGCAGTTGGCCTACGACACCTATCTCTCTCCGGAGACGATGCGCGGAGTGGCGTGGCTGGGCGACCTGGCCGACCGGCGGGTCGTTGTGTTGGGAAGTGGCTTGGGCGTGGGTGCCCTTCATCTCGCGCAGCGCGGTGCAGAGGTCATCGGGACGGACCTGTCGGCCACCCGGTGTGCCGCAGCGGAAGCGTGGGCGCAGTCACGCGAGGTTGTCGGGTCGCTGCAGTTCCGCGTCATGTCAGCGGAGGCCTTGCAGTTGGATGTCCATAGCGTGGATGCCGTGTTTGCGCGTGATGTGTTGATGTACACCTCGCCCGCCCGCGTGGCAGCGGAGTGCGCCCGCATTCTGCATCCCGGGGGCCGGGCGGTCTTTGTAGAGTCGCTGCGTGGCGGCAGGACCGTAAGGACGCTCCGTCGGCTGGTCAGCCCTGCCCCGTGGCGGCCCTTTACCCGCCATCTGGACTTGGCCTCCCTGGGGGCGCTGGGCAATGGCCTGTGCCTCGAACAGATTGAAGGCTGGCACCTCTTTGGTATGGCGGCCTTTTTCATGCTCTTTGCACTGGGATGGGAGGGGGGCTATAGGGGGCTGCAGCGCGGCGCCCTTCCGCTTGACCGCTATCTCCTGTCGCGCTATCCCACGCTGCAGAACCAGGCGTGGCGCGGCGTGGCGCGCTACCGCGTAGAAGAGGGCCCCCCCCATGTGTAACCGCTTAACAGTCAGGCATGGCGCGGTGGTGGCGGGAGGCCTGTGTGTCTTGCTGCTGGCCGTGTTCAACGTGTGGCAGGTCCGGCGTACGTCGGGCCACGACCTGACGCTACGCTGTGAGAACGGCCGTGTGACGGCCGTGTTGGATGGCGCGGACCGTATGATGCTCGCGATGCCGCCTGGTATGCCCGGCACACGCGTCGGACTCTATGTCTATCATCCCTATGGGGGGGAGTCCCACCGCCAGCAGTTTGTGGATCTGCGCGTCAGAGGCGGCGGGCCCGGGGGGCGCAGCCTGCTGCGCTACCACCTCCTGGACGAGGCGCGGGATGGTCCGCGCCTGCAGCCGGACGCGGGGTGGCAGTTCGCGCATGGCCGCGGGCTGTGGCATGCCGGCGAAGAAGGGGCGCGCGGGATCATGCTGCTCCCACGGCCCGTCGGTCCGGATGTGGA
This sequence comes from Verrucomicrobiota bacterium, assembly GCA_018648805.1. Taxonomy (GTDB): domain Bacteria; phylum Verrucomicrobiota; class Kiritimatiellia; order UBA8416; family JABMPJ01; genus JABMPJ01. The sequence continues at coordinate 61,000 of JABGQM010000006.1, forward strand.
TGTCTCGGTGCATCTGCAGCATCCGGCTGATGCCGGCCTGCTGATTTGTGCGGATGAAAGTGGGAACGGCTTGGTCTGCGCCTTGCGGCCCGACGTGAATGATATGATTGTCTTCGAACTTGCATATGGCGTCCCGGAAGGCGTTTTGGCGGTGCAGCCGTTGCGATCGCTCAGCGTGTGGTCCGAGCTGCTCTGCCTGGCCGGCGAACTGGGCCGGTTGGGTGTCCACGCGGCCGTGGCCTGGCTGCTGCTCTGGCTGCTCACCCGGGCCGGGAGCTACATGCCCTGGTTTCCGCACCGCCGGTTCCGTCTGCCGCGCCACGTGCGCGGCGCCATCTTGTTTGCGGTACCCGTCGTGTTGACCGCGTGGGTGGGGGCCGTGGGCCTGCAGCGGGTCCCTCACGTGGCGGACGAGACGGCCTATTGGTTCCAGGCCCGCATTTATGCCTCGGGGCATCTGTGGGCCGCGGTGCCGGCGCTGCCTGACTTCTTTCAGCACGATCACATCCTGATGTTGGGGCAACGCTGGCTCTCCAAATATCCGCCTATGTTTCCGCTTCTGCTGGCGGTGGGTATGTGGTGTCACGTGCCGTGGCTGGTCAATCCGCTCCTGGCCGGGGTGGTGGCGGTCGCGGTGTATCGGTTGGCCGCCGGCTGGTACGGACGTGCCGCCGGCTGGGCGGCTTGGGGCCTACTGGTCAGTTCGCCTTTCTTTCTGCTGATGGGGGGTAACCTTATGTCACACATGGCCGCAGCGACATTCCTGCTCCTTTTCCTGCTGGCCGGCCGAAGGGCGTTGCGCGGAGGGCGCATGGGGTCCGCCCTGCTGGCCGGAGCGGCGGGCGGTGCCGCCCTGTTGACCCGGCCCTACACGGCGCTGCTCCTCGGCGCGGTGGCGCTCGTGGGGGGCGCCTGGTGGGCCGTGCGTGCGCATCGCGTGAAAGGAGCCGCCCTGCTCTGTACGGTGGCAGTGGTGGGCGGACTCCCCTTCGCCGCGGCCGGTCGCTTCTGGATATCACAGTTCACCCATGCGGAAGCCGGTGGGGGCATCCCGAATGTCTACGCGCTGTATGATGAGGCCGATACGTTGGGGTTCGGCCCTGAGAAAGGCAAGGGTTGGCTCAAGACATGGGGCACGTGGGGACATACCCCGGCCAAGGCGGTGCGGAGTGTGCGCTGCTATCTCGCCCACACCGCGTACTATCTGCAGGGATGGCCCTGGCGGCTTTCGCTGATGTTGGTTCCCCTCCCTCTGCTCCTGTGCCGGCACCGCAGACGTTACCTGTTGCTGGGGGCGCTCATGCTCGTGCTTGTGGTGGGTCACATGGCGTACTGGGCCACGCAGCACATCGGCTATGGTGCGCGCTACTGGTTTACAGCCGTGCCCCTTGCGGCGGTGCTGTCGGGTGTGGGCCTCATGGCACTGGTGGCCTCCGGTCGGCGCCCCGCGGCGCGGTCGGCCGGGGCGGGCGGCCTGCTCAGCCTGTTGTGCGTGGCAGGGCTCATGCTATGGAACGCGACGGTCTATATGCCTAAACGGTTGCGCGAAGCGCGTCAGTACGGCAATGTCACGGCCGATCTGCACCGCGAGGTGGTGCGCCGGGGACTGCAGCAGGCCGTGGTGTTTGTGCGTACCGAGGACCTGCTCTTCAATGATGGGTTCTTCATGAACGATCCCGCGCTCAAGAGTGGACCGGTTTTTGCGCGTGACCTGGGGGCGCGGAATCGCGAACTGCTGGATGCTTTTCCCGGCTACGAGGGGTATGTGTGGGACAAGGTCGACCTGCGGCCATTGACGGTCGCCGACGGAGAGTCGCCGTGAAGGCGTCCGCCTGTGATCGCCCGGCTCTGGAGGGGGGCACACCGCTGCGCCGTGAGCGGCTGCCGCTCTTCTTTGCGCAGGTATCCGAGGAGGCGATCCGGGATGTGGGCGAGGTATTGCGCTCCGGCTGGCTGGCCACGGGCGCTCACGTTGATACGTTTGAAACCCGGTTTGCGGCCTACGTGGGTGTCGCGCATGCGGTCGCACTGACCTCGGGAACGCAGGCCCTCGAGTTGGCGCTTGAAGCGATGGGGGTCGGGGATGGCGATGACGTTATAACCACGCCTCTCACGTTCGTGGCCACGGCGCATGCCATTATGAACCGCGGCGCACGGCCGGTCCTGGTGGATATCGATCGCACCACGTGGACGCTCGATGCCGCGCGACTGGAAGCCGCCATTACGCCGCGCTCGCGCTGTATACTGCCTGTTCATTTTGCCGGCCGGCCGAGTGACATGGCGGGTATCGCGGCACAGGCCTCGGCCCATGGACTGCCGGTGCTGGGCGATGGTGCCCACGCCATCGAGGCCCGGGCCGAGGGTCGTAATCTCGCCACGTGGGGCACGGCCAACGCCTACAGTTTTCACCCCTGCAAGGCGCTTACGACGGGCGAGGGCGGCATGGTTGTGACCCATGATGCCGCCCTGGCTGAACGTGTCAGGAAACTTCGGTTTCACGGATTGGTCGTGGCTGAGGCGGGTTCCGCGTGGGCGCGCGATGTCACCGGCCCCGGCCATAAGGCCAACATGAGCAACCTGCAGGCCGTTCTGGGCCTGCGACAGCTTGAGCATCTCGAGTCGCGTTATGCACATCGCTGCGCACTGGTCGCACGCTACCGTCATGGCCTGCAGGATGTGGGCGCCTTCGAGCTGCCGGCGCCCTGTCAGCCCTCACAGCGCCACGCCTGGCACCTGTTCACTATTCTTCTCAAACCGGAGACGTTGCGCATCGACCGTCAGACGCTTATCTCGGCCATGGCCAGCGAGAATATCGAGGTGGGCATTCACTATCGGCCGTTGCATTGTCTTAGCTATCTTCAGGATCGTTATGGTTTCACCGCGCAGAGTTGCCCCGTGGCGACGGATGTGGCCGGTCGTATCCTCTCGCTGCCCCTGCATGCGGCGATGCGTGAGGCGGATGTCGATACGGTCGTGGCGGCCCTGGCCAGAGTGGCGGACTACTATGCACGCTGAACAGAAACAGGATCCTCCCGACGTGGCCGTGGTGATTCCGGTGTACAACGAACGCGCCACGCTGCTCGATGTCGTCCAGGGCGTGGTGGATGTTCTGGCCCGGCGCCGCGAGCGTGGGCATGTGTGGGTGGTCAATGATGGCAGCAGTGATTGGGATGAGGCGGTGGCGCATGCCGTGACCGCATGCGGGCCGGTCAGTGTGGTGACCCGGCCGGTCAACCAGGGCAAAGGCGCCGTTCTGAACTGGGCCTTTCATCATGTGCAGGCCGCCTGCATGGTGGTGATCGATGCTGATGGGGAGTACCTTCCCTCGGATATCCCCGCTCTTCTGGATCCCATCATGGCCAATCAGGCCGACTGGGTTATGGGCGTGCGCTATGGCTTCGGCCGGTCGCGCCCATCCCAGTACCTGGCCACCTACTGGGTTAACCGACTGGTCTCGGGCTGGTTCAATGTTCTGGCGCGTCAGAGCACGACGGATCTTCTGACCGGATTGTATGCCTTCCGCACAGCCTGCGTCGCGTCGGTCGAGCTTGTCGAACAGCGCTTTGCCTATACGCCGGAACTGGTGTGGAAGGTGTTGAACACCGCGCAGCCACGTTGGCTGGATGTGCCTGCATCCTATCGCTTTCGAGGCTATGCCCAGGGCAAGACGATTCGCTGGTGGGAGACCTTTACGATCCTGGCCGCCATCTGGCGATACCGCCGGGCTACGGGGGGCAATGGTCATGCGTGAGACCGGGCGCCCTGCACTCCGGGTGGATGTTGATTTCAGGGCGGGCATGCGCCGGGCCGTTCCACGTATGGCTGCGCTACTGGCACAGCACGACATGCAGGCCACGTTCTTCCTCGTGACCCGGTTGGCGGGCGGGCGCACCTGGTTGCGCAAGGCGGTCCGGCCGGCAGTGTTAAAGCGCTGGCTGCGAATCGGGGCCTGGCGCATAGCCGGGCAGATGGGGGCGTGGGATGCGTTGCGTGGGCGGGGGCGTGGGGCCGCCCACGGTGAGTTGTTGGCCCAAACCTGCGCACAGCTCTGGGCAGAGGGACACGAAGTGGGGGTCCACGGATTTGATCATGAGTGGTGGGTCGACGAGGTGTGGCACGCACCGACAGCGCAGCTGCGCGAGGAGATCGGCCGCGCCTATGATGCCTTGCGCCATGCGACCGGCCGCGCTGACGTCGCCTGGGCCTCGCCCGGCTGGCGCACCACCGATGGCGTCCTGCAGGCCTTGGTCGAGCGTGGCGTGCCGTACCTGGCTGAATGTTGGGGGAGGACGCCTTTCCGTACGCGCCTGGCCGACGGCAGTTGCCTGGATACCCCGCATCTGCCGATCACGGCGCCATCAGCGGAATCGATGCAAGGGCGGTCTGACGAGGAGATCGCCGTGACCATCGCCGCGGCCTGCACTGCGCATCCGTGCACCGTCTGCTGCCTGCATGACTACTATGAGGGGGTGCTGCGACCGGGCCTGCTGGCGGCGTTGGTGGAAGCCTTTGAGCGGCGCGGTCTGCGGCCGCAGACGCTGGCGGACGCCGCACGGCGGTGGGCCAGTCCTGTGGAGGCGCTACCGGTGGGGCAGGTGGGCAAGCGCGAAGTGTCCGGTTTTGTGGGGGCCGTTTCGGTGCAGGAGGGGGCCGGCTAATGCGGGCGGTGGTTTTTGCCTACCATAACATGGGTGTGATCGGGCTGGAGGCACTTTGGCGCCACGGCATCGATACTACCCTCGTCCTCTCCCATCACGATGATCCGGGGGAGCAGTGCTGGTTTGCCTCGGTCGCCCAATGGTGCCGTGCACAGAGGATCGCGTGTGAGTGCCCCGTCGATGTCAACCGGCCGCAGTTGCAGTCTCGGATCGCCGCGTTGAAACCCGACATCCTATTTTCATTCTTCTATCGGCGGCTGCTCAGTGATGCCCTCCTGCACGTGGCGCCATTGGGCGGACTCAACCTGCACGCCTCGCTGCTACCGGCCTACCGCGGGCGCTGCCCGGCCAACTGGGTTCTCGTCAACGGTGAAGCCCAGACGGGGGTCACGCTCCACCACATGGTGGCGCGGGCCGATGCGGGTGATGTGGTGGGGGCGGCGGCACTGCCGATTGAGAGCGATGACGATATCATGTCGCTCTATACCAAGCTCGAGGAAGCTGCCGAAGCGTTGCTGGACGAGCTGTTGCCGCTGGTGGTGGCGGGCCGGGCACCGCGCGTGCCGCAGGACGAACGGGCGGTCAGCACATACGGCGGCCGCCGGCCTGCGGATGGGCTGCTCGACTGGAGCCGGCCGGCGCACACCCAGTACAATCTCGTGCGTGCCGTGACCGATCCCTATCCCGGGGCATTCAGTTTCCTGGACGGTGAGCGTCTCATGGTGTGGCGCGCGGCCGTTGATCGCGGCCATGAACGGCTGGTTCCCGGTCGACTCGAGGTCACCGGCTCCGAGGTCCGCGTGGGCTGCACGGACGCCCCCCTGAAGCTGATGGATATCACTTGGAAGGGGCAGAGGATGAGCCGCCCGGGCCTCGTCCGTCTGCTCGCAAACTATGATGGGGCCATGCTGACCTCGGGTTGACCCCTGTCCAATAATGCGACACAATCGGCGCGTTGAGAAGTCATCCGTATTGCAGAAGTGCGAAAAACGGAGATGAAAAGGGGGTAGGCCATCCCGTGGTGGCTGTTGGTACGGCATGTGCTACTACTAAGGGGCGGCTCCAGTGATGGGGAGGGGTGTATCATGTTAAGACGCGACAACAGGAAGGGTAGGCGAGACGGTTTCACGATCGTTGAGGCCGTTATTGCCTCTGTGATCTTCTTCGTTATCACCGGCTCGTTCATCGCCGCTTACCTCTCGGCCATGCGAACCCACATGATGGCGACCGATCTTTACAGGGCCACGTGTATCGCGCGGAATCGGATTCAGCGCGCACGTACACTGGACTACGGAAGCTTATCGCTTCTGGGGGAGCAGGATGCCGCGGTGGACGAGCTTGGAAACGTCGTTCAGGGCGGGGCTTTCCGGCGTACGACCGTCGTCAGCGCCACGACACCCGCGTGCACGCGTATTGCTGTGACTGTTCAGTTCCCGATTCCCAATGGCCGGGTGACGACGAATGGCGTTGACGTCGCCACCATGATCACGGAGGGCATGTAATGGCCCCACTACGGAACAACCAGGCAGACCGGCGCGGGTTTACGCTGACCGAAGTCATGATCGCAGCGGCCATTACGGTTCTGGTGGTGAGCGGTGTCTTCTCCGTATTCATTCAGGGGATGCGGGTTTGGGAACGTGAGTCAATCATGGGTGAGCTCAACATGGACCTTGAGTTGGCCCTCGAGCGGATTCGGGCCGACCTCAGGCTCTCGAGTGTCGGTATTGGATTGATGTCCTTCTATCCGGATGACGGCAGTGATTTCACGGCGATCAGCCTTCCCCTTTCGGACGATACCGACAACGATGGCTTGCTCGATCGTGAGGCGGATGGGCGTATTCTCTGGAATCGGACCGTGATCTACCATGTGCGGCCCGGTTCGCCCGACAAACTCCTGCGTACCGAGTTCTGGCCGCGCAATACCAACGCCGTGCCTGCCGATTTCTACGCTCAGCTCGAAAAGGTTGTGGCGGCCACGAGCCCTGCCGAGATTGCCGCTGCCACGATGCCGGGCGAGCAGGTGCGCAGCAAGGTGGTATTCGAAAACCTGGTCGACCTGGTCTTTCGTCCGCCCGAAGCCAACTACGACTGCTATGCCCCGGTGCGCACCAAGGGCCGCACCTTTAACTGGGGGAGTGTCGTGCTGGATGGTGGCATGCACACCCTCTCGTTTACCGCCCTGGCCAACAACCCGGCCAGCACGGGCTTCAATATAGAGGTCGATCGCATCCGCCTCAGCAACTCGGGCAGCGATCGCGAGGGCGAGATCTACGTGCCGGCCAACACCCATCCGACCTCGCCGATGTATACGCATTCGGTCTCGGGTATGACCGTCAGCGCTGCACAGCGCAGTTCCGGCTGGACCTTCAGCGGCAACTGTGCGGCCGTGGCGGCAAGCGCGACGTCAGGATCGATTCTGGAGTTCGATATCTACAACGATCTCTGGTGCGACAGCAATTTTGATAATCCTGGCTCAATCATCAGCAGCAACTGTAGCGCCAAGTTCGATCACTCTTTCACGAACGTAAACCCCTACATTCCCGATGTGGTGGTCACCATGGACAAGGGAATCGCCTGGACCGCCAACAGCGTTGCGGATAGCGAGGCCACCGAGTTGATCGCCGGCCGGCAACTGCAGGTCACCAATATCATCTACGGCGGATCCAACGTGCTTTCGGCCATAAACCTCAACGGCAAATGGGCGCGTCTGCAATTCCAGGGGGGGCTGGGGGCGCCGACATACATCACGAATGTGTTCCTCGTCGATAGGCTCACCGGCACGGCGGATGCTGTGACGTTCAATGATGGAGATGCCGCGGCTTTCGTCCCGTCACTGGGAACCCTCTGGAGTGACTGGGTTCCGGACTTTGTAATCAACCGCGACCAGGACTACCACGTCGCGTTCCAGATCGGGGGGCAGGGCGACCTGGACCTGGACCTGTTTGTGGGCGGGAGTTCCGGCCAGATTCTCCACCACGAGAACATCGGGACGCCCCTGCTGCCGGCGTGGGGCGGTGGCGATAGCAGTTGGGGCGGTGTCGATTACGGATCCTATTGTGGTGTTGCGTTCGTGGATATCGATTCCGATGGCGACCAGGATCTCTTCATGGGGGGCTGGTCGGTCGGCGAGATCCAGTTCTTCGAGAACCAGGGCTCTGTCGCGGTGCCCAACATGGTGCTGGTGGATAGCTATTGGAAGGGCATTCAACATCCACTGAGCCGTCCTGTATTCGCCGATATCGATGCCGATGGCGATTACGACTTCTTTGCGGGGGGGCAGAACGGCTACCTGGAGTTTGTTGAGAACACCGGTACGCCTTCCGAGCCGAGCTGGGGCCCGGTCGATACCTCCTGGATGGATCTGCGCGTCCTCCGCCAGGATAACCCGTGGATGTTCAACCACTTTTCCGCCCCGGCCTTTGCCGACATCGATGCCGACGGCGACCTTGACCTGTTCATGGGGCGCTACGATCCCGGAGACATCACCATGTTTGAGAACACCGGCACACCCTCCGTGCCGGCCTTTGGTGTTACCAACAGCCCCTACGCCGGACTCAGTGTCGGACTCTCAAGCACCCCGGCCTTTGGCGATATCGATGGCGATGGCGACCTTGATCTGCTGGTAGGCGACTACGACGGCACGGTCACGCTGTTTGAGAATACGGGGGATGCAGCCAACGCGGTATGGGGCGTGACCAATGCCAACTACAACGGCATCGACGTGGGGTCGTGGAGCACGCCCGTGTTCTGTAACATCAACCCCGACCTGAACAGTTTGTGGAAAGAGGTCACTGCGTCGGGAACGGTGGCTTACGTGGATGGGGTGGCCACGAATACCTGTATCGCGCTGGCGAAGCTCGAGGTTGGCTATCCTGAGACGGCCGTGTTCCGGTCGGGCATCTTTGATACGCGCATGCCGGCCCCCCAGTACCGTCAACTTAACTGGACGCACGTGGAGGATTTCAGTGGGGGTGGCGATATTGATATCCGTGTACGCTCAAGCAATCTGGCGGATATGTCTGATTTGACAGATGCCGACTGGCAGGACGCGCGTTTCGGGGATGACGGCCATTTTCAGGGCAACATCGGCAACAATCTCTCGTCGCTGTCCCGTAAACAGTACGTGCAATACGAAGCCCTGTTTCGCTGTTTTAAATCGGAGGCGCACACGAACGATGCTACCGCCATTCTGCGCGATGTCACGATCGACTGGCCCGGGCCAACCGGACTGGTGGACCTGATGGTCGACTTCGGGAAGGGCCCCGACTGCGCGATCATCAATGCCACGGTCGATGGGCGTCCCTTCGTCAAGGGGGTCAGCTTGGAGATGGAGATTTACAAACAGGGCCGCACGGGGCTGCAGAGCACCATGGGTGTGCTGGAAGTGCGGCCGTTGAATACAGGTAAGTAAAGGGAGGTGACACGATGAACACGCAACCCAAACCACGCCCGGCTAGCGGGCGGAACAGGCAGAGCGGATCCGCCATGATCATGGTGCTGTGTCTGGCCGGTGTCATGCTCGTGGCGACATTCTCTATCGCCATGATCTCCGGCAGCATGGCGCGCAAATCGACCAAGATTTTCCACGGCGTACAGGCGTTGGCCATCGCCGAGGCGGGTGTGGCCGATGTGTTGGAACAGATGTCCACCAACTACGTGGCCATGATGGATACGGTCTATACCTCCAACTTCGGTGAGGGCCGTTATGTCGTCAGCACTAAAACGGATATGGTCACGGGCAACATCACGATCTGGAGCGATGGCGAAACGAAAGGCGAAGCACGCGGCACGGTTGTGGAGTTGCTGGGTGATCTCAATGTCTTGCGACAGCGGGCGTTGGGTGCTGGTGATGCCATCCTTGCGGAGGGCGATGTCACGCTCAATACCGCAGCTCTCAGAATCAATGGTTCGGTGCACGCCAATCGGAATGTGCTGCATACCACCGGGAACACCCGCATAAATGGTGACGTCTCGGCGTGTGGTGTTGTGCAGGTGGGCGTGTCCGGCGGGTATTCGCAGCTGCCGAATGCGGGCTCAATCACGGTGCCTGATTTTCAGCCATTTGACGAGTGGAAGGCCTTGGCCATCTCGGGGGGGATCTACCACCCCTCAAGCGTTACGCTCAGAGGGACAAGCATTCAGCCGGCCAACGGAATTGTCTATGTGGATGGTGATGTCGAGATCGCCAATCGAAGCGGCCTGGTGGGCACGCTCGTGGCCTCAGGCAGCATCACGATCGTGAACCGATTTACCCAGACGTCGTTCAATACGAACTGGCCGTGTCTTCTGGCGGGAATGAATGTCTCACTGCGTAATCGCAATTCCTACTATGGCGTTATTTTTGCGGGCAACGATGTCATCTCCCGTAACCGGCGCTATATCAAGGGCGCCCTGGTGGCAATGAACAATATTGATGTGGATAACGCTACCACGATCGATCCACTTAGCCAAAGCCCGGAGTGGTCGCCGACGGCCAGCACTAAGCCGCCGGAAGTGGTCGTAGGAGGGTGGTTGCGCTAAGGGCGCTGCTGTTTGGTATGCTCGGCTAGTCGTTTAAGCGAGTCGCGTGCATGGGTGGCTTCAGGCCCGTCGGTCTGCAATAGAAGTGCCCGTTCATAGGATGCCTTGGCCTGTTCAAGTGCTCCCAGGACGGCCTGCACATCGCCAAGTCCAGCCCATGCGCCCGGATCTTTTGGGGAGATGGATGTCGCATGCTCCAGGTGTTCGAGGGCCTCTCTAAAGCGTTTCTGACGGGCGAGCAGATAGCCCACATTCTCGTGTGCCGCTGCAAAGTTATCCCGCAGGGCAATCGCCTGCCGATAGTGTAAGATTGCATCATCTGCATTTCCTTGCAGTTCCTCAATATAGGCGAGATTGTAGGCGGCCAAATGGTCCTGTGGGTGCATGGTGAGGATGCGGAGATATACCTCTCTTGCCTCGGTATAGCGCTGTAGTTCCGTCAGTACCCCCCCGTGCAGCAGCAATAGATGTGGATCAGGATTCCATTGGGTCAACTCTCTGACCACCGCTTCGGCTTCTTCCTGCTGTCCTTGGCCGCGCAGAACATGAACGTGCTCTGATCGCGATTCAGTCGTACTGTGCCCCGTCAGATCCTCAAACCGCTGGACGCTCTCACTCGCCGCCTCGAAGTACCCCATGTGGCGCAGGGCCTCTGATGCGTCCAGCAGAGCCTTGGCATAGATGGGGGAGTTGCTTGCGGCCGCTTCCATGAGTGTCATGGCCGAAGCCATATCCCGTTGCATGAGTTGTAGCATGCCCTTCAGGTGCTGGTGGGCTGGTCGGTAGATGGGGTTTGTGGGCGCAGGGGGGGCGGGGACGGGTGTCGATGCTCGGCGCATCTTGAGAACGACATCAAGATGCTGGCGCGCATAGGGGGGAAATGCTCCCGTTACGAGTTGGTCGAAGCACGCGTCTGCCATGAATCGAAAGATTAGGGGTAGGTAGCCACCGTAAACGGACGCACTGATCGTGGTGAGAGCCGGATCAGGGACAAGCTGCACCAGTCGCTCACAGACCGCTTCGGGATCCCACTGTAGATCACCTTTGATATGGATGTCGGTCAGGGCGCGCGGGAAAGCGAAGAAATCGATGTCGAGATCAAGGATCGCGCCCTTGGGCTGGGGCGGCAGCGCGGCCAGGGTGGTGACCACCATGGTTCCCTTGAGCAGCGCGAACGAGAACGAGCCGTCGGCCTGGTCGGTGAAGGCGGGGGCTTTCAGGTGGAGCGCCGAGACGAGGTGGCCTTTCAGGCGCGCCCGCGCCGCGTCGTCCAGCGTGAGGTCCGGTAGCACCCAGATGAAGCGCGACACCGTGCCGTCAGCCATGCAGGGGTAGATGAAGTTGCCCAGATCAAACAGCGTGTCTTCAGGCCGCACTTTGAAGCCGGAAACATAACTGAGGTCGCTCAGCCGAAAGATCCTATCCCACTGACCCGCCCGCTTGAGCTTGGCCAGGCGTTCCAGCTTCTTCGCTGCCACGAAGCGGCAGTCGTCGTGGGCGTCGAGATGGATCACCGTGGCCCCGCGTTGACCCGTGCGGTGCCACAGCATGCCGGCCGAGCTGTGGTTCTCGACCAGATAGACCCCGTTGCTCTGCCGCACCACACCCGGGGGGAGGGATCCACCATACGCAGCCGATACCCACAGGCTCAGCATGGCAATCAACACTACACGTGAATGGTGCTTGGCCTGCAAATGCCATCCTCCGTAATGATGGCCGTGATCAGTTCAGCTGGTGTTACATCGAAGGCGGGAGCATACACCTTCACCCCTGCAGGGGCCGTGCGCCGGCCGAAGCCCTCGGTGATCTCTTCGGCCCCGCGCTCCTCGATCGGTATCGCGTCGCCGGTGGCGGCATCGGGGTCGATCGTCGAGGTCGGGGCCAGAACATAGAAGGGAATCGCGTGCGCTTTGGCCAGTAGGGCGACGCCGTAGGTGCCGATCTTGTTGGCCGCATCGCCGTTGGCCGCAATCCGGTCGGCGCCCACGAAGACGGCGTCAATGCGGCCCTCCTTCATCACCTGGGCGGCCATGTTGTCGCAGATCAGCGTGACGTCGATGCCGGCCTGCATCAGCTCCCACGCGGTCAGGCGGGCGCCCTGCAGAAGGGGACGCGTCTCGTCGGCATAGACATGCAGGTTCTTGCCCTGCTCCTGAGCCACATAGATCGGGGCCAGTGCGGTGCCGTAGCCGGATGTGGCGAGTCCGCCGGCGTTGCAGTGTGTCAGGATCGTATCGCCGTCGGTGAGTAGCGCGGCCCCATGCTCGCCGATCGTGCGGCACATGGCCAGGTCTTCATCGCGAATGGCGATGGCCTCCTGCACCAGCTCCGTGGCCAGCTCGGCGGCGTCAGTCGTGGTTGACGCATGGGCATGCCGGCGCATCCGCTCGAGCGCCCAGAACAGGTTCACCGCTGTGGGACGCGAGGTGGCCAGGTAGTCGGCCGAGAAGTCGACCGCCGCCAGCACATCGTCGCGCCGGCCGCCGGCCGCCGCCTGTGCCGCGGCAGCAACACCCATGGCCGCGGCCACGCCGATCGCGGGCGCTCCGCGGACCTGCAGGATCTTGATGGCGTTCCAGATGGCCGCCTGGTCGGTCGTGTCGACAAAGCGAGTCTCGTTGGGCAGCAAGGTTTGGTCGAGAATGTGAAGCGTGCCCGGCATGATGCTGTCGGGCTGCGCGGGGATCCAGTCAATCGGTCGAATGTGTTTCATCATATTGAGGCCCCTGCAAGACATTTGCGGGGTGAGGGCACCCCGCCTCCAGTTATCCACATTTTTCACTATTTCTGGAGGTGGCGTGCCCTCACGCCGCATTCCAAAAGACTACGGCACTATCTCCGGCGCCAACGTGCGCACCACCACCAGCATGCCGAGGCTGACCGAGTTAAAGAGCAGGTGCATCACAATCGGCACCAGGATGTTGCCCGTATAGAGGTAAGCCAACGAGAGGGCCATGGCAAAGACAAAGAGCGGAATGACGGCCGTGGGGGTGAGGTGAATTGCCGCGAAAATGAGTGAAACAAACACGATCGCGCGGGTCTGGGTGGTGTGCCGCAACATGGCGGGCAGGGCGATCCCGCGAAAGAGCAGCTCCTCAATCAGGGGCGCACCCAGAACGGCCAGCAGGATCAGGTAGATCTGCAGGCCCAGCGGATTCGTGGGATCGAGCATGAACTGAACCGCCTGCTGCCGCTCCAGCGGCAGGCCCAGTGCGTTGAGCAATAGAAGCGACGCCCCGGCATAGAAGAGTACGATCGGCATGGCGGCCAGGTAGAAGGCAATGCCCTGACCGATGCGCAGCAAGACGTGTCCATGGCCCAGCCCGAAAGCGTCGCGCCACGAGGTGCTGCGCTGCCGCAGCAGGTAGATGATGATGCCCACACCCACCACCTGGAAGATCAGGGTCTGCAGCTGCATGATCAGGTTGCCGGCCTTTGCGGCGCCGAAGGAGAAGCACAACTCGGCCGCCACCTGCGCACCCAGAAACCCCAGCACCAGTGAGCTGATCAGGAACCCGGCATCGCGCCACGACCACGGTCGCTCCCGCATGCGCTCGGCATAGCGGGGTAACGAGGGGGGTCTGATCCGCATCAACACCAGGAGCAGGACGTCAATCCCGAGGCCGAGAATAATGGCCAGCCCTATCAACGTGCCGAGAATTTGCAATACGAACGGCAGGCTCTGCGGGTCAACGGTTTGAAATATATTCTCCACAGAAAGAATCTCTTGTGCATTAATACGGGTTCGGGGTACGTCTTATCGCCTATGAGGAAGAAGTAGTGTAACGTGATGCATGTGAATTGTGCAAGAATGTGTGTAGGTGTGCTCTGCGTGTTGGCGGTCACGGCGCGCGCTCAGACGTCTCCCTATACTCTTGATCGCTGCGTCGCCCTTGGCTTGGAGCGGAGTGCGGCAGCCCTCAATGCGCGGCGTGATCGCGAGATTGGCCGGACGTTGATCAAGCAGGCGCGCGCTGAGGCCTTTCCCACGCTTTCCGGTGTGGCCACCTATACCCGCTTGGATGAGGTGCAGGATATCGGGTTCGGGGCGGAAACGTTCTCTTTCGGCGTTCTCGATAACTACAGTGTTCTTGGCAAAGTCGAACAGCTGCTCTACTCGGGCGGCCGGGTCCGTGCGGCCATGCATGCGGCCGGCTTGGCGCGCGAGTTCTACGACCGTGGGGCGGCGTACACCGAGTCGCTTGTCACGCGTGATATTCGGACCGGCTTTCATGGAATCCTCCTGGCGCGTGAAGTGGTGGTGGTGCGGCGTGAGGCCGTCGCACAGTTCGAGGTGCATGCCGCTGAGGCCGTGCAGAAGGCGCACGCCGGTACGGTCTCGGAGTATGACCAACTGAGCGCGCAGGTACGCGTGGCCAACGAGCGGCCGGCCCTGATTGTGGCCCAGAAGGATCTGCGCCTGGCCCGCCTCAACCTGCGTCGACTTCTGAACGTGGAGGATCGTGATTTCGCGGTGGACGGCGCCCTGGTCTACACGCCTGTGGACCGCACGCTGGCCGACCTGCTGCCGCTGGCCGTGGAGTCGCGCACCGATGTGCAGCAGATGGAACTCGATGTCATGCTCGGAGAGCAGGAGGTCAATGTCGCCCGCTCCGGTCAGCGGCCCAGCCTGCGCGCCTTCTTCGCCTATAATGGGGCCAACGCCTACGAGTTTGTTGAGTACGAGGACGCGTGGGAGTGGCATTGGAACGCCGGGGTGGTGGCGGAATGGACCTTTTGGGACGGCGGACTGACCTCCGGCAAGGTGCGCCAGAAGCAGCTCGAACTCACGAAGTCACAGACCAGCCTGGATGACCTGACGCGCATCGTGCGTATGCAGGTGCAGGCCGCCTATATCGAGATGGAACGCGCGCGCGAGGCGATTGAGGCCGGCGGCGGTAGTGTTCGCCTGGCTGAGAAGGCCCTCTCGATCGCGGACAAGCGCTTCGGCGCCGGCCTGGCCACGAACCTCGAATATACCGACAGCCAGTTGGCGCTTAGCACCTCGCGCCTGACGCGCCTGCAGGCCTTGCATGACCACATGAATGCGGTGGCCGAGCTTGAATATGTGTGCGGGCTGCCTTACGGGGCACTGGATGCAGGGAAGGCGCAGCATGAAGGACCACGCCGGGGGCGTGGCAAGCACGAAGGACAGGACAATGAGTAAGCAGAAACGAGGCATGGGCGGGCTGGCGCTGTGGACTGTGGTCGCCCTGATGGCCCTGGCCGTAGTGGCGTTGGTCGTTATGGGGCGACGGCGCGCCAGCCGTGCGGCCGCCGCCGTGGAGCCGGTCATCGTGACCGAGGGGCGCATTCTGGATGTGCGGGTCATGACGATCCGCCCGGGCGAAGCGCGTGATGTGATTGAATTGCCCGGCTACCTGGAGCCGTTTGCCGAGGTCACGGTCGCCGCCGAGAAGCCCGGGCGCATTCTGGAATTGACGGTTGAGAAGGGCGACCGCGTCGAAGCGGGACAGGTGCTGATGCGGCTTAACAGCCGCCTCTGGCAGGCCATGGTGGAGCAGGCCCAGGTCCAAAAGCGTGAGGCCGACAGGGAGTGGGCCCGCTGGGAAGAACTCAAGGATAGCGGGGCGGTGTCATCCAGCGACCTGGATGCCGTGCGTAAGGCGCGCGACCTGGCGACGACCATGCTGGCGCAGGCGCAGGCCAACCTGTCGATGTGTGAGATCGTGAGTCCGATCGACGGTATTGTCGCCGATCGCTTCATGGATCCCGGCGAGTATTCGATGGAGGGCGGACGGATCCTGCACCTGGTCGATGTGAATCGACTCAAGCTTATCCTCGATGTGCCCGAACAGGATGTGGCTGCCGTCGAGGTGGGCCGCGAGGTGACCTTTCGCGTGCGCGCGGCGGGGAAGCAGTCGTTTCGCGGCACCGTGCGCTTTGTCGCGCCCGCGGCGACGCGGGCGAGCAACTCCTATCGCAGCGAGATTGAGGTCGATAACCGTGAGGGGCTGCTCAAGGCCGGCATGATCGCCTCGGCCACGCTGGTGCGGCGCGTGCGTGATGACGCCATCGTCGTACCGCTCTCGGCCGTGGTGCCTGAAAAGGGCGAGCACATTGTCTTTGTGGTCGAGGAGGATCGCGCTGTGCGCCGTCGCGTGTATATCGAAGCCATCCAGGGGCAGACCGTCGTCTTGCGGGATGGTCTCGCGGACGGGGACCAACTGGTCACGGCCGGGCAGCGCGGCCTGCAGGACGGCCGACAGGTGAAGGTGGTTGAGTAGTGATTCTGTCGAATTATGCCATCAAGTTCCGTACGGCCGTCTTTGTGTCGGTCGTGGTGCTGGTGATCGCTGGAGCGGTGAGCTATATGCGCCTGCCGCGCGAGGCGATGCCCGATATCACCATTCCGCATGTCTTTGTCACGGCCGTTTACGAGGGCACGGCTCCGACCGAAATTGAGAAGCTGATCACGATTCCGCTTGAGAAGCAGCTCAACGATGTGGAGGGGGTCAAGCACATCAAGTCGGTCTCGGCCGAGAGCTACTGCTCGATTGATATCGAGTGCCTGGCCGGCGAGGATATTGATGAAGCCCGTCAGCGCGTGCGGGACAAGGTTGACCTGGCGCGGCCCGACCTGCCCGACGACCTGGATGAACCGGTGGTGCAGGCCTTCAATGTCAGTTCAGATGTGCCCATCTTTATCGTGGCCCTCTCAGGCAGCACCGAACTGTCGCGCTTGAAGCACCTGGCCGAGGCGTTGCAGGATCGCATCGAGTTGCTGCCGGGCGTGCGCCAGGCGCTCGTGTCGGGCACGCGTGAGCGTGAGATTCGGGTCGAGATCGATCTGCAGCGCTTGATCGCCTACGACATTCCGATCGAGCTGGTCATGGATCGCGTGGCACGTGAAAACTCGACCGTCTCGGCCGGCAACCTCGAGATGGATGGCGATAAGTTTCAGGTGCGTATCCCCGGGGAGTTCAAGCTCGTTCCGGATATTCGCAACATTCTGTTGACGCAGCGGGACGACAAACCGATCTATCTGCGCGATGTCGCCAGCGTGCTGGATACCTACAAGGACCGTGAAACCATCTCGCGTCTGAACGGTGCCACGAGCGTCTCGCTCAGCATCAAGAAACGTACCGGCGAAAATTCCGTGGCCCTCATCGAGCGGGTCCGCGCCGAGCTGGAGGCGTTCCCCATGCCGCCCGGCATTGATGTCACCTTCGTCTATGATGAGTCGGAGTACGTCGACATGATGATTAGCGAGCTGGAAAACAATATCGCCAGCGGCTTTCTCCTCGTGATTGTGGTGCTCTTCATCTTTATGGGGGGGCGCAACAGCCTCTTCGTGGCGGTCGCCATTCCGCTCTCGATGCTGGTGGCCTTTGCCGTGATGAGTCTGCTCGACTTCTCACTCAACATGATGGTCCTCTTCAGCCTTGTTCTGGCGGTGGGGATGCTGGTCGATAATGCGATCGTGATCGTCGAGAACATCTTTCGGAATCACGCCCTTGGGTTGGACCGTGTCGCGGCCGCACGCAAGGGCGCGGCCGAGGTGGCCTGGCCGGTCATCACCTCAACCGTGACGACCTGTGCCGCCTTTGCCCCCCTGCTGTTCTGGCCCGACCTGATGGGGCAGTTCATGAGCTTCATGCCGCGCACGCTCATCATCGTGCTGTGTGCCTCGCTCTTTGTGGCCATCGTGATCAACCCGGCCATCTGTTCGGCCCTGATCAGTCGCGGTCACGGCCGGCTGCGCGAAGATTCGAGCGAGGCGAAGGGCGCGCACCCCTTTGTGGCGGCGTACGAGCGGCTGCTGCGCGGGGCCCTCAAGCACCGCGGCGCCGTGACGCTGCTATCGCTGCTCTTCCTTGTGCTTAGCATACAGCTCTACGGTGTGTGGGGTCTCGGCGTGGAGCTGTTTCCCGAGGTAGAGCCGCGCAACGCCGTGGTCAAGGTCAGCTTCCCGCAGGGCACGAGCATTGAGCGCACGGATGCCGTTCTGCGCGACATTGAAACCACGCTGACCCAGTATGAGGATGTGGAGTTCTTCCTGACGACCGTTGGCCAGGTTGGAGGATTCACCTTTACGGCCGGCGCGGGGGGCGGCTCGCACGTCGGCAATATCCATGTCGAGTTTCGCGATATGAAGGACCGCACCGGCAACACCCTGGCGCTGGTGGACACCATTCGCAAAGCCGTGGGCACGCTGCCCGGTGTGGAGGTCCGCGTTGAGCGTGAGGAAGAGGGCCCGCCGACAGGCGATCCCATCAGCATTGAAGTAGCGGGTGACGACTTCGAGGTCCTGGCCTCGCTTTCAGCCGAGATCATCCGCGCCGTCGAGACCGTGCCGGGGTTGGTGGATCTGCAGGACAACCTTGAAGATGCCCTGCCCGAACTTCAGTTCATTGTCGACCGCCACCGTGCAGCCCTGCTCGGCCTTGATACCGATACGATCGGTCTGTTCCTGCGCACCTCCATCTACGGCGTGGAGAGCAGTCGCTTTCGGGCCGACGAAGATGAGTATGACATTACCCTGCGCCTGCCGGCCGCACAGCGCGACTCGGCCACGCTGCTCGACCAGGTGCGTATCCCCCTGCCGGATGGACGCACCGTACCGCTCTCATCCGTGGGGGAGCTGGTGTATGCCGGGGGACGCGGTTCGATCAATCGCACGGACCGCAAGCGTGTCATCACGATCTCCGGCAGCAACCAGGATCGCGGCGTCGACAAGATTATGGCCGACGTGATGGCGCGTGTCGCCGCACTGGACCTGCCCTCCGGCTACGGGGTCCGTTACGCCGGCGATACCGAGGAGATGATGAAGGCCTTCGCCTTTCTGGGGCGTGCGTTTGCCGTGGCGGCCGGACTCATCCTCGTAGTGCTCGTGATCCAGTTCAACTCGGTCCTGCTGCCCGGCATCATCTTTCTGTCGGTCCTGCTCTCGATTATTGGTGTGATGTGGGGCTTGATGGTCTGTCGTATGAAGTTCGGCGCCATCATGACCGGGGTCGGGGTGATCAGTCTGGCCGGGATTGTGGTTAACAACGCCATCGTGTTGATGGATTGCATTCTACAGCGGCGCGCTGAAGGGGTGTCGGCTGTCGAATCGGTGGTGCAGGCCGGGCGCATGCGTCTACGGCCCGTGCTCCTGACGGCTGTGACCACCGTGCTGGGCCTGATTCCCATGGCGATCGGGTGGAGTCTTGAGATTCACACCTTCCCGCCACGCATTATTGCCGGTACGGAGACGAGTGCATGGTGGGCGCCGATGGCGGTCGCGGTCATCTTCGGGCTGACCCTGGCGACGGCTCTGACGCTGGTCCTGATTCCGGTGCTCTACAGTCTGGTTGAGTCGCTCGTAGCGCATCTGCGCGGATGGCTGCACATGGCCGATGACGGGCATACGACCCAGAAGTTCTAGGCGGTGAGTTCAGAGTTCTGGTGGCGTCCTGATCTTAAGCTGTCACTCGCATGGATGGTCAAGAGCTCCATATCGCTGCCACACAGGGCACATTCGAAGCAGTTTACGACAAAGTTTACGAGATAGTTAGTTTCGTTCCAGTTCACGACAAAGTTCACGATGCAGGGAGGAAACTCCACTATTCCGTGAACTTCGTCGTGAACTGTCCCGCTCAACTGTTTCGTGAACTTTGTCGTAAACTGAAACGATCTTAGACTGGTTTCCCTCCTGCCAAGTGACAACCTATTTCAGGACGGGACCCGACCTCCGACCTCCGACCTCCGACTCCCGACCTCCGCCTACTCCGGCACCTCAAGCCACTTGCTTTCGGAGGCGCTGCTCTTGACGACCGTGTCGACAAAGAACATGCCGCGCACGCCGTCGCGCACCTTGGGGTAGTCGAACTTGGTCTCATCCACCGCCTTGCCATCAATCGTCTGGGCCACCACCGCGGCGAAGGACGCGTAGATGTTGGCAAAGCCTTCGAGGTAGCCTTCGGGGCGGCCGGCGGTCAGGCGTGCGGCCGATGCCGCCGCCTTGCTGATGCCGGCCATCGCTGTGCGGCGCACCTCGGCCGCCTTGTTGGGCCAGCGCACGATCAACGAATTGGGCTCTTCCTGATCCCATTCGAGCGTACCCTTATCCCCGTAGACGCGGATGTTCAGGCCGTTCGCACGGCCGATCGCCACCTGGCTCGCCCATAGCACGCCGCGTGCGCCGTTATCGAAACGGATCAGTACGCTGCCGTCGTCGTCGAGGGTGCGCCCGTTAACGAACACGTTGAGGTCCGCGCAGACCTCCGTGATGCGCAGTCCGGTAATGTACTCGGTCAGGTTGTGGCCGTGGCTGCCGATATCCCCCATACAGCATGAGACGCCGGCAAAGCGGGCGTCGGTTCGCCAGGAGGCCTGCTTCTGTCCGCTAGCCTCGAGTCGTTCGGCCAGCCAGCCCTGCGGATACTCCACCACGACGCGGCGAATCTTGCCGAGCTTGCCTTTGGCGACCAGCTCACGCGCTTCCTTCACCATGGGGTAGCCCGTGTAGTTGCGGGTAAGGCAGAACAGTTTTCCCGTGGCCTCAATCTTACGTTCCAAATTCTGGGCCTCGTCCAAGTTCACCGTCATGGGCGTGTCGCACACCACGTGAAACCCTCCATCCAGTGACGCCATGGCGACCGGGTAGTGCATGTTGTTGGGCGTCACGATGGAGACGAAGTCCATGCGCTCCCCCTCGGGAAGCTTGGATTCCTTGCGAATCATGTCCCGGTACGTGCCATACACGCGCTCGGGTGGCAGAAAGAGATCCTTGCCGCTGAGTTTCGACTTCTGAGGCGTACTGCTGAAGGCCCCACAGACCAACTCAATCCGGCCGTCCATCTGTGCTGCAATACGGTGCACTCCGCCGATAAAGGCATCCCGTCCACCGCCAACCATGCCCATTCTTATTTTCCGATTCATAGCTCTATGTCCCTCCGATCGTGGGAAGCCTACTCTCTCCTTCTGAGTAATGCAACCATTAAACATTACATAATGCGCATAGGGAAAACTCTTAGAAGAAAGATGAGCGGGGCATCGGTGTATGGTCGGTCATATCTTCCCGCGCTGGTGTTTGGGTATTTCCTTTTGATGGGGGAGCGGGTAGTATAGCGCGCTTGATGACAGCCCCCGTACGGAGAGTGAGAGTGAGAGCGTAATGAGCGAAGCAACGTCGAGTAATGAGTATCGTGAACAGCGCCTGGCCAACCTGGCCGCGTTGCAGGAGTTGGGCTATCCGCCCTATGGGGGTGCCTTCAAGCGTAGCGGCTCGTTGGCCGAACTGCGTGAGGACTTCGCGGAAGAGCGGCCTGTCACGGCGGCCGGTCGTCTGACGACGGTGCGCGACATGGGCAAGAGCATTTTTGCCGATCTGCGTGACGGGTCCGACCGTTTTCAAATCTATGTTCAGAAGAAGGCTGTGGGCGACGAGGCCTTCCAGGCATTCAAGCTGCTCGACCTGGGCGACCAGATCGGAGTCGAGGGGGCACAGTTCACAACGCGCACGGGTGAGGCCACGATCAAGGTGGCGACCTGGACACTGCTATCCAAGGCCCTGCTGCCCCCGCCCGAGAAGTGGCACGGGCTGAAGGATGTTGAGCTACGCTACCGTCAGCGTTATCTCGACCTCGTGGGGAACCCCGAGGTGCGCGAACTCTTTAACAAGCGTTCGGCCATGATTCTGGAAATCCGGAGCTACCTGGCCGCACGCGACTTCATCGAGGTCGAGACCCCCATGCTGCAGTCTCAGGCCGGTGGCGCCGCCGCCAAGCCCTTTGTCACGCACTACGGTGCGCTCGGCTCGGATGTCTATCTGCGCATCGCGCCCGAACTCTATCTCAAGCGCCTCCTGGTGGGCGGGTTCGACAAGGTGTTTGAACTGAATCGCAACTTCCGCAACGAGGGCCTCGACCGGACGCACAATCCCGAGTTCACCATGCTCGAGATCTACGAGGCGTTCTCGGATGTCAACGGCATGCGTGAACTGATCCAGGGCATGATCACGCACGTGGCTGAATCCGTATTCGGCGGCCTCAAAGTGGGCGAGGGCGACACCGCCCTTGATCTGACTCCGCCCTGGCGGGAGGCCACCTACCATGAGCTCGTCAGAGAGAAGATGGGCGACGACTGGTTCGACCTCTCGCTCGCGGATGCGTGCGCCAAGGCCGAGGGCATCGGCCTGGATCTCGATCCGGCGTGGGACAAGCTCATGGTCACGCACGAGGTCTACGAGAAGACGATTGAGCCCGCCCTCATGCAGCCTACCTTCGTGACACGTCTGCCCGCCTCGCTGGTGCCGCTGGCGCGTGCCTGTCCGGATGACCCTTCGCTGGTGGATGTGTTTGAGCTGGTGATTCGCGGGCAGGAAGTCGCCCCGGCCTACACCGAGATGAATGATCCGATTGAGCAGCGCCGGCGTTTCATGGAGCAGGCCGGCGATGATGCCGCCAAGATCGACCAGGACTTTGTGACCGCGCTCGAACACGGCATGCCCCCCGCCGGCGGCATGGGGGTGGGGATCGATCGTCTGATGATGATCCTCTCCGGTGCCGAAGCCATCCGTGATGTCATCCTCTTCCCGCAACTCAAGAGAATTGCCGATTGATGATTGCCGATGGTCTTTCATACCCACTGCTCACTGCTCACTGCTCACTGCTTACTGCCCACTGCTCACTGCTCACTACTTACTGGCTCCTGACTCCTGACTCCTGAAAACTTCTCCCCATGCGTTTACCATTCTCATTCTTTCTGGCGCTGAAATACCTGCGGCCCAAGCGTAGTTTCTCCTCCGTCGTCACCGTCATCTCGATTCTGGGGGTGCTCCTGGGGGTGGCCATCCTCGTGATTGTGCTCTCGGTCATGACCGGGTTCGACAATATGTGGCGCGACAAGATTCTCAGTTTCAAGCCACATCTCACCGTGACCAGCCTCTACGGCCCCGTGGAAGAGGAGGAGGAGCTCTGTCAGCGCATCGAGTCGATCGAGGGGATCACCGGTGCGGCCCCGAATATCCAGACGCGTGTGCTCCTGCAGTACGAAGGTCGCCTCTCGGCTCCGGTGGTGTTGGGCGTACCATCCGAACGCGTCGCCCGAATCAGCAAGGTTACAGAGCACATGCACCGCGGCACGTTCACCCTCGATGAGGAGAGCATTGTGCTGGGGATCGATCTGGCCGGCAGTCTGGGCATTCGCGTGGGCGATACGGTACTGCTCTATAGCCCCATGAACGTGGTCTCGATGGACGAGATGTACCTGCCCGAAGAGCTGATCGTGTCGGGCATCTTCGATATGGGGATGCGCGACTTTGATTCAGGCTTCATCTTCACCTCGCTCGGGGTGGCCCGCGACCTCGTGGGGATGGAGTCGGGGGCGCATGGTCTCTATGTTATGACGGCGGACGCGTTCCGCTTCGATCACTATGCCGTGGCGCTGCGTGATGCCCTCGGGCCCGCCTACGATGTTCGCACCTGGCAGCAGGTCGACAGCCTCCTGTTCGATGCCCTTGCGCATGAGAAGGCCATGATGTTCATCCTGCTGGTGTTCATTACGATCGTCGCGATCTTCTGCGTCACCAACACCCTGATCGTGATCACGGTGCAGAAGACCAATGAGATCGGTGTGCTCAAAGCGCTCGGATTCTCGTCGCTGAAGATCATGGGGGCTTTCGTCTGGCTGGGCTGGATCCAGTGCTTGGTCGGTATCGCGGGAGGCATTGGCACCGGCCTGCTCGTGCTGAACAATCTGGGGAACATCGTGGCCGCGCTGACCTCGATCGATGTCGAAGTGTTTCCCAAGGCCATCTATGGACTGAGTGAGATTCCATGGAGCACATCCGCCAGCGAGATTATCAACGTGGCCGTCTTTGTTATGGTGTTCTGTACCCTTTCGAGCATTCTGCCGGCCTATCGCGCGGCGCGGCTCGATCCGGTGAAGGCACTGCGACAAGAATAGATGAGTGGGTACTGATGAGGTAGCGGACGAGAAGGCTGAATGTCCAATGTCCAACAACGAATGTCCAATGATCAAGTGCGTGCGCAGGGCGAATGATTGGACTGTGGGCCTTTCATTCTCTAGCCACGCTCACTTGGACCTTGGGAGTTCCTTGTTGGATATTGGATATTGAGACATGACTGAGCAATTAGGTATAGCGATGTTGTTGCAGGCTAGTAATCTGGACAAGGCCTACCACATGGGCAAGACGCGCATCGAGGTGTTGCGCGATGCCGAGCTGGCTGTGGCCGAGGGTGAGAGCGTGGCCATTGTGGGCGCGAGCGGCGCCGGCAAGAGCACGCTGCTGCATGTTTTGGGGGGGCTGGACCGCCCCGATGCCGGCCACGTTGCCGTTGCCGGAAACGATGTCTATGGGATGTCGGGCGCGCGCCGCACCCGCATGCGGGCGGTCGATGTCGGGTTCGTTTTTCAGTCCTATCACCTCATGCCCGAAATGGACCTGCTCGAGAATGTGCTGCTGCCGGCCATGGCGCTACCGGGCTGGTTGCATGGCGGCGGCCCGGCCCGCGTGCGGGCCCGTGAGCTGCTGGAGGCCGTCGGCCTGGCCGATCGGGCGGACCATCTGCCCATGGAGCTTTCCGGGGGTGAGCAGCAGCGCGCCGCGCTGGCGCGTGCGCTGATGAATCAGCCTCGACTGGTCCTGGCGGATGAACCCACGGGCAACCTCGATGACGCTACCGGTGGCCGCGTCCTGGATCTGCTGCTCTCGCTAACGGAAGGCGAGGGGCATGCCCTCGTGATGGTAACGCACAACCGCCGCGTGGCCGAACGGTGCGATCGCGTCCTTCAGCTGCGTGACGGCGGCATCCACCCCATCGATTGACATCGTTCATAAGTTGACGCCTGAGGAGGTGACCCCTGCCGGCTCGTCCGGCAGGTGAGAAAGCTTGACGGCCAGCAAAGGTACCGAGAGAACCGTGGCTGGTGGGTGCGAGCGGCAGTCCCACGGGCCTCTTCTCGCACGTTGCCAGCCGCTGTATGTATGTGTGCTGCGGGCTGTTGGTTGCTAAGCTCTGATTCCTGCCAGACGAGCTGGCAGGGGACCATGCGTCAACATTTGAACGTTATCAACCTCTTGGTGGCCGCCGCCCACCTATCCGAACAGAAGGTCCATCAACTCGGCGCCCCGCATGTGGCTGAGGGTGCCGTCGAGACAGGCCTCTTCATCATACGTCATGACGTGATCGGGCGCTACCCCGGGACGGTTAACCGCCACGGGTACCGGCGTGCGGGTGTGCTTGCCGGTACGCAGCGCCACAGGATGATCCGGTAGCACCACGGTCGTCACGTCCGGTCCCACCGCCGCCAGCACCCGCGCTACCACGCGCCGGTCGAAGGCTTCGATGGCCGAGATCTTGAGCGGCAGGTCCTGGGCGTGCGACACCTCGTCGACCGCCTCGACATGCACATACACCAGGTCGTGCGTCTTGATCGCTTCGATCGCCGCATCGGCCTTGCCTTCATAGTTGGTGTCGATATAGCCGGTCGCCCCTTCGACGTGGATCGGGGTCATGCCGAGGCAGATGCCCAGGCCTGAGATGACATCCACGGCTGAGATGACCGCGCTGCTGATTCCGTATTTCGCCTGTAACGTGCGGATGGATCCAGCCCGTCCGCCGCTCCAGGGCCAGATGCCGTTGACGGGTGGATGTCCGGCCGCGGTCAGCTCGGCCACTACATCGCTCTGTGCCAGAAGGGCCGGTGCCTCGGCGATCAGGCGTCGCAGCAGGGCGGCGGTCGGCTCGGCCGCCGCGCTGTGCGCGCGCGGCAGGTGGTCGGCCACCGGGTTGCCGTGGTTGTCGTCCGGTTTGTCGGTGGCCACCTCGGGCGAATACTCCGGACCCGAAAGCACCAGGATGTTGCGGTAGCTGACGCCGCTGTAGAATCGCACCGTCGGGGTCGCAAAGGCGTCGTTCAGAAGGTCGATCAGACGTGCCGCCGGTTCGGGGTCAACGTGTCCTCCTGAGAAATCACGCAGAATGTCCCCCTCCGTTGTCGTCAGGTTAACCCGGAACGCCACGTCGTCGGGGGCCAGCGCCACGCCGCGTCCGGCCGCCTCCAAGACGCCACGCCCGCACAGCTCACGCTTCAGGTCGCAGCCCAGAACCGACATGTTGGCCACATCACTACTGGTCGGAAACCCCTTGGGGAGCGTCAGCAGCGTGCCGCTGCATCCGTCGCGCACAATCGAATCCATCGCCGGGATGGCGGCTGCCTGGAGTGGCGTCCGGTTGCCCAATTCAGGAATCGGCTCATCCGCCATGCCGTCTCCCAGGAAAATAATCGTCTTTCTTGAGTCAGTCATACCTCAATTATGCCTCGCGTATATCGATATGTCCAGATTCCAAGAGATTCCAAGAGCGTAAGCAGTGAGCAGTAAGCAGTGAGCAGTGGTGCTCTGCAGATGTATGAGCTACTGTGCTTCGAGAAACTCCATGTATGAGTGGGCCCAGCGGCACGGTGCCGTCCTGATCTTAAGTTGTCACTCGCACGGACCATCAAGAGCGCCATATCGCTGGCGCGCGGCAGATTCGATGCCGTTCTCGACAAAGTTGACGAGATAGTTAGTTTCGTTTCAGTTCACGACAGAGTTCACGATGCAGGCGGAGGCCCTACTATTCCGTGAACTTCGTCGTGAACTATCCCGCTCAACTGCTCCGTGAACTTTGTCGTCAACTAAACCGATCTGAGTCTGCGTCTCCCTCCTACCGAGTGACAACCCATTTCAGGACGGGACCCATCCCCCTGCTCACTGCCCACTGCCCACTGCCCACTGCCCACTGCTTACTGCTCACTGCTTACTTCCCCATCCCCTGCCCACTGTCCACTGCTCACTGCTCGTGGTTTGCTTGATCTGCGGGGGGCGGCTGGGGTATGGTGCTGGGGTGTTTTTCTTCAAGGGATGGGATGGGGTATGAGGATTCTTTCCGGTATTCAGCCTTCGGGCAAATTGCATATAGGTAACTACTTCGGCATGATGCGCCCGGCCATCGAGCTGCAGGAGCAGGGACAGGCCTATCTGTTCATCGCCAACTATCACGCCCTGACCACCGTGACCGATCCCGAGGTCCTGCGTGCCTGGACCTGGGACGTGGCACTCGACTTCCTGGCCTGCGGGCTCGATCCGGAGCGTACCGTCTTCTTTCGTCAGAGCGATGTGCCCGAGGTTACCGAGCTCAGCTGGTTGCTCTCGATCGTCACGCCCATGGGCCTGTTGGAGCGCTGTCACAGCTACAAAGACAAAACAGCCAAGGGGATCACCCCGTCGCACGGCCTGTTTGCCTATCCGGTTCTGATGGCGGCCGATATCCTGGCCGTGCAGGCTACGGTCGTTCCCGTTGGGCGCGACCAGAAACAGCATGTCGAAGTCACGCGCGATCTGGCCATCAAGTTCAACCACCAGTACGGCGAGATCTTCACTGTGCCGGAACCCTCCATCCGCGAGCACGTCGCGGTAGTGCCCGGCGTGGATGGTCAAAAGATGTCGAAGTCGTACAACAACCACATTGAGCTGTTCGGCAGTAAGAAAGAGACCAAGAGCCGGGTCATGCGCATCGTGACCGACAGCACGCCGCTCGAGGATCCCAAGGACCCCGACACCTGCAATGTTTTTGCTCTCTACAAGCTGTTTGCCGATGAAGCCGAGCAGCAGGCCATGGCTGACCAATACCGTGCCGGCGACTTCGGCTATGGCACCGCCAAGAAAGCGTTGTTCGAGAAGCTATGGGACTACTTTGAGCCGTTCCGCGCCCGCCGCGAGGCGCTCGCCGCCGATCCTGACTTCGTAGAATCCGTCCTGCAGCGCGGCGCCGCGAAGGCGCGTATTGAGGCCGGAAAAACCCTGCAAGCCGCCCGCAAAGCGATGGGCCTCGCGTAGGAAAGCTGATTATGTCACTAGCTGTTCAAGACGATTACAAGGTGGACCTCGAAGTCTTCGAGGGGCCGCTCGACCTCCTGCTCTACCTCATCCGCAAGGAAGAGATCGACATCTACGATATCCCGATTGAGCGCATCACCACGCAGTACATGCAGTACCTCAGCGTGATGCGTATGCTCGATCTGAACATTGCCGGTGAGTTCATTGTCATGGCCGCCACGCTCATGATGATCAAGAGTCGCCTGCTCCTGCCCGTCGAAGAGCGTGCGGACTTGCCCGAGGATGAGGAAGAGGATGATCCACGCTGGGAGCTGGTGCGCCAGCTGGTCGAATACAAAAAGTTCAAGGATGCGGCCTCCCTGTTGCAGGACTGGGAAGACAGCCAGGAAAATGCCTTTATGCATAGCGGCAGTGGCATCGTGCTCGATGCCGAGGACCCCGGCCTGAGCATCAAGGACGTGAACATCTTCGACCTGATCACCGCCTTCAACGAGGTGCTCAAGCGGGCGGCCAAAGAGGACTTGGGCGAAATCTTCGCCGAACGCTTCACCGTGGCCGAGAAGATCGACCATATCCTGGTGCGCGTGAGCAGTGGCACGCCGATGACCTTTTTCGATCTCTTCAGCGAGATGAGCTCGCGCCAGGAGATTGTCTGCACGTTTCTGGCCCTGCTCGAGCTGATTCGCATTCGACAGATCGATGTGGTACAGAAACAGCGATTCGGTGACATCACAATTGAAGCCGCCGAAGAGGCCGAGGCCGCAGCGGAGGCGTCCGACGAGGACTACGAGGAGCCCCTATTTGACTGGGACCACGAGGACAAAGACCATGGATGAACAGACTGAAGAGACACTCGATAGCGATGCCCTTGAGCTGAAGCAGGTCATCGGCGCTATGATCTTTGGCGCCAACCGGTCGCTTTCACTCAAGGAGATGAAGCGCACCTTGCGTGCCGTGGGTGAGGAAGCCGAAGGCCCGGCCAAGGTCTACGCCACCATCCGCGAAGGCGAGATTGCCCAAACTCTGGAACAGCTGATCATTGAACTCGATCAGCTCAAGGCCGGCATCCACATTGCCGAGGTGGCCGGTGGCTTTCGCTACCAGAGTGATCCGCAATGCGGCATCTGGCTGAGACACCTGCTCGAGAAGGGCAAGCCCAGCCGCCTCTCCCAGCCGGGCCTCGAGACCCTGGCCGTGATCGCCTACCGCCAGCCCATGACGCGTGCCCAGATCGAAGCCATTCGCGGGGTCAGTGTCGATCACGTTGTTCGCAAGCTGCTCGAGATGCAGCTGATCCGGATTGCCGGCCGCTCCGAGCTGCCCGGGCGCCCCTTTATGTACGCCACGACGCACTACTTCCTCGAGCATTTCGGACTGCGTGATCTCAACCAGCTCGAAGAGGTCAATCCCATGCTCAAACGGCGCGATGCCGCCGTCTCGGTCGAGACCGCCCAGAAGGAAGCCACCGGGGCGGCCGAGTCGGGCGAAGCCGAACTGCCGCTGGCCAAGGCGGAAGCGCCCGAAACCGACACCGCACCGGCCGCGGAAACCGTGGACGTAGCTGAAGCCGAACCGGCCAGTGAGACCACGGACGTGTCCGACGCTGAACCGGTGGCCGAAACTGTGGATATGCCCGAGGCCGAACCAGATGCCGAGACCGCGGACGTGGCCGATGCCGACGCGGAGCCTGAGGCCGGGGAAGCGGACAAGCCGTGAAGTCGTTCCGTGAGCTAGCCAATGCCGGTATTGAAGATCTCATGGTCTACGAGCCGGGCCGTCCGATCGAAGAGGTCGCCCGCGAGCTCGGCTTTGCCTCTGCCGACGAGATCGTTAAGCTGGCCTCGAACGAGAATGCCCTCGGTCCTTCACCCCGTGCCATCGCCGCGATGTGCGACAGCGCCGCCCAGATGCATCTCTACCCCGACGGTGGGGCCTACTACCTTAAGCAGGCGTTGGCGGCGGCACTCGATGTCGCGCCCGATCAGCTGCTCCCGGGCACCGGCAGCAACGAACTGATCGAACTGCTGGGGCATGTTTTCCTTGGACCCGACTGCAACATCGTCATGTCCCGTCAGGCTTTTGTGGTCTATCGCCTCGTCGCCGCCGCCGCGCGTGCCGCCACGATCGCTGTGCCGATGCAGAATTTCACGCACGACCTGGATGCCATGGTCGAGGCTGTCACCCCCGACACCCGCATTGTGTTCGTGGCCAATCCCAACAACCCCACCGGCACCATGGTTTCGCAAGCCGCGATTGACCGTTTCATGGATCGCATTTCGCCCGACGTAGTCGTCTGCTTCGACGAAGCCTATATCGAACTGCTCGATCCGGCCGACCAGCCGGATGTCCTGCAGTATGTTCGCCAGGGCCGCAATGTGGTCGTCCTGCGCACCTTTTCCAAGGCCTATGGCCTGGCCGGACTCCGGATCGGCTATGCCGTCGCGCCGGCGGAATGCATCGCGCTGCTCAACAGCGTGCGCCAGCCCTTCAACGCCAATGCGATGGCCCAGAATGCTGCCCGTGCGGCCCTGGCCGACACTGAGCATGTGGCCCATACGCGTCGCATGGTACGCGATGGAATCGCCCAGCTTGAAGCCGGATTGGCCGCGTTGGGGCTCCCCTGGGTGCCCACGGTCGTGAATTTTATGCTTGTCGAAGTGGGCGCAGGTCGTGAGACCTTTGTAGCGCTGCAGAAAGAAGGCGTCATCACGCGCGCGATGGATGGATACGGATTGCCCCGGCATATCCGCATCACCATCGGCACGCACGAAGAGAACGAGCGATGTCTCGCCGCGCTGGCGCGCGTCATGGGAGCAGGGACGTGAAACAGGTTGGTATTATAGGTCTGGGTCTTATGGGCGGTTCGCTCGGGCTTGCGCTCAAGCGCAAGACGGCGGATTTCACCGTTGTGGCCTACGCCCGCCGCGCCGAGACCCGTGCGGCCGCCCTCACGATGGGCGTGGCCGATCGCGTGGTCGATACACCCGCCGCGGCCGCCGACGGGTCCGATGTGGTGGTCCTCTGTGTGCCGGTGCTGAAGCTCGCCGAGATGGCCCGCGCCTGCCTGCCCGGTCTCAACCCCGGCGCCGTCCTGACCGATGTCGGCAGCACCAAGCTGGATGTGATCGAGGCCATCGCCCCCGCACTCACCGCCTCGGATGCCGAGTTCGTGGGCAGCCACCCCATTGCCGGGTCCGAAGAGACCGGTATTGAGGCCGCCCGCGCAGATCTCTACGAAGGGGCCACCATTGTAGTATCCCCATCCGACACCAACAGCGACGAGGCCGTTACGCGCCTGACAGGCTTCTGGGAGGCACTGGGCGGGAAGGTCCAGATCATCGACCCGCAACGCCACGACGAGCTGGTGGCGCGTACCAGTCACCTGCCACACCTGGTCGCCGCGACGCTGGCAGGAACGGTCTGTCGTGCGCCGGACGATATCTCTCCCCTGTGCGGATCCGGCTTTCGTGATACCACGCGTATCGCATCCGGTTCGGCCGAGATCTGGCACGATATCGTGCGCACCAATCGCAGCGCAATCCAAGCCGAGCTGGCCGCCTTCGGCGCCTCACTGGATGCCCTGCGCGCCTTGATCGACGAGGAGGACTACGAGGGCCTGCACCGCTACCTGGATGCGTGTCGCGCCCGCCGCCTCAAAGTCTTCAACCCGGAGTGAGCTCACTATGACACCACCCACATCCATAACCGTCGCACCATGCCCGCCGATCACCGGTGAGTTGTGCGTGCCGGGCGACAAGAGCATCTCCCATCGCGCCGCTATGCTGTGTGCCCTCGCGACAGGCACATCGATCCTGAAAGGGTTCCTCGCCAGCGAGGACTGTCTGAATACCCTCGCGGCCGTCGAAGCCCTGGGCGCTGTCGTGGAGCGACAGGCCGGCGACGTCACCATCACGGGCACCGGCGGCACGTTCAAGCCGACGGACGGGGCACTCGATCTGGGCAACTCAGGAACCGGCATGCGCCTGCTGGCCGGGTTGCTCGCGGGCCAGACCTTCGCGACCGAAATGACCGGCGACGCCTCACTCTGTTCGCGCCCTATGCGCCGCATCAGCGATCCGCTGGATGCCATGGGCGCTCGGGTTGAGCTTTCCGGGGAAGAGGGCACTGCCCCCCTGCGCGTGGGCGGCGCCCCACTGCATTCGATCACCTATGCCCTGCCGGTCGCATCCGCCCAGGTGAAATCCTGTGTCCTGCTGGCAGGGCTCTATGCGGATGGCACCACTACGGTGATCGAGCCGCGGCCCACACGCGATCACACCGAACGGCTGCTGCAGATGATGGGCGTGCCCGTGCAGGTGGATGGCCTCAGCGTAGCGGTAACGGGGCGGGGGCCGCAGGGCCCGCAGCTGCAAGCCGGCGAGATCGTGGTGCCGGGCGACTTCTCTTCAGCGGCCTTCTGGCTGGTGGCCGCCGCGTGCCGCCCCGGTTCGCGTGTCACGATCCGCAACGTCGGTCTCAATCCGCGCCGTACCGCGCTACTGGATGTGCTCGCGCGCATGGGGGCCGGCCTTAGCGTAACCGCGGCGGATACCGGCTCATCGGGCGAACCGAGGGGCGATATCACCGTGAACGGCACGCAGCTACAGGGCACCACTGTGGCGGGCGATGAGATCCCCAACCTGATTGATGAACTGCCGCTGGTGGCCGT
Organism: Verrucomicrobiota bacterium; assembly: GCA_018648805.1. Lineage (GTDB taxonomy): Bacteria > Verrucomicrobiota > Kiritimatiellia > UBA8416 > JABMPJ01 > JABMPJ01. The sequence continues at coordinate 93,698 of JABGQM010000006.1, forward strand.
GGCCGGCGCCATGGCGACCGGGACCACGGTCATCCGTGAAGCCGCCGAACTGCGGGTCAAAGAGAGCGACCGCATTGCCACCACGGTGGCCATGCTGCAGGCCGTCGGTGTGGCGGTCGAGGAAGCCGATGATGGGATGACCATCACCGGCGGAACGGTGCAGGGCCATGCCTCTATCGATAGCCATGGCGATCACCGCATCGCCATGTGTGCCGCTATTCTGGGGATGGTGGGGCAGGGGGCTGTCGAGGTCGTCGATGTGGCCTGTGTGGCCACATCGTATCCGCAATTTTGGGATGATTTGGAATCGCTGCGTCGGATAGGGGGAGAGGCATGACTGGAGTTGTTGCAATTGATGGGCCCGCCGCATCGGGTAAGTCCACCGTAGCCCGCCGCGTGGCGGCCGCACTGGAGGCCCTCTATGTCGATTCAGGTGCCGTTTACAGGGGCATCACCTGGGCCGCCCTTGAGCGCGGGGTGGATGTGCATGATGGCGCGGCGGTGACGCAGATGCTGGCCGGCTTGGATCTACGCTTCTTTGCGCGCGACGGTGCCGTCGTGTTCTCGATCGATGACCGCGAGCCGGGTGACGCCATTCGCACCCAGGACGTCAACAATGCGGTTAGTCCTGTGGCCGTGATTCCGGGGGTCCGCATCCAGGTCGTACTATGGCTTCGGGAGATGGCCCGCCTGGGCCCGTTGGTCATGGAGGGGCGCGACATCGGCACGGCCGTCTTTCCTGAAACGCCCTGCAAGTTCTATCTCGACGCCTCGCCCGAGGAGCGGGCACGCCGTCGCCATCGCGAGATGGTTGAGGAGACCGGCATTGAAGAGGCCGAAGTCGATGCCTCGCTGCGACGTCGTGACAAGATCGATAGCAGTCGCAAGATGGATCCGCTGCAGGTGGCCCCCGGTGCGACGCGTATCGACTCAACCGCCATGGGGATTGATGAAGTCGTCAGCACCATCGTGGCGGCGGCCAAGAGCGATGCGTAGGTAAGGGCTGAGTACACTTACTCGCTTTCTTAATCGCCACTCTTACTCGGATACACTTAAACGAACTGCTTCGTCGATTGAGGTTGCCCGGTGAGGTCGCCCGGGTTTTTGCCCTGCAACGAGTAAGTGTGTCGGTGAAGGGTATCCGAGTAAGGGTGGCGAGGAAGTGTGCGTGAAAGAGTCTCGCCTTCGCGATTCAACTACACCTTAGTCGCGGTAGCGGTAGGTGATGCGACCCTTGGAAAGGTCGTAGGGCGAGATCTGAACCGTGACGCGGTCGCCGGCCGTGATGCGAATGAAATGCTTGCGCATCTTGCCTGAAATATGGGCCAGCAGTTCGTGTCCGTTCTCGAGCTTAACGGTATACATCGTGGCGGGCAGAACCTTGACCACTACTCCCTCGGCTTCTATGGCATCACTCTTCGGCATAAAAAGAATCTCTCTCGCTGTGTGTATGAACAGCCGTCAACTTACCCGTGCACCCACTGCAGTGCAAGCGAATTCCCCGCTTCTCTACGTTAAACCATAGAGCCGGAGGGTGCGCCGGAAGTCGTGCGGCAGGGGCGCACGTGCCCGGATCCGTTCGCCGCTGATCGGGTTCTTCAGCTGCAGGTCATAGGCGTGCAGCATCTGTCGCCCCACCTTGACCAGCTTCGCCGAGTGCTTGGAGCGCGATCCGTATTGGCGGTCGCCGATGACCGGATGGCCCAGCCCCGCCACATGTTGACGAATCTGGTGCGTGCGGCCGGTCTCAATGCGTATCGAGAGATGACTCCCTTCGCGGTTGCTGTCCAGCACCCGCAGGTGCGACACCGCGCGCTCGCCGCCGACCGGTGCCTTTACGGTCTGCTCCTCCTTCTTGATCAGACCCATCACGAGGGCGCGGTACGTCTTGCGCACGTCATGGCGCTTAAAGAGCTGCATCGCCTTCTCGAGCGCATCCTTGTGCTTGGCCAGCAGGAGGCAGCCGGTTGTATCCTTGTCGATACGGTGTACGCAGCACGGCCAGCTGGCCTGTGCTTGCTTCTGTAGGCGCGCTTCCAGGCTGCGCGGTCCGTTGGAGAGTGTCGCGGCGGGCTTGTTGACCACCAGGTAGTCGTCGTCTTCATAGAGGGTCACAATACTGATGCTGACCGGCTTTGAATCGTGCGGCACCACTTCGACCTCATCGCGCACGCGCAGCTCATGGCGCGCCATCCAGATTCGCTTGCGGTTGACGAAAACATGGCGTGCATTGAGCAAGTCCTTGGCCGCGTTGCGCGAGATGCCCAGCCGCTGGGCCAGGAAATCCAGAAGCTTGACCCCCTTCTCCTCTTTCGACACCGTATACTTTTCCGCATTCATTCCCCGCACCCTATCACGCCCACTACCGACTGCCCACTGCATACTGTTCACTGCTCACTTACTGCTTACTACTTAAGGCCCTTCTTGGATTAGCGGGGTGTTATATATTGATGAATGCGGCATGATTGGCGACAAGTGGAGATCGAGACTTGCCCGCCGGAGGAGGGAAGCAGTTCGGTTAAGGGTATCCGAGTAAGGGTGGCGAGTAAGTTGATCGCACCACGACTCCTCCCCCGCTAAGACTTGCCATTCTCCCCCCCCCTGCGTAGGCTTCCTCTCTTTGTTGCTCACTGAACGCGGAGATGCATTGTCATGGAACTGACTTCTGAAGCCATTTTTGAATACCATCAGGGCGGGAAGGTCGGCATGTGTGCCACCAAGCCTCTCTCCTCGCAAGAGGAATTGAGCCTGGCCTATACCCCCGGCGTGGCGGAACCCGTGCGCGCCATCGCTGAGAATCGCGAGGCTCTGTTTGACTACACGGCCAAGTCCAACCTCGTTGCGGTCGTCTCCGACGGCAGCGCCATCCTGGGCCTCGGCGATCTCGGTGCCGAGGCGAGCATTCCGGTGATGGAGGGCAAAGGCGTCCTGTTCAAGGCCTTTGGCGACGTCGATGGCTGGCCGGTGCCGCTCAACGGCTGCCGCGAAGGCGGGGCCAATGAGGGCCCCACCGACCCCCAGCGCGTGATCGATATGGTGGCCGCCCTGGCCCCGATGTACGGTGGCGTCAACCTCGAGGACATTGCCGCGCCCGCCTGTTTCGAAATTGAGGATAAGCTGGATGCCATGCTGGATATCCCCGTGTTCCACGACGACCAGTGGGGCACGGCGGTCATTACGCTGGCCGGGGTCCTGAATTACACGCGGCTATGTGAACGCAGCATGAGTGAACTGCGCATCGTGATCAACGGCGCCGGGGCGGCCGGTATTCGGATTGCCGAGATGCTCAAGGCCGCCGGAGCGCAGGATGTTGTCCTGTGCGACTCGCGCGGCACCGTGCGCACGGCGCGCACCGATCTCAACATCAAGAAGCAGGAGCATGCCGCCGATACCGCGGCACTGACCGTGTCGGAGGCCATGCAAGGCGCCCACGTCTTCATCGGGGTCTCCGTGGCGGACTGCCTCACCGAAGCCGATATCCGTCAGCTGGCCGACTATCCCGCTATCTTCGCGATGGCCAACCCCGTGCCCGAGATCCGGCCCGAGGTCGTGGCTGCGGTGATGGGTGACAAACCCTATGTCATGTGCACCGGCCGTTCCGACTATCCCAACCAGGTCAACAACGTGCTCGGCTTTCCCTTCCTCTTTCGCGGCGCCCTGGATGCGCGTGCCTCGAGCATAACGCTCAGCATGAAGGTGGCTGCCGCCGATGCGCTGGCCGCCCTGGCGCGTGAGTCTGTGCCGGAGAACGTGCAGACCATCTATGCCGCCGAGGGCGAGCTGAGCTTCAGCAACAGCTACGTGATTCCCAAGCCGTTTGACCGCCGTCTCTTCATCGAGATCCCCTTCGCCGTGGCCACGGCCGCCGTAGCGGATGGTGTGGCGTCGCCCGGCTTTGCGATAGACGGCTATCGCGCCGTCCTCGAAGCACGCAACGCCGTGCGCTGACGCTGGGCGCATGGCAGTTGAATGGGTAGCCGGCACGAATCCAATTGGGTGTCTGAAATGCTGCTCGTTGGCGGTTCAGTTCACGACAAAGTTGACGAAGTAGTTGGGATGGGACAGTCTACGACAAAGTTCACGAGGTGGGTGCGCTTACTGGGGGGCGATGTCCAAGGCGGTGGTGCTGAAACTGCACCGTGAACATTGTCGTGAACTATCTCGAACAACTGCACCGTGAACATTGTCGTGAACTACTCCGAATACAACTAACGACACGGTCCGCCTGCTCCCGTCCGGCAATGGCGCAGGAAGAACCCATGCAACTGCAATGCACCCGCTGACGCTTTTTTGTTACCCAATGGTTGACAGGGTAGGGGGCATTTGATAACACTTCGCGGCTTATGGGACAGCAACTCAGAGTTCGAGTAAAGCGCAAACGACGCGAACGGCGTGCGAAGCGGGCTAAAGAAGCCGCTAAGCAGGCTGCAACCAAGTCGTAGGCACGATAAACTCAAGTTATGGCGCGATGGCCGAGTGGTTAGGCACGGGTCTGCAAAACCTGGTACACCGGTTCAAGTCCGGTTCGCGCCTCCATGCTTCATCCGCAGCGCAGCGGAGGGCGGAGCATGCCTCGGCGTAGCTGTCCGAACGAAGTGAGGGCACCGAAGCCGGGCGATGTGTCCTGCGCTGCGAACTACGCCCGGGCAAGCCCTCTCTAACTGCAATCCACCCGTGCAGTCACAACCCCTTGATTCACAAGGGGTGTTCTTTGTGTCTACGCATAACGAAAGAGCACGAGGGGAGCCCCCATCGTGCTCTTACGCTTTGACCTTTTTCCGCCCGGTGTGGCGGTGCCTCTGGCCTGAATTATTCACCAACTCACGGAAGAGACTGCCCGCAGATCACGCAGATGGACGCAGATCGGGAGATGGGAACGGGACGGGAGAAGGGGAATGTTGCGGGAATTGGCGTGGCCGGAATACCGGCCCCACTCAATTCCCGCAACGTTATCCGCCGGGCGCTAATCGCGCCCGGGAAGACCCGTATCAGGGCCCATTGACACAAGACCTGCACTAGTCGCCCGTCCGTACTTCACGCTCAGCGTTCCGGCGCTCCCAGTGCCCCAACCGGCTGCGATTAGCAGCCGGGGAGCCACGTTGCGGGAATCCTATGGCGATGGTATTCCATCGCCGACGGATTCCCGCAACATTCTCCCTCTCTCTACTCCCATCTGCGTCCATCTGCGTGATCTGCGGGCAACTTCTCCTTATCTGGTCGAGTTCCCACAGAGGCGATGAACAGATCAGGCTAGACGTACTGGTTAATGAGCGCCTCGTAGCGTTCCTGCTTGCCGCTCAGGGTGGCGGGTTCACCCAGCTCGATACCGCAGGCCGCCAGCGCTTCGAGGGTCATCTTGCCGGCCGCAAAGTCGGCGCCTTGGCCGCTGGCGAACGAGGCATAACGCTCGGCACGCAGGGCGGGGTAGGGCGACGTGGTCAGCAGCTTGTCGGCGATCACCAGGGCACGTGCAAAGGTGTCCATGCCGGCGATGTGCGCGATGAAGATGTCATCCAGATCAGTCGAGTTGCGACGGATCTTGGCGTCAAAGTTCGTGCCGCCGCCCTGCAGGCCACCGGCCTGTAGAATGACCAGCATCGCTTCGACCGTCTCCTGAATACTGGTTGGGAACTGATCCGTGTCCCAGCCGTTCTGGTAGTCGCCGCGGTTGGCGTCGATGCTGCCCAGCATCCCGGCATCCGCTGCGGTCTGCAGCTCGTGCTGGAAGGTGTGCTGTGCCAGCGTGGCGTGGTTGACCTCGACGTTGAGCTTGAAGTCGTCCTGCAGGCCGTGTGCGTTGAGGAAACCGATCACAGTGGCGCAATCGAAGTCGTACTGGTGCTTGCTGGGCTCCATCGGCTTGGGCTCGATGAAGAAGTTGCCCGTGAAGCCCTGCGCGCGGGCGTAGTCGCGTGCCATGGTCAGGAAGCGGCCGAGGTTATCCAGTTCCTGCTTCATGTCGGTGTTGAGTAGGCTCATGTAGCCTTCGCGACCGCCCCAGAAGACGTAGTTCTCGCCGCCCAGTGCAATCGTGGCATCCAGCGCGTTCTTGAGCTGCGCGCCGGCATGGGCCACCACGCCGAAATCGGGATTGGTCGAGGCGCCGTTCATGTAGCGCGGATGACTGAAGAGGTTGGCCGTGCCCCACAGCAGCTTGACACCCGAGGCGGCCTGCTTCTGCTTGGCATAGTCAACGATCGCCCCAAGGCGACGGGTTGATTCGGCGAAGGTATCGCCCTCTTCAACCAGGTCGTAGTCGTGGAAGCAGTAGTAGGGGGCGCCCAGCTTGGTGATGAACTCGAAGGCAGCATCCATCTTGTTCTTCGCGCGGATATCCGCGTCATCGCCGGCGAACCAGGGGAAAGCGTGCGTGCCGCCGCCAAACGGATCGCCGCCCGTGCCGCAGAAGGTGTGCCAGTAGGCGATGGCGAAGCGCATATGCTCCTTCATCGTCTTGCCGGCCACGACCGCGTCGGCGTCGTACCATTTGAACGCCAGCGGATTGTCGCTCTCGCGTCCCTCAAACCCAATGCTTCCGATTCCCGGGAAATACTCTGTGTTGCCTGTTACGATACTCATGCTGTTGCTCCTATTTGGTTGCGTTGTTCATGTGAAATCCTGGGCTCTTGCCGTGTTCCCCCATTGTCTTTCCATTGCGGTGGACGATAACGGGCGACGATAGCGGTGGACGATCAGGTTCCCTCTTCTCGTAATCCGTTCTCGTCGCCGACATCGTCAACCGATTCCTCTATGCTGGGAACAGATTAGGGCGAAAGATTAGGGCGAAAGATTAGGGATAAAGATTAAGGTTGAAGAGTACCCCTAATCTTTCGCCCTAATCTTTTGCCTTAATCGTCCCCGTTCCCATTAAGCCTGAACACTACCGATCACCCTGTCCAAATGCTGCTTCCATGCGCCATACGCCGCGCTGTAATCCTCGTTGCCCGGTTCAATCACCTTGCGGCGTTCGAGCGAGGCAAAGGCCTCTTCGAACGAGGCGTACAGACCCGCGCCGATGCCCGCCCCGCGGGCGGCGCCGAGTGAGCCGTCGGTTTCGTAGAGTTCGATCGTGGCGCCACTGATGCCTGCCAGCGTGTTGCAGAAGACATCGCTCATGAACATGTTGGCGAATCCGGCGCGAATCGTCTTGAGCTCAATGCCGGTCTCCTGCATGGCGTCCATGCCGTTCTGGAACGAGAAGACGATGCCCTCCTGCACCGCCCGACAGATCTGAGCGCGATCGTGACGGTTGAAGTCGAGTCCGGCGATCTGCGCTCCGATGTTGCGGTTGCCCAGCACGCGCTCGGGGCCGTTGCCGAAGGGGAGGATCGTTACGCCGTCGCTGCCGATCGCGACCGAGGCGGCCAGTTGGTCCATCTCCTTGTAGGAGATGTCGCCCAGCAGACGCTTGATCCACGCATTCAGAATGCCCGTGCCGCTGATGCAGAGCAATACGCCCAGGCGCGCATCTGCGGCGGTGTGGTTGACGTGGATGAAGGTGTTGACGCGCGACTGCGGGTCGTACTGCTTGAGCGAGGTGACGCCGTAGACCACGCCCGAGGTCCCGGCCGTGGCGGCGATCTCGCCGGGGTTGAGTACGTTGAGCGAGAGCGCGTTGTTGGGCTGGTCGCCGCCGCGGTAGGCCACCGGCGTGCCGGCCTGCAGGCCGAGGTCAGTCGCGGCCGCCTCACTCAGTGTGCCCTGGAGACCAAAGGTGGGGACGGTCTCGGCCAGCAGGGCGGGGTCGAACCCGAAGTGGTCGAGCAGAAAGGCGGCCGGAGCTTCGGCCTTGAAGTCCCACAGCATGCCCTCCGAGAGACCCGACTCGGTGGTGCGTGCATCGCCGGTCAGGCGCATGGCCAGCCAGTCACCCGGCAGCATGATCTTGTCGATGCGGTCATAGATCTCTGGCTCATGCTCCTTGACCCAGGCCAGCTTGGTCGCCGTGAAGTTGCCCGGTGAATTCATGAGATGGCCCAGACACTGCTCTGCGCCGAGGGCCTCGAAGGCGCTTTCTCCATAGGGGACGGCGCGGCTGTCGCACCAGATGATGGCGGGCCGCAACACCTGCTGATCCTTGTCGACGCAGACCAGCCCGTGCATCTGGTAGGCAATCCCGATCGCCTTCACGTCGGCCGGTGCCGCCCCGGCCGCCTGCATCGCGCCGCGCACCGCATCGCGGGCGCAGTCATACCACGCCTGCGGATCCTGCTCCGCAAAGCCCGGCTGCGGTGAATCGATCGTGAGTTCGGTTTCCGGATAGAACGCGCTCCCGGCGCAGTGTCCGCTCTCCACATCCAACAGCGACGCCTTAACCGACGAGCTGCCAATATCAATGCCTAGTAAGTATGCCATGGTCTATCTCCGGCTGTTTTTTGCACGTGGTCGAGCCCGTGCTTTCTCCGTTATCGTCAACCGATTCCCCGTAGCGCTCCTGATGGGGCCTCTGGCACTACCAACACGGTGCCGTCCTGATCTTAAGTTGTCACTCGCACGGACCATCAAGAGCGCCATATCGCTGGCGCGCGGCAGATTCGATGCAGTTCTCGACAAAGTTGACGAGATAGTTAGTTTCGTTTCAGTTGACGACAAAGTTCACGGTGCAGGCGGAGGCCCTACTATTCTGTGAACTTCGTCGTGAACTATCCCGCTCAACTGCTCCGTGAACTTTGTCGTCAACTAAACCGATCTGAGCCTGCGTCTCCCTCCTACCGAGTGACAACCCATTTCAGGACGGGACCTGCTCTTCTGACTCCTGATTCCTGACCCCTGACCCACCAACACCAAACACTAAACACCGAATAGCCCTCTATCTGCCTTGAATATTCTCTCAATTAACAGCACAATACTCTCACCATTATGAAGTCGACTATTGCGGGTGGAATTCACTATTTCGGGCTGGAGGGGGTTCCTGTTGCGGTGCGGCGGGTGCGCACCGATGTGGCACATGCGCCTTCGCACCCGCACGATCTGACCGAGGTGGAGCATAGTCACGACTTCTGTGAACTGGTGATTGTGACGCGCGGCAGCGCACTGCACTGCCTGGCGGGCGACGACTTTCCGGTGACAGCCGGGGATGTCTTTTTGTTGCAGGGGCAGCAGCGGCACTACTTCTATGAGCGTGTCGGGCTCGACCTGATCAATGTGATGTATGACCCCGAGGCGATGGGGTTGCCCGAGGGTGAGCTGCGTAAGCTGGCGGGCTATTCCGCCATGTTCCTGTTGGAGCCGACTTACCGACGGCAGCACCGTTTCGCGAGCCGGCTGCACCTGGGGCGTGTGCCGTTGGCGCATGTGGAGCGGCTGACCGAGGAGATGGAGCAGGAGTGCACCGAGCGCTCCCCTGGCTATGAAGTCGCCGTGCGCGCCAAGCTGTTGGAGCTGATTGTCTACCTGGCGCGCGCCTATACTGCCACCGACACCACCGAGGCGCATGCCTTGCTGCGCGTGGGCAACGTGATCGGCGCGCTTGAGAACGACTACGCCCGCGAGTGGCGTGTGGCGGAGCTGCTGGCCATTGCACACATGTCGCGCAGCACCCTGATGCGGGTCTTTCGCAAGGCCACCGGCCAGACCCCGATTGAGTATCTCGTGCGTCTGCGCATCCAGAAGGCCATGGAGTTGCTGCGCACGACCGATCGCACCATCACCGAGATCGCCATGGATGTCGGCTTCAACGACAGCAACTACTTCGCCCGCCAGTTTCGCCGCCTGACCGACCGCTCCCCCCGCGCCTTCCGGCTGGGGTGATGGACGAGAGAGATAAGCGGCACACCGCGAAGCCCCATGGTCTTTCCCTTTGGCTGCTCATGCACCACGGACGGGCGGGGACGCCCGTCCCGAAAGGCACTAGTTCAAGGCCATTCTCCCAACTACTCCGTGAACTTTGCCGTTAACTATACCGGAACTAACTATTCCGTGAACTTTGTCGTCAACTAGTTCGAAGGGACCCTGTCTCAGGGGATCGATTCAGTTCACGACAAAGTGCACGAAGTAGTCAAATCGCAGTAGTTCACGACAAAGTTCACGATGTAGGAGAATGTGGGAAGCGCCTAAACTAGTGCCATTCACGCCCGTCCCTACCTCTCCAACTCGAGACATGTGACCGGCCCCAAGTAGGGCGCGGGCATCCTTGCCCCGCCGGAAGTGCATGCAATAGACCAAAGGCAAAGACCATGCCTCGAAGCTCTTTTCCGACGGTGTCCGACAGGTTGTGCGTGCATCACGTTCCGGCAGACTGTATAGTCTTTCGAGAGTAAGGACTGACATGCACATGTACGGGCACTATACAAACACTTGCGCTAAGGCGACCACCCCTGCCGCTTGGCATGATTGTAGCTCTCTCTCTCTCTCTCTCTCTCTCCGCTGAGCCCATCACCGGCCGGATCCCGGCCGTGATCGACACCCTCTATCGTCGCCATCAGTCTGCCTACATCCCCTGTAGCCCGCGCTCGCCGAGCGCGAGGCCGTGCGGCTCGGCACACTCTCACAGGAAGGCCTCGCTTTCGGCGAAAGCGGGCTACACCACAGCAACAGTTCAATAGGAGGAGAGATTATGAGGACATTAGACAGAATGACAAAGGTATTGGCCGTCGCCGTTGTGGTGATCGGGATTGTGGCGGGGACGGTGCATGCGGCTGATGCAGAAGTCGTGGCCATTCCTACGGTGTTTTGCCACAATGAGAAGAACAATTACACTGGCTACATAACTGACATGATCACCGGCACAGGTATGAACGGAAACGGGCAAGACTATACTGGTTCCTGGCCTACGAACATGCCTTCTTCATGGACAGCTACAACATCAGCATATCAAGCTGAATGGCAGTCGGGGGCTCTGCTTGATTCAGGGGTGTCTATCAATAGCAAGATTGGATGGGCGATCTTTGATCTTGGTTCTGTTTACACACTGGATACGTTCTACATCTGGAATGTGCGGGAGAACAGCGGGCGTTACACAAAGACCTTTAACGTTTACGTTGCTGAGGCTCCGACTGCCGCACCTACGCACGGACCAACTAGCGGAGGAGACGACTACGATTTCTCGTCAGGAGGCACTGGTTGGACTCTTATCAACACAGGAGCTCCTTTGAATGGTACTTTCAGAGGCGACCAGACAGTTGATATCAGTGGCAACTCAGGTCGCTATGTCGCGGTAGAGATCCTTTTCAATAATGGCGACGGGAGTAGAGTCGGGCTCGCAGAGGTAGGCATCACAATCATCCCGCCGCCGGAAGGGACTGTGGTTTTAATCAGGTAGCGGCTTCTGCTGAGGTGACACGTCTCCGAGGCATGCGCGGCAGCCCTTAAGTAATGAGTGTTGGTTGGCGGGCGTTACACGCTTTCGTTTGCGATGCGGAGAATCTGCTCGCGCAGTTCTCGCGTGATGCGGTAGCCCGAGTCCATGAGTGCCTGCAGTGCCGGCGCAACATCCTTGATGGGCCCGCGTTGTTTCGCCTCCAGCAGAACGCGTGCCGTGCCGATCATGGCGATCTCCCCTCCAGAGTTAACCGGTCGACACCCACACCTTACGCTGGCGCGGACCAGTTCGCCTGACACCAAGATCCGTTTAAGGCTCTTCGGTTGCGAGGTCGGGTTCTGCACTTTCATCTTGCGGGCGCTCATCGAGCAGGCAGTGCACATTCTGGAGGACCGTCTCGGCGATTTGCGTGCACTTGCTGCAGATATCCGCATCGGGTTCGCTAGCGGGAAGGGCGGAGCCCAGTGGATACTTCGATGGGAGATAGATGGAGTCCAGAAGTTCGCATTCCTCGTCTGTCAGGAGGTCTCCCAGGCTCTCGCCTGCAACCATGTTCCGCAGTTGCTGTATGCTGTGAGTCTTGCTGAACCCGATGTCTCTCTCGATAACCAGAGCCTTCAAAGCTTTCTCGACGGCTTGCTGCGCGTTCTGTAAAGCCGCGTTGTAGTACTCGCGCTCAACGACAAGCCGCGCGCACCCGAGATTCTCCTCTGCGAAGGCGAGCCATTTCGCGGTACTATCTTTCATAGACCGTCTCCCCTCGCTCGATCTCCCGCAAGAACGGATCATTCGTAGCGCCAGCTTTCAAAGGAATGACATCTATCGGGATTCGGCGCGCAATGGGACGCAAATCACGTCTGTAGCGCATGGCGAGCGTCAGATATTCGTCATCGCTGTTCTGAAAGACGGCCAGATCTAGATCATGCGGCGTACTGGACGTTACAAAGGAGCCGAATACAACGACCCGCTGGACCTCGGCCTCACGAGAGAGGGCCTCGGCGAGTTGCCGCTTAATTGCATCTTTGTCTTCTTGGGCAAGAACCATGTTGAGCTACCCCGACTTTATTGAATCAGGGGCAACTTAGCCTATTGACCTCCGGAAAGCCACGAATTTGTGGGGGCAGGATGCTACATTGTTCCGGGCGTGCGGGGGCAGAGGCCCAGCGCGAGGCCGTTCAGACCGCTGCGCTCTCGCAGGAAGGCCTCGCTTTCGGCGAAAGCGGGCTACATTACACAGCAACAGGCAAAGAGCGCTTCAGGATTCGCGGGGGGACATCTGTTGATGAATGTGTCATGACTGGCGACGGGCGGAGCTCGATTCTTGTCTGGCTGTGGAGGGGCGCTGTTCGTTAAGACCGAGAAAGTCCGGCTCCCCGTTTTGACGCTTAATGGCATGCCCATTGTGACTCTAATATGCACATGCATATATGCTGATAAAGTCTAATAAATACACACCCGAATTCTGTGAGGATAGCCATGGATAGATACATGATGCCGGCAATACGAGCGGATCTTTCTGAGAAGATGGTCTTTATCGGTGAACCCCGGCAAGTCGGGAAGACCGCCCTGGCCTTGGACTGCCTCGAGAATGGCAGCGAGGAACACCCCGCCTAGCCGACACCGACGGCGGCATGCGCCAGATTGAAACCGCGCCCAAAGCCGAGATCGCATCCGAAATCGTGACCTGGATCGAGGCCCGAGCCAGAAAGAGCTGACCCCTACCTCCGGCCCCCGGCGGCAAGGGTGTCACGTCCCAACATCTGACATGCCAACTAGCCCCCATCTGAAAAGGTCTTTCATCACCAGAGGCCGGCAAACACAGGGGGTAGGGCCCGTCCTTCGTCGCGGGCCGCGCGCAAGACCTGCGCAACCTCTGGAACTCGGGTAGGGTGCCGCCTATGCGTAACCACTCCGTTGCAGCGTGTGTCATGTCAGTCATTTGTGTTTGCTGCGCACTGACAGGGGATTCTCGTCTCCGGACTCTCTTGATGAGCGGAAACTCTAGGCTTGCTTGTAATAAATAGTAGGGTACTTTTTCTTACAAGCAATAAAGGGAGGGTGCAGTGCGATCCATTGCAGAACAGATTCTAAATGAGATCAGAAGACACGAGGAGGGTTGGTGCTTTTCCCAGAAGGACTTCATGGATATCGCGGGGCGCAATGCGCTGGAACAGGCATTCTTTCGTCTGGCCAAAGCTCGTGAAATACGCCGTATTGGGCGTGGCCTTTACGACGTTCCCCGATACAGCGGACTGTTGAAGACCATCCTGAGTCCAGTTTCAAATCAGATAGCGAAAGCAATCGCCCGAAAACATGGATGGCGTATTCAACCCACCGGAGCAGGAGCGGCAAATCTTCTGAATCTTTCGACCCAGGTTCCAATGAAGATCGTCTACCTGTCTGATGGTCCGACCAAGACCATGGAGTTCGGGGGGAGAACCCTCTATTTCAGGCAGACGTCGCCGAAGGATATGGCGACCAATGAACTCAGTGGACTCGTCATCAACGCGCTCAAGTATCTTGGGAAGGAGGGTCTGACTCCAGAAATAGTCACCAAACTACGCAGCCGTTTCGACGACAAGCAGAAGAAGCAGCTATTGAAGGATGCTGCGTTTGCGGACCTGAATCTGCTCCACACGGTTGCGGAGTTCAAGGCCAAGTTCTACCCGGCGTCGTGGGCTAATTATCATTTAGCAACGCCGGGGACGTTTAAGCTGTTGCCAGCGGAGTGGAACCTTCGGCCATTAGCCAGTGACTACAAACAGATGGAGAGCATGTTTTACGGGGAGGTACCGACGTTTGATCATCTGATGGAATCATTGCGGGGGCTGGAGCACTCTGTCAATACCCTCGTCTGATGTTCTTTCTCCTGAAACGGCCGATACCGCGCTCAGACCTGCTCATTGTGACTGAGTAGCAAGGCGTGGGCGTGGCGTGCCGGAAGACGCGTCATTCCGCCGAGGATGACGAGAGGCAGGCCGCCTATGCGCAAACTCTTGGCCATCTCCCCGCATACGAGAACTCACCCTCGCGGCGCCAGGTTGGTGGGCGTTACACGCTTTCGTTTGCGATGCGGAGAATCTGTTCGCGCAGTTCTCGCGTGATGCGGTAGCCCGAGTCCATGAGCGCCTGCAGTGCCGGCGCAACATCCTTGATGAGCCCCCGTTGTTTCGCCTCCAGCAGAACGCGTGCCGTGCCGATCATGGCGATCCCTCTTGCCTTGGCGGCCCTGCGGCCCCGGCGCTCGTCAATGAGGAGCACGGCTTTACGTTCGGCCGCCAAAAGGATCGCTTCCGTCTCACCCGCTCCCAGCGCAATGCCAAGGGAGCCGTGGGGGCTACGCAATGCGCGCTTGCGAATCCATCGATCCGTGCGCACAGCAACGCGCAGGATGGTGGCGCCCGGCATGTTTGAGCTTAACCTGAGTTCGTCGTGAACGGCCGGTGGAATCTCAACGGTTCCCAGCATATCGCGCAGAAGATGCAGATAGCCGGTCCGGGCAAGGGCAATAAGAGGGCCGGCGTCTGCGACGACCCGCCGCATCACAATGCGACATCCATCTCTTCGGCCAGCTCTTGCGGTGGGTAGTCGACCGCGTCAACGCCGCAGTCGCGCAGGACATCCAGGAATTCCTCGATCGATATGCCTGCGACCTTGGCCGCCTGGCTGAGTGTCAGCACGCGTTGATCCAGAAGATGTACGGCCAGGCTACAGTTCACGCCGGCATCAACGGTGAGACGGTCCAATGGGACCGTCAGGAATGCGGGACGCCCGCGCTTGGTTACAAGCGACACATCTCCGCGCTCCGCATCGCGGAGCAATTGGCCTGTTTTCTCTCTCAGCTCACGGACCGTAAAAACATCCATTGTCGCGTTCATGCTTCCCCTCTGTTGTGACGCCTTTTGATAGCACAAGCGTGACGTGTTGTCAATACCGCAAGGCGGCATACCGAAAGGCGGCGAGGACTCTCAGTGGATCGCCACAGGCCGTTCGGCCCGGTACGCTCTTACAGGAAGGCCTCGCTTTCGGGAAAGCGGGCTAACACAACAACAGGCAAAGGGCGCTTCAGGAGTCGCGGGGGAACATCTGTCGATGAGTGTGTCATGACGGGCGACAAGCTGAGATCGATTCTTGTCCGCCTATCTGTGAAGGGGATCCGTCTGGCTAAGGCCGTGAGTGCCGGTCATGATCGCTGCCGTATTCCCTTCGCAGCGCACACGCCCGCACAGGCCCCATAAAGCGACCTCCGCACAGAAATCGAAGTTGACGCATTATAGTAAGTCATCTATAGTAGTCCCATGAATGCGTTGAAAGAAGTAAGGAGACAGCGGGGCTGGTCGCAGCGTGAGCTGGCGGCACGAGCGGTGGTTTCCTTCAGGGGCCTGCAGCTTCTGGAGCATCCGGGACACAATTGGCGGGTGGCGACAGTGGAACGTGTTGCCGAGGCACTGGGTAGGCCCGGTCGAGGTGTGGAGTTGGCCGTTGATCATTTCCTGCGCACTCCTGAAGATTCGATACAGGATATCTCCCTCCGGATCGTGCTGGATGGGTTCACCTCCTGGAAGACGCATCTCTTCGATTTCGTCGACGCCTTCCGGTCCAGTCAGAACGAGGCACTGATACAAGAGCCCCCCGTTGTGGAGCTGGACGCGCGCCTGCGGGCGCTATGCGCGTCAGCAACTGAAGCGCTTTGCTGTGAGACGAATATAAGGCCGCCCGCATGGTGTGCGGGAATCCCCGCGCTGGATGTGCCATGGTTCGTTTCGGGCATCGAGAATCTGAAAGTGATGGCATTGGTTGAGTCGCCGGCCTGGTTTCGTGCCAGGCGTATCTTTGTTCTTAGTAACTTCTTAAGCCGGGTATAGTTGGTCATGCTGGATTTAAAGACCATTCTCAGATTGTTCGACGCCCTGAATGACGAATTGCGTGAGGCCGGGGTGCGTGGCGAGATTGGGATCTGCGGGGGCGCGGTCATGTGTCTCGTGTTCAATGCCCGGGAATCGACAAAAGATGTGGACGCCGTATTCCGTCCCACTCAGGAGATTCGTGAAGCGAGCAAGTCCGTGGCCGATAAGTTCGGTGTTCCCAAAGACTGGCTAAACGATGCGGCCAAGGGCTATTTCCTGTCCGAGCCACCGGTTCGGAACGTCGTGGAACGGTCCAACCTACGGGTCTGGGCTCCCCAGGCCGACTACATGTTGGCCATGAAGTGTGTGTCGGCGCGCTTTGACTCTCATGATCTTGACGACACAAAGTTCCTTCTCAAGTATCTCAATATCCGGAGTGTCGAAGAGGCGAGCTCCATTATCGAGAAGTACTATCCACGGAAGGCCATACCGGCCAAAACCCAGTTTCTTCTGGAAGAGCTTTTAGCAACCGACGAAGGTGGCTGACAGTGCCCATTGCACTTCCCAGCAAAAGCCTCGATGACAGGTCTTGATCGCACCGCGAGAGCGATGCACCATGTTGGGAGGAAGGAACGAAGGAACTTGAGCATGCCGCCGATCTCTATGCTCTATGGGATAACAGGAGTGGACTTTAGGATGAAGGGCCTGGACCAATGATCATTGCAAAAGTTACTCCAGAAAAGAATTGGGTGCTCTCTGTCGTTTCTGGTGACGGGCGTGCAGGGAAGTTTGACGTCACACCCTATCTGAAAGACGAAGCCTTCGAGCCCCTGCAGAGCATCGATGAGTTTGCCAAGATTACCAACGGAGGCTATTTCATCGAATGGGAGTGTGGGGCGGATCTTTCAGCAGACACGCTTGAAGCAAGATGGCAAAGCGTCGTCCGTTCGCCGCCCACCCATGGATCCCTGCTCTTCCCCTGTTCCGGCTCCAACAGGCATCGATTAACCTGACCGCTACATCGTCCACTTGATGCCGGTATAGAAGAAGCGGCCCGGCATGGGGATCTTCTCACCGGCCTCCAGGTCGCCCTGGGCGAACAGCGCTTCGCGGGCGAGATGTTCGGCATAGTCCTGGTCGAGCAGGTTTTCGACGCCGACTTCACAGGTGACACCCCCCGGCAGGCCCAGGCCGGCACGCAGATCAACGACCTGGTAGGCGGCCGTTTCGGATTCTCTGAAGGCGGGATCGACCTGGGACTGGGCCACCGCCGCGCGCAGCGTGGACTCGACCCAGGGACGTGAGCGATGGGCCGAGGCCCAGCGCAACCCCCCACCCGTCCACTCAGGGGCGGGATGAGCGGCAGGTCGCTGTGGCTATCGAGGTTGCGCCCACTGACCGTGGCCACGCCGAAGGGAATGCTCCACGCGTCTGAGAGGAGCCAGCGGCCCTGGACCTCACCGCCCACCAGCCGGGCGTCGGCGTTGACAAAGCCGCGGATCCAGGCGCCGTTGGGGGCGCTGTCGATTCCTGTTTCGAGAATGTAGTCGCTCACATGCGATGCAAAGAGATGTACACTCAGCTCCACCCGGTCGCCGAAGAAGTCCATTCCCACATCGATCTCTGACTTGGTTTCGGGGTCAAGGGTTGGATTGCCCACCGCGAAGCCGCCGGGGGCGGGGGCGTAGGCGTAGAAGCGTTCGGTAACGCCGGCGGCACGCTGCACACGGCCAACCGACAGGAACCACTCGATGCTCTCGCCCTGTGGTATGGTCCACACGATATTGCCGGATCCGAGCCACTCGCCGCGATCGGTGTCACGCGCGTCGTCACCATAATAGCGCGCATAGCCATCACGCACCGTGGCATCAAAGGGCGTAGGTTCATCGCCCCGCCCAATCGCACTGGCAATGTGATCGGCCCGTAGGCCGAGGCGCAGGCGGGTACCATTGCGCATCTCGGATGTGCGTTCGGCAAAGAGGCCCACTTGGTCCTGGGTGGCATCCGGCCAGATGGGATCACGATAGTTGCCTGGGCGCGGCGGGGCCATCATCACCAGGCGGGTGCGTGTGCCGTCGCGTGCGAGACGGTGGGCATCCGCGCCGACCAACCAGCGCGACGCCTCACTGAAACGCAGGGCCGAGGCGATGCGAGCACCGATGGTTTCGGATTCCGTAATGGCCTCGGTTTCCATCCTGGCCCGGTTGGGCTTGAGCGCGTTGTCCATGCTGTGGTCGCTGACGGAATAGCCCGCCTGCCATTCAACCGTCTCAAGCCGGTCGCCCGCTCCGGCGTGTTGACCGCCAAAGGTAAAGGTGTTGACCGTAACGTCGGTGGCATCCATCGGCAGGGCCGGGTGGTCGAGGTGATTCACCTTGTGCAGATTCCAGCTACCGAAATAGCCGTTGTTGGCATCGGGGCGCAGGCGCAGTGTGGCGGTGGCGCCATAGGAGCGGCTCGCGGCCGGGACGCGTTGACCGCTGCCGGAGGTGTAGTCGCCATAGTCCGTGGCACTACCGGAGAATCCGGCTTCCAGCGTGCCGTTGCCAAGCTGAGTGCCGGCCTGGGCATTCCAGCCTGAACGCCCCTCCGTCCACGTCAAGGCACCGTGGGCGTGCGACCCATCGAGCACGGGCTGGGTGAGATCGGTCACGCTGCGCATCATGACCCGTCCCCCGGTTCCGCCCGAGCCGAGTGACACAGAGGGCAAGCCTTTGATGACGGTTAGGCTATCAATGGATTCGGGTGTCACACAGGCCGCGGCGGGATCCATGCGGGCCGGGCAGGAACCATAGAGCGGAAGGAAATCTAGCTGGGCCGGGACCCGCTCCCACCCCAGTCCGCGGATCGAAATCTCGGGTGCATCGATAGCACGATACCCCGCCGCCACCCCGGCGGCCCGCTGTGCGATCGCCGCTGCGCTCAGGCTCAGCGTGGCATCCCTGAGCTCCTTGCGAACCACCGACGCCGATAGCGGGCTAAGACGCTCCGCCTGGACCGTAATGGTCGGCCCTGAATCCGACGCCGTGGCCGCCGTGTTGGTCGGCTCAGCCAGGGCCGTGCCCTGCACTATAGCAGACGCAATACAGAGAGAGAGAAGGTTTCGGTTCATAACAGAGCACTCCGCATATAAAAGACGTAGAAGTAACACGTCTTATACATCTTATAATGCGGCGTTTATGTCCAGCGGTTAGCGTGGACTGGCGTAGACGGTAGGGAATGAATTGCCATTCGGGACGGACCTATAGCCGGTTCGCCTCTCTCCGCATGTGCGGCGACAGGCGCTTTGTTGATGCCTGACGACTGGGTCTGTCACATCAACACATCGACATCAACACCTTGCGGGTGCGCGGGCCATCGAACTCGCAGAAGTAGATGGACTGCCATGTGCCGAGCTGGAGCCGGCCGTCTACCACGATGACCTGCACGGAGGACCCCATCATGGAGGCTTTCACATGCGCGGCCGTATTCCCTTCGCCATGCGCGTAGCCGCCTGTCCAGGGCACCATGCGATCAAGGACCAGCTCCATGTCGGCGGTCACATCCGGATCGGCGTTCTCATTGATCGTCACGCCGGCCGTGGTGTGGGGAATGAAGATGGTGACGACCCCGTCCTTCAGGCCCTGTGCGCGCACGCACTCGGCCACCTCGGCCGTGATATCCACAAAGGCGGTCCGACTCCCCGTTCTTATCGCTATCGTTTTCATGCCTTGTTAATCACGACCCAGGCATCGGTCAGTGCCAGCTTTGGGATCCAGTGGTTAAGGATTGTCCTGTCGATGGCGTCTCCCGAGATCTCAAGCATCCCGCGAATATCGCCTATGTGTTTCTCTGATCCGCCTTCCTTGAAGTATTCCAGCTTGCGGAGAATCACATATTCGGGTGGCGCCACCCAGAGCGACTTTTCGTCCCCAACGTATATCCGTCGACGGTTCGCAAACCCCCAGGCATGTAAGGGGTGCTCTCCGTAGAGGTAGATGTCGGCCTTGTGGCCCGTATCGTGGTGGATGAGGTTGAAGTGGCCTCTCTGCTTCCGGCGGGCCTCAATGACCATCACCTCTTCGGGCGGACAGTAGAAGTCCGTTGCGGGGAACGCCTTCGTTAGTCGGCTCACATCACCGCTCGTGATATGCAGAATGATGTCGATGTCGTTGGTGAGTCTCGGTTCGCCGTAGATGATGCTGGCAACTGACCCGCTAACCATGTAGGGGGTCGTAGCCGTCTCCAGCCGTTCCGTGAAAATGAGGAAGAGTTCAGTTTGAGGCATACAGGAAGATCTCCCGCACACGCGCGTTGATTCGTGCCTCAGGCCAATCGGGGTGCTGTGATCTCAGGCCCAGAGCCTTGAGCTGTCGCGCGGCATAGTGAAACCCTCCCGCCAGGTCCAGTTTCCGGGCCGGCGACATTTCTCTAAAAATCTTTACCTGCTCCGGCGTCATGCGCGCTCCCTGTTTGGACCAACTCTCACACCAGAATTATGCTTGCACCGTTACTCCTGTCAGTCAAGGTGGGAGTATGGGCTCCATCCATTGCTAACTGCCTCGCGAATTCCTCCAAAACTAACTTCGTCGTGAGTTCTGCCGAACTACTTTGAACGGTTGGGCGTGACGCTTCGTGAGGGAACATACCACATGCTGTGGTGACTTGGGTGAGTCAGCCACCCTGTCTGGATAGTGTGGCCTCCCTCTGCGCCTACCTTAGTTAACGGTAGACTTCGAGTGAATAGAGGAAGTCGTCGTAGTCTATGTTAGTGGATAGTGAATGGTCCGAGCCATAGATATAGCGGGCACCGCGCTCCCGCATGCCGGTGATCAGGTCGGTGACGGCGCGCTTGATGGCCGGTCTGTCGCCTGATTCCAATACACGTGCGTCCAGTCCGCCGATGAAGCAGAGGTCGCGTCTCTGACAACAACTCTTGACTGAAGTTGGTCTTTGGAGTATCCCCGTTAGGTAACAACTTTGGAGAGATATAGCGGTGTCGTTCGATAATGAGATTACCGGAGCGCTCGAGGCCTTGGAGGGCCAGAAGGCGGACTGGGAGCAGGCCCTTGCGGAGCTCCTTCCCGGCAACCTGGTGAAGCGCGTCGTCAAGGGGCACGAGTACTACTACTGGGTGCGGCGTGAGAACGGAAAGGTCAAGACAGACTACAGGGGCAAACTCAGCGATGAGGAAGTGGCCTGGTATACTGACCTCAAGCAGAAGCGAGAAACGTTTACCAAGCAGATTGCTCGTGCCGACAAGGCTATCCGTGCCCTGAAATCGGTCCTGTGCCAACGGCAACCCGACGACGCGGACACCCCAGCCGAATCCGGCGGCAAGCCCCATGCCCACAAGAAGGAAGAAAGGGCAGGGCGCGCTTCGCCGTCCGGGGGGGCGCGCCGCGCGGAGGCTAAGAGGGCTCCCGGATCCCGGAAGACGAAGATTGTGGCACGGGTGCGCCCGTTGGTGGTGCTTTTCGGCAGTTTTCCCCGGACGATCTGCATCGACCTGGCTCGTGAGTGGGGGTGGGATCTTCTGGATCTGGCACTTACGGAAGAAGCCATACCGGACGGTGTGAAACCGACCGGAATTATCTCCGACAATCTGTCGACGCATTCGGTTGTGAAACGCCTCATCAATATGGGGTGCTATGCGGTCCGACTGGGCCGGCGCCCGAATCCAACCGACGTCCATACCCCTGCCATTCTACTGGACTTTGTGAGCATTGGGCGTATGGCGGCAGAGCACTTCCTGGCGCGCGGCTTCAAGACGGTTGCGCATGTTGGCTGGGATTCGGAAGATCCTGACTCTCTGTACTATCCGATGTATGTGTCGTTTCGGCAACATGCGCAAAAGGGCGGGGCCGCCTGCCACGTGCATAAGCTCGATGTCCCGATGAGTAAGGCCGTCGCCTTGAGTCTGAGCAGTTACGAGTCTCGCACGCTGGGGGTGTATGAGTGGCTCTCTGATCTGCCTAAACCCGTGGGGGTCGTGACCATTACCGATGGCTACGCCGCCAGCATCTGTGTCATGTGCCGCCATGCCGGCATCGCGGTGCCTGAAGAAGTGGCCATAATGGGGGTGGGGAATCGAGCGTCGATCTGTGAGGTTTCCACGCCCACGCTGTCGTCCGTTGATTCAGCCTGGGAGGCCAGGACGCAACGCGGCATGACGTTGATGCGGGAGCTGATTGCGGGCGAGCCGGCACCGCAAGCGCCGATCGTCATCCCACCCGCGGGCGTGGTGGAGCGACAGAGCACGGACCTGCTTGCCGTCGACGATCCGGCTGTGGCGCAGGCACTGCGTTTCATGTGGGATCATCTTGAGCAGAACATGTCGGTAGATGACGTGGCCGAGGCCGTGGGCATCAGGCGCCGGAGCCTGGAACGTGCCTTCCGCGGACAACTGGGGCGCAGCGTGAATGCCGAGCTGCGCCGCAAGCGCCTGGAGCACTGCTGTCAGCTGCTGAAGACCACCGACCTCCCCATCGCAGACGTGGCCCCGCTCAGCGGCTTCAGCTCTGCGGGCTACCTGAACAAGGTCTTTCGTGCCGCCTTCGAGACAACGCCGAGGCAGTGGCGGGTGTCGGCCGGGAGAGCATCGTGACATCCCCACTCGCGCCGGACCGTGCGTATCGCCGCAGCCGGTTGACGCAATCCTGCCATTCTCGCAGCGCATTCTTGCCCTGTACCTTTCGCCATGAAAGGGCGTATGCTTGGGGGTGATGACGTTGGGGAAAGGTGGGCTTATGAATGTGGGCGTTCGAGCGAAGGCGGGATCATCCGCCGGGACGCCAGGGGGGGACGGCCGTGAGTAGTGATCCTTGCAGGCGTGTGCTGCTCATCGGCTGGGACGCTGCCGACTGGCAGGTAATCAATCCGCTCATCGATGCCGGGAAGATGCCGAATCTGGCCCGGTTCGTGGAGCAGGGCGTCATGGGCAACATCGCCACTCTGCAGCCGGTGCTCAGCCCCATGCTCTGGACCTCAATCGCCACCGGCAAGCGGCCCTACAAACACGGCATTCACGGTTTTTCGGAACCGGATCCGGTCACGGGCGGGATTCGCCCGGTCACCAACCTGTCGCGTCGCACCAAGGCGATCTGGAACATCCTCAACCAGGAAGAGCTGAACACCATAACGGTCGGTTGGTGGCCTTCGAATCCCGCGGAGCCACTTAGCAGGGGCGTCATGGTGTCCAACGACTACCAGAAGGCCCATGGTACGGACCCCGCAAAGTGGCCGATGAAGCCGGGCACCGTTTACCCGGAGCGCCTCGCCGATCCACTCAAGAAGCTGCGTGTTCACGCGGGCGAGCTGGGCGAGCGGGATCTGATGCCATTTATTCCCGGTATCGAAGGCCTCTCCCGCGAGGAACTCGACACGTTGCAGGAGGATCCCCGCCTGCCGTCCTTGCTGAAGATCATCGCGGACTGTTACACCATTCAGGCGGCTGCAACCGCCACCATGCAGAACGAACCCTGGGACCTGATGTGCGTCTACTACGACGCCATCGACCACTTTGGCCATGCCTTCATGAAGTACCATCCGCCGCAGCGCAAGGGTGTGAGCGACTTTGACTTCCGTGTTTTCAGAAGCTGCGTCGAGTCCTGCTACATCTTCCACGACATGATGCTTGGCCGGTTGCTCGAGTTGGCCGGCGAGGACACCACCGTCCTCCTTATATCGGACCACGGCTTCCACCCCGACGATCTGCGGCTGAGCACCGTTCCGCGCGAGCCAGCCGGGCCGGCGGCCGAACACCGGCAGTTCGGCATCTTCGCCGCCCGGGGCCCCGGCATCCGCAGGGATGAACGGATTACGGGCGCCAACCTGCTTGATATCTGTCCGACCCTGCTGCACCTCTTTGGCCTCCCGGTTGGGGAAGACATGGACGGCAAAGTCCTGCTCGGCATCTATGAAGATCCGCCGGCCACGATCGACCGGATCCCGAGCTGGGACGCGGTCGAGGGCGATCACGGGATGCACCCGCCCGACAAGCAGATCGCGGCCGAGGACTCCAAGGCCGCCCTTGAGCAGCTCGTGGCCCTGGGTTACATCGACGAGCCGGATGCCGACCAGTCGAAGGCCATGGCGCAGACCGTACGGGAACTGGACTACAACCTGGCCCAGGCGTACAGCGACGGGGGGATCTACACCGAGGCCATCGCCATCCTCGAGCGCCTCTATAAAGAGTGGCCCATGGAGCACCGCTTCGGCTTCAAACTCGCCACCTGCTACCAATCGCTCGGTCGCGCGGCGGATCTGCGCACGTTGGTGGGCATCATTATCAAGCGCCGCATCGAGGAGGCCAACGAGGCCGTCACCGAAATCAAGGCCCTCAATCTCGAGGAGGAGCAGGCCCGCCAGGCGGAGCAGGAGCGCGTCGAGAAGATGAGCGCAGAGGAAAAGAAGACCTTCTGGCTCGAGCGGCGCAATCTCATCGGAAAATCACGTCCCAATCTCTTCTCCCTGCGCTACCTCGAAGCCTGCGCCGATGTGGCTGAGCGTGATTATGATGCCGCCCTCGGGAAGCTCAAGCAACTCGACAGCAGCCATGGCGCGCGTCGCAACGCCCTGACCCTGCGTGGTGAGATCCTGCAGCGGCTCAAACGCTGGCCGGAGTCCCGGGAGGCCTTCGAGGAGGCCCTCAAGATCGACCGTGAGTCGCCGGAACCGCTGCTCGGCCTGGCGCGGACCTTTCTCGCGGAAAGAGAGTACGAGCAGGCCGCTGCCCACGCCCGCGCCTCGCTGGGCCTGCTCTTCTTCCGGCCCCGGGCGCACTACGTGCTCGGCATGGCTCTCTACCGCCTGGGCCGCTGGCAGGAGGCCGAGCAGGCTTTCCAGGTCTGCGTGACCCAGGCACCACTCTTCGCTGCCGGCTACCGGATGCTGGGGCAAATCTGCCGTTTCTACAAGCAGGACCCCCATGCGGCCGCCGCCTACCAGGTGCGGGTAAGCGAAGCCCGTGCCCGCATGGCGCAGGTGCGGACGGATAAGCAGGACCAGGTCCGTGACCTGCAGGATGAATCCCTGCGCGCCGGCGACGCCCCGGATGCCCGGCCCATGCCCGTCTTGCAGCCGCGACCGGAAGCCCTCGCGGGGGTTGACGCCGGCGAGGTGATCACCATCGTCTCCGGCTTGCCGCGTTCCGGCACCTCGCTGATGATGCAGGTCCTCGAGGCCGCGGGCATCCCCGCCTTCACCGACGGTCACCGCGCCGCCGACGATTCGAACGCCAGGGGATACTACGAGCACGACCGGGTGGCCGGCTTGCGCGGCAGCCCTGACAAGTCATGGATCGCCGGAACCCGGGGCCGGGGACTCAAAGTCGTGGCCCCGCTCTTACCGTCATTACCACGCAGGACCGGGCGCGGGAAGGGCGGCGAACGTCTGCAGTACCGGGTGCTCTTCATGGAGCGCGAGATGCAGGAGCTCCTCGACAGCCAGGCCACGATGCTGGCGCGCCTTGACAAGCAGGTCCCTGCCGGCGATGTGTCCAGGGCCTACCTGCAGCAGGTGCGTCACGCCAAGACCTGGCTCAACGGCCACGGCATCCCGGCCATCTCCGTGAACTTCCGCGAGCTTGTGCACGATCCGGGGCAGGTATTGCCGCACATCGCCGCGTTTCTCGGCACGGAGAGCAAGATTGGGGCGATGCGGGCAGTCATCGACCCAGACCTACATCGCACCCGCCGGGACGCGGTGTCGGGATAACGGACGTTCTGTCGCCCCCCCCGGGGTGCTAAACAGACAGACCCGAGTGACGTAATCCTACCATTATTCCTCCGCATATTTACCCTATGTGTTGTGCCGTCCGTGACTGATATCATGACAACGTTAGATGGAATTCTGTCTACAAGAAGGAGGTGCTGCCTATGAATAGCTGAAGTCCGACCAAGCCGGCCTGCTTGCGTGAATAGGCCGGTCCCCTAACGTTGTCAACAAGCGAACTAACACCAGCGACATGGAGAAACGATGATGAAGAAGACCAACACGAACCACCGGACAATCGGCTGGGCCACCACGGCCATGGCTGCGGCCGCGGCATCCACTGCCAACGCTGATTTCGTACAGATCAACCTGACCGGCAACCAGGTCACCGCCGGGGGCGGTGTCGGCGGGCTTTATGCGGACCTGGATGGGGATTTGACGGACGATGTCACGTTCACCGATTCGGTTGCCTGGTCGAACACGGTATCCGGGTCTTACCTGATGAACCGGGGCGCGGTCAGGATAGACGGCAACGCGTTGCTATTTATCGGTGGCTCCTGGGGCTACACGAGCTCCGGCTTCTCCAGCACGACACAGCAGGGCCCCGGAAACGTGCCCAAGGCGTTCTTCCCAATCTCGTTGACCGGGAAGCCTGGCAAAGACGCCTGGCTGGAAGTAGACGCCCGTGCGAATGGATGGGGGGCTGATGAGTTCACGGGCGACCCTAACGCCGGCGTCTACCTCACCCGCGTAGTCTATGACCATGACGGCTCTGAAACAGGCTCTCCCGACACCGGCACCACATATCCCACAACCGAGCCGCCCCCTCCGCCCGCGGCACCGACGGTTGACGGCGAGGACATCGCCAACATCGTCACCCACACCGGTCAAGAGAAGTTCTGGTCTGATGCCAACGGCAACATTGGGCAGTCGTTCACAACGGGCGCCAATGGCGGCGCCCTGCGTGCCGTTTCGATGCCAAGTAACGACCCGGGCACCCCCACGCAGGCCAGGGTCTATTCGGTCCGGGTGGTTCAGATTGACGGAAGTGGAAACACGACAACTGTAGCCAAGGAAGATGGCCATGAGATAACCGCGGCCTATGTTGCAGGCGAATGGTTGACTTGGACGCTGAACACGCCCGTCAGCTTGAGCCCCAATACACTCTATGGAATTGACTTGGAGCACACAGGGGGAGGCGATTACAACAACGGCATTCCCTACCCGAGATATAGCGGGAACGAATACGCCGGCGGCAGCTTCTACCAGAGAGCCGATGGCGACCCCTCTACGGTCAGTTACAATACGGGCCGCGACTATATCTTCCACCTTGATATAGACGGTGGCGGCACCTCGGCGACTCCCGGCACGCTGATCTACGGAAAATAGAATTCAGGTGGGGCGTCCCGAGCGCAGCTGCGTCGGGACGCCCCGCGAATACAAACGTCAGTACTGTTTACACCCATCCCCTCAGCCAGGGCGGCGCGTCCAACAGCCACTACGAAGGCAGTTCACAGACCTACATGGATGTGGGCCTGGCCATGGGTGAAGCGCTGACAGCGTTGCTCAAGGGGGAGTAGTCGTTCCCCCTGTCCTTCACACCACCCGATCACTTCAAGCGGCACCGGGCTTCAGGCCGGGATGCCATGACCCACACTGAGAGGCCCTGATGAATCGCTCACTCCACTCACCTGCCCGTACTGTCGCATCGCTTATCCTCATGACCCTGTTGGGGGGGATCATCCAGATGGCCCCGGCCGCCGGCGTCTCGCTCCCCATCGATGAGCCCGGCTTTGAAGCGGATGGCTCGTGGCGATTCGGTCAGTCGGGCGTCGGCGTGGATGGATTCTTCGGCAAGGCCCATAGGGATTACATTGATGCCGGCTTTGTTGACATTCTGCCCGATCGCGGCATGTTGTTTGCCTACAACAACGGTCCGCAGCATGATCTGTTTCAGGTTCTCACGGCCACGGTTGCCGCTAATACGACGTACACGCTCAGCATCATTGCCATCGACCCGACGTTCGCTGATCCTTTTCCGGGGGGCGAGCTGCGCCTGGGGTACCTTTCGGCGACGGCGACACCAACGTGTGATTACGGCCTGCACTTGATGACGCCGATATCGGTGAACGCACCTCTGCCGGAGAACGGCCCGGACGTCGACGACGGTTACGAGACCTGGGCCTATACGTTCGTCACCGGCCCTGCGCCGCACGGCCTCGGTCGTCCGCTACGTATCGAGGTCCTCGGTGGTGGCGGCGTTCAATCGCTCTTCGACAATGTCCGCCTTGAGGCGCGTACCGCTACCCCCGCCGAGATCAATAGTGCGTCCCGCGCGGTGAGTGAGCCCCCCAAGCTTACACCGGTCGTGGTGATGTTTGGTGATTCCACAACCGATCGCGGCATGCCGAAATTCGTGGAGAAGCAGCTTGATGCACTGATCACGTCTGACCTTCAGCGCCCCACCGTGATCAATGCAGGGAAGGGATTCGATAACGCGACCAGCGCTTTGAAGCGACTGCAAAAGGATGTGCTGGCTCACAAACCCGACATCGTCACCGTCTCGTTTGGTCTGAACGACACCGGTGGCCGCAAACCTGATCAGTTCAAGGAGAGTCTGCAGCAGATCATAAAGGTCCTGCAAGAAGCCGATATTGAAGTGGTCCTGATGACCAGTACGCCCTTCAACAACGACCAGCATGGCTGGGGCAAACAGTTTCAAGAGCTCGGTGGCCTCGATGAGTACATGGACCGCGAGTTCTGCGAGAGAATGCGCTCCCTCGCCGACGGCAAGGAGGTCCTGCTCTGTGACCTTCACGCGATCTTCACGAAAGCTTTCAAGCGTGATGCCGATCTGATAAACAAGGTCATTTCGGAGGACGGTGTGCATCTGACCGACGCGGGCTACATCCTGGCGGCCGAGCATATCGCCCCGGTTATTCACGCACTGCTCAGCGATCAAGCAACCGATTCAGCTGAGGAAAATTGATAAGCCCGGCGGTCGTGCCCGCACGAAACGAAAACACGCCCATGAATGAAGTAACCACCTACTATTTGGAAATGACGTCGCGTGCGGCGTTAAGGAGCAAGTCTGAGTCGCGTGGATTGAAGATACGCGAATGCATCATCAAGCAATACCCGCTTAACAGGTTTCTGTATCAATTCATCGGTGCGCCGTGGAAATGGACCGACCGTCTGGTCTGGACTGATCAGCAGTGGGAAGGCTATGCCGAGAACGAGAATCTCAGAACCTGGGTGGCCTATCTGGGTGGCACACCAGCCGGGTACTATGAACTGCAGAAGCAGGAAGATGGCAATGTCGAGGTGGTGCTGTTTGGCCTGGCTTCACGCTTTTTCGGAATGGGTTTGGGCGGCTATTTTCTGTCGCAGGCGCTTGAATCGGCGTGGTCCTGGGAAGGAACAAAGCGAGTCTGGCTTCATACCTGCACATACGACCACGCGCACGCACTCCAGAATTACACGGCGCGGGGCATGACGCTTTATCACGAGGATGCCCACTAGCACACCGACGGTGTCGCCCTATGCTCCCGCACATAACGACTGAAGGGGTGTCGCTTACCCTCGGTCCGGCGTCGGCAACCACCCGGTGAGGATGGCGAGCTGACGGCAGTAGTCGAGAAAGTTGCTCCATGAGACATCGGCGGGGATGCCGTGATCGCAGCTGGGGATGAAGCCGCCGTCGCGGATAACGGGGGCGATGCGCTCGAACTCACGGCGCAGTGTCTCGCCGCCCTTGGCCATGCAGCGTTTGTCCACACCGCCGCGAAAGGCGATCTGCTTGCCGAATTGCCGGCGGAACTCAACGATGTCGCAGTGTGCGGCGACCTCGATGGGGTCGCAGACATTGACGCCGGACTCGATCCAGAGTGGAATCAACTCACCGATATAACCATCACTGTCGATGTCGACCAGTGGGCAGCCGGTTTCCTTCACCTTGCGGGTCCAGAGCTTCCAGCTTGGCATGCAGAACTCGCGGGCCATATCCATGGAGATCATGCTCTTGGCCTTGTAGGCCATGTCTTCGGAGATGAAGAAGGAATCGGGCACACAATGCGGCAGAATGCGATCGAGCATGCGGGAGACGAAGTGCATCCAGAAATCGGCCATCTCGGCGACGAACTCGGGGTCATCGATCATCAGCATGCAGAGTCCCTCGAACCCGCACCACTCGCGCAGTTGCCAGAAGGGACCCGATACCCCGATCGTCAACGGCCAGTCACGGTCGGCTGCCTGCGCGCACCGTTCCACGAAGTCCTCGGGAAAGCGGCCGGGCGCGTCAATGTCATAGCGTGCCTTCATGGCGTCCCAGTCGTCGCGGCTCTCAACCGGACACTTGATCCAGCGGCGCGTGACGAAGTCGTTGGCGTTGCGCAGGTATGAGACATCGTAGTCATCCGAGATCTCGCACACGTTGCCCTTCCAGTCCTGGACCACGTAGTGGCCGTCCCGGTGCTCAAGCACCTTCTCTTCAAAGCGGGGGAGCAGCCGGAAGTCGGCGCCGAGGTCGACCCAGGGCTTTTGCGGCTTGTCGGCCTCAATGCCAAGCACTTCCATGGCAAACTCGATCGGGTGGCGATCCTCGGGCAGCCCCTCGGCATGCCAGCGCTTACGGGTCGATTCGCGGCCGTGCCCCGGATCGAAGGGGATGCGGTCGGGTGTGCCGAAGGTGAGGGTTTCGATTGTGCGTTCGCGTGGGGTCATGATTTCAGGGCTCCTCGTGTATAGATGTCAGGCATCATAGCTGAGTGTGGGCATGCTTATCAGCCCCTAAATAAAGAATGTTCATAGAGGGTGGGGAGGTTGGCGGTGTATCCCAGGTGAAAATCTGAAGAGAACGCGTAGGTCCGCAAAGTAGAAGCTTTGCTTCACTCACAAAGCAGGCGACACGGCTGAGTCAACAGCGTACAATGTCAGCCTTTTGTGAGTGAGAGCTGAAGATGTCCGAGCCAACCCAACCTCCCGTTGTATCCCGTGACGGCGGCATTGCCGCCGTGCTGCGCGTGGCGTTTCCATTGATCATGGCCTCGTCCGGACATGCGTTCCGTCTCTTTGCTGACCGGGTTATGCTATCCGCCTACTCACGGGAGGCTATTTCAGCGTCCATGCCGGCCGGGCTGCTCTGTTTTGCCGCGATGGCTTTCTTTATCGGCACCGCCGGCTACGTGAATACCTTTGTGGCCCAGTACACGGGCGCAGGACGCGACGACCGGGTAGGCATCGCCATCTGGCAGGGCCTCTACCTGTCGCTCATTGGCGGGCTGATCGTTGCGGGTATCGGCGAGTTTGCCGAAACGCTGTTCGACTGGGTGGGACACGCCCCGGAGATACGCAGCGAGCAGGTCGTATACTTCCAGGTACTGAGTCGTTTTGGTTTTGCCGGCATCGCCCTCTCCGCAGTGAACGCGTTCTGGAGTGGACGAGGCCGAACGCGCACGGTCATGGTCGTCGAGCTCTTCTGCGCCGCTCTGAACATCGGGCTCAACTATCTGCTCATCTTTGGGAACCTCGGGCTGCCCCGGTTGGGCATTCTGGGAGCGGGTCTGGCCACGGGTCTGAGTAATGTCGCAGGGCTGGTCCTGGCGCTCAGCCTCCTCTTTTCACGCAGAAACCGAACCGTCTTCGGCACCTTCCCTCGCCGCACGCTGGACCTGCCCCTCTTGGGACGCATACTGCGCTTCGGCCTTCCGAATGGTCTGCAGTTCACGCTCGATATCGTGGCCTTTAACGTCTTCATTGTCTGGATGGGCCGCGCCGGCCCGGTGGTGCTGGAGGCCGTGAACATTGCCTTTGGTCTGGAGGTGATGGCCTTTCTGCCGATCATCGGGCTGGGCATGGCGGTCTCGGTGTTTGTTGGCCAGGGCGTGGGAGCAAAGGATATCACCTTCGCCCGGCACTCCGTCCACAGCGCGCTGCTGGTGGCGACCGTCTACAACATCGCCATTGCGGCAGTGTTTGTGCTTATGCCGGGACCCATTCTGGAGCTGTTCGCCAGGCCAAACGACGCCGCACAAGTGGAATCCCTGCAGATGGCCGTGCGCTGTCTGCGCTACATCTCCATCTACCTGTTGTTCGACGCCCTCTACATCATCTACAGTCACGCGATCAAGGGCGCCGGGGACACACGTTTTGCCATGATCGCCGGGCTAACTCTCTCCTGGGGAACACTGGTGCTGCCCTGCTACATCGCCATGCGTCTCTCCATGTCGATCTGGACGATGTGGTGGATCCTGGTGGTGCATGTAGGCCTGGCCGGCATCGTTTTCTGGCTACGCTACCGGGGCAACAAATGGCAGACCATGAGCGTTATCGAGGAGTCTCCTGCGGAGCAAGCACGGGCGACCGGGAGCGAAGTGGACATTCAGGTCGAGCGAGGGATCTGAGTCTGATATCTGCACCCACGGTGCAGAGGGGAGAGAAATAGATGCGGAAGGCCGTGAAGTAGAGCCTCGAGGTCCGACTCGAACTCGGTACGCATGCTGAGTTCATGTGATGTTTCGCGTAGAGTCCTTTGTCGCGAACAGTATTCAAGCGATCAAAGTCAAACGTGTTCAGCAGAATGCCTTCTTGATCATCAAGCTCCTTCAGGATGGTCCCGTCACAGTCGAATGCCATGCTGTGGCCGTTCTGCCGTGGGGCAGCATGGTTGACCATGAAGATGTAGACCTCGTTTTCGAACGCTCGGGTACGCAGAAGGCAGCGGTGGATGTCGTCCGTCGGACAACCGCATGACAAGGGATTGAAGATTACATCGGCTCCCTTCAGCATGAGTATTCGAGCGCTTTCAGGGACCTCTCGGTCATAGCAGATCATGATTCCACCGCAGAAAGAGCCGGTGGTTGTCTCAAAGTTCCACACGGGGAAATCTGAACCGTTCCGCCACCCGCCAGGCGTTTCATGCTTGTTGATGTGCACCTTTCGCATAACGCCAACTAAGCTGCCCGTACGGCCAATAACGGCGATGGAGTTGTATATCTCGCCCTTTCGGGATTCAGAAAGGCCGAACAGGATGTACAGATCGAGTTCCCGCGCCAGATCTCCTAAGACGCGCGTGGTTGGACCTGGAATTGGCTCCGCCATGGTCCGTTCGGCATCGCCGCCCACGAAACCCGTCAGAACGACCTCCGGGCTCAAGACGACCTGCGCGCCGAGCCCGGCGGCCGCTCGTATCAACCCTACGGCTGTGTCCAGATTGCGTTGCTTCTGTTGCTGCATGCCCGCAAACTGAATACCTGCGACAACGACTTTCCCGGTTCCCATCAGTTACCTTTCCTCAGCAGAATGTCTGCAGTCAGCCGCGAGTTTACGAGTCGGCTGTACGGCTTCGTTGGCCTCATTCCGTTAAGACGGTGTAGGCGCAAGACTGTGGAATATGAAACACCTCGAGTTCGGGGAATATACGGCCAATGTATTGCGCCAGATTCGCAACACCCCATTCTTCGGATACACCGTGGTTAACGAAGATCGTCGGGAAGTCCAATTCACAAGCGTGGACCCCGCTGCGCACGTGCAGATAGTAGTCATCGGTCATGATGCCTGCGTCCGCGCCAAGCTCGATCATTCTGAACGGATCGATTGTCACACCGGTTCCAGAGGCAACTCTACTTACCTGTTTGTCACTGTTCCCGGAAATCATAACGCCATTCTGCCGCAGCGGCCGAATCTTTCGGAGGATATGACGTGCGAGATCACGGATCCTCATCGGCTCTATCTCTGTTACATACAGTGGGTATTCATCGACAATGATTTTGCCGTTCATCTCCAGTCCCGCATGCCAGCTGTCACGAATGCCTTCATCAGGGAAGCGGTCCCAAACATCGTGGCACCGGTAGACAACCAGACCCGCGTCTTCGAGCCAATCGAATTTCGACTCCTCCGAAGGAAGCGCAAAGCTGACCTCCGGTTCCGGTGACCCGTTGATAGCCCTGACACAGATCGATTCGTGGGACACAAATAGATCTGCACCCCTAGAAACCGACTCACGCAGGGCTTCCCAGCTTGCTTTCCACGCAACGGCCACGGTCCGAACCGTCTTCGACGGATCTCCCGCTTTAAAGGTGTCCGTGGTATTCTCCCAGTCCACCCACGTGCCCCCCCCTGCCGGCAGCGTCTTGTCAGTGAGATGAGGGGACTCTCGGGGTACCAGCCTACGCTCCGAGCAAGCAGATTCAGGGAAGGCCAGCTTTACAATCTCACGCGAGCGCTATAGTGTTCTACGTATGAGATCAGTCTAAACCCGTCTGTCCGCCTGCTACTGAAAAGGAATCCGGGATGCTGCACAAGGAAGCCAGCCAAGCCGCTAAGCGATTTGGACCGCGCCGTGCCCGCCGCTTCACGCGTGAAATATGGGAACACATGCGCTGGATGGATACGCCGGCGCTGGACCGCGCAGTCGAGGCCGCTGCTGCCATGCTGCGCGCGGGGGGCATCCAGGACGTGCGCATCGAACGTTTACCCGCGGACGGCAAGACTTGTGCCGGGGGCTGGCTCATGCCACTGGCCTGGTCGGTAAGCAGCGCCCGGCTTGAGATCGTGGGTGGCAGTGGTGCGCCGATCGAACTGGTGGACCACACGCGCGACCCGCAGGCCGTGGCTCCTTGGTCCCCGGGCACACCCCGCGGACGCTGGGTGACCGGCGACGTCGTGAGTATCGCCTCGGCCGACGCCAGACTTCCCCGTGACCTCTCCGGTCGTTATGTCTTTTTGACTGAAGGCAGGGGGTGCGAGCGGCTCAACGCCCGCGCCGCAGCACGAGGAGCTGCGGGCATTCTGACCACGCGTCACGGTCAGTATCCCGACGCTTCACGCTTCGAAAATGCAGCCGTGCCCAAGGATCCCGATACGCCCTGTGTGCCCTCCTATGCCTTATCCCCACGCGCGGGAGACGTGCTACAGGCCGCACTGGCGCACGATAAGCACCTGCAGATACGAGGCAAGGTCCGGGCCCGGCGTTATGCTGGTACCGTTCCCCTCTTGACCGGGTCCATAGGGTCCGGCGGCCCACCGATCTATGTCTGCGGTCACATCGATGAGATCGGGGCGCTGGACAATGCGTCGGGCTGCGCCACCGGAATCGAAGCCCTTTGCGTGCTGCAGAAACTCATGACGGTGCGCGGACTGCAGCCGCAACGGCGCCAAATCCGGTTCTTTTTCTCGACCGAGATCCGCGGCATCCAGATGTGGCTGAACCAGCAGGCACAGATGCCGACCTTCTTCGGCGGAATCAACCTCGACATGACGGGAGCCGACCCGATCCGCGAACCGAGTACGATGCAGGTCCTCACCGGCTTTCAGCACCGCCCCCATTTCAGCGCCCATCTGCTGCGCGAAGCCGTCAGCATTGCCGACAAGTGCGTGGGCGGTATGCCATGGCGTGAGAGGCGAAACTTCGTGAGTGATGGCATGTTCGGTATTCATCACCTGCAAGGTCACGTCTCCCTGGAGCAAGCCACGGGGGAGAGCTATCACACCTCCGCAGATACCCCGGCAGTCCTCTCCGACCGCGCGTTCAGATGGAGCGGCACCGCCACCGTCGCCTACCTCTACCTTCTCTCCCGGTTAGGCAGTCGAGAAGCCCTGCAGTTGGGGCGACGTATTCAGGACGCCGTCATGCAATCGGGCCAGAAAGGGGCCGTTCAGACGACACGGCTACGCCGGGCTCAAATAGAGCTGCAGACTCTGATGCCTGCCCTGGACGACCACAACCGGCCCCGCGGGGGACTGGCGTCGGTGGAAGCCTGGTATACGGCGGGTGTAAAGCGTGCGACGGGTTGCTGGCCCGACATCGAGCGCGCCAACGACATGCGGCAAATGATATCCGAAATCGGGACCCGCCTGGCCCGTCGCACGCCACTGCGGCTGCAGGCTCCGGCGGCCCTGCAGCGACGAGCGCAGGCGTTGGTACCCGCCGCCTGTTTTCGCGGCTTCCTCTCTTTCGAGGATCACGTCACGAGCCATGCACGCAAACGTCTGCAGGCGAGCACGGGGCTGTCCGTGTCATGGGGAACCGCGAGCTGGGCCTGGATGCTGGCCACCTGCTTCCGCGGCAAGCAGTCCCTGCTGGAGATCGTCAACGACTTGGCGGTACTCGGTGTCACCGTACCACTTGACAGGGCGATTGGCCTCACGGAGCACCTGGAGAGTCGCGGCCAGATTCGGCTACGCCCCGTGATCACCGCGACCGCCTTGCGCCGCTGCTTGCGCGCTCTCGGGGTGAAGCGGGGATCCATCCTCGTTGTACACGCCTCGCTGAGTGATTACGGCTACATGCAAGGCGGCTCACAGATGGTCATCGACACTTTGCGCAGTATCCTCGGGCCCAAGGGAACGCTACTCATGCCGACACACAGCAACAGCGAACTCGGGATGCCCGCCTATACCCCCCGGGACTCTCCTTCCAACACAGGTGCGGTCACCGAATATTTCAGAAAACTTCCCGGGGTGAAACGTAGCCTCCACCCGACCCACTCTGTGGCCGGAATTGGACCGGCCGTCGATGCGCTGTTCGAGACCATCCGCCCGACGCAACCCCCGCTGGACCGGGAAGGGTTTTGGGGACGACTCTATGACCTGGATGGATATGTCCTCTGCCTGTGCAAGGTCCGCTCGGCGACCCTTTTCCATGCGGGCGAACGTTGGACCGATGTGCCCCAACCCGCCTATATTGTCCACTACCATGATGGCGGAGGGAAGCGCAGGGCGCAGGCCGTACCCGGCGCCCCCTGGCACGACAACTATTTCCCCGATCTCGCACAGTCCCTGATCGCACGGGGCGTGATGACGTCGACCCGCCTGGGTGAGTCAACGATGCACCTCGCACCGGCGCGCGCCATGGCAGACATCAGTGTGGCGGTTAATCGAAAGAATCCAGCCATCTCACTTGCCCGTGACGGTGCCTGCACCTGCCACTACTGCACGGCTCTGAAGCAAAATCTGGCAACCCGGGAAGGGGCGGAGGCCCGTCGGCCAAGGGCACGCACCAAGCCTGGCTGAGCAGGGCGTCGTGGCCTATGCGGACCTCCGTACGATCAGTTTGGGCGGAATGATGATGGTGCGCGTGTTGGCAGGCGTTGTGGAATGGCCCGTTGCAAGCTGGACGAGCAGGTCCACGGCGGCTTGGGCGTACCGTTCGTGCTGCTGGTCGATGGTCGTGAGCGGTGGGTCGAGGATGGTGCCGAGGTGCAGGTTGTCGTAGCCGGTCACGGCAACATCCTCCGGCACACGGTGCCCCCGCGCCTTGAGTCCCTGGATCAGTGCGGCCGCCCACAGGTCATTGGAGGCGATGACGGCGTCCGCCTGTGCGCCAACGATGAGGCTATCGATTGCATCGCCGACGGTCTTGGCTGTCGGATCGACGGTTTCTCCCGGGTCGGTCCAGATCAACGACTCATCGACAGGGGCGCCGTGGGCCTTCACGGCGGCGAGATAGGCCTCTCGCCTGATGGCCATCAGTTCGTCCGTGACGCCTTCAAGTTGAAGGGCGATGCGACGGCGTCCCTGGTCCACGAGATGATTGACGAGGATCGCAACGGCCTGCGCCGTGTCTACGCGCACACAGTATCCATCCGGGCCAAGCGCTTTGCCGTGCAG
This sequence comes from Verrucomicrobiota bacterium, assembly GCA_018648805.1. Classification (GTDB taxonomy): domain Bacteria; phylum Verrucomicrobiota; class Kiritimatiellia; order UBA8416; family JABMPJ01; genus JABMPJ01. The sequence continues at coordinate 131,105 of JABGQM010000006.1, forward strand.
CACGACGTCATCCCGTCCACCAAGAAGCGGCAACAGGCGATCGGCGCGTCCGCTGGTGACGTCGAACAGGCAGAAGATGGCATCAACACCCCGGCTGCTGAAATCGCCCAAATAGGCGCGAAGCGCATCAAGGTCACCGTGGAGCTGGCCGATCAGGAGCCGATAACCCCGGGTCGACGCTTCTCTTTCCATCGCCGCGAGGCGGTCGTTCATAATCGGCGCGTTGACCGTGTCCATCAGAACGCCCAGCGTCTGGGTACTGGCGCCGCGGAGCTGTTGAGCGGCGCGGTTGGGGTGGTAGCCAAGTTCTGCGGCGATTAGGCGAATCTGCTCCGCCGTCGCATCGCCAACGCGAATCGCCCCGGCGCCGGTGCCGAGGAGTACATGGCCCACCGCAGAGCGCGAGACGCCAGCCTTTTCGGCCACATCGATCAAACGAACGGTCTTCCGGGGTTGATTCACGATCACCACAATAGGGGTTGACCGCTTTCTGTCAATGAGATATGTTGAAGATATTTCGTGGTATCAATGTTCTGTCGGACTGCCAAAGAGGTGGTCTGCAGTCGCTGAAGCAAGGGAGAGAGACAATGGCTGACTATGATCGTACACCCGTTGAGGTGCCGACAGTTGAGACGGAATTCCGGACGATTCAAACGAAGCTCCCGGTGCCTGAATCGCTGCCCATTTTCGAGAAACTGGAACGGTCCGAGCCGCGCTCTATGCGTGGACAGCCGCCGATCATTTGGGAGAAGGCGGAGGGTGCCACGGTCTGTGACCGCTGGGGCAACCGCTGGATCGATTGGTCGTCGGGTGTGCTCATCGCCAACGCCGGTCACGGACGCCCGGAAATTTGCGAAGCACTGAAAGCGACGATCGACCAGGGCCTGCTGTCCACGTACGTCTTCGTGCATGAGAAGCGGGCCGAGCTGACCGAGCTGCTGCGTTCGCTTGCACCGGATCCTGACACCTACCACGTGTTTCTTCTGAGCACGGGAAGCGAGGCGACCGAGAACTGTGTCAAGCTGGCCAAGACCTATGCGATCGAGAAGCATGGGCCGCAGAAGCGGATCATCGTTTCGTTCCAGAACGCGTTTCACGGGCGAACGCTGGGGGCTCAGTTGGCCGGCGGCATGTCGAAATTGAAGACGTGGATCGGCTGTGATTGTCCCACCTTCGTGCAGGTGCCGTTCCCTGACGGCTACAAGAACGAGGACACGTCGTTTGATCTGTTCCTGAAGACCCTCGAGGAGAAGGGCGTCAGCCCGGACCAGATCGCCGGCGTCATGTCGGAAACCTACCAGGGCGTCGGCCCGGATTTCATGCCGGTTGAGTACGCCCAGAAGCTCGAAGCCTTCTGTCGCGAACACGATATTGTGCTGATCATGGATGAGGTACAGGCTGGGTTCGGTCGCACTGGCAAAATGTTCGGGTATGAGCACTACGGTATCACGCCAGACCTGGTCGCCTGCGGCAAGGGCATCAGCTCCTCGCTGCCGATCTCGGCCGTGATCGGCCGCAAGGATATCATGGGCCTTTACGCTCCCGGCTCGATGACGTCGACCCACTCCGCATCACCGCTGCCGACGGTGAGCGCGATCGAGAATCTGAAGATCATTCTGAACGAGAAGTTGGCGGAGCGTGCGGCGGCCATGGGCGACATCCTCATCCCGGAGCTGGAGCGCATTCGGGGCAAGTACCCGGAGGTGCTGGGCTGCGTGCAGGGCAAGGGCCTCGTGGCCGGTATCCAGGTGGTGAAGCCCGGCACGAAAGAGCCCAACCCGGCGGTGGCACTGGCGGTCAACGTAGCCTGCTTGCAGAAGGGCCTCCTGATGTTCGCGCCGGTGGGGATCGGCGGCGAATGCCTCAAGATTGCGCCGCCGCTGGTCATCGAAGAGGCGGCGCTGCGCGAATCGATTGCCGTTTTCGAAGAGGCAATTGATGAGGTGCTGGGGAGATAGGCATGCACGCTTTGCCACACAGCTATACGGGGCAGCTCCAGGACGGAAACGCCCTGTCGGTTTCGGTTGAACGGGGGCTCATCTCGCAGATCACGCCCATTGTCGGCGACAAGGCGTTGCCCTACCTGCTACCGGTGCTGGTCGATCTGCAGCACAACGGGGCGCTGGGCCACTCCTTTACGGAGGCAGACCGCTGCGGGAAAACGGGCTTGCGCGAAGTCGCCACGCTACTGCGTCGCCACGGTGTAGGCCGCTGCCTGCCCACCCTCATCACGGCTTCGGCCGATGCCCTGGCCCGTTCCGTGGCGGGCTTCGATGCGGCCCTGCGGGACGATGCCGACCTGGAGCGGATCTACCGCGGCCTCTTCCATGAGGGCGTCTACATCTCTCCGCAGGATGGCTGGCGCGGCGTACACGACCTGCGTTGGGTCGCCCCCCCTGGCGCCACGGCCCTGGCAGAGCTGGACACCTTGAGCGGCAACAGGATTCGCATCGTCAACGTTGCCCCCGAGGAGCCGGGTGGGCTCGACTTTATCCGGCAGGCCGTTGATGCCGGCAAGACTGTCAGTCTCGGTCACTGCAACCCGGATGCCGCGACGGTGCATCGTGCGGCCGATGCCGGGGCGTCGATGGTGACCCACTTCGGTAACGGGGCGGCCAGTCCGCTGCCGCGTTTCGACAATCCTTTCTGGGCCATGTTAAACGAGCCACGCCTGCGCCTGGCGATGATCGGCGACGGCTTCCATCTGCCGCCCGATCTGGTGGGCACGGCCCTGCGGGTGCGCGATGCGGATGGCTGCTGCTTCGTGTCGGATGCGGCCTCGCTGTCCGGTTGCCCGGCCGGCCGTTACGAAGACACCTATGCCGATCCCTGCGTGATCGAAACGGACGGGCATTTGCATGTCGCCGACTCCCCCATGCTGGCAGGAGCCTGGTTCCAGCTCGACCGTTCGGTGGAATGGCTGGTTCAGACCCAGGGCCACACGCTGCACGAAGCCTGGCGGCTATGCAGCGAGGTTCCGGCCCGGATCCTGGGCGAGGAACTCCCTCCGGTCGAAATCGGGGCAGAGGCATCCTTTGTGCTCGCCAGGTGGGATGAAGGCCTGGTTATTGAGCAGTCGGTGCACCACGGCCGCCCCTACCTGGAGGCGCCGATTCGAACGACCGATTGTGGATTGGGAAATAGGCAGAAGGAGCAACACACATGAGTATTGATGTAACGATTGTCGGCGGCGGGATGATCACGAATGATCTCATTTTGCCGTCGATTTACCATCTGCAGCGGATCGGGGTCGTCCATGAGATCGCCGTGTGTGCGCGTCATGGCGCCACCGTGGAGCGACTCCAGGCGGCCGAGTGGGTCGCCCAGGCTTTTCCCGGTCAGGGATTCAGCGCGTACCCCGACACGACCGGCGACGCAGCGCAGTGCCATTCGGAACTGTACCGCGAGGTCATCGGCGGGATGCGTCCCCGCCAAGCCGTCGTGGTTGCCACGCCAGATCAGACACACTACGCCATTGTCAAGGCGGCTCTGGAACACGATCAACACGTGCTGTGCGTCAAGCCGCTCGTGCTGAAGGCCGCGCAGGCAGACGAACTGGAAGCGCTGGCTCTCGCGCGTGGGCTCTTTGTCGGTATCGAGTATCACAAGCGCTTCGATCGTCGCTCCCTGCTGGCGCGTCGGCACCATGAGCTGGGTCATTTCGGCGAGTTTGTGATGGGCGAGGCCAAAATGATTGAGCCCTACTTCTATCGTTCCTCCAATTTCCAGAACTGGTTTACCTGCGAGAACTCAGATCCATTCGTCTATGTGGGCTGCCACTACGTCGACCTCGTCCAGTTCATCACGCGGCTGCGCCCGGTGGCCGTATCTGTCGCCGGGATCAAGGGCACCTTCCCCAACGGCAACGAGGGCTACATGTGGGCCAACGGTCGCGTGACCTACGAGAATGGCGCCGTGCTGTCGGTGATCGATGGTCTCGGTTACCCGGACGAGGGCGCTGGCAGCAATGAGCAGTGCCTGACGATGTATTTCGAGGGAGACGGCAAGACCGGCATGCTGAAGCACAACGATCAGTTTCGCGGGGTCAGCCACAGTTATCTTGACGGGGTCGGGTGTGCGGGGTCCACGTTCAACTACGTGAACCCGGATTTCTACCGGCTGGTACCGTGGGAGGGGGTGGGCTACAAGCCTGAAGGCTATGGCTACGAATCGGTTGCCGCGACGATCAACATGATTCAGCGTATCGAGAACGATGTGGCAGGAATGGACGACGAGGCCTCGTTGGCTCGCCGGCGCGAGTGTATTCGTGAGACGGACGCCAAAGGAATCATTGCCACTCCCGCCAACAGCAAGACCAACGAGCTGGTGGTCGAGGCGGCCCGTGCCTCAATCCTTGATGGTGGGCGCGAATACCCGATAGAGTGAGTGAATCGTGATTCGATCTTTAATTGTCGATCGCGAGTGGATCGCAAACGGTAGCAAATACGGAAAGCCAGTGGGCAGGAGCAACCGATGAAGATATTTATCATGACCGATATGGAGTGTGTTTCGGGAATCACGACCGATGCCTACCTGGACGCTACCAGTCCCTACTACCAGATCACCCGCCGGAACCTGACCCGCGACATCAATGCCGTGGCTGCCGGCTGCTTTGACGGCGGCGCCGATCAGGTGCATGTTCAGGACGGACACGGGGTGCCGAACAACATCGTGCTCGATGACCTCGATCCCCGCATTACGCTCGCCCATGGCAACCCCGCGAACTGGTGCTGGCTGGACAGTTCGTTCGACGCCACCATGCTGATTGGTCAGCATGCGCGAGAAGGCGGCTGAAGCCGTCCGGGAATCCACGGTCCAGCCCTATTCCCTGCCCGCCCCCTACACGATCCGGCTCACCCTGCAACGCAGCGATATTGCCGACGCAAGCTGTCGATTCAGCTCACACAAGACACGTGTTGACGGTCGGACCCTTGAAGTGTGCGTGGAGTCGCTGGATGAGATGATGAGTATTTTTTCGTGAGACAGCGTGTGGCAAGGGTCGGGGAAGACTGAACAGAATGCAGAACACGATTATTACCGCAGTAGCCCCAACACGCATCTGCGATGTGGGTGGATGGACGGACACTCATTTCGCCAGAACCGGCGCCGTATTCAACATTGCGATATACCCATATGTCGAGGTCCAGGTTCACTCCTTGCCAGCGACGGAAATGGATGCACGCCTTGTCATCGACGCCGAGAACTACGGGGACACCTATGCCCTTGATCCCTCACACATCGTGTATGACCGGCACCCCTTGATCGAAGCCACCATCAAAGTGATGGAGATTCCACAGGATGTCGGCTTGAGGATCAACATCTTCGCGCATGCCCCGCCCGGCGCCTCAATGGGCACTTCCGCGGCCGTTTCCGTCGCTTTGATTGGCGCGCTCGATGCCCTCACGCAGAAACATCTGTCACGACGTGAAATGGCAGCTCTGGCTCACTCAATTGAAACAAAGGAGCTTGGGCTTGAGTGTGGTGTTCAGGATCAACTCGCCAGCGTCTACGGGGGCATCAATCTCATTCGTATGAGGTTGACTTTTACGAAGATTACGTTAGCCTTTCTCCTTTCAGTAGGTGGTCTCGGCTGGAGGGACCCCCGTTGCAGGAAATCGAGGTCCAACGCTTGAGTAAACCGAACATTCTTCTGATTACCGCTGTCCTTCTCTGTCTCGCGGGGATCGGGCAGGCCGCCGATCCCGTCGCTCCTGATCCTGTCATTCTTAAAGTCTGGAAGTTGCCCGATCCCAAGAAGACGGACGCGTTCAACCGGGCTGACCTCGCCGTCGTGGATGCTTTCCGCAAGAAATCTCCGCACATTGAGCTGCGGCCCTTCTCCGGCATTCAAATCGAGCGGATGGAGCGGATGGACAGCCTGCCGTGAGGACCGGTAGCCTGCCGTTCAGCTTTGGGCTGGTGCCGGGCCTGTGGACTCGCGCTCGCACACGGTCGGTGGAATGAGAATGGTGTCTGGTTGGGCTTCGTGGAATCTGACGGGATCGGTCACGAGAGTGAATGCCTTGCGTGTGATTTGCTCGATCGGCTGGTGTACGGTGGTGAGCGAGGGAACCATCACGCGCGCCGCGGGGATGTCATCGAAACCGGTGAGCGATATGTCTCCCGGCACCGAGAGGCCTGCATCCGTGAGCGCACGCAGCGCGCCCTGCGCCAGTTCGTCATCAATGGCCATGATGGCGGTTGGCAAGTCGTCCCGCGCTGTTTTCAGAAGCGCTCGAGTAGCCTTGGCTCCCGCCTCGGCATGGCAACCCTCATGCGTCGCGATCCATTCCGGTTTTACCTGCATGCCTTGCTGTCGCGCGCACCGCTTGAAGACCCGCAGGCGCCGTTGGTGGCCCCACGTCGAGGTCGCGATGAACCCCACGGTGGTGTGGCCTTCGGCTTTCAGTCTTACCAGGAGACCTTCGGCTCCAATTTCCTCGTAAACGGCGACACGCCGCATGCCCTTGGTGCGTTCGCCATGGCCCACCTGCACAATAGGGGTGTTGCTGTTGGCGAGTGGGTTCGTCCAGGTGTCCAGGGGAAGGCTACCCACGATGATGAGCCCGTCGATGCGGTGCTTCATGAGCTGCCGCACTCCGTTGTCGGGCATGCCGTGGTGCTCCGAGCCGGTCAGCACGAGTGAGTAGTTGGCCTCCACGCCGAGGTGTTGCATGACGGAGAGAATCCGGCCAAAGAACGGATCAACAAAATCGAAGACGATAACGCCAATGGTTTGGGATGGCCCGCCGCGGAGTGCCCGCGCGGCGACATTGTGTACGTAACCCATCTGGTCCGCCGCCTTACGGATCTTCACCATGGTTTCATCGGAAGCACCAATCATGCCGCCTTTCCCAGAGAGGGCGCGTGAGACCAACGATTGTGAAACACCGAGATATTCCGCAATATCTTTCTGGGTAGTGTGCATGCTGATGAGTCTGGCTGAAAAGCGTTTTTCGGTCAATCTCATTCGAATGAGGATCCAAGCCGCCCGAGAAAATCAATGATCGACAGACCGGTGTGATAGCCGGGGTCGGCGTCTGGCGTGGCGGGAATCACCGCCACGGGTTTGCCGGCGGCATCGCGGGTCTGGAAGGCCATCATGTGAACCAACGGGTTCACGTACTGCCCCAGGTAAGCGTTGCTGCACCGGCGAATGATTTCCAGGATGGGCTCTCGCGGACCGAGCTCGAGAGCGAAAGCTGCTGCCCGCATGGTCTCGGGCAGGTTCCACCAGGGCATGTCCGTGTTGAGCGGACGCCGTTCGGATAGGGAGTAGAGCTTGCAGATCCCTTCTGCCTTGGGGTTGAAACCGAGTGTGAATGCATGCGTCAGTACCTCTGGAAACACCTCGCGGCATTCGTTCATGAAGCTTTGCTGTGCTGCGCACGGGCGGCCCTGCCGTTCGATCACGTGAAACAGCTTCAGGGACAGACCGACGAACTCCAAGGCATGTCCGGGATCGCACGCCACGTGCCCGTTCTCCCGCCAAGGGAGCCCGTCGTCGTCAATGAATTCCACAAAATCATGCGGCAACAGGTCAGGCCAACGTCCCCCAAGATTCACATGGTTGTCGATGATGTGCCGCACGCAGGCCAACCCATCTGCGACGTACCGCGGGTCGTCCGACGTTTCGGCGAACAGGGCACAGGTCCCGATTGACAACATCCACGCCCCGTGCGAATGCCGACCGGGTACGGGTACGACCCGGTTTTTGGGATCGAACGCCTGCTGGTCTGATACAAAGCGCCCGTTGTTGAGATCCGACATGACTTTTATGTAGTAGGCGCACGCGCGATCCCGCAGGTCGGCATCACCGAGCAGGTGCGCACTGGCCTGGAGGCCCTTGAGGTAGAAGACATCGCTGGGTCGACTCTGGTCGGTGTTCAGCACGATGGGGTGGCTCACGCCATCGGTGCCGGTTTCGAACGGCCGCCCGGCCCGGTCGAACCAGAAGAACATCCCGTCACCGCAGTCCCGACGGATGTCTTCCATGGCCGTGACCGTCTCCCTGACGTGTGCTTCGATGGCAGATGTATAGGCGTGGCGTGTGGTGACCGGGAGCGTGGTGAGTGTCCGGACCCATTGATGGTGCCCGGCCAGGGCTTCCAACCCTCGGCCCTGGATCCAACTGTAGATAGTGTCCTTGCCGGTAAGATCCGAGGCCCCGCTATCACTTGACAGTTCACGTCCGGTAAGCGTGCTGATCTTGGTGTCGATGAAGGGGTAATCCGGGTCCCGGCGTGATCGGTCCAGTATGGCATCGAGTGTCCCCAGCAGGACGCGTTGCCAGGCTTCCGGGAGGCGGCGACGTAGTTCGTCAACGTCGATCGTAGTGAGATAGGGCCAGTCTGTATTCTTAATCATGTACCATTACGCAAATTGTTCCGCGACGTCCTTCCCGATGCGTGTCCATGACTCGGGTACTACTCTGACAGAGGATCTGCTGTTCGTCAAATGGGTTCATGTAGATTCTCTATTGCTCATACGAATGAGGTTGATATATGGCGTCGCCCTTGGTCTACTTCTCGGCATAACAGTTGGCGTATATTTGTCTGGCGTGTCGGCAGCCACTCGAACGACCCCTTGGGTCAAAACAAGCGTGGCTATACTATCTCGTAATACATTTGCATAGACAGCCAAGCACAGGGAGGCAGCATGCTGCGCACATTCGATAATGGGCGACGAAAAATGGCATTCATCGGTGCGAGCTTTAAGTTCGTACATAAGGCCGTACGGGACATGGTCATCGCTCCAAACCTATCCGGCCGTAGCGATTTTGAAAATACGGATGTCTGGCTCTACGACCTGGATTCGCGCCCGCTGGACCTCGAATATGACGTGATGTGCCGCATGATTAAGGAGCATGGCAGCGGAATCACGATCCACAAGACCGCCTCACCTTCGAGGCCACACTGCCCGAGACCGAAAAGCTTCCGCAGATGCGGGATCTGACACTTCGATGCGGCACACTGTCCTGGATACCGGAAACAGTCGTGGAGCCGAACAGAGTTATCTGCGACTTCTCAGATGCTGCCATCGTCAAGAAATGGAGTGCCGATGCTCCTATCGTTCTTTCGCATGACAACACCGGCATGCTGCTGACGGCCGACAAGAAGGCGAAGTATCCTCAGGCCAGCATGGCTATTTCCGACAAGGATTGGAGTGGCTTCCAGGACTGTGTGGTGGAAATGGAGAACCTGGGTGACAAACCCCAGATGCTTGTCTTCCGAGCGCGTTCAAATGACGACAACGGCCAGCGCAGCGATGTGCATGAAACCATTCCCAAGGGGAAGTATGAGATGCGCTTCCCGGTGGCAGGTTTGAAGAAGACCAAGCAGGATGCGATCACCAAGATCTATCTCATGACCTTGAATGTTCCGGAAGACGGCTGCAAGATCCGAGTCACAAAGCTATACCTTGAGCCCAAGAGGGCTCTGTAGACATCATGGGGTCAAATGCTGAATAATTCAGGCTAGCTGTCTCATGCGAGCCATTGACAGTTCTCACGAAACTCGGATGGAGATTGGCCAGTGTGCTGTTTGAAGAAGTGGCTGAAAGAGGCCAGGTCGCTGTAGCCTGCGGCATGAGCCACCTGCGATATCGTCTGGTCTATACTCTGGAGGAGTTGTCTTGCATGGGCGATACGCAGTCCCGCGAGAGCTCTGATTGGGGAGTCACCACGCTCAGAAAGGAAGTGACGATTCAGGCTGCTTTTGCTGCAGTCGAACTGTTTCGCTAAGTGTTCGAGGGCAATGGGTTCTTCGAGATTTCCTTTAAGGTAGTCCATCACGCGCTCGACGAGGCTGGAGCCTGATGCGGTTGGCGGGGATGGTGGCGCCTGTTCGGCCAGCCGGTGACCGAGGAATATTAGGGCGGAGGAAAGGAGCTCGTCAGAGCGGTTCTGCTCAAGAAAGACGTCGTATATGACGCCGGCCGACGCCTCGTCCAAGACGAGCGCTTGCCGCAGAGGAAGCTTGGGAGGGGCTGTCTCGAGGGGCCATATCAAGGCTGTTGCGTCGCGCAAATGAATGGTTCCTGCAAGGGGAAGTGGGACGAACGCCGCCATGCAACCCGTGAGCTGCAGTGGCTGAGCTGGGCTCGGGAGGTCCGCAGTGCCGTTCAGTATGGCGAAAGCCAGCGTCGCTGATTCGGTCTTCCACGGTGCGGGAAGTTCCCAGTCACCTGTCCTCTCCTTGCATCTGAAAAGGTCTGGCATGTGGGAAGTATTAACAAACATCCTTGCCAAGTCAACTCAGCCTCACTACATTCTCCCATATTCCTGATAGCACAAACGAACTCAATCAACAATGAGCGGAGAATGTAATGGCCAATGTAAGTCTGGAGAATGTCTATAAGGTCTATGCGGGTAATGTCACGGCGGTGAAGGATTTCTCACTTGAGATCACGCATGGTGAGTTTCTGGTGTTGGTCGGGCCATCCGGTTGTGGCAAGTCGACCACGCTCCGCATGATAGCCGGCTTGGAAGAAATTTCGGATGGTACGGTTAAGATCGGTGAGAGGATCGTCAATGACGTTCCGCCAAAGGATCGTGACATTGCGATGGTCTTCCAGAACTACGCGCTCTATCCGCACATGACGGTGTATGACAACATGGCGTTCGGTCTTAAGCTACGCAAGTTCAAGAAGGCCGAGATTCAGAAGCGCGTTGAAGAGGCTGCCAATATTCTGGGTCTTGATGCTTATCTCGAGCGCCGCCCAAAGGCCTTGTCCGGTGGCCAACGTCAACGTGTTGCCATGGGACGTGCTATTGTTCGTGAGCCTGCTGTATTCCTATTCGACGAACCACTGTCCAACCTCGATGCCAAGATGCGCGTTGGGATGAGGAAAGAGATTCTTCATTTGCACAGGCGTCTCAAGACCACGATGGTTTATGTGACGCATGATCAGGTGGAAGCTATGACGCTTGGCGATCGTATCTGTGTGATGCGCGATGGTATCATCGAGCAGGTTGGAGAGCCGACGACAGTATTCGATCATCCCGCGACTTTGTTCGTAGCTGGGTTTATTGGCGCTCCTCCGATGAATATTTTCGAAGGCCAGCTGCTGGATCAGGACGGAACACTTGTCTTCGATGGCGGTTCAGTCAAAGCTCCGATCGCGAAGGCACAGTACGATCAGGTCAGGGACTACGTTGGCAAGAAGGTCTGCGTCGGTCTGCGTCCCAAGGCCTTTGCGCTCAAGGGCGAAGGTGATGCACCGGTCTCGTTCACGGGCGAGATCGAGGTGTCTGAGATGTTGGGTGAGGAAGTCCTGGCACACTTGAAGTGCGGCGAACACCAGTTCACAGTAAGCCTTGATCCTCATGCCAAGGGGATTAATGATGGTAAGCTGACCGTGTGCCCTGACATGGAGCGCGCCCATGTGTTCGATATCGAAAGCGGCAAGAACCTGACCATGCCTAAGTAGGCGTGATCTGGTCATAGCGCTCGAGAAGGAGTCCGTCCGAGGCCGGACCTGCTGGAGAAGCCAAGCCTGTAGGGTGCAGAAACCCATCCGGCGGCAATAACCTGCGATTCCGCACCTACGCCTCCCCGGGGTGCCGAAAAGGAAAGAAGTTAGATTTGCCTATGCCTTAAGTCGATATTGTCTGGGTGATTGGCCGATTTCATTCTTGAAAGTCCTGCAGAAGGCCTGCGGCGATCCGAAACCCGCCTCTTCAGCTATTCCTGCTATTGATCCCTTGGTGGTCCGCAGCAGAGCCATGGCGCGGTTGAGGCGATAGTTTCTGAGATAGGCTCCCATTGGAATTCCTGTTGCCTCTTTAAACTGCACTCTCAGCGTCGACTCAGATAGGCGGAGCTCTTTGGCCAGGGCAGAAACCAGAACTGTTCTGCCTCGCCATTCAGCCATTAGTCGGTTAGGAGGGAATCACCCGCGCAGATCCGAAAGCGTATGCATGTGTTCGAGCAGGGCCTGCGGGTGGCGTAGGCTTTACATGTGCATGTTCCCGAACAGGAACATATATAGCGTCAGGCAAAGGGCTGTTGTGAGTATTCCCCTTCGGGAATGTTTCTGGTTGACGCTTCATGATTATCTCTGTATGTTCCTGATCAGGAATATGAAATCAATTACCAATAGTCAGGAACTAGGAACCGCAATCCGGACAGAACGGAAGCGCCTGAAAGTGACTCAGAAGGAACTTGCCATGGTGGCCGGGGTTGGGCTGCGTTACCTCATCGAGCTGGAAAGAGGGAAGACGACGGCTCGAATTGAGGGCGTGTTCAAGGTGCTACAGGCGCTCGGCTTGAAGCTGAGTGCTGCAACGCCATCTGACGGAGAAGGAATCAGGGAACGATGAGCACGCTGACCGTCCATCTGAATGGTATGCCTGTCGGCACACTTGAGCAGGATGCAAGTGGTCTGTTGCGATTCACGTATGCGCCGGAGTGGCTGGAACGCGATGACGCGGTCCCACTGTCCAAAATGCTGCCGCTGTCTCCGGATCCGTACGAGAATCAGCATGCGCGCCCGTTCTTCGCGGGTATCCTTCCCGAAGAGGGCCCACGTGCAGCCATAGCCAGAATCCTGGGGATCAGCGAAGGCAATGACTTTGCCATGCTGGAGCGCATTGGAGGCGAGTGTGCCGGTGCGGTGAGTCTTCTTCCCGAAGGACTTCAACCCTTACACGTCGAGAGTCGCACGCGTGTCCTTGATGATGAGGAGCTGGTCTCCATCATTCACGAGCTGCCTCGCCGTCCACTAATGGCCGGCGAAAAAGGCATCCGCCTCTCGTTGGCCGGTGCGCAGGATAAGCTCCCTGTCATCATCGATGGCGAGACGGTCGCGTTGCCTCTAGGGAACACGCCCAGCACCCACATCATCAAACCCGAGCCCGAACGCTTCCCTGGTCTGGTGGCCAATGAGGCATTCTGCATGGAGCTCGCACGGCGCGTGGGCCTGAATGTGGCAGAGGCGACTATCCGTTTGATCGGCGGCACACCTTGTATCGTCGTCACCCGCTACGACCGGGAAGCTGGACCCGCCGGTACGGTACGCCTGCACCAGGAAGATTTCTGCCAGACACTGGGCCGTCCGCCGGAACGCAAGTATCAGCAGGAGGGCGGCCCGACCGTCAGGGAGTGCATCGCGCTTCTGCGGGATTGGTCAACCACCCCAGTACTCGATATCCTGGCCCTCGTCGATGCCTTGATCTTTAACGTGCTGATCGGCAATGCCGACGCCCACGGTAAGAACTACTCCATGATCTACGCCGGCGGAACAAGACGGCTGGCGCCACTGTACGATCTCGTTTCCACGATCGCGTGGCCTGGACTGTCGACACGCCTGGCTATGAGCATTGGTCACGGCAAGAGTGTGAATGACCTCAATCCAGCGCATTTCAAGCGAATGGCCGAGGAGTGCGACCTCGGATGGCCAATGGTGCGCGATCGCATCCGTCGGCTGGCGGACGGGCTGGGCAGTGTGATCGCAACTGTGGATGAAGCCGCTGTCTGGGAGCTCGTAGCGCAGCGTTGCGAGCGAATGGCAACAAGTCTGGATTCCAGATCGAAGTAGCACGCTCCCGACAGGGGCGAGCTACAGTAGCCTGCTCCTGCCGGAAGCAGGTTTCTTTGCGTTGAAGGGTCTGGCCCTGCCGCGTTTCCCTACGCGCTATTTGCCGTGGATATGTTTTGCCTGTTTTGCCGTTGGCAGATTGCAAATCAAGGAGGGAAGCGGCACAGGCCTCCTATGCATAATGAACTCCCCATTCGAGGGCTGATGTCACTCCGGCCTGTCAACGGACTTCCGGTTCCTCGGTCAGCAACCATTTCCATGCCGGCATGACCGGTATCGGACTGGCCTCGGTATTGAGAACCATTTCCTCGTCATTCGTGACGATGAGGACGTTTGTGGCACCCAGGAACTCCACGCTCTTCTGAAGGGCACGGACCTCCCGATCGCGAACCTCCGGCTTGTCCAGTGCCCATGCAACCTGGATCAGCTTCGGATCGCCTCCGGATTTGGGGGTGGCAACAAAGTCGACTTCATACCCGTTGCGGGTGCGGTAGTACGAGACCTCGTACCCCCGCGTCGCAATTCGACGTAGACCATGTTTTCCAGGCAGCGCGTCGGGTCGATCCCGCTCCCGGGGGCGACGGCGTCGGCAAGCGCCCAGTCTACACAGTAGACCTTGCGGTAGTTGCGATGCCGGACTTGGCGAGCAGGTATTGACGCAGGTTTGCTATTGGGACTTCCTTGCCATCGTCGTCGAAGGTGATGCCTTCTCCGCAGAATTGGACCGGATCGGCGACCCTGTCCCCGTCCGGCACGCAGTAGTGCTTGTAGCCGAATGGGTAGTCCCGGACCCTATTCATCCCGCAATACACCAGGCCGTCCGCACGGTAGACGCGTTGCGCCATGTTGATGCACAGTCCGTCTCCTTCGAGCTCGCACACCAGCGGTTCCAGGTAGTGCGCGTCGTCATTCGCAAGGTACAGCAGCACCCGGGCGCTGGCTTCATCCCTGATCCTTGTCAGCAGCCCTCGCAGCTCGGGAAAGAACTCTCGCTGCATCTCAAACCCCCCATACTTAGGAAGCAAATCGCCGGCGATCAGGACCACGTCCGGCTTCTGTTCGATGACAGCCGACACCAGCAGTTCCCATTTGGAGGGATGCTGGTGCAGGTCGGCTGTGGCGATGAGCGTGGTCATGGGGTGTCCCCCCGCAGGTCGGTTAGGCTGGTACATCAACACTATGCGGTAAACCAAAAAATCGCCGTGGGACGTATATGGGACACAGATCCGACAGAACTGTAATTCATGTCCCTCCTGATGCCGATCTGGCATGGCTGGTCAATCACTGGAACCACCTGCCACCCGAAGTCAAGATGACCATCATAACGGTTGCCCGTAGCGTGCTAATGGCGCCATGATGGACCCCAAGACATGCGACACTGCAACCGTACATTGCCCGATCGGCAGAAGGGGACTTGCATTTAGAAAAAAAGGGGTGTATTTTCTAAATGCACTGGAGGGTGTTATGGACACCGTTAAGCAGAGAATCCTAACCAGAATGAAGGAGGGTGAGCCGAGTAAGGCATATTCCCCTAAGGATTTTCTCGACCTGGGGAGCCGTGGTTCCGTGGACATGGCACTTTCACAGCTCGTGGACGCAGGTTCTATTCGTCGCGTGATCCGGGGGATCTATGACTATCCCAGGTCCGGCAAGCTGATCGCGGGTCCGGTGAGCCCTAAGCTGAACGAAGTTGCCAGAGCCATCGCACGCAAGCACGGTTGGCGCATTCTTGGTGCCGGTGCACATGCAGCGAACATTCTCGGACTGTCGACCCAAGTGCCGGCCAAGGCGCTCTATCTTTCCGATGGTCCAACCCGTAGCTACAAGCTGGATCGTCGTGCCATCCAGTTCAAACACGCCGAGCCAAAGACGCTGGGTGCAGCAAGCGAAGTGAATGGCTTGGTAGTACAAGCCCTGCGATACATCGGCAAGAACGTAGTCACTGACGCAATGGTACGTCGCATCGCACGGGTGCTGTCAGAGCCGGACCGAAGAACGCTACTGCACGACACGCAGTACAGCACAGACTGGATTCACGAGGTGGCCAAGGCAATCGTCGGGGAGGGGGAGAAACAGAATGGATAAGGTGGCCAAAGTCGACAACCAGGAACGAGCCATTCTCTTCCAGGAGACCTCGACGCGTACGGGCATACAGCCGGGACTGGTTGAAAAAGACTTCTGGGTCTGTTGGACGCTGCAACACCTGTTCTCGATCCCTGAATTCGACTCACGGCTACTCTTCAAGGGCGGCACGACGCTATCCAAGATCTTCGGTGTTATCCAGCGGTTCTCCGAGGACATTGATATGGCAGTCGACTACGTGGCGCTCGGCTTCACTGGTGATCGTGATCCGCTGGCGCCGATGTCCAACACGAAGCGCACCAAGCTACTGGATGAGATGCTGGCGCCATAACACTTGTTGTTGAGTGGGTCACGAGCCATGATGCCTCTTCAGGTCGCCATGATGGTCGCTGAGAAGTGAGAACGATATGCGTAATGGGAAGCAGACAGTGGGGGCGCAGAACGATCAGCCGGTGGTCTATATGCTGCTCCAGGGCGCCACGCACGACATGGGGCATGAGGCAGAACTGTTTGACGCTGCGCGGCGGCGGGGCTGGCGACTCATCGACTTGAAACTCTTCCAGGATAGCGTCCTACCGGACCTCTTGTCGCCGCAAGGCGTGTTGATCGGCCATCTGCCAGATTTCCCGCAAGTGCTGCCCCTGCGTAAGTTGGGGTGTCCGATGGTCAGGGTCGGATATCGTCGGCACCGGGATGATGGTGAAGTGCCGGCCGTCCTGGCGGATACGGAAGCGGCCGGGCGACTGGCGGCCGAGCATTTCGCGAAACGTGGCTTCCGGCACGTGGGTTATATGGGATATGAGCCGCTG
>JABGQM010000060.1 GCA_018648805.1 Verrucomicrobiota bacterium
CGCAAAGCGCCATGTTCAGCACGACCGGTCGTTCTTCCGCCATTGCACTGCCCAGACTCATCATCGGACCTCCAATAGCACTCGCGACATGTGGCACGTATTCGAACTTCACCGCGTCGGCCACCACATTGCCGTCAGCATTGTTGCTGATCTCCACGTAACCGGCGGTGCCAGCCGTGAACGGATGGATGCCGAGATCACGCCAGTTCTCAGTGGCGCCCTGCTGGTCTACTTTGTACTCTTTCTTGCCGCCCTTGTAGTGGACAGTGAAGGGCGCATTCGACGCGTGATCCGAGTTCGGGTCGTCGCCAAACCAGACCGAGACACGGTAGTTCCCCGACACCGGCAGGTCCGGGCGCCAGCTGAGTTTTGCCTCACCCTTGCCCGGCGATGCCCAGAGCGTGTCTTGCTGCCAATCGCCGCCGCCCTCGCCCCATCGCCAGTCGCCTTCCTTGGCGATCCGGTTGGTATGCGCCTGACTGTCCAAGATGATCGGCGCGATTGCGGCCTTGGATTCCCCGGCTTTCCGCACGCTCGTGCAGCCCGAGAGCAGCGCCACGGCAAAACTGCAAGCCATCAATACGAAACTCGTCCTCATTCCTGTTTCTCCTTTTCGGGTTCGCGTGCTCCACTTCTGCTGAGGCGGAGGATTTGGTAATGGGTGAACGGGGGAACGCGGAGCGTGACGCGGCCCGCGGCCCGCGCCACGACACTGCCGGGGAGCGCTTGCCGCCGGGTGTTGTGCGGCGCGGTTTCGTCGTACCGAATGGCCTCGGCGCTGAGTTCGCCGGACGAAAACGAGGCCGGGAGACGCAGGGCGACAGTGAAGTCGGTAGCGGTAACGGGCGTGATCCGGTCGTCGGCGAGATCGTAGGCATGGTTGACGAGGTCGAGGGTCAGGACGCCGGGGCGGGCCTTGGATTGGCTCAGGTAGACGGCCACGTGCTCAGGGGCGTTGGCGACGGTGAGGACGGGCGGATGCTCGCCCGCTTGCCGCAGCAGGTCGCGAACCGGTGCGGAGTTCGCAGGGGCGAGGTGGTATGCCAGGCCGGGTTTGGCCTCGGTTATGGTGACGCGATCCGGGTAGCGGCGTTTCAGTCCGGCGGCGAGATTTCGCGCCCGCGGCATGAGGAGCACCTCGGGGCCGAAGAAGGTCCCGGTTTCGCCGGTGACAAGCAGCCGCCCGCCTTGCTTGAGGTAGGTTTCCAGCGCTGCAAACTGGTCGGCGGTGACAACAAGAACGCTGGGGAGAACGACGAGCTTGAAGCGCGCCAGGTCCTCGGGCGTGACGTCGTCGAACGGCAGTACGTCCCACTGCGGGAAGTCGCGCGCGGACATGAGATACTGCGACCAGCCGACAAACTCGGCGAAGTGGCGTTTCGAGGTCTCGTCGAACCAGCCCGCGAACGGCGTGGCCGCGGCGATGCGGCTCCACGAACTGGAGGCCAGGCCGATGTCGGCGATGTAATGGCGCTGCGAGAGGATCGGCGCGACTTGGTTGACGAAGGTGTGCAGTTGTCCCGCGGAATGGATGGAGCCAGGCGAGTAGCCGCCGTCCCAGGTCAGGGCGAAGGCGGGGATGCCGCGATTGGCGAGGAGGTCGAAGGTGATGACCTTGTGGAGGGTCTCGTACTGGCGCTTGGTGAATCCCTGGCCGTCCCAGCCGCAGTATTGCTTCTCGACGTAGGGGGCGACCATGGCGTGGCCGGTGACGCCGATCTTTGCGGCCATGCGCGGGCCGAGGCCGAGGCGCGCGTCGGGGTAGTATCCGAACGGCTTGGGGAAGGAGTTGTAGTTCTTGTAGCAGGGCCACTCGAAGCTTGCCATGTCGACGCAGTCGCGCTGGAGGTAGAGGCAGCTGAGCGTGGGGATGATGTTGGCCACCATGGGGATCTCGCGGCCAAGCGTCTCGCGGCTGTGTTGTTTGAACAGGCGGTAGGTCTCCTGCATGCTCGCGAGCCGGTTCTCGATGCAGGCGATCTGGAACGCGCGCCAGATCTTGTTGCTGAGCCAGCGTGGATCGCGGGCGGCCCACCAGAAAGGGGCTTCCGGGTTTATCCGTCCTCGGTCCTCGAATTCCGCCAGCCAGGGCGGAGATCGCAGGTGGCGGTAGAGGTCGAAGGCGGCGACATCGTCCTTCTCGAACCCCAGCGCCCGGCAGTCGTCCTCGTTGAAACGGCGCTGCATGAAGTCGCGAAACGCCGCCACATGAATGGCCGACTTTGCATGGTCCGTGCCCGGCGAACGCAGGTCCCAGTCGTCGTAGTGAATCATGTCGGGGGCGAGGGCCGCCATCGCGCGCTGCGCCTTGGCGGCCTGGTAGGGCGCGAACTGCGCATCGTAGAGCATGCGTCCGCCGTATTCCACCAGCCACTCGCCGTCTTTGTTGCGCGTGGTGACGGACGCGAGGTCGAGCAGCTCGGCGTCGGCCTCAGTCAAGCGCACGTACTTGCCTCCGGGACCGGCGGAACGGGTGTGCCAGAAGTCGCCTTCGTCCGTGATAACCGCGCCCGTGAGCGGGTGCGTGAACGGCGGCAGTCCCAACTCCGCCGCGCCGGGAAGCGCATGGCCGAGACTCGATTTGAGCGGGTGCGACTGCATGAACTGCCAGTCGCCGAACCAGACCGTGCGGCCATCGGGCTGGATGCGACGGAGGGCGTCGTCGCGTCGCGCCGGGTCGTTCAGCCAAAGGAGCATGTGATGGGTCAGGACGATCCGCCCGTCGGCATCGGCCCGGCAGAGGACACGGGATGCGCTCGCCCCCTCGATGTAGACGAGCCGCTTCGTGCGGGGCTGCTCGTCGAACGCGACCAGGTGTCGGCGCATCCACCCGGCGTCCCGGTTCAGGTCGGCGTCCCAGACGCCGTGGTACCCCGCCGGGCCCAGACTGGCGGCGGCAGCGTGCAGGGCGTCCAAGTGCGGCGCGACAAAGTTGCCGTGGCCGTCGAAGGCGAGGGAGAAGACCTGCTGCCACCACGGGCTCTCGAAGTTGCCGGCGGGAGCGTGGGCGCTGTTCGAGGCGAAAGGCCGCTCGCCCAGCGCGCCGTGGGTGAGCAGCGCCAGGGCGCATGCACTCAGAAGGTGTCTCAAGAGCCTGAGCCGAGCGGTCATTGCGGTTGGCGGTTGACTGGGCATGTCATGCATGTAGCGTGCGATTCAGTATCGCGATCTGGATGTCTTTTGGCAGGGCGACGTAGCGGGATGTCCAGCCGCCGACCCGGACGACAAGATTCTCGTGCTTCTCCGGGTGGTCGAGGGCGTCCTGCAAGTCGGCCTGATTGATGCAGGTGATCATGATCTGGGCGCCGCCAGCGCCAAAGTAGGTGCGCAGCAGGGCTTCCAGCTTTGGCTGGGTCTCGGTAGAGAACATGGTGGGTGCGAGCTTCAGGTTCTGGACGAAGCCGCCGTGCATATTGAGCGGCTTGGCCATGGAGTTGAGCAGCGCGGTCGGTCCGCTGGTGTCCCGGCCCTGGGTGGGGGCGTTGCCGATCGGCATGGGGTCGCCCTTGCGCCGACCGTCCGCCGAGGCGGCGGTGATCCGGCTGAACTGGAAGCCGCCGGGGTTCATGCTGCAGATGGTGAAGTAGTTCAGCCCCGCTTCCGCGGCGTGACTGAGCACGTCGCGACAGATGAATGCGCCGAGCTGTACGAGCAGGTCGTCCACTTCGGCGACGTCATTGCCATACTTGGGGAGGCGCAGCATGCGCTGGCGCTCGCTCTCGAAGCCCGCAAAATCGTGGTCCAGCACACGCACCAATTTGCGCAGGCTCATCTCCTTTGTCTCATAGACCAGGGTCTTGATCGCAGTGAGGCTGTCCGCGAGGCTGGTCAGGCCATAGGTCTCGATCATGCCCCCCAGGTAATCGATGCCGCCATCGAGAATGGATTTGCCTCTGGCGATGCAGGCGCCGTTCAATATGCTCATGAACAGGAATGGCGCGTCTTTGCGCTCGGCCCGGATTTCGAAGCCGTGTCGGAGCGCCAACAGACGATGGGTGTGGCTGATCTGCCGTTTCACCGCCCCGACCAGGCTGTCGAAGTCGGGGAAGTCATCGGGGCCACCGAGCGCCAGGCCTGCTTGGGCCCCCGTCGAAATGTCCCTCCCGTTGTGGAGCACCAGGTCGAGGGCTGCGAGGTAGCTCATCTGGCCGTTGGGCGAATTGAGGCTTTTCGCCTCCAGGCAGAATTCGCCACAGCCAACCGGCAGGTATTGTTCCGCGTCTTCGCGGCTGGCTCCGTAGGTCTTCTGCAGGGCGGGGACGTTTACGGCATCGTTGTAGAGGGCTGGGTGAATGCAGCCTTCGCCGATCATCTCCAGGGCCTTGGTCATCAGCGCGGGGGTCTGCCCTTCGCAGAAGCGCAGCGTGGTGTTCGGCTCGGTGACTCTCATCCGCCTGCTGACTTCCAGGGCGGCAAGGGCGAAGCGGTCGGCATTTTCCTCATTCCTCCGACCAGCCCCACCGACGACGATCCTGCCCTGCGCCGCAGCGCCGAGCTTGCCCTCATCGGCCAGGTCTGCGATCAACTGCCAAAGCGCTGTGATCAACCTGCTGGCTTCTTCTTCCGTCAGCACTCCCTCGTCAATGTCCCTGGCGTAGAAATCGCCCAGGTAGACATCCATGCGCCCATAGTTGTCCATGTAGCTGACCAGGCAGTAGACCCACATGAGCTGCATGGCCTCGCGCAGGTTCGCCGGGGGCCGCTCCGTGATGTTCTTGAGGGCCGTGGCCATGGCCTGCAGGTCTTTCTGCCTCTGCGGAGTCCGCACCGTCCGGGCTTTTCTGCGGGCCTCGGCTTCGTAGTGCAGGCAGACGTCTTTGACTACGTCCAGAGCCATCAACATGGCGGTATAGAACGGCTCGTCCCGGCCATCCCTTTTGGCGGAGCTGCGATGCGCCGAGATCTCGCTGGCGAGTCCGGGAATGCCGAGTCTGAGGAGCTTGTCGAAATCGAGGGACGCGCAGGCCAAGCGGTTGAACGTATCGGCATAGCCGAAGCCAACCTGCGCAGGCCCGAGGCCTTGCAGCACTTCATCGGTCACAAACTCCCTCAGATGCGAGGTCGTTTCCCGATCCTCCCAGAACGTGGCAAGGTCCAGCAGGCGAGCCTTCAGGTCTGAGTCGTCGGGCAGTTGCTCCACCGCCTTCATCAGGCCGATGTGGTTGTGGTAATAGCCGCCGACAAACAGGCTCTTGGCCTGAAAGTCCATCAACTCCTCAGGCGTAATGGCGTCGCCGGCACGGTACTTGGCCAGGAGCGTGTGTTTGGTGGTACTCGTGGAGAGCGCCATGACGCTGAAGCCGGCATAGGGGTGGTGGTCTTTCCTGCCGGCAATCAGATCCTGATCGTGGATGCCGGTGCAGAGCGCGGGAAAGAGAGCAGCGAGACACCTGGCCTCGCGGATTGCCATGTGATCGTCTTCATGCCTGGCATACGTCTCGGTGAAGGCCTCGGCAACCGCCAGTTTGCCTGTGATCTCACTGACCTCGTCCCGGCGCGAAACGGCGTTCTGGACGCGGGGCCTGGCCGGCCTTCTCACAACCGACTGACGCTTGGCGACTCCTGCTCTGCTTGCTGCCATGGATATATCTCCTCACGGTTATTCTGTTGTCTTCTCGTCCGGCGCCGGACCGGTGGACTCGCGCTCGACGAGAACAGGGGGAAAACGCCCTTTCACTGCTCGCGCATCCGCCGCTTTGCCCAGGCCAGCGATGAGGTGCTCGGTGG
The DNA here is from genome assembly GCA_018648805.1 of Verrucomicrobiota bacterium. Classification (GTDB taxonomy): domain Bacteria; phylum Verrucomicrobiota; class Kiritimatiellia; order UBA8416; family JABMPJ01; genus JABMPJ01. Next base: position 5,728 of record JABGQM010000060.1, read on the forward strand.
CGTCACGCCCCATGTCTTCCAGCGGATGCCGGATTGAGGTCAAGCTGGGCGAAGTGAACTCGCAGATCGTGGAATCGTCCACACCGATGACGCTTATCTGTCCCGGCACGTGGAGTCCAAGCTTGCGCAATTCCCGACACGCAATCGCCGCAGCGATGTCGTTGAGGGCGATCAGGGCCGTTGGCCGGCAGTGCGCGGGTGCGCCCATGACGTCGCTGAACGCGGGCTGCAGGAGGTCCCCATGGTCCAGGACCCATTCCGGATTCGCCGGCAGCCCCGTTTGCTCGATGGCCGACCGGAAGCCCTGCTCGCGCTCCAGGCAGTCTGCCAGGGGGTCGTGGAGTTGACCCACGAACGCGATGCGACGGTGACCCAGCGCCCTCAAGTGTGCCACCGTAAGCGCCATGGCCGCGTGGTTGTCAAACGCGAAGCGCGGCGCTACGGAAGCTGGCATGCCCGCCCCCAGGAACACCACCCGGCCCGATAGTTCCGCCATCGGATACTTCGTCCGCAGATTCCGCCCGGGATCCATCACAATAATGCCATCGACTCGGCCCTGACGGATGAGCCGAACACAGACCTCAGGATCTCGTTCGACGGACATGTTCACGATCAGCAGGTCGTACTCGTTGGCCACGCAAGCTTGTTCGATGCCATGGAGCATCCGGTCCTCAAACGAGCCCGCACCCAAGCCCCCTCCGGGCCGCGGCGCCACGTACAGCCCCAGGGTCCTCGTGCTCTGTCGCTTCAGGGCGCTCGCCGCGAAGTTGCCAGCGTATCCCAGCTTCTCAGCAGCCCGTTCCACCCGGCGCCGCATGGCCGCCGACACCCCGATGTTCCCCTGGGACTGGTTCAACACAACCGATGCGACCCCGACCGAACACCCGGCCTCCTGCGCGATCTGTTTCAGTGTAGCCATACAATTCCTCGTGTTAACCCGCCACTATAAATCGTTTTATAGCGGAAGTCAAGCATAGGGCTGGCTGGAGATGATCCTCGCCCTATCCCCAGAGCTCAGTAGTTTACGCTCGAACGTGTCGAGGGACAGTCCCCCGGCAAACCTGGAAACCAGTTCCCGTTCCCGCTTCCAGGTCAGGCTGTGTCGTGTCTCGCTCACGCGAACCGTTCCCGCATCTTCTCGCAGTAGTACTTGATGTTGTCCCACTCCGCACCCGGCGGGAGGCGGTGGTCGGGACATGGGATGAAGCCGCCCAGCTCGACAAGCTCTACCAGGCGCTCGATCTCGGCATCCACGGCGGCTCTGTCCCGGGCGAAGACGTTCTTGTTCATCCCGCCCACGCCAAGCAACCGTTTGCCGTACGTTTCGCGCCAAGGCGCGATGCTCGCGTCCCATGTGCCGACTTCGATAGGGAACATGGTGTTGACGCCGTTCTCGATCCAGGTGGGAACGAGGGCGTCGATCATGCCGTCGCAGTCCAGCGAGACGATGTCGATCCCGTATTCCGCGAGCAGATCGGTGATGCGCCCGTAGTGGGGCCCAACCAGCTCTTCGAATACGCTGGGGATGACCAACGGCCCGTTCTTGAAGCAGATGTCCTCCCAGAAGTGGCCGAAGTCGAACGTCGCTCCCGTCTCGAGCGCGTATCTGGTGTTCCGGTAGCACACCTCGGCGTTGGTGTCGATGATCTCCTTGTAGAGCTCCATGTCGTCGCAGTACATGTAGCTGCTGCCCTCGACGCCGATGATGTTGCGGATGTTGCCGAACAGGCTGCCGCAGTGCAGGCCGTAGAGGTAGTCGCGCTTGTCGTCGCGCAGGAAGTCGAGCCCGCCGTCGTCGAAGCGCGTCACTGTGTCGTCGGTCAAGACGCCGACCTTGGTGACCCGGTCCTCGCTCCAGGCATAACGGAACTTGTAGTGCTCCTCCCAACTCGCGCGGTCGGTGAGGGTGTGACTGATCTCGGCGGGAATGCTGACGGCGCCCGGTTGCTGCAGCAGGATGACACCGTCACCGTTCATGATGTGTTGTGAGCCGTCGTCGAAGGTTTTGATGACCTTCGTCTCGAATCTCGGCACCAGGCCCGGGTTGGGGTAGAACATGCACTGCCAGTTGAAGTCCCAGCCAAGCAGCTCGTTCAGCTCGTAGTCGGCCGGATTGCCGTCGCCGACGGCCCTGCTCAGGGCTTCGCTGATGTGTCCCTCGGCGGCCCACTTCTGCAAGGTCTGCCCCCAGTAGCCGAAATGGACGATCGGCAGTCTGTCATAGGATTCGTAGCGGAGCACGGCCAGGGCCCGCTCGCGGTTCGTCATCGGAGTCATCTCACTTGTCCTTTGCCTGTTCCTTTGCGTGCTTGATCACAAAATCAACGAGATTCTGGAACGTGCCTGGGAGATCTTTAGAAATCTCCTGCCTGACGGTCCAAAGTTGAATATTAATGTTATTCACTGGCATACAGGGGACCGAGCCCAACCAATGTCCATCAAAATCATAATTGCTTTCATGTTCTACTCCTGCAAAAAGGCGTCAGTTTTTTTGCGGTGCCTGTAACGATGATCTGGCAAATGTAATTTCCAGTCCTGCGATCTCTTCGTTCTCCTTAAAAGAGACGGAAATTTCCTCTGGAGCTTCACAATAGACATTTAAACTATTGCCCTCTTTTTTCCAGCTAGTTTTCAGTTTCCCTTTGGCGGTGATAATGGTTCCCGAGGCTTCGCTGAGGTCCCCGGGACGGGGACTGATGGCGTAGGCTTCGCCGCCCGCCTTTTCTATCGTCACCCCGAGGATGATACGGGTGAAAAAGTAAACAGGAACGGATGACCAGGCGTGGGCATGACTGCGGGTCGGAAATCCTTTGGGTCCGTAAGGTGTACCGGGGAACACTTCCCAGACGGTAGTGGCTCCGCTCTCTACCATTTGCCGGTAGGAGCTTGTGATATGAGATATGATCTTTTGATAATCGCCCGCCTTTTCATAAGCTTCATAGAGGTAGAGCAGTGAAAAGGGGCTGCCTATTTCAGTGAGTGTTTTAAGTGTCTCCTCAGAAAAGTCTTTTTTGTCTAAGAAGCCGTGCAGATAGGCGACCGCCAGAGTTATCTGCGAACCGCTGTTGAGGTTATCGGTATTATCCGGATAGGCGCCGTTTTTAAAATATTTGTTAACGGCAGTGATAAGAGATGCCTTGTATTCGCAGCACTCTTGGGCAAACTCCTGGTCTTCGGTTACTTCACAAAGTTCAATGCAGCTATCCAGAGCACCGCCGAGCATAATAGAATTAAATAATACTACGCGGCGACCCATCCAGTCTATTTCGCCCCAGTCAAACATATTCCAGAAGGGGGCATCAAAGAGCCCCTCTTCATTAATATATGTTTTGGTATTATTAATATTTGTTTTACAGGCCGCCCAGTTCTCCAGAACAGCGTCAGACTCTCCGCTGTAGAGGTAAAACTCTTTAAGGGCCACAACCCATAAAAAACTCCAGATCGGTATGATTTCGGTAAAGTAGCGGGGAGCACAGCAGACAATGAGATCCTGATGATCCAGACTCTCCGCAGCCAGTTTCAGACTCCGTTTAGTAAGGTCATAGCCCCCAAATACATTGTAGGCAAAAAGCGCTTCATTACGCATATCCCCCACCCAAAAGTTTTGTTCATAAAGAGGACAGTCCGTATAGGTATCCTCCATACAAAGCTCAAGAGTTCTAGCAGAGATCTCCCAGAGTTTATTCAGGTAGCTGTCACTACACTCAAAGGAGCCACGCGCTTTGATCGGGTAGACAGACTCCTCCATTTCAATTCCGGCAATTTTGGTTTCACCTTTGACTGAAACCACAACGTATCTGCCGGACCTTCTCTTCATGCTTCTAAATTTTGTTGTACCGGCAGGAACTTTAAGGCCAAAACCGTTGCGGTAGTAGGTGTTGCCTTGAATGGTATGCTGACGAATACCCTCTTCGGTAATATACTCTATCATGTAGAGTACGACTTCAGCTGATGACTCTGCCTCTATTTCCAGAGAGATATAACCAATACTCTGGGTCCCCAGATCATACATATATTCTGTAGCGTCTGAATCTGCCGCGTCAAATATGGCCGGGATATGGGGGTCAATGGTTGGTGAAAAGGACGAGGTAAAGCTGTATTCGGCACTCGCCTCTAACTCTTTTAAGTCAACCGGCCGAGCTAGACGTCGGAGTTTTGTAAGCCCCTCCATGATTCTGGTTTGTAGCTCCTCATCACGTGGTGGGTGATTTGGCATGTTGCGGGTCTCTTCAGATGCTTTGGGATGAATGAAACAGAACATCCCTTCGCTGCCGGAAGGATTTCTATATTTAAGTTCAGCTGCCCGCACATCTTCCAGCAGGAACCAGGGATCATCTGCTTGAAAACCGTTGGGTCTGGGGGAGATAAAAGATACAAAGTTGTCCCCTTTGTTTAGTTTAAACGTGGACTCCATTTTTATGCCGTTTATGTAGATCTCCAGTATAAAGGAACGGTAGCTAATCTCCATATCGGTCGGGGCGACAATAGTGGTAAAGGCCGCACCGCCACTGGGAAGGATTTTGGCGCCGACATTGGGTACCTTGTGGATGAGGCGGGTGAAGGGGAAGGAATAACAATACGCCCGCTTCGGGAGTTTCCGCGTTTGTACTAGTTTGAGCTCGCGGCTATCTGCTGTGAGAAAAGGACAATCCCGCGGAGTCAGATCCTGCCACGGACCCTCATGAGCGGCAAATAATTCTACTGCCTGCTGCCAGCTCTCTTCGCCTTTTTCGGCGTTATAGTACTCATATGGCCCTAGACTAAATGAGCTGTAGGGGGTGTTTGTTTCCCAGTTGCCGTTTCTCACCCGCCAGGAGCGGTCAGTGAAGGCAGAGATCTCATTGTCGACGATTATTTCGGCAATCAGACCCGCGTGTACCGGAATCCTGGTGGTCGCTTTACAGCCCCAATAATTGGCAATAATTTTGATGTTGTTATCACCCGCGCGCAGAGACTTTGTAATATCCAGCCGGTCAAAACGGACATGTTCGGGATAAAAACGAACAGGACCGTCGCAGATCCGTTCGCCGTTGATGAATAACCTGTAGGTTGTGTCCGCACATACGAGTATATGGGCCTGCATAAAACCATCAGATAAGTTAAACTCTTTTTGTGCTTCCACCCAGCGGTTGTACAAGGTGTATTCGGGTTGCTGTGCCCAAATCCATTTTGCTTGAGTAAAATTATTTGTTTGTCGAGTTGGCATAGTACTTCGTTTGCAGGTTCCGCCCAGGGTCCATCACGATGATGCCATCGACGCGGCGCTGGCGGATGAGCCGGACACAGACCTCGGGATCGCGCTCGACGGACATGTTCACGATCAGCAGGTCGTACTCGTTGGCCACGCAAGCTTGTTCGATGCCATGGAGCATCCGGTCCTCAAACGAGCCCGCACCCAATCCCCCACCCGACCGTGGCGCTACGTATAGCCCCAGGGTTCTCGTGCTTTGTCGTTTCAGGGCGCTCGCCGCGAAGTTGCCTTCGTATCCCAGCGTGGCCGCGGCCTGCTCCACCCGGCGCCGCATGGCTGCCGACACCCCGATGTTCCCCCGGGCCCGATTCAGCACCACCGATGCGACCCCGACCGAACACCCGGCCTCTTGCGCGATCTGTTTCAGCGTCGCCATACAATTCCTCGTGTTAACCCGCCACTATAAATCGTTTTATAGCGGAAGTCAAGCATAGGGCTGGCTGGAGATGATCCTCGTCCTGATCTTCCCAGTCAGCTTGACATACCGAGTCCTATTTCGTATGGTTGGGACGGATTTTCAGGATCTCGCCGTAGTCGACAATGCCGCAGCGCTGCTGCCAGGTTTCGCAGGCTCTGCTGAGTTGCTGGACCATTTCGGGATTCTGCTTGGCCAGGTCCTTGACCTCAGCGGGGTCTTTTTCCAAGTCGTACAGCTCGTACGCAATGCCCGGTTTCTTGTTCGTCTGGATGTACCATCCCGGCTCGATGAGCAGTTTCCAGCGGCCCTTGTAGATGACGCCCTGCTGGCCTTTGTCGTTGCTGAACAGGTACTCCGGCGGGGCTCGATCTTCCCCCTTCAGCACCGGCAACAGGCTGCGCCCGTCGAGCGCTTCGGTTGATTTGCCGCGGAACTTGGCCGGATAGATCGCGCCGGCGATGTCGAGGCAGGTCGGCAGGAAATCGCCGACCCAGCCCATGCTCTCGGTAATGGCGCCGGGCTTGATGGCCCTGGGCCAATAAGCAATGCAGTGGGTCTTGGTGCCGCCCTCCCACATCAGCGCCTTGCAGCCGTGGTAAGGCACATTCATCAGGTCGCCCAGATGCGAAGCGGCGCCGTTGTCGGACAGGTAGAGGATCAGCGTGTTGTCCAGCTCGCCGCTTCTCTCCAGGGCCTTGAGGACGTTGCCGACATTTTCGTCGATCTTCTCCATCATCGCCGCATGGATCGCCGCGCGGAGTTGGTAATCCTTCTTCTTGGCCGCCGGCATTTTTCGGTAGGGGCCGAAGTACTTGCGATAGTCCCGGCCCTTATCCCACAATCCCTCGCGCACCAGCCCGGCAACGCGGTCGGCCTGCACCTTTTCCAGGTCGGCATAGCGCGGCAGATACTTGTCCACCAGCTCCTGCGGCGCTTGGATCGGCAGGTGAGGCGCGCGGTAGGCCATGTAGAGAAAGAAGGGCTGCGGCTTTGCCGAAGCAGCTTCGATCATCTCAACGGCGCGGTCGGTCATGCCGTCGGTGCCATAGAACGCCTTAGCGGTTTTCCCGTGGTTGGGCGTGTAGGGGTAGCGGTTCTTGTTCGTGTAATAACAGTGCATGTTGTACGCGCGGTCGATCTTGAGCTTGGCGCGCTGATTGCCCTCGAGATAGTCATGCTTGTCGTCAGCCGTGAAGAACTGATGCGTTTCGCCTCCGATCAGGCCGAAGAACTCATCGAAACCGCGCTGCGCCGGCAGCGCGTTGAAATCGGCCTCGATTTCCTCATCCGTCAGTTCCCAACCCGGGTGCGAACGCTTCCACCCCGCCTGGCGGGCCGGCTGAGTCTTCATATGACTGCCGCCGAGATGCCATTTGCCGGTCATCATGGTCCGGTAGCCGGCAGTTTTCATCAGCTCCGCGATGGTCGGCAGATCGTAGGGCAGGCGGGCGCGATAGGCGGGCTGCTTCATCTCGCGGTTCCAACCGCCGAGGGTCCCGGCGCCGAACCCGGCATGCGCCGAATCGCGCCCGGTCAGCAGCGACGCGCGCGTCGGGCTGCAGCGCCCGTTGTTGTAGAAATTGCGGAAGCGCAGACCGCTTCTGGCCATGCGATCGAGGTTCGGCGTGTCGATCTCGCCGCCATAGCAACCGAGGTCGGAATAGCCCGAGTCGTCGGTCATCATGATGATGATATTGGGGCGCCCAGCCGCAGCGCAGATTGATGCGACCACGAAAGCCACAAAACAGAAGTATCTCATCTTGGTCATACTCACTCCTTCAGCATTCCGCGCCTTCCGTGGTTGCATCCCCGCCATCCCCGGCGATGAGGTTGGTGAGCATGGCCGCAATGACGTCTTTCTCGGCGGGCTTGCTTTCGGCGATCATGAGGGTCATGGCGACGAGGGCGTTGTCGGCGATGCGCTTGCCGCCCTGCTCGTCGTAGAGGAGGTCGTTCTTTTCGGCGAAGCGCAGGAAGACAACGGCAGCGATGCGTTTGTTGCCATCCACAAAGCTGTGGTTCTTGACCAGGAAGTACAGCAAGTGGGCCGCTTTCTCTTCGACCGACGGGTAGACGTCCTGACCGCCGAAGCTCTGCATGACGGCGCTCAGCGAGCTGTGCAGGCTGTCGTCTTTCTCCACGCCGAAGACCGCGGAATCGCCGAAGGCGCTTCGCATCTGGTCGATGAGCGCCAGCGCTTCTGCGTAGTCCACCCGCACGGCTTCGCGCACAGACTTGCGGCGGACAGCTACGCGTTGGTGATCGTAGTCGTCGAGGAGACCCAAGGCATAGGCGTAGTCGGAGACGGTCTGCAGGAGGGCGGATGCTTCGTCGCCGGAGAGTTGTTTGCGGCGCGTGATGTCCGATGCCAGTTTGAGGCTCTGGCCCAGGGCAACGAGACGCTGTTCGTGGACGCTGTAGCCCTGCACGAGGTGCTGCCGGAGCACATTGGTGGCCCAAATCCGAAATGCGGTGCCGCGCTTGGAGTTGACGCGGTAGCCGACCGAGATGATGGCGTCCAGGTTGTAGTAATCGAGTTTCCTGGTGACCGAGCGAGCTCCCTCTTCTTGAACCGTTGCATTTTCTGCAACAGTTGCCTCGCGCTGGAGCTCACCAGTGCTGTAGATGCTCCGCAGATGCCGGGATATGACGGATTTGTCTCGACCGAAGAGCTCAGCAAGCTGATTCAGTGTGAGCCAGATGGTTTCATTCTCAAGCCGCACATCAAGCTGCACACCGCCGTCCTCGGTCTCATACACGACGATGTCGCCTCGGTCTCTCTGTACTCCATTTGTCATGCTGTTCTCTTGCCCCCTTCTTACCGTGTCATTCCGTGTCATCCGTGGTTCCTATTCCATCCCCGCAGTGATCCCCAACGCCCTCATTGAGATTCGCCCGGGCTCTCCGCAATCTGCTCTCCGGGGCCGCGACAGCGCTGAACAGGACCACGATGGTGTTTTCAGCCTCACCCATCTCCTCCAAGGACTTCATCAGGCGGCCCAGGGACGCATCCATCTGCGTGATGCTGCCCCAGCAGTCGGAGAGAAGATCGGAGAGTAGCCTTTGTCCTTGTATATCTTCCTATACTCCGGTGCGGCCTCCCACGGGGCATGGGGGATGATGAAGGACAGGTCGCACCACCACGGCTTGCCTCTGTTCTTCCGAATAAACCTGATCGTATCATCCACATTGATGTCGCAGGTATAGCCCTTCTTGTTGACCACTACCTGCTTCTCTTCGTCAGCCACGACTTCCTTCTCAAACATCCGCGGATCCTTGTGGTCGTAGCCCCATACGACACTCGACTCGTCGACATCCAGATGCCATGGCCGTTGCTCCCGGCGCTGCACGCTGTCGCCTTTCCCGAAGAGTGCGGTCGCGTAGCCGGCCTGCTTGAAGAACTGCGGCATGAAGACTTCATCATCCAGAATGTTGCACGCCGGTCCCACGCCCCAGACGCCGGTCTTGAAATGGTTGCGCCCCATCATCAGCGACGAGCGCGTCGGCGAACAGGCCGGGGCAACGATAAAGTTGCTGAAGACAGCCGATTGCTTTGCCAGCTTGTCCATGTTCGGGGTCAGCACATTCTCGTTGCCGGTGAAGCCGAATTCCCCGTAGCCTTGATCGTCGGTGATAATCAAGAGTACATTGGGTCTTCGCCCCCCGGTTTCCGCGGTCGTCTCCGCGGTCAGGCGGCCGCCCATGCAGGCGAACAGGGCCAAGGCCGTGATGGCCTTGGTCATGCCGTGCGCTTTCATTCGAGTGGCCTTCGCCACCTTTGCTGTCGCTTCTATCTGAGGAGAGAAGCTTCGCCGCCCACTACTCGACAGTCGGCGAAGTTTCAGGCGAGAATGGCTGGCTTCTGTCGACCTCGTCCGTAGCCTTCCCGTCGTTCCGTTGAACAATGCCTTTCCCTGTGGTTCCTTCACGTCCCTCCTTGGTGCGCCTCCCCCTCAAAGGGGGTGATTGACGCTCTTGTCCGTGTCTACGATGTCTCGGCCGAGCCTACCGGAGGTATGACTGGCTGATCTTCTCACATTCCTGCGGAGTGTACTCGCCCTTACGGATGACGAGGCGGTAGGTCACGTCCAGGGGTTCCTCGGCCGTAATTCCAGCGACGAAGTAGGAGCCGAAGCGGCCGTAGTTCCTCTCACTGAAACGGGCGGGTTTGGGGTTGGTTGGGCGATCCAGGTAGAGAACCGAGTAACGGGCGTCACCGAGCTGATAGCTCATGGCTTTCCAGGGCAGGTCGCGCGTGGCTTCCGTGTCGTTCTTCCCGCTCCAGTTGATCGTGGCACCCGGGGCGGCTTTTCCGGTCTTGGGCCGAATGTAGTAGGTCTGCCCGGAGTACTTTTCACTCACGTCGTTGTGAGCGCGGTATTGAAAGCCCGCGTGCTGCGGATCGCCGTCCACGACGAAGTCGGCGACCTTGGGGGTGAGCCTGGAGTTGAAATCGACGACCAGGTCGTCCCCGGCGTAGGAGAAGGCCAGCCGCCGCTCCTCGATGGCGATCACCGAACCGTCAACGCCGTGCCAATCGATCCGGACGGTCTGCACGGCCTCTGTCATCGAGGCCCTCTGTTGCAGTACTTCCTCGTGGCTTTGGTAGGCCCTGCCACCGCAGTGCCAGGTGTCCGCAACTCGGGCTTTGCCGTCGACATCCTTGTACTTCGTCTTGGAGAAGCCGTAATAGATGCCGCGATGGTGGGTAAACTTCCCGCCCACACCCTTGGTGATGACGTCCCTGCCCTCCCAGTCGTAGACCATGTGGAAAGGCTTGTAGGTGGCCTGGCGACTTTTCTTGGAGCTTCCGTCAAGGGTCGGGTGCATGTAGCGAATCGCTCTGCGCCCATTGAAAAAGAGGTCAGTATGGTCGGCCTCAGCCTCAGCCCACTCGAAGCCTTTGGGGATCGCCCCTTCCTGCTGCGCCCAACTCACGCCCGTAAGCCCGATGGCGCACGCGGTGATGGCGACCCACTTTCTTGCCTTCTTCATCGTGTATGTCCTTTCGTTTCCCACGCGCCGGCGCCGGGCAGTCGCCCGGAGGGGATTGCCGCCCGGCTTCAGTTCCCGTACTTCTCGCTGAGTGCTCTGAAAGCTCTGGCCAGTTCCGGCTGACTCTCGCTGGTTGCGTTGAACGTCGCCTTCTGCCATTTGAAGTGCCACGCCCAGAAGCACATGAGCGAGACGCCGCTCCTGTCGAACATCTTCATCATGTCCAGCACATCCTGGGGATCAGTGTCTTTCCCGTCCTCGTAGTTCTTGCCGAACTCGCCGATGAAAACCGGGCGCCCGGAGTCGTGCATGGCCGTGATGGTCTTCTCGAACAGCTCCATGTTGTTCGCACACCCCATCTGCTTGACCTCGCCTTTGCCGCCGACGCCATAGGGCCCGTACATGTGAAGCGAGTAGACGTCCAGTGGTGCCGGCTGAGAGTTGATGTTGTTCGCTATCCACTCGTCCAGCGTATCGGTCCTGTACGTGAAGTCCGGGAAGGTCTCGCGCCTGCTGGTGCATTCCGGGCGGACACGGCTGTCGCCGCTTGTTACCAGGTGGTTCTTGTCGATGCTCTTAATGAACGCGGTCATCTCCTTGTAGATTCTGACGATCTGATCGTAGCTCAGCGAGTCCTCGATGGTCTTCTTCGCGCGGGGCGCTTTTCCTTCTGTAAAGACCCCGGGATTGACACCTTTTCCTGCCATGTTCACATCTGCGTGAAGCATCAGTTCGTTCTGAATCTCCCACATGAGAATGGTCGGGTCATCCCTATAGCGCGTTACGAATTCCTCTATGTATCCGTATGATCCCTTGTGTCCCTTTGAGTTTGGATCAAGTACGGCCTGTGCGGGCTCACCATGGTACCCGCTGAATGTACTGACTACGCCGAAGCTGGGGACCAGCTTCAAGTCCCGCTTCCGGCACTCCTCCACCACCGCGTCCATGTTCTCCCAGTAGGCGTCTTTGTCCTTGAGATAGAACAGATCCATGGTCTTCGGGTAGCCGGGGCCCGCAAAGAAGCGGACATACCTGAAACCGTGCTTCTGCGCATCGTCGAGCCCGTTGAGCATCATTTCCCGGGGATCTTCGCCGTCTCTTCTGTAGATGCCGTCGTGGAACCACTTCCTCGCGTAGGACAAATGCAGATTGATCGTGTTCACGCCCAAAGCACGGTATTCCTTGCCCTTGTACCAGAGCTTATTGCCTCTCTGGGTCACGAAGTCACTCAGGTCAGGGCCGGTCAGATGCGTCTGGGCGCTGCCGTCTTGCGTCCGGCACCCAACCAATGCAATCGGGATGGCCGCAGCAGTGACCAGAGACGCTGCTCGGAGAAGACTCGTTCTCATGGTACTCATTCCTTTCTCTATCAGTCCCGTGCAGAAAGCGTTCCGGCTTCGTAGGCTTCCATCTCGGCCAGCCAGTTGGCCCCGGTCGGCACGCTCGCCTTGGCGCAGAGCCGGTTCCAAACCGCGCTGAACGGCATCGACTTGAACTCCTCCATCAAGGCCAGTCGCTGCGCGTTCCGTCCCTCGGTTTCGTAGGCCTGGAGCGTCGAGCTCGGGTCGAGCAGCGCGTACAGAATGCCTTTGCGGGTAGCGCGGGTACCGATGACGTAAGCCCCGACGCGGTTGATGGAGGCGTCGAAGAAGTCGAGCGCCACGACCACGTTGTCCCACGCATTGCCGCGCTGGATTTCGAGGAAGACGTTCTTCAGGTCGTCGTTGAAGATGACCACGTGATCTGAGTCCCAGCGGATCGGGCGGCTGACGTGCAGCAGCAGCTTCTGCTGGCCCATGAGCTGACAGGAGATCTTGTCGTGGATCGTCTCGGTGGGGTGATAGTGCCCCATGTCCATGGTGAGGCCCTTGTTGCGCGTCAGCGCGTAGACCGTGTAGAAGTCGTGCGAGCCGACCACATACTCCTCGCTGCCGATGCCGAACAGCTTGCTCTCCACAAAGTCGAGGCATTTGCTTTCGTCAATGGTCGTGTCTGCGAAGATCGCATCGTAGGACTCGGCGAGCCGTTGTCGCGGCGTCCAGCGGTCGGCAACCAGGTCTTTGGCGCCGTCCGGCACCCAGAAGTTCAGGTTGCACGGCGTGCCCTGCGCGTCAGCCATCGCTTCGGCGATCTTGCGGGCGCGTTTTCCGTGTTCGATCCAGAAGTTCCGTATCGCTGCGTCGGCGTGCGAAAGGGTGAAACCGTCGTCCGCTTTCGGGTGCGCGTGAAAACTGGGATTGAAATCGAGGCCGATACCCAGTTGTTGCGCCCAGTCCATCCATTTCCGAAAATGCTTCGGCTCAAGCCGATCGCGGTCGACAAAACCGTCCTCGAACTCCGCGTAGTAGGCATGCACATTTACCCGCGAGACGCCCGGGATGAGTGAAATGGACTTGGCCAGATCCTGCCGGACTTCGTCGACAGTGCGGGCGCGTCCAGGATAATTTCCCGTCGCCATGATTCCGCCACCGCTGACCCCGTCCTGCCCCTCAAAGCCGATGTTGTCGTCCGCCTGCCAACAGTGCAGGGAGATCGGGATCGCCAGTGCTCGTTCAATCGCCGCGTCCGTGTCAACCCCAAAGGCAGCATACTGCTCCTTCGCCAGCGGGTAGCTGTTGTCATTCATGTGCTGTCTTTTCCTTAGAAGTAGAGTTCCACAAGCGATTCATAGACGCCGGGCGCACCGAACATGGGGCAGTTGCGTTGCTTCATGACATTGTCCAGCCCCTCGATGGCCTCGCGTGACAGCTCTTTGAGCTCCCGTCTGGCCGCCAGGGCCTTCAGAATGGAACACGCGGACGCCTCCAGCAATTCGACATTCATCATGGTGTAGTCGATTCCCTCCGAACTCATGGTCACCAGTCCGTGATTCTCCATGATGAAGCTGTTGTACTTCCGGATGAACGGCTCGAAGTTGTCCGCCAACTGTTGGGTCAGCGGCTCGGCGTAGGGCACGACCGGGACCGGACCGACTTCGTGCGACGTCTCGGGGAAGAACGGGCGCATCAGCAGGTTCTCGCCCTCCATGATCGCGAAAGCGCCCACGTTCGGCGCGTGACAGTGGATGACCGACCGGATGTCCGGACGGTCATTGAAGAACTTGATGTACATCGGCCGTTCGCCGGTGGGGCGACGCGTGCCCTCGACCGTGTCCCCGGCCATGTTGATGAAGACGACGTCAGTGCTGGTGATCTCGCCCTTGTTCAGCATCGTCGGGGTGATCATGATGAGGTCGTCTTCGAGCTTCCACGCGGCATTCCCGCCGTAACCGGTGACGTACCCGTTGGCGGCCAACCGCCCGGTCACTCTCGTGAACTGTGCAATCTCGTCAGCATATTTCTCAGATAGGGACATGGGGAACTCCTTACGGTTTGATGGTCACTTTGAGCGCACCGGGTGCAAGGCTGCCCTGCGTTTCGACCACTTCATCACCTGCGTGCGGCGGCCCCGAGCTCCTGCTGCAGTCGCCGGTTCGCATCGACGATGCACTTGAGTAACTCGGGATTGCGTTCGCGGGTGAGGTCGAAACGCTGCGGGTTGTTCTGGTCCATCGCGCGGTCGGACTGGTAACACCACCAGTAGGAGAGCTGGACGCCTGCGTCGATGACGTCGTTCAGGCATTTCTCTACCCAAGGCTTAGCCGCCGCGGCATCCGCATAGCTCTCGAAGTAGTCCGGCGTCGCATCCCAGACCTTCTTATCGGTCTTCGGCCGGGCATGCAGGCCGAGTTCCCCGATCATCAGCGGCTTGCCAATGCGCTGAGCGATCTTCATCCAGCCGCGGTTGTCGAGGAAGGCCTCGCCGCCCTCGCCGTCGGAGATGACGTAGCCAGGGTGGTTGTTCATGTAGGAATGAACGTCGATGACGTCGACTGCGGAGTTCGCGTAGAGCAAGTTGAAACACTTGAACTGCTCCTCGAATGTGTCCTTCTTCCATGACCTGTTTGTGTAGAGGTTCCATTGGCTCTCGCGCATGTGCGAGCCGCCGCTGTTGACGAGCCGCAGCGGGTCGGCGGCTTTGATGCGTCTGGCCACGTCATCGAAAAAGCCAGCCACATCCTCGAGCGTGGGCATGCGCTCGCCGTTGAAGACCCGGTCGTTGCTGCCGATGTCCGCCGAAAGCGTTGTCTCGTTGCCGATTTCCCACATCAGCACGGCTCGGCGGTGCTTGTAGCGCGCCACCGTTTCGTCGATGTAGCGATACAGCAGTTGCCGCCCACGTGACGCCGGGTTCGACATCAGTTCGCGTTTCTGCTCCTCGCCGTGGACCCAGCCTTTGTCCGGGACCAGCTTGGTGTCGGTAAACGTGCCCGCGGCCAGGGACCAAACGACGCGGATGTCGTGCTTGTCGCAGAGCTCGAACGCCTTGTCGAGGGCCTCGTAGAGTAGCTTGCGCTTGTCCGGATCGGCGTACGATTCCGGGCCCCGCGGCCCCCAGGGCAACGCGAAGATACGAATCGTGCGGAACCCCATCTCGTGCAATTCCCGCAACGCGTTGTCCTGGGCCTGCAGCATCGGGTTGCCGGCGTTCAGGGCCTTGCCTGACGAGAGTTGGTCGTACAATTGCCAAAGCAGGTCGAACTTATTGAAGCTGATCTCCGCGAATGGCCGACCGTCCAGGTAAAAGCGTCCGTCACGAATTGAGAGGACGTCGTCCTTGGTCAAAGCCATCTGTGTGTCTCCCTTCGTCGCGACGCTGAAGTGTTGGCAACCGCTTGCCAGGACGGCCGTGACGACGGCGATGGCGGCTGTTTTGGGTAGGTTCATGTTCGTTCTCACTCCTTGTTCTTCTTCCGCCGCTCCAGATAGGGTTTCAGCGGCAGGTAGTGCCCGACCTCGAAGTCGTCGGTGCGGAAGGGCGAGGCGGGCAGCCCCTCGCTGTTGAACAGGTTGCAGTCCGGGAATGGCTCCCAGGCGTAACGCACGGCCACGGGTTCGGGGACTTTCGGAGAGCTGACGCGGATCGTGTCGGCGCCCGTGATCTCGGGTGCGGCCGGATGGAAGACCTTGTCGGCGCCACAGAAGGTGAACGTGCGCAGCGCCCCGTTCCGGGCTTGCAGCCCTTTGCCGACATACTGGAACTGCACCCACATCGCGCCGTCCTTGATCTCGTGCCGCTCGGGCACGGGCCCGCACGGCACGAGTTTCTCGCCGTAGATCAGGTTGCGCGCCAGGCGGGCCATTCGCTCACCGACGGGGCGTTTGTTCTTCGGATGCACATCCTTGGCCTCGCCTTCGTCCATCAGTGTAACGAGGCCGCAGTTCGGTTGCTCCAGGCTCACGCGCATCTGCGCTTCACGGACGAGGGGATAACTGGCCCATGGATGGTCGTAGTCGTAGCGCGGGAGTTGCACGATGAAGAACGGCAAATTGCCCTGCGCGAAGCCGGCGCGCCAGGTTCGCACGAGCGTTGTCAACAGCTTGTGGTAATGCTCCGCGAGGTGAATCTGCCCATTTCCTTCGCCCTGGTACCAGACCATGCCGCGCAGGGCAAAGGGCATGAGCGGGGCGACCCGGCCATTGTAGAGCGCATTGGGACGACGCGTGTGCTTCGGCCCCATCGGACCGTTCTTGACGAAGTAAGAGGGCTTGGGCGGCGGCTTCCCCGCTGCCTTGGCCTCGGCGACCTTCTTCTCATGCTTCGCTTTCTCGGCGTCCCAGCGTTTCTGTTCCTCGGGCAGCTTGGCGAGGGCCGCTTCGTACTTGTCCAGGCAGTAACGGAACTCCGGATCGGCGTCCATCGCGGCACGGCTGACCCAATTCTCGCCCCAGGTCGCGGCGATCGCGGTCTGAATCAATGCAATCGGGACATCGTGGACCCCATGCAGTGCCTCCGCGAAGAAGAAGCCAACGCCGGAGAAGCGCCCGGCCACCTCAGGCGTGCAGACTTGCCACGTGGCGCCTTTGCTGACGTCGGTCGCCAGTTCGTCGGTGCACTGCCACCCGGGATCGAAGTGCCGCAGCCACGGGTAGTCCGCGCGCTTGATCGCTTCCTCGCCGCCCGTCGAACTCGACAGCCACCAACTCATATTCGACTGGCCGGCGAGCAGGAAGACGTCGCCGACGAGGATGTCCTTGATTGCCGATTGCCGATTGCTGATTTTCGATTGCCGATCGCGGAGGGAAGATGTGCATATCATGGCTTGAGGGTCGGCATTGGCCGGCATGGGGTCGAGGGTGACTTGCCATTTACCTGCCGCGTCGACCGTGACGGTCTTCGTTTGGCCGGCGAACTGAACGGTCACCTGGTCGCCGGGCGTCGCCCAACCCCAAACCGGTACGGGCTTCTTCCGCTGCAGGACCATGTGGTCACTGAAGACACCGGAGAGCTTCAGATCCGCAGCGTGCAGTCCGGCCAGGAATAGCGTCAGAAAAGGAACGGCGGCAAGCTTGGCGATGTGGTTCATCCTCTTGCGTCCTTCCTTTCACTCATCTCTGATTGGGCTCATCCCGCATTGGCCCATCCGCAACTATGCTCTCGGCGTGCTTCACATCGGTGCGTTAGCGCCGATCGGCACCGCGTCGCGGACCGGGCTTGGCGCAGCGTGCCAAGCCGGTCCGTGACGCTACACCGTGGGGTCCGGGGAGTGCCTGCGCATTCCCCGGCGGGGCTTCGGGGCAGCGCCCCGTGCGTACCCCGGTGGCTGTTACATGCTGATGACTTCATTCCGTCGCCCCACGTACCAACTCGTCGACCAGCGGATAGTGAGACGATTTGGAGGTGGCTCGCCTGATGAGGTGCAGCTGCAGGGCTCGTGTCACCGGCGGGCCAACCTGACGACCGCTGGTGCGCTCGCGCAGCAACTCCGCGGCGGCTTTTCCCAGATCCTCCCAGGGATGCCGGAGCGAGGTGAACCCGTATGTTGCCGCCACGTCCGTATCGTCGAAACTCACGATGGCAGGCCACTCTTCGGGGGAACGACCGGTCTCCTGCAACCGCCGGACCAGGCCCATTGCGGCCGCATCGTCCGCTGCGACTACGGCGGTGAACGGGCACGTCCCGGCAAACACGGCAGCCGCATCGTACCCCTCCTCGACCTGCTGATCCCAGCACCCGGGCTGAAAGCTGGCAGGCATGAGGGTCGCTTCGTCGTCGTGGGGCAGCCCCGCACGCAGCACGGCATCCCGCCAGCCTTCGGCCCGCTGCCGGGACCACGCATAGCCCTCCCGCTCACGATGCAGCGCCAGGAACGCAATCCGCGTATGGCCGGCCTCAAGCAGGTGCTGCGCCGCCTGGCGGCCGCCGTCCACTTGGTCGAACGTCACGGTGTCGGTGGCTGGGAGGCGCTCCCCCTCCCCCAATGCCGTCAACCTAAGCGTCCGGGCGGCGCGACGGCCTCAGATCCTTTTGCGGTTCATGACGTGACGGTGCTTCG
>JABGQM010000061.1 GCA_018648805.1 Verrucomicrobiota bacterium
CTCGGGGCGAATCGTCCAGGTGCGCGGCTTGCCCTTGGGTTCCTCGATGAAGTCGACGCCTTGCTTGGGCCACCACTTCACGACGCGGCTCTGATAGCCCTCACCGGGGGTCTGTTCGCTCACATCCCGCGAGACATCGTCGCGCACTGCGCCGCGCAACTTAATCCGCTCAAAGAGCGGCGCCTTCTTGGCGAGCGTCTTATCTATCTTCGATTCGCCCGCAATTGTCCCGGAGGCGGCGAGCCCCACAAGGGCTGCCATCCATATCAACTGTCTATAGTGCATGTTCATCCTTTTGGCTCTTCCGGGATTTCCTGCGTGTTTTTCAGTACAGTTCTCCGCGCCCCCCACCAGCTGGCCTGGTGGGAGCGACAGCTTAGCAGCCAACCGAGGGTCCCTTCCCCCTCCCTTTTCCGCCTCTCGCCTCTCGCCGCTCTGCGGCGAGAGGCGGAAAAGGAATCGCGTGGGCGTCTTCTTTGGCCACTAAGCTCATTCACCCACCAGGCAAGCTGGTGGGGGTCTCTCCAAGCTATCTCCTATCATATGCGCTAAGCAGTCGATGGCGTTCACGACAAAGTTGACGGTGTAGTTAGTTTCGGAGTAGTTCTCGACAAAGTTTACGAGGTAGTAAAGAAGACTCCCCGTCAACTATTTCGTGAACTTCGTCGTAAACTGTATCGGCTCTAACTATTTCGTGAACTTTGTCGTGAACTATCCCGCCCTTTCAGGGCTAAATCCATTTCGTGTTCATTCCCAGGGCGTTGCCCTGGGCTGGTATATCTCGCCCCGTTGGGGCTTTTTCAGATTGTCATTCCAGCTATCTTCTTTGTAACGGGTTGCCAGCATCGGCGCCTTCTCCCCCGTTTTCCTGCAATTTCCGGCGGACGATAGGACACTCTTGACTCTTAATCCGTTCTCGTCGCCGTTTTCGTCAACCGTTTTCCCGTCTTTATATTAGACCCGGCAAACCTCAATGCCCAGCTGTTCGGCAAACATCTTCAGCTCAGCCACAGCATTGCCCGGCGCGGCTATCGCATGATGCGCGAACCCGAGCTTCATCAGCTCCTTCAAGTACTGCTTCACCGGCTTCTCCATCTTGACCACCATGGTGGTCTCAGATATCTGCAACGGCGGCGTGTCGAGGATCTCGCCCTGGCTGATCAATAGCCGCCAGCCATTCGGGTCCTCGATGACATGTGTCAGCGTGACCGGGCCCGGTGTATAGGCCACCTGAAAACCGAGCGACTGCCCTTTGAATCCCCAATCTTCGCAGGTCGGCTGCACCTGCACCGGCCGATCAGCGCGTGCTTCGCGCGGGTCAACAAAACCATGACCCAGCAGCATCATCGCGTTCAACGATGTGTCGACCTCTTCCCACTCCCCGAAGAAGGGCGTGTGGCCCGTAAAGTCCTTCAACACCTTGCTCATGATCAGGCCGAGCACGTCACCCTCGGTAACCGCAATCGCCTGATCCGATGCGAGGATTTCGGAAAGCCCCAGGTGACAGGCCGCGTTGGCCAGCGTCTCGATGTGGTGCTGGCCAAGCAACGCCAGTCCGTCCAGATTGTAGTTCGTGACCAAATCCTGCTGGGCGATCGCAAGCCGGGCCGAACGCTGAATATCAGCATCCGTCAAGGCCTCGACATGGTATTCTGAACGAACCTTGCGACACAACGCGAGGACACGCTCGTCATCCATGCCAATCGCATCGAACAGTGCCGCAAGATGCTTGATGTCAATATCGATCACGTGCGGGCCCAGTTTTCCCGTTACCGAGGTCTTGTCATACTGAAAATCATACATGCCGCGGAACACGTGGCCCACCAGCCCAATATTCCAGTGCTTCAAGTTCGCGATGGTCGTACGCACCTTGATGAAGCGATCGATCTCCTCGTACGCCTCGTCGTCATCGATGGTGCCCACCACGACTTCGTAGTTGGCGTACTTGCCCATCTTGCGGAATCCCGCAGTGAGCTGGATCAACCCCATCGGTCCCGAGTTGCGGAGCGACTGGTCGTAGCCGGCCTCGTAGTCCAGAACGCCATGCGCTTGCGACGCGTAGATGCACAGTGGCATGTCACCCGGCAGATGCAGTAACGCCTGGTGCACAATGTAGTCGGTGCAATAGGTGCCTTCCGTGATCACCAGCACGTCGATGTGTTGTTCCTTGAATAGCCGCCCGGCCGCATCGGCCTTGTCCAGGGTGTCTACCAGGCCCGGGTAGACGATCTCATGACTCGTGCCGATGCGCTCAGCCACCTGCTTCATGTCGCTGGTGACGTCCTCAAGCAGACCCTCGTACATCCGCCAGTACTCGAAATAGGCGCAGGCCAGGACCCCGACCTTCAGCGCACGATCGCCGGAGCGTGCCGACAACATATCCCCGCTCGCCCCACCCATGGTCACTTCGAATGATTGAATGTCGTCAGACATAACTGATGCTTCCTTCCAGCTTCTTCAACAAATCGTCAACAATCGGATCGTCAGGGCCCAATGGCCTTTTGATAGTCAGATGTCATATTATCTTCGGAGAGCACTTCGTCACAATGGACATTATGGGTTTTGTGATGCACTTTTTGGCAAACAGAGGCGATGGGGGTGTGGGTTGGCGTCTTCCGCACTTTGACTGATGAAGAACTACGGTTTCAAGTACGTGGAGTCGACTAAGCGGGTGGACGACGTGAAACCGACGAAGTGTACGACAAAGTGTAAGAAGAGCGCGATGCACCCACTTCGTCGCACTCTGTGTCCCTTCACTTCGTCGGTTACACTTCGTCCCCACACTTCGTCGGTATGTTGAGCTGATTCCGAAAAGGACAGGAAAACGACACAAACACCAATTTCGGAGGCAATGAAGATTGCTAGGGGTCAGCCGAAGGCAACGCTTGCGACAAAGGAGGGCCGCTGGTCGTGTGGCTAATCGGAGATTGCTCGCTGGCGGGCTTGGATCCGATGCAAGACGTCTTCCCTGGCATCGGGGGAGAGGAAGGACCGGTTGAGTAAGTCGGCTGCAGCAGGCTGGCCGGACGCAAAACGCCGGAGAGCCTTCTCGGCGCGGTCGGGCTTGATGCCATAGAATTCAGCAAGTTTCACGAAGTCGGGACATCTGTAGAAGGCGTTCTGACGGAAGCTCTCGGTTTCGAATGTGTCGAACATCTCCAGGGCCGTTCGCGCTTCGTTGGGGAAATGCAGTGAGGTACAGAGCAGGTCGTAGGCGGGTGTCAGGACGTAGTCGCCAAAGTCGCTTCTGAAGAGGGAGAAATTCTTCAGGTGCGCGTCACCATTGGAGAACACGTAGTTGAACACGATGCGGATAAACAACTTCTCGATCTCAACCGGATAGGCTTTGCAGAAGTGCTTAAGGATGCGCCCGACTTCCTCGTATGAGCCGTCATACTTGTAGTTCTTGCCGGCGGTTTCTTCACTCCGGTTGGAGAGCTGGCAGAAATCCTCCTGTCCGATCTTCCGGCCGTTGCGTCGGTCAAAGCGCTTGATGACGTAGGCCAGCTCTCCGTCCGCGAAAAGAACCACGGCGTTTGGAGGCGTTGCGATGCCGAACACCTGGGATGCGATCTGCATGATGACATGTTCGTTTGCAGGCACGTCATCCTTGAAATGTGGAATGTCCGCCGTCGGCACGGGCTTGAGAATATACTCACCGTTGGTCTCTGTCGGCTCAAGCTGTCCACGCACCAGCTTCAGTGAGATCTTGTCCTGGATTCCCGAGATAGACATGTGCTCGGCGCTCCGAACGCGGAACTCGACAACATCCGTGCGGTTGAACGTGAGCTGATGGGGGAACTTGCGATTGCCGCCGGCCAACTGACGTGCGGCCGAAGGACTGAATCCCGCGCTCTGTGTGTCACGGAGCGTTGACATGCACCTATGCATTAGCGCCCTCCGTTTCTTCCTCTACCGTGACATCACCGATGGTGTCGCTGCCAGCCGTCTTGATCAGGCGGCCGAAGTGGTCATTCTCGTCCAATTTCAACGTGCGACACTGCGTGTGCTTCAGGATGCCCTCGGCCAGAAGGCCATAGAAGAAGGGGAACAGCAGTGAGGAAACGTACGGCCCGGCCTGAAGGGGCAGCGTGAGGCTGACCGGGCTCGCATCCGCCAACGCCAGATATGCCGTGTCATAGGCAAAGCGGTAGCCCTCCGGCCGCTCCTCGATACGACCGGCCAGCCGCCCCTGGCAGTAGACCTTTCCACAGCGGTTCACGCGCTACTCCTATTGTTGTACTTCGACACGAATTTCCATGCCCAACGCTCCGAGTACCTTGTTCAGGGATTTCACGGTTGGGTTGCCACTTCCCGCTTCGATGTTGCTCAAGGTATGCACTGCCACTCCGGCGATCTCGCTCAACGCTCGCTGGTCAATCTCCAACACGTCGCGGCGTTCCCTGATGACCTCACCTATCTGCTCTATATTCATTTGAATGAATAATAGGAGATTGCGCGCCGCATTTGCAAGAAAAACATCTCCACATATTCATTATAACGAACAGAGAGGAAAGAGGGACTCCTATGCATAATGAACTCCCCATTCGAGGGCTGATGACACTCCGACCTGTCAACGCCGTGTGGGGGGCGGTCTTCTCGTTATTATACACATCTCTTTCGGGGCCCAATTACGGTGGCAGAGGTGAGGCACGAGCCGGCGACACCGCTTCCCCCTGTGCGCGGGATCAGCCCCAGCACGACGCAAAAGCGGTGTCGAGATCCTACGCTCGCAAGCTCGCTTCGGACTCTGCCACCGCACTTGTTCAACAGCCCTCCCGACGTTCGTCGGGACGCAAGCGTTTCAGGGCACAGGCCCCTTCGGATAGGCTACGCAGCGATCGGGATGAACAGATTGCCATAAAGTATATTTCAAAAGCCACAATCTCCATTGTATTGGAGCCCCTGTTCGGTACTCTATTGCGACAGCTGGCAGCAAGACCATCTGTGAGTTGTATGAAGAGGGAAAAACGGTTGACGAGAACGGCGAAAAAATGGGGGAGAAGACTCAGATGCTGGCAACCCGTCACCAAGAAGATCGTTAGAGAGACAACAGGCGAAGAGCTTTTGACAGAACCAACCCATTTGTACGGAGATGTGATGAATGTAACCCAACTGACCTGTGAGTATGCATCCAATCCTCTCGGTTTGGACATGCAGAGCCCGCGTTTCGGGTGGATCCTGGAGGCGAAAGCGCGCGGCACCCTTCAATCGGCATACCGAATTCTCGTCGCGAGCAGTCCCGAGCAGCTCGACGCCGATGAGGGTGACAAATGGGACAGCGGGAAGGTCGCGGCCGACCGGTCGGTCAACATCCCCTACGAAGGCGCCGAGCTGACCAGTGGCGAGACGTGCTGGTGGAAGGTGCAGGCCTGGCCTGCCGGCAGCGACAACGGGGCGTCGAGCGACCCGGCAACGTTCGAAATGGGCTTGCTTGGCGACGGGGATTGGACAGGCAAGTGGATCGGCGCGCCCGCCGACGGCTCCTCCCCGCTGTTGAGGAAGGCGTTCACGATTCCACAGGAGATCGTGAGGGCACGCCTCTACGTATCCGGTATCGGCTGGTCGGAAAGCTACATCAACGGGAAGAAGATCTCGGATCGCGTCCTGGATCCATGCGCGAGCGAATACGGCAAGAGCGCGTATTACGTAGTCCACGACGTCACCCAGGCATTGACATCCGGCCATAACGCGATCGGCATCTGGCTTGGCAACGGCTGGTTCAGCGAGCCGGACTCAGATGGCCCGGGCGATGACGAAATCTGGAAGTTCTCCTCGCGCTACGGTGACACTCCTCGCGCGATGGTGAAGCTCCGCATCGAGCTTGCCGATGGTGAGATGCTCGACGTCGTCAGTGACGCGCTCTGGCGGACAAGCGCGAGCTGCATTACGCAGAACGACTTCTATCACGGCGAGCGATATGACGCGCGACTCGAACAGCCCGGCTGGGCTGAGCCGGATTTCGACGACACGAACTGGCAGCCCGCCACGCTGAAAGATGCGCCCGGCGGCCGACTGCGATCGCAGCTCATGCCACCCATACGAGTGGTGCAGACACGCAAACCCGTCAGCATCACCGAGCCGAGCCCGGGCGTGTATGTCTGCAGTTTCGATCAACTCTTTGGAGGATGGGTACGCGTGCGGGTCAAGGGCGCCGCCGGCCAGGAGGTCGCGATCCAGTATTCTGAGTGCATCCACGCGGACACCGGACTCATCGACAAGCGTCAGCACGAAGCACCCAAGGCGACGGACTACTACACGCCCAGGGGAGACGACGACACTGAGGTCTATGAGCCGCGCTTCACCTATCATCCTGTCCGCTTCGTACAGGTTGAGGGGCTGGCAGGTGAACTGACCCTCGATGACGTGGAGGGCTGTGTCGTGCATACCGACGAGGACATGGCCGGCGACTTCGAGTGTGGCAACGAGCTCCTCAACACCATCCACCAGAACGTCACATGGACGCTGACAAACGGCCTGTATGGCATGCCGCTGGATTGCCTGTACCGCGAGCACTGGGCCTGGACGGATCCGGCATCCATCACAGGAACGCTCTATCCTCGCAAGTACATGCCCCGCTTCTGGACGAAATGGTTGCGCGACATTGCGGACAGCCAGCGGCCCGACGGGTCCGTACCGGTCTTGTGTCCTGACTACAAGTGGACCGACTGGTGGGATCCTGCCTGGGGCGGCAACTACCCTCAGCTCGTCTGGTTCCTCTACCAGACCTACGATGACATACGCTTGCTGGAAGAGCACTACGACGGCATCAAGCGGACCGTTGACCACCTGTTGTCCGTTTCGGAAGACCTTCTCATCGTGAAGGGTTTCTGGGGCGATCACATGCTGCCGGGAGCACATCCGGGCGAGGAGGAATTTGTATCGTCTGAGACGCCACGGGCACTCGTCTGGTCGGGCTACTTCTACCGGGGCGCCCTGGCGGTTTCGCAAGCCGCCCAGGACCTAGGCAAGCCCGAGGATGCCGCTCAGTACGCTGAGTTGGCGGACAACATCCAGGACGCGTTCAATGCGAAGTGGTTGGATGGCGACCGGGGGATCTACGACGAGGGATCGCAGACCAGTCAGGCGTTCCCGCTGGCCCTCGGCATGGTGCCCGAGCAGCAGCAACAGAGCGTTGTCGACGGCCTCATCAAGAACATCACTGACGAGCACAACAACCATCATCATACCGGCAACACCGGCACCACCTGCCTTATGGATTGCCTGACCGCATTGGGCCACGGTGAGATCATGTGGAAGATCGTCACGAACACGACCTATCCCGGCTGGGGCTATATGATCGAGCATGGCGCCACAACGATCTGGGAAGGCTGGTCTATCGCCAGCACCACTGTGAGCAATGCTGGCGGCGCGGAAAGCATGATCATGTGGGCGACGATAGATCAATTCTTCTACAACGACCTCGCCGGCATCCGGACCCCGGGCTACTACGGGCCGCAACAGGTCGTGCCGGGCTTCAAGCACATCACCATTGCGCCGTTCATTCCGGCCGAACTCGATCATGCACGTGCTTCGATGCGCACAGCCCGGGGTATGATCTCGTCAAGCTGGCAGCGAACCGACAGTGGCCTCACGCTCAACGTCACGATCCCCGTCAACTGCACGGCAACCATCAGCCTGCCTAAGCTCGGGTTGAAGAATGTCTCGATCACCGAAGGTGACGCGACGACCTGGAAGAACGGCGCTCCCGCCGATGCTGTCGACGGGATCAGCAGTGCAGCCGAAACGGACGACCACGTGACATTCGAAGTCGGCTCCGGCTCTTACCGCTTTGGCCTGTCGGCCTAGCGCCAGAGCGGTTCTCGAAAGTTCTGTCGTGATCCTCTTCAGGACTATGCAGTCGGAAGGCATCTCACACATTGACCTTACTCCCCAAACAACAGCTTGCCGGATTCATCGGTGAGCTTCATGTTGCGAAACTGGGCCTTATGAAACAAACCGCCCACACCCACTCCGCCGGTCTTGTGCGCGTTCTTTCTCTCGTCCTTGTCCGTGTGCGTCTGTATTAACTTGCCGTCAACGAACAGTTTAAACGTGTTATCCTTGGCTACAACTTTGAGTGTGCACCACGTGTCGGGCTCTATCTCGCAGGCCACCCCCTTGCTACCACTGCCGCCACCCCTGGCTTGGATCGATGAACGCTTGCCGTCCATGTACCAGCTGTAGGAGCCCTTCTTGTTCATGCGGAAGAAGATGCGCATATTGACGCCCGTATGCTTTGCCTCCAGCTCGAATGTGTAGTTGCGCCAGTCCTGAAAACCGGTGAACAGCCTCGTCAACGCCGAAGCGTCCGCCTGCATATACACGCCATCGACCACCGACCACTCGCCCCCATCCACGCGCCACTCGCCGAGCCGAGGCGTCGAGAGGACCTCTTTCCAATCATCGCTACGGAACGCGATCGCAGGAAGCCCCGCGCTGTTGCCAAGATTCGGCTCAGGCGTCGGGCACCAGCCATACCGTACCGCGACCGGATTGCGGACCTTCTTCGACGATAGGACGAGGGTGTCGCCGTCGATCTCGACATCGGCGTTGTAGAAGACTTTGTCCCTACCCGCCATCACCAGGTAGGACAACGGCTTGCCATCCAGCGATTTCAGTCCCTTGGCCGTATGGTCAAATGTGACGATCGCTTGGTTCCCCGTGAACGTGACCGACGTGACTATCGGCCCCGAATGGACGAGGTCCTTCCTGCTATAGTCCTTTGCCAGTGCCCACAGCGCCAGTCGATTGCCCACGTCGACCTTGTTTTTCGTATGCCGGGTCCAAGGCTCGGCAATGTCTGACGTTCCTACCATGCCCGTTTTCGGAATCTCGAGAACCGCAGACTGCGCTTCCCATGTCCCCTGCAGACCGAAGTGGCTGTGGAACCAGTAGCACGGGCTGAGCTGGACAAAATAGAACGGGAACGGCTCCCCACCCCAGAGGGTGCGCCAACTGGTGATGAGCGCTTCCATCGTGTCCTTGTGTTGCGTTACAAAGGCCTGGTTGTATTCCCCCTGATACCAGATCGCGCCGCGCATGGCATAGGGGACCAGCGGTGCGATCATGCTGTTGAAAAGGGTGGTTGGTTTGTTGCCCTTCCTACCCGAAGAGAGTTCGCTCTTGGGCAGCGTCGGGAACGGGGGAGGTTCCTCGCCCGCAGCCAGCGCCGCGTCGGTATCGTCCGCCCACTTGCGCACAATGCCCAGATCATACTGCTTCATCGTCTCGACATATTTCGCCTTCGCTTCGGCGATGAACGCGGCGTCTGTTTCAAGACCCTTCTGCGAGCTGAATCCTGCCGAAGGCGCCCATGGCCCCATACGCATTGCGCCCCCAGCGCTCTGGATCAGCCCGATCGGTACGTCAATTTCCTTGAACAACCGCTCGCCAAAGAAGAAACCGACGGCAGAAAAGTCCGCCGCTGTATGCGGGCCGCAGACCTCCCACGTCCCGTTCACATCCCGCATCGGAATCGGCGACGCGGCGTACCTCACGTTGAGCAGGCGGATCTGTGGATAGTCGGCGCGGGCGAGCGCCTTGGTACCGCTCGTGCAACCGTTGAGTTGCCACTGCATGTTGGACGGCCCGGCACAAAGCCAGACTTCGCCCACGAGGACGTCGGTAAACGTGACCCCAGCCTCCTGATACCTGACTCCTGCCCCCTGACTCCTGACAACCAGCACTCGGCCTTCGGCCGATGCCTTCATCGAATCCAGACGGATGGTCCACTTGCCGGACTTGTCGGCTATGGCCTTCTTCTTCTGTCCACCAAACGTGACGGTCACTTTCTCGCCCGGGTCCGCCCAACCCCAGACCGGGACCGGCTTGCCGCGCTGCAGCACCATATGGTCCGAGAACACACTCGGCATCCACACGTCCGCCTGCGCGACAGACGCGCAGAGAAGTAGAGCAAGTACAACTACACTCCGTATACGTTTGCCCATACTGATTCCTTTTCTCATTAGGCTCTTCCCGGTTTGGCGGGTGTTTTTCATTGGCTTATGCGCACTCAGGCACTCCGAAGCCCGGTTAAGTCTGTCGATTAAGCGTATCCAAGTAAGTGTGGCGGTTAAGAGTGCGACGAAGTGTACGCTTAAGTGCTTGCCACGCCACAGGCGTGGTGCCCTTCGCACGCTCCCTACACTTACTCGCAGACTTAAACGTACACTTCGCCCCCACCCTTACTCGGTTACGCTTAATCGACCTGCTTACACGATCCCTCCCTGCTCCCTGGCACTACGCTTTTCCTAAATAGAAAACACCCCGCCAATACGTCCCTACTCCCAGTGCTCATCCGTCGTAAACGGAGAGGCCGGCAGGCCGGCCTTGTTGTACAGATTGCAGCCGCCGGGGTTCATGGTATAGGCATAGCGCACGGCCACAGGCGTTGCGACTTCGTCACTCGACACGATAACCTTGTTGCCCGCGATCTTTGCATCCGCCCAGTGCCATGTGCCGTCCTCGCCCGAAATTGCGAAGCGCTTCAGTGCGCCATTCATAACTTCTTGCACCGGCTCAATGCCCGTCTTCTCGCCGACCATCAGGCCGTTGCCAATATGCTCGAAGCTGATGATCGCGTCGCTGCCCTTGACCGTCATGCTCTTGTAGAGCGGCCCGCTATACGCAATTTTCTTTCCATAGTCTTTGGCCAGCGCCCAGAGCGCCAGGCGTTCACCCACATCCTTCTTGTTCTTGGGGTGGATATCGCCCGGGTTGGCTTCATCAGCCAATTCAATAGCGACGGCCATGCCGGTGTTCTTGATCTCAAGCGCCTTCGTCTGCGCCATCCGTATCCGTGCCCAACCGTCGCCCCCCTCGGGATTCTCTCCCGGGTTCTGGTAGTTGGCAAGCTGCACCCAGTAGAAGGGAAAGTCTCTGCCCGGGGCGCCTTTCTTAGCCGCCTTCTGGCCCCATACCGTCCGCCAGCCTTCGACCAGTGCGCGCGTCTTGTGCAGGTAAGAGATACCCTCGCCGCCGTTGTACTCGCCCTGGTACCAGATCGCGCCACGCATGGCATACGGAACCAGCGGGTTGATCTTCGGGTTGAAGAGCATCGTCGGCCTGCTGCCCTTACCGAGCGGATGTGACGGCAAGGTGGGCATATACAGCTCGTCGCCCGTCTCCAATGCCTTCTCCGTATCCGCGATCCATCTCCTGACCTGGCCAACGGCCTCGCCCATCTCCTCGCGATACGTCTCTTCCGCGCCGGCAGTTTGCTTCCTGAGGTGCTCCAGCTCCGGCACCAACGCAAAACCCTCGGCCGCCGTCCAGGGCTCAATTTGAGTGCCGCCGACTGCCGAATGAATCAGCCCCACAGGAAGATCGGTCTCCTGGTGAATCTTCCGCCCGAAGAAGAAGCCCACCGCTGTGAATCCACCAACGCTCTTGGGTGTGCAGACCTTCCACGCCGAACCGTCCGGCAGATCGCTTGCCTTCTTGACCGAGAAACCGCCACCCACCGCAATGTGTCGGATTAGCGGAAAGTCTGCGGTATCCATTTCCTCCTTCAAGATGCTCGCACACCGGCCCATGGTCCAAGACATGTTCGACTGCCCGGAGCAAAGCCACACCTCGCCGACGACCACGTTGGTGAACGTGACCCCTGCCCCCTGCATGCCCGCCGTCATGTCCGCCGTAGCTTCAGCGGAGGAGGAAGCCTTGGCGAAGGAGGGCCCCCTGACCACAAGAGCTCCGCCCTTGCTCGAAGCCTTCAGCGGCGCAAGCCGCACCATCCACTTGCCGGTCTTGTCGGCTTTGGCGCTCTTCTTCTGGCCGGCAAACTCAACCGTGGCCTCTTCGCCAGGCTCAGCCCAGCCCCAGACCGGGACCTCAATGTCACGCTGGAGAACCATATGGTCCCCGAATACCTTCGACACCGTCACGTCTGCCAGCACGGCAGAGGCGCAAAGAACCACTGCCATCGTCATCAGAATGTATATACGTTTCATCATGCTTTCCTATCCGTTAATCAAAAACCACACTGATGTTCTCGAGATTCCTTTGCATGACCCTCATGTAGTCGGTGCCGCTATTCTGAGCGTCCTCTGAGAGAAGCTCGCATGGCGAGAACTCTATGCTTATGAGTCCAAGCTCTTTCTGCATACGGTCGGCAATAGCCTGGGTGGGATAGGCTTCCCATATCAGGTGCTTGGCGGGGTGATGCTTGAGCATTTCTTTGATCCCCTGGAAAGTCTCGTCTGAGGGCATGGCTTCCGGATCGAGATCAAGGTTCTTGATGTTCCATTCATAACGTCGGGCAATGTAATTGTACGCCGGATGCGACGCCAACAGCGGCTGGTTCTTGTAGGCAGCCTGATATCCCTTCAGGGTCTCGTTGAGTGCGTCCAGCTCTTTGGCGAGTGCCGCAAAGCCTTTTTCAAATACGGCTTCATGTTCAGGAATACGCTCTGTCAGCGCGTTCTTGAGTTCATTTGCTTGAATCCTGGCGTTGACCGGATCTATCCAGGTGTGGCCATCAAGACCTTCATGAGCATGTTCGCCCGCCTTGCCGTGACTGTGTACTGTGCCGTGTTCGAAACTAATGAACGTCTCCTCGAACGGCGTGGCCGTATTGACGACGCGGATCTCGGGCAAACTCACTTTCTGCACCCACTTGGCAAATCCAGCACCATTAAGGATGATCAGATCAGCTTTCTGGTATGCCACGATCGCTTTGGCGTCCGGCATCCAGAATATGGCGTCTTCGTCTTCAGGTACGGGACACACCACATCAATAAGATCCCCGCCAATGCGCTCAGCAAAGTATTGGGTTGGATAGAATGTGGTATAAATAACCGGTTTCCCGGTCCGTGTTGTGGTCTCCGGTTCCTTTTGTCCGCATCCCACACTCCACATGCCAACGACGAGAATAGCCACAACAGTCCGATTCACCCACCACATGTCATACCTGCTTCTTTGTTTGGTGCTTCTGGAATTTCCGGGTGTGTTTTCTTTTCATTGGCCTATATGCACGTGGCCCCGAAACAGCTACATCGACTAAGCAGTTCGACTAAGCGTAAACGACGAAGTGTGGGACGAAGTGTAAACGACGAAGTGTATCTGCCTACTCCGCCCTCGCTCCGCCCTCGCTCCGCTCGTGGCCACGAAGGACCGGTCGAGCTCTCCCAACACTTTGTCCCACACTTCGTCGCACACTTCGTCGCCTACACTTCGTCGCCTACACTTCGTCCAACTGCTTCCCTCCACAGGCGGGCAAGCGTCGGTGCTACCCCGCCTGCGCCCTCCCTTCCCCCCTCTTACGGGACGCCGCTCCTACCACGTCCTACATGACGCTCACCAACTGCGGCGCATACCAGTGCAACAGGCCCGACAAGACGCCCGCTATGGCCAGACTGACAAGCAACACGATGCACAGTTCCGCAACCTGCAACCTGAACACGGTCAACCGACTGCACCCGATCCGGAACATGGTTTCCATTTCCCGTTTGCGGATTCTGAGTGACAGCATGACCACCAAGCTCATGAAGAGGGCCGTGGCCAGGCAGATCAGCGCAAAATTGGCGTCGAAGAAGCGCTTCACCTGGAAGACGATCCCCATCAGCTCTTCTATCACGCGCAATGGTACCAGCATCTGCTCAGTAGGCGAGATGCTGTACCGTCCCTTGAGCACCGTGGCGGATTTGGCGCTGTCGGGCAGAACAATGACTGATGTGACCGGGAAGTCGTCCATGCCGCCGTGGAAATGAAAACTCGCAATGTTTGCGGCCGTGATCTCGGTGTATTCCACCATGGCGGCATTGCCTACGACCTCGCCATCCTTCCGGGACAGGATGATAGCGGCGTCTTCTGTCTTCGTCAGGTCGATATGGCCATGTCCGATGCCTTCAACAATCCACGCGGTCTTGATGTCAACAAACACAGCATGATCGTCTGGCGATCCAGCCGCTGCCAGTACGCCGGTAATGTGCATCTTCAGAGGATACACCGCGCCAATGTCGTAAAGGCTCGTCTGATCGGTCAGGATGGTGTCACCCACGCCCAGGTTCAATGTGCGGGCCACATCGTGGCCCAGGACGACATCCCCCAGCTGCAGGGGCAACGTGCCGGCAACAACGTCCAAGCCACGAAACTCGAAATAGTCCAGCGATGTACCGACGATGGGTCGTTGTCTGGCCGTGAAAGAAATGTGCAGGGGAATGGTCTGAGCGCGCCCGCTGTCGTTGACAGCGTTGACCTCGGCCATCGTGATCGATTCCGGGTTCTCGGTTGTAAAGTAGAGGCTTTTCAGGACCAGATCGTACCGGTTGCCTTTGGCGCCGACAATCAACGGCGTACTCTCTGCGCGCGCCATCAGATCGTCTTCGTAGTGGCGTATCATCACATGCACGGCAATGGGCAGGAACAGCGTAATCGTCAAGCACACGACCATGATGGCGCTCTTGATCTTGTTAAACGCCATGTAGCGCCATGTCAACAGAAGCAGACGCGTCATACGGTGTCCCTCCCGCCGTTCTTAGCCAGGTCAATCACATGGTCGAACCGGTCCAAGAGGCTGTGCTCATGGGTAATCATCACGAACGTCGCGTCACGACGGCGCGCTTGATTGCGGATCAACTCCAGAATCGCGTCCGTGTTTCCGGCATCGAGGTTTCCGGTTGGCTCGTCGGCCATGATGATGCACGGATCGGTAATCAGCGCACGGCAGATCGCCAGGCGCTGTTTCTCGCCCTGCGACAGCTCGCCCGGATAGCGATGCAGCTTGTCGCCAATGCCGACCGATTCGGCAAGTGAACGCGCGCGCTCATATACGGCCTTGTCGAGTCCCAGGGAGGCATTTACAAGATACGGGAGAACGATATTCTCCTCCACGCGCAGATACTCCAGCAGCTCAAACTCCTGAAAGATAAAGCCGATGTGGGAGATGCGAAAATTGCGGCGCGCCTCGTCGGTCATATCGGTCACCGAGTGTTCGCCAATGTCCACATTGCCCCCGCTCGGCACATGGATACCGGATATCAAGTATGCCAGCGTGGTCTTGCCACAGCCGCTTGGTCCCACAATCGCGACGTGTTTGCCCTGCGGAATGCTCAGGTGGGGAATCGTGAGCTCAAAGCCCAGCGCTTCGTAGCTGAACGTGAGATCCCTGATTTCTATAGCGTGTGATGTCATGCGCCTGTGTTTCCGAGAATACGCTCCTGCTCGTTCATCTCAACATCATAAATGCGCCATGAGTCGCCGAACGGCCTGAGCGTATATACGGCGCCGTATCGATTCACCCGTCGATGCGCGTGCCCCCAATGCTCAACGAGGCCCTTGACCTCCCACCGGCAGGACACTCTGAACTCGACGCCCCCGTTCTCGACGTCCGGATCGGGAGCCATCATCTTGCTCTCCAGCAGCTCGACGTTCTCGATTTTGCATATCGCGCCGCCCTGGTCCTGCAGGACCAGGCTTTGATAGACATCGGTGTAAATCTCGTCGAGCAGCTCGCCGGAGACGCTCTGCGCAAGCGCGTCATAGATGGCATCCTCTGTTTCGTAGTCAAAGGCACGATAGACATTCTTGTGCAAGGCAGCGAATATCTCTTTGGCCTCTGCTTCGTCAGGGATCTCAATGCCGCCGCGCCAGAACGGCGGGATCTCGACGCGACCGACATCCCGCCCCACAATCCCAACAAGCAGGACCATGAGCGTGGCACCCGCCACAAGAACACGCGGCCTCTTCCCTGACCTCGCCGCCGCCAGAAACAGGAGCAACAGGACCATCGCGGCAATGGGCACCGTGGGCAAACGGATGGTC
The DNA here is from genome assembly GCA_018648805.1 of Verrucomicrobiota bacterium. Taxonomy (GTDB): domain Bacteria; phylum Verrucomicrobiota; class Kiritimatiellia; order UBA8416; family JABMPJ01; genus JABMPJ01. The sequence goes on from JABGQM010000061.1 coordinate 15,766, forward strand.
TTCTCTGTAGCAGTGGGCACGACGGCCATCAGATCAGCTCGGCGCGCTCCCAGGTCGGAATGCCAGACGTATTCCGGCTCCTCAGGCGTGAAGGTCAGAAAGGACCTGCGTCCCATCAGCTCAGATACCGCAATAACTTCGTTAGGGTTACCCATCGTCAGGCCTGAATCAGGCGCGCCGGAAGCATCCATGGCAAAGGGATTCAGCAGCCCCAGAGCATCCGCACCATCGGCCGTGAACACGTTCCACGCCATGGAAACCTGGCGAGCCGTGCCCTTGGTGCTGTAGACAAGTTTCATCTTTGCCTCCACCCATCGGGCGGGCGGCCCCGGGGACGGCCCCGAGTTCTGGGCATCGGCATACGCTTCCACGGGAGGCTGACCATACTCAGAGGACGGCAGCTCCGGGGCAAGAATCGTAAGCTCCGCCAGCACCGGACGCACGGCGATCCCATCAATCTTTACCGGGCACGCTTCGGCAAAGAACGCCTCGATCTCATCACTGCTCGTCGGCAGTGAGTTCAGCGACTCCCCTACGGCCAGATCGTATCCCGTCAACGGCTCTATCGCGAACGTCGGTATTCTGGCTTCGTAGGTCAGCGCGTCATCCGTAAGACTCACCTTCAAGTCGACCAGCGGTACAGCGCTCGGATGAGCATAAAGCGATGAACCGACACACGCCGTCAGCAAGATCAAGAAAAGTGTCGTGATAGCTTTCATGGTGTATTCGCCTTTCTAGCTCTGCCCCCTGACCCGGTGGCGTCCTGATCTTAAGTTATCACTCGCATGGATCGTCAAAAGCTCCAAATCGCTGCCGCACAGCACATTCGAAGCAGTTTACGACAAAGGCCACGGAGTAGTTAGTTTCGTTTCAGTTCACGGCAAAGTTCACGCTGCAGGGCGGGGCCTCCACTATTCCGTGAACTTCGGCGTGAACTATCCCGCTTAACTGTTTCGTAAACTTTGTCGTCAACTGAACCGATCCTAGAATGGTCTCCCTCCTACCAAGTGACAACCTATTTCAGGACGGGACCCTGACTCCTGCCCCCTGATCCCTGATCACTTTCTTCCCAGACACAGTAGCCTACCATCCGTAAGCGCGACAATGACCTTCTGGTCGGCGATGGCGAGTCCGTCGTGGATCGGAGACGCGTCCAGCTTGACCTGTGCGATCACGTGGGTGCTCCCTTGCGGGACAAGCTTAACGCTGCCGCCATCCGGCAGCACATCGGCAATAATCTCGTGTGTGCCGGCTGTGGCACGCGCGCCGGGCGACGCCTTGAACCCGCGCATTCCGGTTTGACCCAGGTAGCTGCGCAGCATGGTGGTCCCGCGGGTCTTTGCCTTCGGCTGCGGTTCGGTGCTGATCCCGGCGCCGAGCACAAGGGTCACGCCGTTGCAGACGACGTTGCTTTCGGCAACGCGGAGGAGGTCGGCATGTCGCTGCGGACCCGGGCCGATCCTTCCCGCCCAGATCGTGCGACCTGTTGCGGGGTCAAGCTGAACGACAGCGATTCCGCCATCGGCTTCACTGCTCCGCCCGGCATGGGCCGTGAGTGTGCCGTCATGGGCCAGCACGCTGCCAATGGCCGGCCAGGTGGACTCGACGCGGCCGTTGGCCACGATGCGCTGCTCTCTGGGCGCCACGCGTGTGCGCCATACCAGTGTGCCCTTGTTCGTCGTAAAAGCGTAGACCCAGCCGTCGTGCGAGCCGACGACGCAGAGATTGCCGAGGAGGGTCGGCGCCGAGTCGATGCGCGATCCGAGCGTCACCGTCCAGGCCGGTTTGCCCGTAGCGATGTCGAAGGCCTTGACCTCGCCGGTCTCGGTGGCGGCAACAAACACGCGTCCGTCGGCGGCGACGGGCGGGGTGAGCAGCGGGGCGAGTCGTGCATTCCATGCCGGTGCCAGCGGGCCCGTGTCAGGCGTGGCCGCGGATACCTGCCAGAGGATATCCAAGGCGGCGGGCGCGGCACCGCCGGTCATGCTGCTTCTGCTTGCGTTGGCGCGTTGCATGGGCCACGCGTTGGTGTCGCAAGCCGCAGGACGAGCCTGCGCGAATGCCGGGCCACGCTCGACGGGCCTTGGTTTTGCAAAAACGTCTGCGGTGGGATGATCGCCGTTGGGACCGAAGGCGAGGAACCCGAGGACCTGGCCGGGCTCGCACTGGCAGTTGTTCTGGGAGGTGTAGAGCATGCCGTTGGCGGGTGTCATGCCCTGGATGCAGCCGCCACGAGCGGCGTGAAACAGGTTCGTTCGGATGGGTATTGAGCTGTCTGGAGCGTCGCGCAATTCAATGTACTGGACGCGTCGACTGTGCGCCCATGTGTTGCCAAACACGATTGGCTGCACGCATATTGTTATGCCCTTCCTCGGTATGCCTTTGGGCAGTTGGCCGACGACCTCGCCTGTCAGCGGATCGAGTTTTTCGCCGGAGTACCAGAGCTGGCCGTCCACGAGTGACATGAATCGGTACGGCGTCTGATCGTTCCAGCCCGCCGGCCGGATTGAGCTATACTGCTTAGACCACAGCAGCTTACCCGTCTTTGCCTCCAGAATATGTAGCGACTCGTTACTGCGCTTCGATACCGCCAGAAAGCCCGGGCCGGCCACATCGAATTGCAGGTCCGCCTTTTCGCCCAACGCCGTATGTGGAATGCGCCAGAGTTCTTCACCGGATCTGGCGTCAACGGCAATAACATGGTTTGTGGTCGCCGGGTTGGCGTTACGGGTGAGCAGATAAGCGGCGCCGTTGGCTCCGAGCAGGGAGTAGGCGGCATGGTCTCGCCGCCACAGCTCTTTACCGGTATCACAGGCATAGGCCGCGACGCTGCCCCCGTTGGCCGTGTTCACGTCCGGTGCCCAGAGTCCGCGGCGTTCAAACACGCTCAACGCCTCCTGCCGCTCTGTCCAGCAGGACAGTATCAGCGTCTTGCCCAGAAGTATCAGCCGTTCGGTTTGGACCTTCGTCTTTATGGTGTGCTCGATCTTGCCGGTGGCGCCATCGACGATGATCACCTTGCCCTTGGCGGCCACATAGACGCGCTGATCGTCTGCGGCCAGACGGGCGGTGTTGCGCCAATACAGGCGCCCGCCCGATTCAGGGGTTTCCAGCGGGAGCTTCCAGAGTGGCAGACCGTTGAATGCGTCGCGGCAGACCAGGTAGTGGGGTTTCTCCTCCAGGCCGAGGTCCTCGATCTCACTGGAGCTGACGATATAGCAGCGACCGCCGGCGAGGACCCAGCCACGGACCCCTGTCCACTTGTTGAGGCTTCGGGCGGTGCCGCCGATCCAGCGTTGACCCATAGGGAAATGCACGAGCTTATCTTCGGAGACCACGTTTCCATCGGCGCCATGATGCGGATGCGTCCAATCGTCCATGCCCGCGGGCCGTGATTGGATCGTTTGGGTCCATTGCCCCTCCTCAAGAATGCACAGCACGCCGCCTGGCGCGAGGATCCGCATCAGTTCATCACGCGATATCCCGTGGGCTGCGGCGGCCTTCATGTCCTCGACCACAACCAGGTTGCACAGGTGCCGCACGTAGGGCAGAGCTCCGTCGTCGAGCATCTCCGCAGAAGCCTGGCCGATGACCGTCCTTGCGGCGACGGCTTCGCGGGTGCGTCTGAAAGCCTCCGTGTCCCAGCAGACAGCGTGCACCAGCATCTTGCTGTGCGCGGCCAGTTCGGCCGTGAGTCCCGCTGACCCCTTGCGGCCGCAGCCGATATGGGCGCACAGGCCTGCGTTGACGCCTGAGAGGGAGAGAACGTCTCGGGCGGCCCGGGCATCGTCACTCTCACGTGCCACTGCCGGCATCGCGTAGGCGGTTAACAGCGCAGCCAGAAGGGTCAGCCACTTCGATAGTATCGGGTTGTTCATCATTGATAGTAACCAGTTTGACTTCGTAAACATACCCGTTTCTGTGACCCCCACGACCTTGTGTCGTGGGTGAAAGAGCTTAACAGCCAACCCAACACAGGTACGCCACCTCTTTTTTCCGTTCTGCCGCCCGCTAGCGGGCGGCAGAACGGAAAAAAGAGGGTTATATGTTTCGACATTCTGGCAGTTAAGCTCTTTCACCAGCCGGGCAAGCCGGCTGGGGTCAACGTTACGAAGTCTAACTAGGCAAAGGGCTGTTACCTGCCACCATCACGCCCATCTTCTTGAGTTCATCGTCTTTGCCTGTCAGTTCCCAGCGGATGAGTGAAGCGGGGATCATGCCACAGGCAAAGTAGTCTTTGAAGAACGCGCTGAATGAGAACGTGTCGCGAAGCTGCTCGACGCGATCGGCAATCAGGCGCTCGACCTGCACCTTGCCCACCGTATAGCTCGGACCGTACTCAGGCTGGCGCAGATACGTATTCATGTCCGCCGTGAGCAGCTCACCGTCAGGCTTGAGCCATCCTCTTGGCGTGTATTTCACGGCGAAGTCAACGGCCTGCTGCAGCGTCCACCCCTTGCCGTGCACACGCAGGGCGCCCAGCGCCCGGGCGGCCCGGAATGCCGCGCAGATGTGGACCAGTTCCCGCGCGCGTGGCACGCTGTCCTCCAGCCCGGACTGCATCAACACCTCCTCGAAGGCCGTGGCGAATCCCTCACAACGGAAAAGCCACGTCTGATAGAGCGGCGTATGCCTGCGAATGGGGTGTTCGTCGATGCTCTGCTGATAAAGATCGAAGAAGTGGACCTGGTGCGGACGCAGGGGAAGCTGGTTGCGAATGAGCACGTGATGGAAGAACGAGTAGTCTGCCAGGGGCGTCAAGGGGCGATCATCGGTGGAGGGCTTGTGCCGCCGGTCAGCCCAATCCGCCAGCTCGGTCAGCCCCATGTCGCGCAGGTGTTTGACATAGTGTTTACCGGCCTCATCCCCGGACTGATTCTGTTCCGGTCGCGATTTCGGAAGAGACAACGGCTCCAGGTCCCGGTTGCGATGTTCTTCGAGCGCCATCGAGGCCCAGGCCCGGTCCAGCTCCCGCTGCAGGATGTCCTCCTGCTGGTGCCAGTCATACGGGACCCGATGCACGTGTTTCATGGACCAGTTATAGGCTTCAATCCCGATGCCCACGCCGCAATCGTCCATCTCCGCATGCCGCTTCTCCAGCCAGACCAGGAAGTCCTCACCCGCGGCGATGGCGGCTTCGACTTTCTCTACCAGCTCCGGATGATGCTCCCCTAGCCTCTCGGCCAGGTTTTGCAAAACTCCGATCTCGCGCGGCTTGCCCTGGATCGCGCAGGTATAGAAATACTTATGGTCCCCCACGAGATTGGTTTTTGCCTGTGCCAGCAGATGCGGGATGCCGGAGAGTTGCTGCTCGAGCTTCTGGTAGGCTTCGTCATCGAGCGGGTATTTCAACCACTCCGGAATGAGTACATTGTGCATGTGAGGGACATGCCAGCCGGGAATGTCATTGCCGCCGCCGCGAACGAGGTTGTAGTAGCACGGGTCCCGCTCCCAGGGGCGGAAGAAGCGATGGGTGTACTCGAACCCGTTCATCTCGCAGCGGATCATCTCGAGGTCCACCCGCTGCGCGCGGGTCAATTCAGCAACGTCAATCGCGGCGGCCCGTTGGCGATACGGGGCGAGCTGGGCAAACTGTGCCTCGCGAGCGGCGGGGCTGTAGTCCGGCGCATGATGCGTCTTGCCCGGCTCTTCAAACGCCCGCCACTCCTTAAAGAGCTGCAGCACGTCCCGATATGCGATGCTTGAATCTTCCACGTTGTCCATCCGCTTACACTTTGCCCTTGCGCGCCTGCTGCTTCCGTTTTGCGGCAGCCTTGTCCGCTTCCTGCGCATTGCGTCGTGCGGCCGTCGCGTTCTTGCGCATGTCCGCGATGCTCTTGGTCTTCTTGCGCGCCGCGCCCTTTGTCTTGCGGGTGCCAAGCGGTTTCTCGCTCTTCAGGCGCGCCCTGGCCTTCGGGATCTCCTTGCGGTACTGCGGCAGCCACTTGGCCTGCGCGACCAGCATCTCGTCCACCATCTGGCTGATCTCGTTGGGGTCGCACACCGCGCCGGTCAGCGGATCCATCATGGCGGCCTGCTTAAGCAAGGTCACATCGCCATGCACCGCCGCTTCAACCGCCAGCCGTTGCACGTTGATTGACGCCGCGCAGACCGCCGCGCAGCCCAGCGGCAGGTCGCCGACCTGCGGCACGGAAACACCGTTGGCATCCACGTAGCAAGGCACTTCAACAATGGCGTCGTCGTCCAGATTCGGGATGCACCCGTTGTTCGGGACATTGAAGTGCCCGCGATAGGGGCGACCGGTCTCGAGCGACTCAATAATGTAGCTGCCATGCTCGCTCCCGCGCTTCTCCATGGTGAACTCCATCGGATCAGCCTTCATCCAGGTGGGGAAATCGGTTTTGAACCAGTTTTGGCCCTCCGTGCAGACGCGCAGGTAGCCGCCGGTTTCACCGTTAATCCAATCATCCTTGCTGATCCATTTGTGGATATCCTTGGTGCGCTTCCGATACCAGGGCACATACTCGGAGACATGACCGTTAGATTCGGTGGTGTAATAGCCAAAGCGCTTGATCAGGTCGATGCGCACCTTCTCCGTCTTGCTGTAGACCGGGTGCTCGGAGAAGCCTTTCAACAGCCGGTCGGTCCAGTCACGCCCCTTGTAGAGGGCCTGGATGTACCAGGTCTGGTGATTGATGCCCGCGCAAATGATGTCGACATCCTTCCTCGTGACGGCTTTGAACCCCTTATCACCTTCCTTCTTGCCCTTGTTGATCATGGATTCGATGACCTTGGCGATCTGCCATTGGCCGCCCTCCACACCATGACAGAGGCCGATCGTGTCGACGCCACCGTAGGTATTGGCCGCCCATGTGTTTATCGCCATTGGGTTCGCGTAGTTCAGGAACAGCGCGCCCGGCTTGGCCACTTCACGAATGTCTTTGCAGAAATCCAGAATGGCCGCCACGTTGCGCTGGCCATACATAATGCCGCCGATGCAGAGCGTATCGCCCACACACTGGTCGACACCGTATTTCAGCGGAATCTCGATGTCGGTTGTAAATCCTTCCAACCGGCCAATACGTGTCACGTTGTAGACGTAGTCTGCACCCTCAAGCGCCTCGCGCCGGTTCATGGTAGCGGTGAGCGTCGCCCCGATCTTGTTGTGATCAATGTCGCGTTGAACGAGTTTCTGCACGCGCCCCAGGTTGCCCCGGTCAATATCCATGAAGGCGAACGTTGCGTTCTGCAATTCCGGTACCGCCAACATGTCCCTCATCAGCCCCCGGGTAAAACCGATACTACCTGCACCTATCACCGCAATCTTCAATGCCATTAGATTTCCTCCGGCTGAACGTTGTGTTTGAATTGTCGCAGGTTCCTGCAACTATTTGGGGGAGAGTATAGTCTCACACCGGCATCATGCAAGGTACCGAGACCGTATATAAGCGCTCATATTCCGACATTCCTGCCGAGTAGCGTTCCACGAGGAAGAAGGAAAACCCACGGAGGTCACAGCGCGGCATAGCCGCAACCAAAGAAGGACTCGGGTTCTGCTGCTCGGGTTCTGTGGGGGAGATTCTCGCGCCAAGCTTGCCACGCAGAAGGCGTGGGCGCAAAGGGGACTCGTCGGCTGAAGGGGAATTGACCACGGATGACACGGATGGGCACGGATGGGACTCGGGTTCTGCTGCTCGGGTTCTGTGGGGGAGATTCTCGCGCAAAGGCGCAAAGATCGCAAAGGAGACTCGTCGTCTGCTGGGGGAATTGACCACGGATGACACGGATGGGACTCGGGTTCTGCTGGGGGAAGGCAAAATGATTCTGTCAAAAGCAGCAGAAGCCGAGTCCCGG
>JABGQM010000062.1 GCA_018648805.1 Verrucomicrobiota bacterium
GTATCCATGCCCAAAACATACGCGCCCGGAGACTGAAAGTCCAGCTATCTTTTGTGTATAAAAGACAGGGCAAGCCCGCAGGGGGGTATCGCAAGCGGAAGCGGAAACGGTAGCAATGGCCAGAAGAGATGCGTCCCCTGCGGGCTTGCCCGCGGGAACGGAAGATCTACTTGCCGAGGTTACATAGGGTGCAGCTGCGGCAGTCGAGATGCGCCGGCGGGGTAAAGATGGTGCCCTTGCGCTTGGCGGCAATGGCCTGCAGGTGGTTCATGCCGCCCAGCAGGCAGCCCAGCGCAATGAAGCCGCCCGGGGCCAGGATCATCAGAATCATCGGTTCATAGCCGGCCACGGTCCATTTCAGATCGCCCCACACCGTGATCGATCCCGCGCCCAGGATTTCGCGCGTGGCACCCAGCACCACCAGCCCCAGCGTGAAGCCCACGCCCATGCCGATGCCGTCGGCAATCGAGAGAAAGACCGGATGACGTGAGGCAAAGGCCTCGGCGCGCCCGAGAATAATGCAGTTCACCACGATCAGCGGAATGAAGATTCCCAGGCTATTGTGCAGCTCGTGGGCAAACCCGTTCATGAGGAGATCGACAATGGTAACGAATGTCGCAATGACCACAATGAAGCAGGGGATACGCACCTTGGCGGGAATCAGGTTGCGAAAGAGCGAGATCACGATATTGGAGCAGATCAGCACGAAGGTGGCGGCCATGCCCATGCCGAGACTATTCTCGACGGATGTCGTGACCGCGAGGGCCGGACACATCCCCAGCACGAGGCGAAAGATCGGATTCTCTTTCCACAACCCCTTGATAAGTTCTTTGTAAAACGTCATAGCCTATTCCCGTACTGCGGCAATGCGGTCACGATGTGCCACGTAGACCGCCAGCCCTGTCTGGACCGCGTCTGTTACGGCGCGCGAGGAGATCGTGGCCGCGGTAATCTGATCAATGTCGCCGCCGTCTTTCTTCACGGCCCAGTGGGTGTCCGCAATGGAGCGTCCGGTGAACTGCCCGCGGAAGGCGTCGCCCGTAATCCAGGCGCCCAATCCCGGAGTCTCCTTGTGGCCAAGCAGCACTTCAATCGCTTGAACGGTGCCATCGGCGTTCACACCGACCATGATCGCAATATCGCCGCCGTAGCCCTGCGATGAGACGGTCTCAAAAGCCGCGCCCACAAACTGGTTCTGCTTGCGGGCTACGTAGAAACTCCAGGAGGTCCCGTCGGCTTCGATGGTGATCGCATCCTTTACGGGCTGGTTGTCACATTTGGGCAGCACATCCATGATCGCGTCGCCCTTCTCCTTTACGGAGGCCGCGGCGATGGGGGCTTCGGTGACGTCGTGAACGACGGCCAACAGGGCGCCGGCCACGGTGCAGATGATCGTCAGAACGGCTACGAGTTTAATCGATTCCATCATGCCTTCTTCTTCTTAACGGCACCAAATACGCGGGGGCGTGTGGCGCGGTTGATCAGCGGGGTGACGGCATTCATCAGGAGAATGGCAAAGCTGACCCCCTCGGGATAGCCGCCCCATTTGCGGACGAGCATGGTCAGGAGGCCGCATCCGGCGCCAAAGACGAGCATGCCGCGCTTGGTCACGGGCGAGGTTACCATGTCTGTCGCCATAAAGATGGCGCCCAGCATGAGGCCGCCGGCCAGGAGGTGGAAGCCGGGGTTGAGGTTCTGTTGCGGATGATGCAACCAGAGAATGGCGGAAAACAGCGTGACGGTGCCGAGGTAGGCCACGGGGATATGCCAGCTGATGCAGCGGCGCACGAGCATGTAGAGTCCACCCAGAAGGAGGGCGGCGGCCGAGACCTCGCCGATACAGCCGTTCTGGTTGCCGACAAAGAGCTGCAGAGCCGTGGCGCCGTTAAAGGTGAAGGGCAGTTCGCCCGTGGTGGCAATCGCGGTTTTAACGAGTCCGAGCGGGGTGGCCGTGGTGATGGCATCCACCGCGAGCGGGGCGGGGATACCCCAGGTCGACCAGGTCGTCATGAAGACCGGAAAGGAGATCAGGAGCATGACGCGTCCCGCCAGGGCGGGGTTGAACGGGTTGTAGCCGATGCCACCGAAAAGCTGTTTGCAGATGACGATTGCGAAGACCGAGCCTACCACGGCCATCCAAGTGGGCAGACTCGGCGGCAGGTTGAAGGCCAGCAGGATGCCCGTGATGACGGCGCTGAGATCCTCTACGCCGAGGTCGCGTCCCATCCACTTGCGTGAGACGCCCTCGGACGCCACGCAGGCCAGCACGCAGGCCGAGATCAGTCGAATGGCGTCCCACCCGAAGGCATAGGTCGCCGCCGCCATGGCCGGCACCAGCGCGATGATCACGTCAAGCATGATCCGCTGTACCGACGATCCCGAATGGGCGTGCGGGGATGAACTGACTATGGCTAACTCACTCATGATGCTTGTTTCCGTCGAATCAGCATAACTTGGGCTTTGCCGCGTCGCATGTGCTGCACGAGCGGGCGGTGGGCCGGACACTCGAAGGCGCAGCAGCCGCACTCGATGCAGTCCATCACGTTGTAGGCTTCGGCCGTTTCGTAATCCTCGGCTTCCAGGAACTGGCTCAATTCGTTGGGCATCAGCTTCATGGGGCAGACCCCCACGCAGCGGCCGCAGCTGATGCAGGGCATCGACTCATAGGCCTGCACCGCATCCGGGCCCAGCAGAAGCAGGCCGGAGGTGGTCTTGGTGGTGCCGCAGGCCAGGTCGGGCTGAGCGAAGCCCATCATGGGGCCGCCTGAAATGATTTTGCTGATGGTGCCGCTGGTGCCGCCGCAGAATTCCACCAGGTCGGCATAGGAGGTGCCCAGGCGCGCTTTGACATTGCCGGGGGTGGCGATGGGTCCGCCGGTCACGGTGGTGACGCGCTCGGTCAGGGGCAGGCCGTTGACGACGGCCTCCCACACGGCCAGCGTGGTGCCGACGTTCTCGACCACAATGCCCACGTTGAGGGGCAGGCCGCCGCAAGGGACTTCACGGCCCGTGATGGCGAAAATCTGCTGTTTCTCGGCGCCCTGCGGGTACTCGGTTTTAAGCACAACCACCTGGGCGTCCTTGGCTTCGGCCGGAATGGCGTCCTGCATGGCGGCGATGGCCTGTGGCTTGTTGTCTTCGATCGCGACGCGAATGGTGGTGGCTTCGAGGGCCTTGGCGATGATGAGGGCGCCTTCCCAGATCCGGGCGGCATGTTCGATCATCAGGCGGTAGTCGGCCGTCAGGTAGGGCTCGCACTCGGCCCCGTTTAGAATCAGCGTGTCAATCTCGGCTTCGGGGGGTGGGCTGACCTTGACGTGGGTCGGGAAGCCGGCCCCGCCCATGCCGGTGATGCCGGCCGCGGCGATCTTCTCGGCGATGGCTTTCTTGTCGAGCGTTTGCCAGCCGGGGCAGGGGGTGATGCCTTCGACCCAGGTGTCCTCACCATCCGGTACAATCGTGATGGCCGTGGCGCGCGGGCCGGCGGCGGTGGCCACGGCGGCCACCAGCTTGACGGTACCCGAGGTGGGGGCATGCACGGCCGCCGAGATAAAGCCGGCGGCTTCACCGATGACCTGGCCGCGCAGGACGGTGTCGCCCTTCTTGACCGTGGGTTCGGCCGGCTTGCCGAGGTGTTGCGACATGGAGACCACCAGCATGGCCGGCAGCGGCATCTCTGCAATCGGCTGCTCCGCGGCCAGATCCTTGTGGTAGGCCGGGTGAATGCCGCCGGGGGCTCTGAAGTTGGCTGTGCTGGCTCCCATCATATCCTCACGATGCATTTGCCGGGGCATTTCTCGATAACGGCGTCGCTGTCGAGGTCCTTCTCGTAATCCACGACCGCCAGGAAGCCGGCCATCTTGATCGATTCGTTCTCGGCCAGCTTGGTGCAGATCGTACAGCCGATGCAGCCGACCTTGCAGGCCTTCTTGACGGCCGGGCCCTTATCCTTCGAGCTGCACATGACGTGGATGGTGCGGGCGTAGGGCACCATCTTGATCAAGTGGCGGGGACAGGTCCGTATGCATGACCCGCAACTGATGCAGAGGTCACGGTGTACCTTGGCGATACCGTTGACCATCTCAATGGCGCCAACGGGGCAGGCGTGAGAGCAACTGGCATAGCCCAGGCAGCCAAAAGAACAGCTCTTGTCGCCGCCGCCTGTGGCATGTGCCGCACGGCAATCGGCCACGCCGTTGTAGTCGAACTTACGTGGTGCATGGCTCACATCACCGCCACAGAGGACAACGGCCACCTTATGTTCAGCCACTTTGGCGGTCTCCCCCGTGATATCAGCCAGATGTCCAAGTACTTCAGCGCCGCCCGGCGCACAGAGGTTGATCGGGGCTCCTTTGAGTAGCACGGCCTCAGCATAGGCCGCGCAACCCGCATAACCGCACCCGCCGCAGTTGGCTCCGGGAAGTATCCCATTGATCTCCTCAATGCGTGGATCTTCCTTCACGGCTAGAAACTTGGCCGCGAGGGCCAGCAATCCGCCGCACGCCAATCCGGCGCCGCCGATCGTGAGTGCTGTTGTGAGAATGGGCGTCATAATCAGTGGTGGATCTTTTCTACCATGAAGGAAATGAAGGAAATGAAGGGGTGGTCGCCTGTGGCGACCCAGCGCTTCATCGCACTCCTCTTCGTCTTCATGAGCTTCATGTCCTTCATGGTGAGTCCCTACTTAACCAATCCCGCAAAGCCCATAAATGCCAAGCTCAGCAATCCGGCCGTGACCAGTGCGATGGCGACGCCCTCGAAGGCCTTGGGCGGATTAGCCCGGTCGATCTTCTCGCGCAGTCCGGTGTAGATGATCAGGGCCAGCGAGAAACCGATCGAGGCGGCGAACCCGAAGACGACCGCTTTGAGAAATCCGTACTGCAGCTGCACGTTCAGCACCGAGACACCCAGCACGGCACAGTTGGTCGTGATCAGTGGCAGAAAGATGCCCAGGGCGGCATGCAGGGGCGGCGCGAACTTCTTCATCGCGATGTCGACCAGCTGCACAAACGAGGCAATAACGAGGATGAAGGCAATCGTCTGGAGATAACCGAGGCCGAGCTTTTCCAGTACGAGGTGCTGCAGGGCCCAGGTCACGGCCGAAGCGGAGGTCATCACGAAGATGACGGCACCACACATGCCCAGTGCGGTGGGGAGCTTTTTAGACACGCCTAAGAATGGGCATATCCCCAGAAAACGCGTCAACACGAAGTTGTTGACCAGCACGGCGCCTATGATTAGCAGCACGTATTCAGTCATAGTTTGGACAGTTCATCCCGGTCTTCCAAAGGGAACCGAGACTATAATGGGTTGTGGGGCGCAGGGCAAGCTCTGACGTGTTACGCGACCGCTTTGGTCACGAAGACCATGACGAAAAGCGAAACGGTTTCGACCACCCCGAGCACCATCAGGTAGTTGATGAACCCTTTGCCTGTCTCGGCCAGTGCCATCGCGGCGGCGGCGCCGGCGCGGCCCTTCAGCCATGACGTGACCCCCATGGCGACCCCGGCAACCAGTCCCCCGATGGGGAGGACGATGCTGGAGGGGTTGGCTTCGATAGAGCGAATCGTCGCATTCATCACGATCATGCCGTAGATCGTCTGTGTAAGCGGCAACCCGACGAAAGCCACGAGCATGAAGGGCGCTATCCGGTTGCGTGCGTAGCACGACTTCCAGGCGCCTGCGGCCGCCATGCCGGCTACGCCTGTGCCCATGGTCGACCCCATGGCCGTAATGCACAGCGCTAAGGCGGCGGCCAACTTGCCGAGAGAGGCGTATACCTGTATCTGGATGTCGGGATCCATATGCTGAGTCAATCCGGGGCCCCGTGGGGCCCCTGTGGAACGTGCTAGGAAACCGCCTTGGTGATGAAGACCATGACGAACAGGGCGACCGTCTCGATGACGCCCAGTGCCATCAGGTAGTTCACAAATCCCTTGCCCGTCTCGGCGAGTGCGTCAGAGGCACCGGCGCCGGCGCGGCCCTGCATCAACGCGGAGAGCCCAATGGCCACCCCGGCGGCCAGGCCGCCCAAAAGCAGATTGTGGTACATGGCTCCGGCCTCGGCGGCTTTCAGGACCTTATTCATGACGATCATGCCGTAAATGGTCTGAGTCAGCGGCGCGCCGACAAAAGCGACGAGCATGAACGGCGCCATCTTCTTCTGCGCGTAGCACTTCTTCCAGGCCACGACGGCGGCCATGCCGGCCATTCCCGTGCCGGCCGCGGACCCCATCGCGGCAAAACAGATGGCGAAGGCGGCGCCCGCCTTACCCAGCGCAGAAACGACCTCTGGCGATGTTGATTCAAAGAACATGATGTACCTCCCTTATGTTGATTGCTTGTTTCTTATCACGACTATTCTTGCCTTGCCGTTCTGGGGATGGCAAAGGGCGCATACTTGAACCCAGCCCATTCCAGGCCGATGTGGCCGGAAAACTCCAAGGTGTTCAGCCGAACACCGTGCACCAGAATGCTCATGAGGCAGAGAACGATGTTCAGGGCGTGGCCCAGGAAGAGGATGATCGAGGCTTTGATTGCCCCGCCCACGCTGTCGATGCCCGTGCCGACGGCGAGCTCGTTGAACGCAATGGCGACCGCCAGGCCAGCGCTGCCTACGGCGAAGAGACGCACGTATGAGACAAGGTCGGCAAAATTCCCGATGACGTCAAAGGGCAGCATGACATGGTCGGCCCACTCTGTCTTGAGGTGTTTGACGGGTGTCATGAACAGGATCAGGAGACCCAGGCCCACGGGGCAGAGCACTTTGCCCCAGGCCGGAAGCTCAGCGCCCAGAATCATATTGCTGGCCAGGAAGTACATGAACCAGGTCAGACAGATCCAGCCCAGCTGCGCGAGGGCACGCGTGCTCTTGATCTGTTTCAGCCCCGACCAGACGTGTGCCACAGTGAGATGGATGGCACCCACGAGGAACGAGAAGGCCATCAGGTTATGATCATCTTTCATCCAGGGGATCTCGAAGCCGCGCAACGGGGCGGGCAGGTGGAGGATGCCGAAGTAGTTGCCTGTAATGGCGCCCCACACGATCGTGCAGAGACTGAGGAAGATAACCAGGCGGAAAGGCTCGCGTGGCGCCTGCCTATTCTTGAACCTGGCGAAGATGGCGATAGCCAGGAAGATGGCGCCGTAGCCGGCATCACCGACCAGAATCGCAAAGAAGAGGGCAAAGAAGAGGAGGAACACCGATCGGATATCTACTTCGCGGTACCCCGGCAGAATATCAAGCATGGTGAATATACAGTCGATCGGCCGTACCCATGCTGGATTTCTGATCAAGGTTGGTACCTGGTCGTCCTCTGCCGGATCATCAATCACCAGTCCCCACCCATGCTGTGTGGCGGCTTCCTGCAGGTCTGGCAGGAGGTCGGCGGGGAAGAAGCCCTGCAGGTAGGCTATGCGGTTGGCGGATCCCATGCCGACCCGTGCGGTGACATAGGCATCCTTGCCCTCCAGGGCGGCTATAAGAGTCTGAATGGTCGCGCTCTCGCGGCTGAGGGCGGCCAGAAGGCTGTCGATCTCGTTCATCTCACTGTTCACGAGATCGCGTGCCGCGATCGCTTCGCTCAGCGAGCGGGTGGGCAGGGGGAACTCTGATGCTTCGCACGCGAAGTCGCCCTGGCCGACGATGGCGAAATATTGCCCGCGCGAATCACTGGTGATCAGGTGCAGCAGGGCGCCATCGGGTGGGGTGACCGGTTTCTTGCCGGAGGTATGATAGAGCCTGACGGTTAGGCCCTGCGCACGCAGCGAGGTGATCGTGGCCGGGTTGAAATCGCCGTAGGGCTCGAGCACCATCTGTTCCTTGCGCAGCGCGTCGATCTCCAGGGCGAGCGCCCGTTTGCGGAGCAGAAGCTCGCCGGCCTTGGCGAGGGGCTGCGCGCGGTCCGATTCGGACAAAGTAACGGCATCCGGAACCGGTTGCTTACGGTAGGCTTGCAGGGAAAGTTGGGTGGAACGGGCCTCGCGCAGTGCGCTGTGGCAGGTCTCCAGGTCCTCGCCTTTCAGTTCCGTTACGGGTGTGATGTGCAGCAGTCCCAAATCGCTGAGGGCATCCAGCGCTGCGGCACGATCATCCTCCAGGCAGAGAAGGGTCAGCTTCTTCATCTTAACGATCATGCGTTGTCCGATCGTTTCTTGGCGATCTTGCCGCGTGCCACGGCGGCGGTCTGTTCATCGCCCAGGAAGATCTTGATGACCCGGATGTTCTCACGGCACTCGGGGATCTTCACTTTTTCAAACAGGTTGACACGCTGGCTGGTGACGCGCAGCTCTTCAACGATGCAGCGGCGCTGCTCTTCCAGGATCTCGCGTGCGATGCGCAGCTCGGTGAGCTGTTGCACCATATCGGCGGCATCATCCAGCCAGGCGGGTGTCTCGAACAGGTCATATTCCGCGCGCGCTATCGAGACGCTCTTGAGAATGGGAATGGCCACGCCGGCAATATTATCCTCGTCGGTCTCGGCGGAGGCGGGGCCGACAATGGCTCCCAGTTCGACCGGCTCGGAGAAGAGTTCAACCCAGGCCTGCAAGTGGGCGCGCTGCGCTTTGTCGGCTGCTGACGTCTCCTCGATCGCGGTATTGATGCCCTGGATCTCGGCCTGCAGCTGCTGTTTCTTGAGCTGAAGCATGGGCAGAAAACGCTCAAACCGTTTAAGCGACTCGGTCTGCGCCTTCAGCTCGTTCTTGGTATGTTTGATTTTGGCCATGGTGTGAGTGGCTAGTGGCTAGTGGCAAGTGATTACGCCTCTACAGGTGCAGGTTCAGTCGATTCGACGGCCTCTTCGCCGACCTCCGACTTCTGATCTCCGATCTCAGATTTGGGCCAGAATCGGTCGGTCAGCTTGGACTGGATGCCGGTCTCCATCGGCTCGAAGCAGTCGGCCAGGATTGCCCAGCCGAGGTCGAGGGCTTCTTCGAGCGGAATGTTGACGGTGAGATCCATCATCTCTTTCTCAAAGCGCGTGCCGTATTTGAGCAGCTTGGCATCCCAGTCGCTCATACGGAAGCCCATCGACTGCTTCTCGAGCGTTTCGCGGTAGCCGGCATAGAGCTGGATCAGCGTATCCATGATGGTGCGGTGGTCGTCACGCGTATCACCGTTGACCTGCTGCTTGAGGCGGCTGAGTGAGCCGAAGGGCTCGATGCGTCCGTTGCGCAGGTAGAACTGGCCCTCGGTGATGTAGCCGGTGTTATCCGGCACGGGATGGGTCACATCGTCGCCGGGCATCGTGGTGGCGGCCAGGATCGTGATCGAGCCGGCGCCATCAAAGTCGACTGCCTTTTCGTAACGCGAGGCGAGTTGGCTGTAGAGATCGCCGGGATAGCCGCGGTTGGAGGGGATCTGTTCCATCGTGATGGCGATCTCCTTCATCGCATCCGCAAAACTGGTCATATCGGTCAGCAGCACCAGCACGCGCTTGCCCTCGAGGGCAAACTGTTCGGCCACGGCCAGGCTGATGTCCGGCACAAGCAGACATTCTACAATGGGGTCGGACGCGGTATGCACAAACATAACGGTACGTGACAACGCTCCGCTCTCTTCCAGCGTATCGCGGAAGTAGAGGTAATCGTCATGCTTAAGCCCCATACCGCCCAGAACGATGACATCCACCTCGGCCTGCAGTGCGATGCGGGCCAGGAGTGGGTTATACGGTTCACCGGCGCGGGCAAAGATCGGCAGTTTCTGCGACTCGACCAGCGTATTGAAGACGTCAATCATCGGGATGCCGGTACGCACCATGTTGCGTGGAATGATACGCTTGGCCGGGTTGACCGAGGGACCGCCGATATCGATCAGGTTCTCGGACAGCTCGGGGCCGCGGTCGCGCGGGTTGGCGGCTCCTGTGAAGATGCGGCCCAGCAAGGCTTCGGAGAAGGGCACCTGCATGGAGTGACCCAGGAAGCGCACCTCGGCATCTGTGGCCACGCCGCGTGCCCCGGCAAAGACCTGCAGGGAGACTTCGTCGTCCTGCAGTCGAATCACCTGGGCCAGCGAGGTGCCGTTACGCGAGGTGACCTCGGCCAGCTCGCGGTAGCGTACGCCTTCGGCGCGAATATTAATGACGTTGCCGGCGATATTGTGAACGCGATGGTAAACCTTATGCATTGACTGCTGCCTCCGACACCATGTGCTCAAGGCGTCCCTGGATGTCTTTAAACTCCTGCGATCCCATATCCGCGCGGTTCCAGTCGCGCGTTGTCTGGGTCAACTGATGGAAAAAGCTACGTGCCTTTGTCTTGTCTGCGAAGTGCAGGTTGGTCTGCAAGAAGCCGCTGATCGCGCCGTAGACGTGCTGTTGGCGCTCGGCGGATGTGGCGCCGTCGATGGCATCGAAGGCGTCCTGCTGCAGGTAGGCGGAGTCCATGTACTCTGACTTGAGGTAGAGGACGAAGTCATCTTGGGATGTCCCTTCCTCACCGACAACCTTCATCATCTGTCCGACTTCGCTGCCGCGGCGCAGGATCGAGCGCCCGGCCTCAACGGCATCGTTATCGACGACGCTGACGTACTTACTCCAGCTATCGAGTGGATCGATGGCCGGATAGCGGCGTGCATCAGAGCGGGCGCGCGAGAGGCCGTGAAAGGCACCCACCACCTTGAGTGTGCCCTGTGTGACGGGTTCATCGAAGTTGCCGCCGGCGGGGCTGACGGTGCCGCCGATCGTCACCGAGCCCGTGCTGCCGTCCTTGAGCGTGACGACGCCACCCCGCTCGTAGAAGGAGGCAATCACCGATTCGAGGTAGGCCGGGAAGGCCTCTTCGCCCGGGATCTCCTCAAGGCGCCCGGAGGTCTCACGCAGGGCCTGGGCCCAGCGTGAGGTGGAGTCGGCCAGCATGAGCACATTCAGTCCCATCTGGCGGTAGTAGCTGGCCAGGGTGATGCCGGTGTAGACGGACGCTTCACGCGCGGCCACCGGCATGGAGCTGGTGTTGCAGATGATAATGGTGCGCGCCATGAGTGATTTGCCCGTGCGCGGGTCCTCCAGCTCGGGAAATTCACGCAGCGTCTCGACGACCTCGCCGGCGCGCTCGCCGCAGGCGGCCACGACGACGACATCGACGTCGGCATGCCGACTCATGAGCTGCTGCAAGACGGTCTTGCCGGCCCCGAAGGGACCCGGGACGCAGAAGGTGCCACCTCGCGCGACGGGGAAAAAGGTGTCCACCGTGCGACTCTTCGTGACGAGGGGTTCGGTCGGGCGCAGGCGTTCGGCGTAGGCCGTGATGGGCATTTTGACCGGCCAGCGCTGTAGCATGCTGACCTCAATCGTGGCTCCGCTCTCATCGGTCAGCGTGGCGACGGTATCTTCAATCGTGTAGTCGGCGGCCTCGGCTACGCTGGCAACGGTGTAGCGGCCGCGCAGGCGAAAGGGCACCATAATGCGGTGCTCAAAGATGCCCTCCGGAACGGTGCCCAGGCTTTCGCCCGCGGTCAGCGTGTCGCCGACGGCGGCCGTGGGTGTAAAGGCCCATTGGGTGTCGCGCGGCAGGGCGGGGAGGTAGGTGCCGCGTTGCAGGAAGAAACCGCACGCCTCGGCCAGCTGGGGCAGCGGATTCTGCAGGCCGTCATAGATCTGGGTCAGCAGGCCGGGGCCGAGTTCCACCGAGAGCATGTCGCCGGTGAAGTCGACCGCGTCGCCCACGGAGAGGCCGGCGGTATCCTCAAAGACCTGCATGTCAGCCCGGGTGCCGCGGATACGGACGATCTCGCTCATCAGGCGTAGCTCACCCAATCGGGCGTAGCCGACCTCGTTCATACTGACGGCGTCTTCGAACTCAACGGTGATCATGTTGCCGTTGACGCCTACGATGGTTCCATTTGTCTGGCTCATTGTTTCGCTTCCTCATCAGCCGGTGTGCGCTGCACCAGTGTCTCCACGGTTGCCGCACCGGTATCCTTGTCCATGCGGGCCCACCGCTCCAAGATTGTCAGTTGCACGCCGTAGGCCAGCAGGGCACTACTTGCAAACGGATCCATGCCGGCGAGTGCTTCAAGCGTGTCCCACCGGATATGATCGATAGCCTTCTCGCGCTGAAGGGGGTTGGGGCGGGCATAGGCCTCGCGCACGGCGTCTTCCATGGCCGGCTCATAGCCCTCGATCTCGCGGATGTGGTCGGCGGCATCCTGGCGCATGCGTTCGGCGCGGGTGCGGGCCAGCGCGTTGCGCAGCTGTCCGTCGGCCCGGTGCCAGCGACGTAAAAAAGGGTGGGGCGTTGCGGACGGCTGTGCGCCCAGGATCGCATCCAATGCCGCCAGGTCGCCCGGAGCCAGGTGTGACTCGCACTGCGTGCGGAAGTCCGCCACCGAGAAGGGTGGGGGCTGATCCGGCATCAGCATCGGGAGTGTGGCAGCAAAGTAGTAATAGCTCATAGGACGGCAGCGCCCTTTACACGCTTGGCCAGATCGGTGCGCAGCAGGTCACCGAGGGCCTCGGCGACCGCGTTGCCGGTGAAGTCATGTTCGACTTCCTTGTCGGTCACAGCCACTTTGAATCCGGCCGCAATGGCATCGCTGCCCGTGATGGTGAGTCCGGCCGCTAGCTCGGCCTGGAAACGGGAGGTCAGTACATCCAACACGGCGGCGCGTTGCGTGTCGCTGAGGGTGATCTCCAGACGAACGCCTTTGGCGTCGGCGCTGGCATACGTCTCAATCAGAGTCGTGACACAGCCGCGCACGGTATCGGCATCCAGGGCCGCGCTGACTTCCTGCGCCGCGATGCGGGCAAAGATGGCGGCGACGTCGCGCTCCACCGTCAGGATCACGTCGCGTGCGGCCTGGTCGAGGGCCTTGGAGGAGCGGACCTCAAACGCCTGGCTGTCCACTTCGGCTTGCGCGATCAGGGCGTCGGCCTTGGCCTTGGCCTCTTTGACGAGGGTTGCCGCCTTGGCTTCGGCGTTCGTGATGATGTCGACGGCCTGTGCATCGGCCTTCTCAACACCGTCTTTTTCAATCCGTTCAAGCAAACTCTGAAGTTCTTCGCTCATCGTCAGGGTGTCCTATTTGGTGGTTAGGCGGCCGACACTAGCAAAGAGACGAGGCCGTGTCTACCCTATGTAAACACGGCCTCGTTAACGGTCTTTTAGGTTGTCGGGGGCTTCAGCCCTCGCAGGGCTCGAGTCCGGCCAGCTTATTGAGCAGGTCATACTTGGCGACGGCCTGCTTATCGGCCGCGGCCATGAGTGCCGCCGACTGTTCCGGTTTCATCTTCTGCAGCACGCGGAAGCGGTTCTCCTTGAGGGCTTGCTCGCTGAACGCCATGGTCGGCGCCTTGCTGTCCAGTTTGAGCGGGTTTTCACCCTTGGCCGTGAGTTCCGGGTTGTAGCGGTAGAGCGGGAAGCGGCCACTGGCCACGACTTCCTTCTGATTCTCCAGTCCGTTGACCATGTTGATCCCGTGTGCAATGCAGTGGGAGTAGGCAATGATGAGCGACGGCCCGTCGTAGGCCTCGGCCTCAACAAAGGCTTTGACCACCTGGTTGGCGTTGGCACCCATCGAGACGGTGGCGACATAGATGTTGCCGTAGGTCATCGAGATCATGCCCAGGTCCTTCTTGCCCACCGGCTTGCCGGCGGCGGCGAACTTGGCTACCGCGCCCAGCGGGGTGGCTTTGGAGGCCTGTCCGCCGGTGTTGGAGTAGACCTCGGTATCGACCACGAGGACGTTGACGTTGCGGCCTGAGGCCAGCACGTGATCCAGTCCGCCGTATCCGATGTCGTAGGCCCAGCCGTCACCACCGAGGATCCAGACGGACTTCTTGACGAGGTAGTCGGCCACGGAATGGAGCTGTTTGCACTCATCGCAATCACAGCTCTCGAGGGCGGTTTTGAGCGTAGCCACGCGGCCACGCTGGGCCTCAATCGCTTCCTGGGTGGACTGGTCGTTACCCAGGACGGCCTGCAGGGCCTCCTTGGGCAGCGCATCGCAAGGACCGTCGGCTGCGAGCAGGCGGTTGACCAGCTCCTCGGAGTAGGCGGTCAGGCGATCGACTGTGAGGCGCATCCCGAACCCGAACTCCGCGTTGTCCTCAAAGAGGGAGTTGGACCAGGTGGGGCCACGGCCATCGGCACGCTGACAGTAAGGCGTGGTCGGCAGGTTGCCGCCGTAGATCGACGAGCAGCCGGTCGCGTTGGCGATGTAGGCGCGGTCGCCGAAGAGCTGCGAGAGCAGCTTGACGTAGGCCGTCTCACCACAACCCGAGCAGGCGCCCGAGAACTCAAACAGCGGCTGGCAAAGCTGGCTGCCCTTGACCGTGTTGCGGTTGAATGTGTTCGGATCCAGGAACGGCAGGTTAAGGAAGAAGTCGAAGTTGGCGGCTTCCTTCTCACGCAGCGGAACCTGATCCTTCATCAGAATCGCACGCTTGCCGGTTTCCTTCTTGGTCTCCTTGTCCCGTTCGCGGCCCGGGCAGCGCTGGACGCACATACCGCAGCCGGTGCAGTCCTCGGGAGCGACCTGCACGGTGAACTTCATGCCGGCAAACTCCTTGCCACGCGCATCCAGGCTCTGGAACGACTCCGGGGCGCCTTCGAGGGCGGCCGGATCGTAGACGTTGGTACGGATCGCGGCGTGCGGGCAGACCAGCGAACACTGGGCGCACTGGATGCAGAGGGAGGGGTCCCACTCGGGGATCTCGATCGCAATGTTGCGCTTCTCGACGCAGGTCGTTCCGGTCGGCCATGTGCCATCGACTGGCATCGCACTGACCGGCAGCGAGTCGCCGTTCTGGCTCATGATGACGCCGGTCACGTCCTTGATGAAGTCGGGCGAATCGGCCGGCACGGGCGGCGGCATGGTCAAGTTGCCGGCCGGGGCGTCCGGCACGGTGACTTCCAGCAGCGCACCCACGGCACCGTCGACGGCGCGGTAGTTCATCTGGACGATCTCGTCGCCCTTTTTCCCGTAGCTCTTCTTGATCGCCTTCTTGAGCGACTCGATCGCCTTGTCGGTCGGCAGAATGCCGGAGATGGCGAAGAAGCAGGTCTGCATGATCGTGTTAATGCGTGCGCCCAGGCCCAGTTCCTTGGCCAGGGTGATGGCGTCGATCACGTAGAACTTGATTTTCTTATCGATAATCTGCTTGGCCATCTCGTCCGGCAGGTGCTGCCAGGTGTTCTCGGCGCCATAGGGACTCGCCAGCAGGAAGACGGCGCCTTCCTTGGCGTTGGCCAGCATGTCGTACTTCTCGAGGAAGGAGAAGTTGTGACAGGCCACGAAGTCGGCCTTGGTGCAGAGGTAGGGGCTGCGGATCACATCCGGCCCGAAACGCAGGTGCGAGGTCGTGATGGCACCGGCCTTCTTCGAGTCATACACGAAGTAGCCCTGGGCGTAGTTCTCGGTATCCGACCCGATGATCTTGATTGAGTTCTTGTTGGCGCCCACCGTGCCGTCCGAGCCCAGTCCGTAAAACATGCACTCGAAGCGCTTGCCGGCGTCGACCTGCCAGCTCGCATCCCATTCGAGGCTGCTGCCGGTCACATCGTCGTTGATGCCGATCGTGAAGTGGTTCTTGGGAGCATCGCTGGCCAGGTTGTCAAAGACCGCCTTGACCATGGCCGGCGTGAACTCCTTGGAGCCCAGGCCGTAGCGACCGCCGACGACCTTCGGGTAACCGGAGAGGTTGCCCCAGCCGTTCTCGAGGGCTTCGCCGAGGGCGGTGCGGACGTCCTGATAGAGCGGCTCGCCAATGGCGCCCGGCTCCTTGGTACGGTCCAGCACCGAGATCTTCTTAACCGACGCCGGGAGGGCTTCGACGAAGGCCTTGACATCGAAGGGACGGTAGAGGCGGACCTTGATGGCGCCGACCTTTTCGCCTGAGGTGGTCATGTGCTCCACGGTCTCGTGCACCGTATCGGCGCCGGATCCCATAATAATGACGACGTGTTCGGCATCCTCGGCACCCATGTAGTCGAACAGGTGATAGGCGCGGCCGGTCAATGTGGCCAGCTTGTCCATGGCGGCTTGTACGATTCCGGGGGCGGCTTCGTAGAAGGCGTTGACCGTCTCACGGCCCTGGAAGTAGACGTCCGGGTTCTGGGCTGTACCGCGGATGACGGGGCGGTCAGGTGTCATGCCACGCTCGCGGTGGGCGAGGGCCTTTTCCTCGTTGATCATCTCACGGATCATGGTCTCGGTCACCATGTCGATCTTCTGGATCTCGTGGGAGGAGCGGAAGCCGTCAAAGAAATGGACGAACGGGATGCGTGATTCCAGCGTGGCGGCATGGGCCACGAGGGCCAGGTCGCCGATCTCCTGGACACTGGCGGCGGCCAGCATGCCGAAGCCGGTCTGGCGCACGGACATGACATCCGAGTGGTCGCCGAAGATCGAGAGGGCCTGCATCGCGAGCGAGCGGGCCGAAACATGAAAGACCGTACTGGTGAGCTCACCGGCGATCTTGTACATGTTCGGAATCATGAGGAGCAGGCCTTGTGAGGCTGTGAACGTGGTGGTCAGGGCTCCGGAGGTCAGGGCCCCGTGCACGGCGCCGGCGGCGCCGCCCTCGGACTGCATCTCGACCACTTCCGGAATCGTACCCCAGATGTTCTTCTTGCCGGCCGCGCTGAGCTCGTCGGCCAGTTCACCCATGGGTGAGGATGGGGTAATGGGGTAGATCGCGCAGATCTCGCTGACCGCATGCGCCACCGTGGAGGCCGCGGCGTTGCCGTCGACCATAATCATATTCTTCTCGGACATAAACTCGTCTCCTCGCCTGGCCGATCGGCCAGGCCCTTGCTTCGCGGTTTCTCGTCTAGAGGCTGGCCCGGACAGACTCGAGCTGTCCTGCGCTTCCCAGTACCTCATTCTTGTGGACGATATACTTGGCGTACTCAGCCATAAAGACCTTGCCGGCCGGGCGCAGGTCAAAGACCTCGGGGTCGTCACGGAACGACTCGCGGTGCACGCGGCACCATACCAGGCGGCCATCGGTGTCGATGTTAACCTTGGTCACGCCCATGGTGGACGCCCGTGTGATCTGACCTTCGTCCACGCCCTTGGCGCCCTTCATCTCGCCTCCAGCGGCGTTGATGCGCTCTACTTCGTCCTGCGGGACAGAACTTGAACCGTGCATCACCATCGGGAACCCAGGCAGCAGCTTGGCGATATCTTCAATCACTTCGAAGTGCAGGCCCTGTCCGCCCGTGAACTTGTAGGCGCCGTGGCTGGTGCCAATGGCACAGGCCAGGCTGTCACAACCGCTGCGCTCGACGAATTCCTTTACTTCCTTCGGGTCCGTCAGCTTGGCATCGGCCTCGTCGACTGATACATGCTCTTCTACACCACCGAGCTTGCCCAGCTCGGCTTCCACCGAGATGCCCTTGGCGTGCGCGGCATCCACGACGCGCTTGGTGATGGCGATGTTCTCGTCGAAATCCTCGGCGCTGGCGTCGATCATGACGGAGCTGTAGAAGCCGCTCTCGATGCAGTCATAGCAGGTCTGCTCATCACCGTGATCAAGATGTACGGCGAAGATGGCATCCGGGAAGATCTCGTCGGCGGCGCGGATCATCGCCTCGAGAAGGATCTTGTCCGTGTAGCCGCGTGCGCCCTTGGAGAGCTGGACAATGAAGGGGGCCTTGCTGTCCATGTTGCCGCGAAACAGCCCCATGATCTGCTCTGCGTTGTTGATGTTGTAAGCGCCGACGGCATACTTGCCATATGCGTGTGCGAACAGTGCCTTGGTGGATACGATCATTGGATGACCCTTTCTTTATATATGGAACCGCTGAAATTGCCCGTCTGTGTTCTATTTCACAACCGCGTAGAGATAGACCTCTCCCGCAGAAGTTGAAGGCGACGGACTATAGAGATCGAAGCGGCGTAGGTCAATAGAAGAAAACGGACGTCGGAACTCGTCGTCTGCTATCAGTGGCTAGATCACGTGCCGGCCTCCGACCTCCTCCCCCAGTCTACTCCTCCAGGATCTCGCCACGTTTGATCGTGGGAGCGGTCATGGTGATCTGACGGGAGCAGTGCGAGCAGGTGTAGCTCTTGTCGTTGTACTGTTCGACCGTGTGGCCGCAGAAGGGGCAGTTGCCCTCGCGCAGTTGGTCGGCCTGGGGGATGCTCTCCAGGATGGTGTCGAGGCGGAGGGTTTTGTGGCCAAAGCCGGGAGGGTGGGCCCCGCCTGCTTTCTTGATGCGTGGTCGTGGCAGGACCGGCAGGCTCTCCCCGCACTCGGGGCATTCCAGGCGGCGTCCCTCCAGCTCGGAGTAGAACGCTTCATCGAGCTCCATATGGATTCCGCAGGCTGTGCATACCAGGATTGAGGTGACCGGAATGGCGATCTTCTCCTCGCAGGCGGGGCAGAGAAAGCTGTTGCCGCCCAAGGTGCCTTCTGCAGAAAAACGCGTTTGACAGTGGGGACAGGGGAAGACCAGTGCGGGTTCGGGTGCCTGCACGGTCTCGCTGCAATCGGGACAGGGAAACTGCTTGCCAACGGCCCGCTCACCCACGCAGCAATGTTTGCCGCACGCCCCGCATGTGAAAAGAATATCCACGTCGCTACCCCCTTGCTTTCAGCAACAACACCACCACCACTACCACTGCCAGGCCGAGATAGAAAAGCGTTTGGATCGGTATGGCGGGCCGCCAGCGCCGGGTTGGTGTGCGGTTGTCCTCCTCGGGGTCGGGTTGGACCGGCCGCAACAAGTCGCGTTCCGCGAGCATTTCGGCCGAGGAAAGCCCCGAGGTCACGACGGGCAGCATGTTGGCATCTCTGGCGCTGATTCCGATGGCATCCGCCGGTGAGGCCGTGTCCCACACATCCCCGATGGCATCGTCATCGATCATCACGTCTTCGGGTCGCACGCCGTCCTGTGGTGCGGCCGGTCGCGTGTCCGGCGCCTGGGTGGCCACCGCGTGCGGGGCATCCATGGCGGCGGTGAGGGGGAGGGGCGCTGCAAACAGGAGTAGCCCAAGACCGCAGAGACCCATTACTTTCATGCCTGTTAGCATAGCGTCTTGCCATGGATAGGCAACGAGGATTTTCCGCGGTCGCAGAAAATCAGGCGTTTAGGCGAGCAGCGACTCGATCTCGCCGCTTTCGATCAGGGCTGAGAGTTCGCGCCAGCCCTTGATGTGGCGAT
The DNA here is from genome assembly GCA_018648805.1 of Verrucomicrobiota bacterium. Taxonomy (GTDB): domain Bacteria; phylum Verrucomicrobiota; class Kiritimatiellia; order UBA8416; family JABMPJ01; genus JABMPJ01. The sequence continues at coordinate 19,108 of JABGQM010000062.1, forward strand.
CACCGATCATTAGCTGGGGGACGAAGTCGGCTGTTCCGAAATGTTCCTTGAAGCGCTGCCCATTGTCGTCGTCGAGCCAGTCATCGCCCTGCCACTTCACTTCGTAGGACTCGAACGGGATGCCCCGTGCGGTGAAGTAGTCCATGGCGTCATGACAGGCCCCGCAGAGCTGGGCGTAGAAAATCTCAATCCTAGGCATAGCCATGAGTCAACCACGCCCCTCTATGCCACGCAAGCTGAAAGCGCCTTGTTTCTCGCCACCGCATGGATGAGTATGTGCTGATGGACCGTCGACCCCAGCATCTCTACATGCATGTGCCTTTCTGTAGTGGAAAGTGCAGCTACTGTGCCTTCTACTCCGAACCCTACGGATCGGCCCGGGCCGAACGCTACCTGGACGCCCTTGAGCGCGAGCTGGCGCCGTGGACGGATGTGGCCGCGGGTGGCTGTGCGACCCTCTATATAGGCGGGGGTACGCCCTCGCTCCTCTCCGGAGCGCAGTGGAGCCGCCTGTTCGGGATTCTCGCACCGGTGACGGCCGGCGGAGTGGGGGAGTGGACCGTCGAGGCCAATCCGGGCACCTTGTCGGCAGAGCGGCTGACAGCCTTGGCCGCGGCCGGGGTCAACCGCATCAGTCTCGGGGTGCAGGCCCTTGATGATGCGGTGTTGAGCGCCCTGCAGCGGCGTCACCGCGTAGCTGACGTGGCGCCGAGTGTAGCCCTTGTGCGGGAGGCCGGCATCGCCAACGTGGGGCTGGATCTCATCGCCGGACTGCCGGGCGTGGAGGATGCACACTGGCGTGACACGCTCGCACAGGCCATCGCTTTGATGCCGGATCATGTTTCGGTCTACGCCCTCGGGGTGGAGCCGGGGACGCGCCTGGCGCAGCAGGCGGCGTGCGGCGCTGTGCGTCTGCCCGCCGACAGCGCTGTGATGAGGGCTCTTGACATCGCGGCGTCGGTGCTGGCGGACGCCGGCCTGGAATCGTACGAAATTTCGAATTATGCCCGTGCGGGCCGGCAATCCCTCCACAACCTGGCCTGCTGGCGGGGCGGGGACTACCTCGGGCTGGGGCCCGCCGCCGCCTCGCGCGTGGGGCGGGAGCGCTGGACCAATGCGCCTGACCTGGCGGCCTATTGTGCGGCGCTCGAAGCGGGGGCGCCTCCTCCGCGCGAGCATGAGCCGGTGGATGCTGAGACCGACCTATTGGAGCGCCTCCTCTTCCGCTTTCGTTTGGCTGAGGGGGTTCCTGTAGCGGACTGCTGCGCCGAGGCGGGACCGGTGGGCGAGGCGCTCTGGCTGAGGTGGCAGCCTGAGTTGGAGCGTCTGCAGAACGAAGGCGTCCTGATCGCCGCGGATCGGCGATGGTTCACCACCGTACGTGGCCGCGAGGTGCTCGACAGCATCCTCGAGCGCCTCATGCCGTGAGGCAGTTGCGTGCAGGGCTGACGAATCGCGTTCTTGTCTAGCTGATTGATTACAAGGCTCATTCTCGTTCTGACGCTGCTGGTCAGCCCTGAGTGGCAAGTGACGGGTGGCAAGTGGCAAGGTCCGCTCACATTGCCACTCGCCACCTGCCACTCGCCACTGCGGCCCCGTTGCCGCGTAGAGAAGTGGCCTTTCATCAATCGCCTGTGCTATGCTCCTCGAAATCATCAAGGAGTGTGGGCATGGATTTCGATGTCAAGGGGTGGTTGCGTGCACAGCAGGTCGATGCGGAGCTCTATTCAGCCGACGATCTGATTGCGGCATTCATCGAGGAGATGGAGGCGGGGCTGGCGCAGTCCGGGGCCGGATCCCTCGAGATGATTCCGGCCTATGTCGGGACGGATCGTGAGGTGCCGCGCGGGCAACCTGTTGCGGTGATTGATGCCGGCGGGACGAACCTGCGTAGCGGGCTGGCCACTTTCGATGCAGACGGGGGGCTTCTGCTTTCCGCTTTCACCACGCAGCCCATGCTCGGTTCGCAGGGCGAGCTGAGCGGCGAGGCCTTCTACGGCGCCCTGGCGGATGCGATCGCTGATACCATCGATCAAGCCGACGCCATTGGCTTCTGCTTCTCTTTTCCCGCCGAGATCACTCCGGACGGCGATGGTCGCCTGTTGCATTGGACCAAGGAGATCGAGGCGCCCGAGGTGGTGGGCGACTGTGTAGGGGCGGGTCTTTTGCGTGCCCTGGTGGCACGCGGACACGCCGGCAAGCGGGTCATCGTGCTCAACGATACGGTCGCGGCCCTGCTGGCCGGCATGGCCCACGGCCAGGCCTTCGGGGCTTCGAGTTACGTCGGGTTTATCCTGGGGACGGGTACCAACACGGCCTACGTCGAGCGCAACGCCAACATCGGCAAGGTGCCGGGGCTGGATCCGGCCGGCGCCCAGGTGATCAACGTGGAGTCAGGCGGCTTCGCCCGCTTCGCGCGCGGTCCGCTTGATCTCAAACTCGACCGCGAGAGCATCAATCCGGGCAAACATGTTTTTGAGAAGATCATCTCGGGGGTTTACATGGGACCGCTCGCGCTGGAGCTTTTCAAAGCCGCGGCGCCCGAGGGTGCGTTTTCCGAGCAGGGCACTGCCGCGATCATGGCGATGGATGAGCTGACCACGATCCATATTGACAACCTTTTGGCCGACGAAGGACGCGACACGGGTCTGCTGGGGACGGCCGCCTTCCGCGATGCCGACCGGCAGGTGATGCGCACGATGTTCGAGGCGGTGGTCGCCCGCGCCGCGCTCCTGACCGCCGTCAACATCAGTGCGGCGGTGCTTAAGAGTGGCGCGGGCGAGGATCCTGCCATGCCGGTCTGTGTCAACATCGATGGCTCGACCTATTACAAGACGACCGGGATGCCGGCCAAGGTGCAGGCTCATCTCGCCACGATTCTGGGTGCGCGGGGCCGCCACATCCACTCTGTCCACGTCGAGGATGCCCCCGTGGCCGGGGCGGCCATCGCCGGATTGACAGCACGCGGCTAGTACACCGTCACCCCATCTGCGATCCGCTCCTGGCCAGCGGCAACTCTGGCCTCAGTTCCCTGAGAGCATCCTGGTGCCATCCGGGCGAACGTCGGCACCGAGAGTGTGCCTTCCGATCATCCTAAAAGCGAACGTTTCCACTATCGGGCGGTACGTCGTGCCGCTCACTGTTCATTGCGGGTCGGAAGGCTGAGTCAGGTGGCGAATAGATCCCTGACGTCGATCCATTCGGTGGCCGGGTCGTCGGTCAGACGGCCGATCATGGAGTCAAGTTCCTGCCAGCGAGCATCATCCCCCATAAGCTCAAACGTATGTCCCCAGAAATAGAAATCCCCATCCACGGCTTTGACCTCGTTGAAGGTCTTCCAGAAATCAGGTGCCAAAAAGTGGCCGTGGGTATGCAGGGCCATTGGGTCATCGATGTTGAGCGCAAGGTCTACATGCTTCGTGGTACGCGAATAGAGATAGCCGGCCTTGGATACCAAAGCCTTGACCTCATCACTGTAGGCACCGCAGGGATAGGCCATCCCGCAAGCCGCTTGCCCGAAGTGCTTCTCGATGTAGCGTTTGCACTCCACAAGCTCTGTAAATGCCCAGTCGGGGTCGATGGCATTCAACAGTGGATGGGTCATGGTGTGCCCGCCGATGCAGAACCCTTCATAGACCTCTGGCATTTCATCCAACGTAAGCCTGTAGACTTGGTATTCGTTTCTGAAGTGATGCGCCACGCGACGCTCCGAGGTGAACCCGCCTGGATTGATATTGAATGTCGCCCGGGCTCCATGCTTCCGCAGTATCTCCACCAAGCGTATGTCGTCGACATCGCCATCATCCCAGCATTGCATTATGCGCATATAGTGAGTGCTTTCCTATTTAGAGCCCATCTGAAAAGGGTTTCGGACCGGGGTTCTGAGTTCAAAGTTCACGGTTCAAGGTTGCCTCCGGGCGTG
>JABGQM010000063.1 GCA_018648805.1 Verrucomicrobiota bacterium
CATTCGCCCCATTTAGAAGCCGCCCAACCGACCGCTCAGCTCACTTCATGTTTTCATGCACCTTTTGACAGAATCTTCCGTTGATTCTCAATCACACCTATACACAAAAAAACATCACGCGTCACTTGCGTTTATCTCTTCCCAGCCGATCATGTCGCCAAAGATGCTTCCCGAACCACGGGGAAGACCAGGGGGTTGGGTATCCGGATTCCAGATTCGTTCATCATAGGTAACCTGCATCTGGTAGTGTCGCAGGCCGCTGATCTCCATCGGCGATAGCGCCTCATCTGTCAGCGCGTCACGCCATACACCGCCCCCGGTGTTGGGATCGAACTTGGCCGCGCGACGCTTGGCAAACCAGCTCGCCCCGTCTTCCCTGTACCAATCACGATTGATGATCACTTGGTTAATGGCCGCAAAATTCCCAAACACCTCGAAGCCCGTCTCGGGCTCCTCCTGTCCCCCGGTGTTGGAGCGTGTGTTGTAGAGGAAGTTGTTGCCGGCAAACATGAACGCATCCACCGTGTAGAGCGTTCCGTACTCGGGGTCCCCAAAGTAGATATCGCCACCGCCATCGAGGTTGCCCCCCACGTCATACTCACCCAGTGCCACCAGGCCCAACAGGCTGCTGCTGTCCTTGTACTTCAGGTTGTCACTGACATGGATGTCGGAGGAGGCAACAATCGTGGCCTGCCCATCCACCTCGAACCCATAGGTGATATGACTATTAAACCAAACATCACCATCAACGTAGTAAACGCTGCCGTCGCCCAACTCGAGTGGCGTGCGCGCCTGCTTATCGTTGGCGCCCAGGTTGGAGACGCTGCGCGGCTCAAAGAAGAAGTCGTCCCCGGGCGTCGACGCGCATTCTGCGGAACGGCTGCCCGGATTCTTGACCACCACGTCGCGAAGGGGGTGACCGACGGGCAGGTATCCCGACGTGATACCCAAGTCGTCGAATACCTGACTGATGTCGAAGGTGTTGTTGTTCGGATAATCCATGGCCAACAGATCGGGCGTGCTTCGCGGGGATGCCCCGGGCATTTGAGAACCGTCAATCGTGGCGGAACCGTCAACCGTAATGCCGCCGGTCACCTCGGCATCGCCATCCAGGTTGTAGGTGTTGGGCGGGGGGGCGGCGTTGACTTCGCTGTCGCCCGTCATATAGAGATCGCCATTAACGAAGACGTTTCCGTTAATGATGTCGCGCCCTCCGCGATCGTTGCTATCCGGGTTACCCGTACCACTCAGATTCAAGACCCACGGCACACCGGAGTTGTTTCCACCAAAGACGGTCTCCTCATACGGGGAGGCCAGGTAGACCAGATTTACCCGCACGTAACGCTCGGCAGGCCCGGCCCGGCCCCGCGTAATCGCATAGGGTGGGTCAGCCGTGTCATAGAGCCACACCCGATAGTTGCCATATCCCAAGGTTCGGTTGCCCACATTACCACTGGTGCCGTCATAGAGCCGCTTGACGATGCGCTGCACACCCGCCTCTGCCAGCCAGAAGGCACGCGTGTTGCTGGCAGCCTTCGATGCCTCTTCGGCACCCTTAGCCGCCAGTTCCATCAGCCCCACACCTATAAAGCTAACCAAGCCCACAACCACAAGCACAACGCCTAGAATGGCGCCTCGCCTCGGATCATCCTGTCGCGGTTTCGTTCTCATGATCTAGATCTCATTGCGCATGTGTATGTCTGTATCCACACTTATGGTATCGTTTTCTTCTTGAAGAGTGAACGCGATTCCAATGGAATATGTATTATTTCTGAACACGAATGACTGAACGGATCCATCAACCATAACCTGTTCATCACCTGCTACGGTCAAATTGGGGTCGTAGATGAGGTATGCCCCATTGACATCAGCCACATGGGCGGCAGTCGCCCGAAAGAAAGAGCGGTTGTTGATGGTGAGCTGTGCACCTGAGGCGCCTGCCGCGGGTGCGCTAACCTCCGTACGGCGTGTGGTTCGGATGGCGCGATAGAGTGTCCGGGTTGTGATGTCAACATCGCGCTGCAACCCCACCGCATCACCATTGGCACGCAGTGTACGAAAACAGAAAACGAGAATGATCCCGGCGGTAATGGCCAGAATGCTGGCCGACAGCATGGCGATCAGTAGCTCAATGATCGTCACGCCACCCCGCGAAGCGGGTGCTATGCCATGCAGCCTCATCGTCAACGCCCCCTCAAGGTTTCAAAGCGGACCTCATCCGAATTGCTACGGGAATTGTAGCGCATCCGCACAATAATACGCAGGCACTCATCATGCCCAGCCCCCGTCTGATATACGAGCGTGCGGCGCCGGTAGTTGCCTAGACCATTGATGGTCAGAAACTGATTTGTGGGAGACCCCACCATGCTGGTCACATCCGCAAGGGGCCAGTCGTACATCAGCTCTTCGAGCCGGGCATTGGCCAGTTCGATTGCTACACGGCGATTCTTCTGCAGTGCGATGTCTGCGCGGCTGCGGTAGACAAAGGCGGCACCGGCAAGGGCCAGAATAGCCAGGATGACACTGGCCAGCATGACCTCTATCAGTGTGGAGCCGCGTCGCCGCTGCGCCTGTGGCCATGAGCAGCTATTCATCATCTGGTGTCAGCGTCAGAGTCTTCTCGGTCTTGTCCGGATACCGTACGCTGACCGTCTCCTTCCCTATATGAATAATCTCTGCATCGCCCACCCGGTCGCCCTTGCCAACGGTCAGGCCATTGATAAACGCCAGGGGCATGCGCGGATTCCATACCACCCCCGTCAGCTCAAGAACCACACGCTCGTCGACGGGCTCCGGCAGCAGCGCCTCCTCATCTAGTTCCGTGCCGGCCCGACTGAGAAGCTCTTCAAAGTCTGCCGCCATGCCTTCTTCGATCATGGTATCGCTGATCGAGCTGATGGCCACGTCAATCCTGTGCATGAGCCTTTCATAGTGTTCAATCGAAAAGGTGTGGCGCCCACGCTTGAGCCGCTCATGCGTGGCCGTACTCACCACCGCCGCCGCAAGCAGAAGCAGCAGAAACACGAGGGGCACGGCCTGTCCTTTCAGGGAAACCTTAGACATCGTTCCCTCCCTGCAATGCATCCCGAACACAGCGCACGGTCAGTTCGGTTGTGTAGCTGGCCGCTGTGCCGGCACCACGCTGCTTCAAATGCAGTGACGCGCCATCAATGACGGTCAGGTGTTGCGGGCTCTGCAGCTCATTCAGGAATTGCATCAGCGACAGAATATCGCCTTCACCCTTCAGATCGATCTCCAATGCCCGCGATGATTCGTCACCGGTCTCTCTGGACTCGTTGACGTGTAGGGAGTTGACCATGAAATCATGGCGTCGGGCCAACTCGCTGATCCGTGAACTGACATCCTCGGCTGCGGGTGTCCGGCGGTCCCCCATCATTGCGAACCCGAGCACGACATCCTTGGATACGTTCATGCATTGCTCAACATCGTCGAGGATGCTCAGCACGGCCTGCCGGCGTTCGAGCCGTTCCTCCACATAGAGGCAGTAGACATGCATGACCTGGTAGCCCACGATCACACACAAGGCGGGCAGGACAATCCATGCCCAGAAGGTCGCTTTCTTTCTTCTAAAAACGCCCAGATCCATAGTGCATCCTTCTTTACTTGAGGTCCGCTGAAAACTGCATAACCACCACGGCATCGCCCTGCAACCGATCGCGCTTGGTGGAGACGGCCCGGATACGCTCAAGCCGGAATTGCAAGGTCTCATCGGCGTTCCAAACGGACGTCAGCCGTCCGCCACTGATCTGTTGCTCGGCACGACCTTCCGGAATCACGACGCTGAACGTGATGTGCTCATCTTTGCTGTTGAGCTTGAGATCCAACAGATCCACCCCCAGTGGCAGCGGCGCGGTCAAGGCGGAGATAATGTTGACCAGACTGACCCGGTTGCGGATCAACTCATCGATCGTTTCGAGGCTCTGTGCATCCATTTCGAGCCGACTGCGGGCGCGACGCGCGAACTCGAGAATATCCTGTGAGCGGTGATGGGTGCGCTGAAACTGCGCCTCCTGTTTGCTGATCTCATCCTGCAGCCGTGCTGCGCGGATCAGTCGATGGGTCCCCCGGTTGGCCAACCAGGCCAGGGCGGCAATGCAGAGCACGAGGTAGAGGGATACCCCCCAGAACATGGCCTTCCGCATGGGGGCGGATATGGCCCGGTTCTTGAGCAAATTGATCTCAAACATCAGCATAGGATCCACTCCCGGTCAGCGCCGCATAGCCACACCTATGGCCGTGCTCAGCGTTAGCCCCTGTTCCGGATGACGCTCCAGCAGCTGCCGGACACGCCAGTTACGAATATGAACGTCCTTGCACGGGTCCCAAATGGATACAGGCAGGCCAACACGCCTCTGTATGTCCTCACAGAGGGCCTCCATTCCGGGCGCCTGCCCGGTAACGACGATATCGGTCACCGGCTCACGCCGCAACTTGAACTGGTAGTATTTGAGCACATCCGTGAGGCTGTCGGATAGGTAGCGATCGCGCCCCTCACCATCACCCACGTTTGTGAGACAACGCGGATACATGGCGTTGCCATCAAACAGGATCGCCACGTCGGCGGTACGGCCGGTGAGGTTGAGAAGGCAGACGGCGTTGTCTTTGTGTTCGTCGCCGCGCAGCCCCATGTGGACATTCGCCAGAGCCGTGCAGCCAACATCCACGATCACAGGCAGCAGACCGGCAGACTCCAGAATATCCTGGTGCCGCGTGAGTTCGCCCTGCGGGACCGCCACGAGGACGCCCTCGCGACCACGCGAATCATCCGGCATCGCATCGACCAGATTCTCATGCCAGTCCATAGCAATCTGATCCGCATCGATCTGCAGGACCTCCTCGGCTTCAAGGCCGAGCGCAGCAGTCAGCTCCTCATCATTCAGTGATGGGAAGCGAAAATGCCGTACGATCAGGGAGGGGCTACGCAGACATGAGGCGACCGTAAAGCACGAGAGGCGACATTCCTTCCACAGGTCACGCAGAACCGCAGCCGTGCCCTCAACATCCAAGCCGGGCGTCAACGGGGCCCACCCCCCATTGCTAAGGTGCACGTTTCCCACACCGCGCACTTCGACCTGCGCCATGGAGATCTGCTCACTCCCGATATCGAGCCCGATGACTGTCTCTTTTGTTAACGCCATAGTTTATGCGTCTTCCCGGGTGCACACGCTGTATGTACACTCCAAAACACACACCATTTCTAGTGGGGGGGGCACAAGAGCCCCCCCGCATTATCATATCACTATAGGATGGTTTTCAGCATCGCCCCGTCATCGTCAAGTGACACAGTGACCCCACTCACATCGGCGGCCTGAGTGGCTCCTGATGCAGCTCCTGAACAGGTTATGGTGTACGTAGTCGCTCCTGCCGCAACGCTATAGCACCCATCATCGAAGTAACGGCCATCCAGATCACCTGCTCCTATGCCGGGCAGTGCTGTCGCAGCATAAGCCGTCCCGAGGGACCCATTGAGCCCCACAGTATAGTTACTCGTCTCCGCAAACATAGCACGCAGAGCCGTCCGAATGGTTCCGCATCCAGCCTCGGCTTCCGTGGCCATGGCACGGGTCTTGTTGGCACTCATCAGCGGAATGGCTACCGCTGCCAGAATAGCGACGATGACCGCCACTACCATCAGTTCCACCAGTGTGAAACCTTCGCGTTTGCGTTTCATTGTGTATCTCCTTATGGGTTTAGTTTGTTTCGGTTGGCGACAACCCCATCGCCAACCGTATGTTACTCACTCATTCCACATCTATGCGCCATGGGCCGCTGCCGAGAACACCGGCAGATAGACCGCCATGACCAAAATTAGCACGACGACACCAAACAGGCAGATCACAAGCGGCTCGAAAAGCGAGGTCGCCACCATGATCGTGGCTTCGACCTGCTCTTCATAAACCAGTGAAATCCGCTCCAATACTTCGGGCAGCCGGCCGGATGATTCACCCACGCTGACCATGCGTACAACCAGTCGCGGCAGCCTGACATCGCGCTCCAGACTCTCGGAGATGCCGGCCCCATCAATGATGCGGTCGCGGGCCTCGAGCATCGCCTTCTCCATGATGCGGTTGCCGCAGGTCGCAGCCGACATCTCCATGGCCGTGGCCACCGGCACGCCGCCCTTCAGCATGACCGAGAAATTCTGGCAGAAACGTGACACCGCAAACTTCATGAAGCAAGGACCGAAATAGGGAATCTTGAGTTTCAGAGCGTCAAACGCATACTGACCGGCCAGGGTCCGCCCCCACAGATGGAGACCGATCACCACGATCCCAATTCCACCACCGATCAACAGGGCGTGGTCGATCATGAACTGGTTGAGTCCAAACACCATGCGCGTTATGGCGGGCAGCTCCGATTTGTAGCCGCTGAAGATCTCCTGGAATTGGGGTATCACAAACAGGGTCATCACGACGCAGACCACCACAAAAAAGATGGCGATAAAGATCGGATAGGCCGTAATGCTACGAATCTTGGTCTGCAGCCGCTGCGAGCGCTCTTCGGCCACGGCCAGCTGCTCGAGGGTCTGAGGAAGACTGCCCGACTCCTCGGCCGCACGAATCAGAGCCACAAAAAGGGTGTTAAAGGTCGCGGGGTGCTGTGCCAGGGCATCCGAGAAGGCTACGCCGGTATGCAACTGATCGACAACACGCTCCAGTATGCGTTTGAATGCCGGCTTGTCGAGATCCTCGGTAATGGATTCGAGCGATTCGCGTAGCGGAACACCAGCATTGACTGAGATGGCCAACTGGCGGCAGAACAGGGCGCGATCGCTGGTTGAGATCGAGCCGCCCCAGCGGGTGAAGCTACCGCGCTTGCGAGTCTTGGCGCGCGCGCGCCCGCGCCCGGCCTCTTCGACGGACAGTGGAATCAGACCACGGCCTCGCAACAGACCCAGTGCGGCATGGCGAGAATCGGCACGCAACGTAGCGCGCACCATCTCTCCGTCATCCTGCTTGGCCGTATACGTAAAAGTCGGCATAGTTCGTTAGCCTCCATTTCCCAGGCCGAGTGGGCAAACCCCGAGAAGCTCCGTCACGGTGGTCTCGCCACGCTCGACCTTGTGCAGCCCGTTTACCAGCAAAGGCTCCATACCCAACTCCTGCGCGCCCTTGCGCAACTCCACTTCGCCCACACTGTCGATAATCATCTGCCGCACATCGTCCCCAACTTCGAGATATTCGAACACACCCGTGCGGCCCTTGAATCCGCGGCGATTGCACTTGGTACAGCCCACGCCCTCGTAGTAGACCCACTGGTCCACATCATCACGGTGGGGCCGCAACAGACTCAGCAAATCCTCATCGGGCTGAATCTCAGCCTTGCACTCGGTACAGAGTTTGCGTACCAGGCGCTGTGACAGCACCAGTTTCATTGTCGCGGCAATCAGGTAAGGCTCAATACCAATATCGCGCAGGCGCCAGAACGCGGAGGGGGAGTCGTTGGTATGGAGCGTACTAAGCACGAGATGGCCGGTCAGCGATGCGCGCATGGCGATGCGTGCGGTCTCGGCATCGCGAATTTCCCCAATCATGATAATGTCCGGATCCTGGCGCAGGATTGAACGCAGCGCGTTGGCAAAGGTCAGGTCGATCTGGGCGCGCACCTGCATCTGGTTGATCTGGTGTAGCTGGTACTCGACGGGGTCTTCGACCGTCTGGATATTCTTCTCTGGACTCCGCAAGAAGCTGAGTGCGCTATAAAGGGTGGTCGTCTTGCCGCTACCGGTCGGACCGGTCAAAAGGACAATACCGTTGGGCACCTTGAGCACACGCCGGAAATTGTCAAGCATGCCCTGGTCGAACCCGATTTCGGTCATATCGACACGCAGGGAATCGCGATCAAGAATACGCAGCACGAGCTTTTCACCGTGAATCTCGGGGAGAGACGATACACGCACATCGATCACGCGCTTGTATGCCGAAAACTTGAATCGACCATCAAGCGGCAGGCGATGCTCGGCAATATCCATGGTGGATAGAATCTTGATACGGGTGACGACGGCCGGGTAGAGATTCTTGGACGGCGGGGTCACCTCCTGCAGGATACCATCAACACGCAGGCGCACCGTGACATCGCGCTCACCAGGCTCAAAATGGATATCGCTTGCCCCGTCACGCACAGCCTGCATCAGGATCAGGTTGACAAACCGGACCATCGGCGCGTCATTGGCCTCGATACGTAACTGGTCGGCATCGCGGTTGCCGTCAAAGTCCCCATCGATCAGTGTGGTCTCGGCTTCGAGATCGGCGATGTCTTTGAGATCATGCTCGAGATAGGCATCGGCGCGATAGAACTTGTCGATCGCCGCCAGGATGCGGTCCTCCGTGCTGACAGCCTTGATCACTTCCAGACCTGTCTGCGAACGCACGGTGTCGAGCGCCTCGATATCGAGGGGGTCACGCATGACGACCGTCACGGCGGACGCCGACTCCTTCTTAAGCGGCACGAGACAGAAACGGCGCGCCACTGATTCGGGCACTAGGTGCACTTCTTCGGCCCGCAGTTGATGGTCTTCGCCCAGCTCGATAAACGGGATATCGAGCTGTACGGCCAGCGCGCGGGCAATATCACCCGGCGACACATACCCCAGCTCGAGTAATACGTCGCCCAGGAACTTGTTGGTCCCGCGCTGCTGCTCTAGCCCGTTATCCAGCTCGGCATCGGTGATGACGCCGCTGTTTCGAAGTATGTCACCAAGTTTAAGCGTGCTCATATATGGCCTACGCGGCGGTCTCCCAACTTTCGGTCACTGTCCTGCAGGCGGAAAACGTTTGATAACCGATTCGCGTTCGGGATCGCTTTCAGCCGACGGCAGTTTGGCCGGCGCCGGTGTCTCGGTTTCAGTGGCCAATTTCGCAGCCACTTCAGCCCGGGCCGCCTCAAGCGCTGCGGCCTCACGGACCCGCTGAGCGGCCTTGGCTTCCTCTATGGCCTGGTTGCGACGTGCGGCCTCCTCGACCGAGCTCTTCTCTGCCTCGACCCGGCGCGCCTCTTCTTCGATGCGTTGCTGCTCCTGAGCGGCACGGCGCAGCTCTTCCTGGTGGGCCTCCTCAGCCATACGCGCGGACTTCTCACGGGCACGGGCTTCGGTTAACTCGCGCGAGGCCTTCTCCATCTCGACAATATGAGCCGTCGTGGCTTCACGCATAACGCCCTCATCCACCATCTCGCTCTCTGAATCTATAATGGTGGCACTCAGAAAGATCAACAGGTCCATTTTGCGGTTGTCAATTGCCTCGCGGCGGAAGAGGCGGCCAATGATGGGAATCGATCCCAGAATAGGTACGCGCAAAATGGTTTTGCTTTCCTGATCCTCCAGCAATCCACCGATAACAATCGTTTCGCCGCTCTGCACGAGGATGTGCGTCTCGGCTTCACGTGTTGAGAGGATTGGATACTCCGTCAGCGAAATATTGCCCTGTTCGCCTGTCTTGCCCGATGTGGTGGAGATCAGCGTACGGACCTTCGGGTTGACCACCATACGGATGGAGTTGTTGTCACAGATCTGCGGAATCACGTTGAGCTGGATGCCGATGTTCTCGTAGTAGTCCAGCGAGGTGGAGATCGTCGCCGACTGCCCCGAACCACTGGTATCGGACTGGATGATCGGGTACTTGGTGCCCACCATGATGGTGGCTTCCTGATCGTTGAGTGTCATGACCCGTGGCGAGGAGAGCAGGTTTGCACGCACATCCTCTTCCATCATATGGAGGAGCACTTCAAACTTAAGGTCGGTCAACTGCTGGAACAGCAGGGAGAGGCCTGCCTGGTAAGGGGCCGTGCCGCCCAGCTCGCTCTGCGGAGAGAAAGAGGACGGTTTGACGTTGCCGCCGGTCTGGCGAATGCCCACCCCGACAAGGTTGCCGCCACTTTCCATCGCAACCGGTTGTACGCTAGACACTTGGGTTGCGTTCGGACCCGTTCCGAATTCCACGCCAACATCCTGCAGAAAATCTGAGGAGACTTCCACGAAACGGGCTTGAATCAGAATCTGTACGGGCTTGATATCGACCTCGGTGAGCATGGCTTCGACCTTCTGCAGGACCGAGGATGTATCGACAACCACGAGTGTTTTGCTGCGAAGCTTCAGACCTTCCAGTTCGCGCGGGTCTTCCACGCCCGCACGCTGGCGGCGGTCGAGCGAGCCACCCGATCCGCGATTATTGCGTGTGGTATCCTCATAGGCCCACCCGCGCTGACCGCGAATGGTCAGGGCACTCCAGTTGCCGCGACTGGTCAACTGCGCCTCAATGATATCTTTGACTGATGCCGCATCCAGATACTTAAGATGGAATACGCGTGATACCAGCGGCTCCTGCTGTTCAACAGTCTGAAACTTGTCAAGGGAATTGACCACAATGGCCTCGCCTACCTGCTGGTAGCCGAATCCGTAGGGCTTGAGGATCACATCCAGCGCATCCTGCCACGGGACATCGGTCAGATGCACGTTGACCACGGCCTCAACATCGGGCCCGATGACGATGCTCTTGCCGGTCTGGCGCGAAAAGGCACTGAGCACCTGCACCAGCTTGCCGCCCTCCACATTGATGCTGACTTTGTCGGTGTAGACCTCCTCGGTCTCTGCAACGCCAGGTTCCTCGACCTGTGCCACGGCCGAGGCGATCATAGAGCCCCCCGCCAGAAGCACGACCAGACTCACCATCATCCAGCTGCTAGATTTGATCATCACCAACCCGCCTTTCATTTCTTTCTGTGCTTCGCGTTGAGTAGCCGAACCAGTTCCTTGGGACGCGGCGAACGCCGCATTGCCTTCTCTTCCGTGATCAACCCCGCATGGAACAGTTCCGCCAGCGAGGAATTCATCGTCATCATACCTTCTGATGCGCCGGTCTCAATAACCGAATAGATTTGCTGCACCTGCATTTCACGCACCAGGTTGCGGATGGCGTTGTTGACACTCATCACTTCGCAGGCCAGCACACGACGGGTCTTATCCTTGGTCATCAGGAGCTGCTGCGAGATCACACCCACCAGTACCATCGAAAGCTGAACGTAGACCTGCGACTGCTGGTCGGGAGGAAACACATCCACCACACGGTTGATGGCATGCGTCGTATCCTGCGTGTGCAGTGTGGCCAGGATCAAGTGCCCTGTCTCGGCTAACGTCAGGGCGAGCTGCATCGTCTCAAGGTCGCGCATCTCACCGACCATAATCACATCGGGAGACTGCCGGAAGACACTACGCAATGCCCCGGAGAAAGAGTGGGCATCGGAGCGAAGCTCGCGCTGCTCGACAACACTCTTGCGATGATTGTGCAGATATTCGATCGGGTCCTCGATACAAACCACGTGTGAATGGCGCGTGTCGTTGATGTAATCGATCATAGAGGCCATGGTGGTAGACTTCCCACTCCCGGCCGGCCCCGTTATCAAGACCAAACCATGCGGTCGCGATGCGAAATCACGAACGATCAGGGGCAGCCCCAATGTATCGAACGCAGGGATCTCGTGTGGAATCATACGGATGGCCATCGCCACCGAGTTTCGCTGGAAGAATATGTTGATACGAAAACGGGAGATACCTTCCATCCCGTAGGCGATATCGATGCTTCGGTCTCGCTCCAACTCGGTGCGATCCAGTTTGCTCAAGAGGCCGTAGGCAAGGGCATGTGTATCTTCCGCGCTAAGCACACCTGTACCATAAGGAGTGAGCACGCCGTTGACACGGTACTGGGGATGAGTACCCGCAGTTAGAAGCAGGTCAGAAGCCTGCTGTTTAGACATCTCAGCAAGTAGATCTTGAATCGACAACTGATACACGCACACCCCCTCGCTTCGCCTGCACACACCAGCCCACATGCGGCAACTTTCTACTAATGCCCAGAGGACACTACAGTCGCCAGTTACCGCATTCTAACTATTGTATCATGACGCACAAGGACTATCTTGCGACAATCCGACAGGCTCTGACTATTTCTCACCGACGGACGCAACCGACAGCCTATCGCCGCTGCGACAGTGCACCAGCTCTGCATCTTCAGATACAGAACCGTCCGCGATCAGATCATTGACCGCGAACTTGTTGATCGGTCCATACTCCGCCCCGTCCACCAGCGTGACCATCCATTTCATTTCGAGAGCGGGCACATCACCGGCCCTGGCCCAGAAGATACCATCCGGAGAAATCTCGTGATCATGCGCTACGCGACAATCTTTCGCCCACCCAACCAGGACATCAAAACTGACCGGCCCCACTAGTGTTTCTCCATCGTAACGTAGGTGCCACTCCTGCGATAGTGACGGCGCCGACGTCAACTTGATCAATTCTAACTTGGCCCTGGCCTGGGCCAACTCAGCCGTCAACTTGGCCGCACGCCTCCTGCCTGTATCCAGCTGGATCGTCAAGGTCCCGACGTCCGCCTCCAGGCTCTGCTGCTTCGCCTGATCGGCACCACGCTCCGCAGCGCTCTTTTCCAGCTCGGCGACACGGACCACAAGCGCCTGTTTCTCGCAATCAAGCTCCACGACCGCCGCCGCATGTCCGGCACGTACAGTTTGCAACTCCGCCTGCGACCTGACACAGTCGGCTCTGGCGGCTTCAAGCTCAGATTCAACATTGGAGAGCGCTTCGTCGCGGCCCTTGAGGTGGGTCGACAGGGCCTCCACCTTGTCGCCATGCTCACGCGCTTTCGCGTGCAGCGCGCCCAGCTTGCCGTCGCGCTCCTGCAGGTCGCGTTGTAGCGATTTCTCTGCCTTCGCGCGCCCGGCCAGCGCGTCACGTGCGGCGGCAAGATCAGATTCGAGAGCCGCAGCCGCAGCCAAAACCTCCTTCAGTTGACCCTCCGTGCCGCCCAGGCGCTCGGAAAGCGACTGGTTTTCACCGGCCAGGTGATCGCGTTCACCTTCCAGCTCCTGCAGGCGCGTCTGTGCACTCGCAACGGCCGCTTCGCGTGTTTCAAGCTCGTCACGCAGGGCATCCAGCTCGTCACGCTTCCGGCGGATCAGCTCAGCCTGTTCGGCTTCCGACCGGCGTACCAGTTCCAGCTCCTCGTCAACGGTGCTACGCTCTGCCATGGCGGCAGCCTGCTCCTCTTCCAGGCCGGCGATGCGGGTGGCCAGAGCCTCGCGCTCAGACTCGACCTCCAACAGCGTACGCTTCACATCGTCACTCTCGGACTCGACCCGGGCATGGGCGGATTCAACTTCCGCCAGACGACTCTTCAGCGCATTGAGCTCCGACTCCACGGCCGTCAGGACGTTCGTGCCCTCCGCTTGCGCCTGCAGGGCCGCATCCAGATCTGAGCCAGCCCGCGCCAGGTCCGACCGCGCCGCTTCAAGCGCCGCTTCCAGATCGGAGAGCGCTTCGTCACGACTCTTGAGGTGAGTCGACAAAGTTTCCGCTTTGTCGCCATGCTCACGCGCTTTCGCGTGCAGCGCGACCAGTTTGCCGTCGCGTTCCTGCAGGTCACGTTCCAGGGATTCCTGAGCCTTCTCGCGCCCGGCCAGCTCTTCACGTGCGGCGACAAGGTCAGATTCAAAAGCCGCCGCCGCAGCCCTCGACTCCTGCAGCTGCGCATCAGAGCCGCCCAGCCGCTCACCCAGCGCCTGGTTCTCACCGGCCAACCGGTCGCGTTCACCTTCCAGCTCCTGCAGGCGCGTCTGCGCACTCGCAACGGCCGCTTGGCGCGTCTCAAGTTCACCACGCAGGGCATCCAGTTCGTCGCTCTTACGGCGGATCAGTTCAGCCTGCTCGGCTTCCGACTGGCGCACCCGCTCCAGCGCTTCGCCAACAGCGCTGCGCTCGGACGCGGCCGCGGCCTGCGCGTTTTCCATGCCGACGATACGGCTGGATAGCGTCTCGCTTTCGGTCTCGACCTCTAGCACACGGCTCTTCAGCGCATCGCGCTCCGACTCCACCGCTGCCAGGGCTTTCGCACTCTCCTCTTGAACCTGTAGGGCTGTATCCAGATCCGATCCCGTCCGCAGGAGGTCCGACCGCGCCGATTCAAGCGCGGCTTCAAGCTCGGAGAGTGCTTCGTCGCGGCTCTTGAGGTGGGTCGACAGGGATTCCGCTTTGTCGCCATGTTCACGCGCTTTCGCGTGCAGCGCACCCAGCTTGTCATCGCGTTCCTGCAGGTCGCGTTCCAGAGATTCCTGCGCCTTCTCGCGCCCGGCCAGCTCTTCGCGTGCGGCGGCAAGATCAGATTCAAGAGTTGCGGCCGCAGCCAGCGACTCCTTCAGCTGCGCCTCAGAGCCGCCCAGCCGCTCGCCCAGCGATTGGTTCTCACCAGCCAGTCGGTCGCGTTCACCCTCCAGCTCCTGCAGGCGCGTTTGCGCGCTCGCGACAGCCGCTTCGCGCGTCTCAAGCTCACCGCGCAGAGCATCCAGTTCGTCGCTCTTACGGCGGATCAGCTCTGCCTGTTCGGCTTCTGACTGGCGTACCCGGTCCAGTTCCTCGTCAACGGCGGTGCGCTCAGACGCGGCGGCGGCCTGCGCTTCTTCCATGCTGAGGATACGGCCCGCAAGCGCCTCGCGTTCAGCCTGCAACCCCTCGATCTCGGCCCGCCCGGCTGCAACGGCCGACCCGGCGGCTTCGCACTCGGTCTCGGCTTTTGCCAGGGCGCTACGACTCTTTTCGTGTGACGATGCCTCCTTGGACAAGGCATTCCGACTCTCTTCGTGGGCGACTTCCTCCTGCGTAAGCGCGGTCCGCGTTTCTGCGTGGGCAGCGTCTTCCTTCGACAGGGCGGCCCGTACGGACTTGTGCCTGGACTCGACTTCCGACAGGGCGGCCTGCACTGCCTCGCGCTCAGACTCGACCTCCGACAGCGTACGCTTCACATCGTCACGCTCGGACTCAACCCGGGCACGCTCGGATTCGACTTCCGTCAGACGGCTCTCCAGCGTATCGCGCTCCGACTCCACCGCTGCCAGGGCTTTCGTGCTCTCCGCTTGCGCCTGCAGGGTAGCATCCAGATCTGTTCCGGTCTGCACCAGGTCCGACCGCGCCGACTCAAGCGCAGCTTCCAGCTCAGAGAGCGCTTCGTCGCGGCTCTTGAGGTGGGTCGACAGGCTCTCCGCCTTGTCGCCATGCTCACGCGCTTTCGTCTGCAGCGCGGCCAGCTTGTCGTCGCGTTCCTGCAGGGCGCGTTTCAGAGATTCCTGCGCCTTCTCGCGCCCGGCCAGCTCCTCACGTGCGGCGGTAAGGTCGGCTTCGAGAGTCGATGTCGCCTCCAGAGCCTCTTCCAACGTCTCCTTAGAGCCGCCGAGCCGCTCGACCAGTGAACGATTTTCACCGGCCAACCGGTCGCGCTCACCTTCCAGCTCCTGCAGGCGCGTCTGCGCGCTCGCAACGGCCGCTTCACGCGTCTCAAGCTCACCACGCAGAGCATCCAGTTCGTCGCTCTTACGGCGGATCAGCTCAGTCTGCTCGGCTTCTGACTGGCGTACCCGTTCCAACTCCTCGCCAACAGCGCTGCGCTCGACAGCGGCGGCGGCCTGCGCTTCCTCCATGCCGGCGATGCGGGTGGCGAGCGTCTCGCGTTCGGTCTGCAACCCCTCGACCTCAGCCTGACCGGCAGCAACAGCAGCGACGGCGGCGTCGCACTCGGTCTCGGCTTTCGCCAGGGCGGCCTGGGTCTCTTCGTGTGATGAAGCCTCCATAGAAAGGCTCGCCCGGGTCTCTTTGAGTGCCGCTTCTTCCTGCGAGAGCGCGGTCCGCGTTTCCGTGTGGGCATCCTCCTCCTGCGACAGGGCGGCCTGCACGGCCTCGCGCTCGGACTCGACCTCCGTCAGACGGATCTTCAGTGCATCGCGCTCGGACTCCACCGTAGCCAGGGATTTCGCACTCTCCGCTTGCGCCTGCAGGGCGGCATCGAGATCCGATCCCGTCTGCACCAGGTCCGACCGCGCCGATTCAAGCGCGGCTTCCAGCTCGGCAAGCGCTTCATCGCGGCTCTTGAGGTGGCTCGACAGACTCTCCGCCTTGTCGCCATGCTCGCGCGCTTTGGCGTGCAGCGCGGCCAGCTTGTCATCGCGTGCCTGCAGGTCGCGCTCCAGTGATGCCTGCGCCTTCTCGCGCCCGGCCAGCTCCTCACGTGCGGCGGTAAGGTCGGCTTCGAGAGTCGACGCCACCTCCATGGCCTCTTCCAACTGCTCCTTGGAGCCGCCCAGCCGTTTGCCCAGCGATTGGTTCTCACCGACCAGTCGGTCACGTTCACCCTCCAGATCCTGCAGGCGCGTCTGCGCACTCGCAACGGCCGTTTCGCGTGTCTCAAGCTCACCCCGCAGGGCATCCAGTTCGTCGCTCTTACGGGAGATCAGCTCAGCCTGCTCGGTTTCTGACTGGCGCACCCGTTCCAGCTCCTCGTCCACGGTGCTACGCTCGGCCGCGGCGGCGGCCTGCGCTTCCTCCATGCTGGTGATGCGGGTGGCCAGCGTCTCGCGTTCGGCCTGCAACGCATCGATCGCAGCCTGACCGGCTGCAACAGCAGCGACGGCTGTTTCGCACTCAGTCTCGGCCGTCGCCAGGGCGGTCCGGGTCTCTTCGTGTGATGAAGCCTCATCTGACAAGGCAGCCCGCGTCTCTTTGAGTACCGCTTCCTCCTGTGAAAGCGCAGTCCGCGTTTCTGTGTGGGCAGCTTCCTCCTTCGACAGGGCGGTCTGCACGGCCTCGCGTGCGGTCTCGACCTCCGACAGCGTACGTTTCACATCGTCGCGCTCGGACTCAACCCGGGCATGCGCGGACTCGACTTCAGCCAGGCGGCTCTTGTGTGCATCGCGCTCGGACACCACCGTAGCCAGAGATTTCGCACTCTCCTCTTGAATCTGCAGGGCGGCATCCAGATCCGATCCCGTCTGCACCAGGTCTGACCGCGCCGATTCAAGCGAAGCTTTCAGCTCAGCAAGCGCTTCATCGCGGCTCTTGAGGTGGCTCGACAGACTCTCCGCCTTGACGCCATGCTCACGCGCTTTCGCCTGCAGCGCGGCCAGCTTGTCGTCGCGTTCCTGCAGGTCGTGCTCAAGCGATTTCTGTGCCTTCGCGCGCCCGGCCAGCTCCTCACGGGCGGCGGTAAGGTCGGCATCGAGAGTCGATGCCGCCTCCAAGGCCTCTTCCAACTGCTCCTTGGAGCCGTCCAGCCGTTTGCCCAGCGATTGGTTCTCACCGGCCAGTCGGTCGCGTTCACCCTCCAGATCCTGCAGGCGCGTCTGCGCACTCGCAACGGCCGTTTCACGCGTCTCAAGTTCACCGCGCAGAGCATCCAGTTCGTCGCTCTTGCGGGAGATCAGCTCAGCCTGCTCGGCTTCCGACTGGCGCACCCGTTCCAGCTCCTCGTCCACGGTGCTACGCTCGACAGCGGCGGCGGCCTGTGCTTCCTCCATGCCGGCGATGCGGGAGGCCAGCGTCTCGCGTTCGGCCTGCAACGCATCGATCGCAGCCTGACCGGCTGCAACAGCAGCGACGACTGTTTCGCACTCAGCCTCGGCCTTCGCCAGGGCGGTCCGGGTCTCTTCGTGTGATGAGGCCTCACCTGACAAGGCAGTCCGCGTCTCTTTGAGTACCGCTTCCTCCTGCGTGAGCGCAGTCCGCGTTTCTGTGTGGGCAGCTTCCTCCTTCGACAGGGCGGCCTGCACGGACTTGTTCTCGGACTCGACTTCTGACAGGGCCGCCTGCACGGCCTCGTGTGCGGTCTCGACCTCCGACAGCGTGCGTTTTACATCGTCACGCTCGGTTTCGACCCGGGCATGCGCGGCCTCCGCCTCCGCCAGGCGGCTCTTCAGCGCATCGCGCTCCGACTCCACCGTAGCCAAGGATTTCGTACTCTCCTCTTGAGTTTGTAGGGCTGCATCCAGATCTGACCCCGTCTGCGCCAGGTCCGACCGCGCCGATTCAAGCGCAGCTTCCAGCTCGGAAAGCGTTTCATCGCGGCTCTTGAGGTGGGTCGACAGGGCCTCCGCCTTGTCGCCATGCTCACGCGCTTTGGTGTGCAGCGCGGCCAGCTTGTCATCGCGTGCCTGCAGGTCGCGCTCCAGTGATGCCTGCGCCTTCTCGCGCCCGGCCAGCTCCTCACGGGCGGCGGTAAGGTCGGCTTCGAGAGTCGATGCCGCCTCCAAGGCCTCTTCCAACTGCTCCTTAGAGCCGCCCAGTCGTTTGCCCAGCGATTGGTTCTCACCGGCCAATCGGTCGCGTTCACCTTCCAGCTCCTGCAGGCACGTCTGGGCATTCGCAACGGCCGTTTCGCGTGCCTCAAGCTCACCCCGCAGGGCATCCAGTTCGTCGCTCTTACGGCGGATCAGCTCAGCCTGCTCGGCCTCTGACTGGCGCACCCGCTCGAGTTCCTCGTCAACAGCGCTACGCTCGGACGCGGACGTGGATTGCGTTTTTTCCATGCCCGCGATGCGGGTGACCAACGTCTCGCGTTCGGTCTGCAACGCATCGATCTTAGCCTGACCGGCGGCGACGGCCGCCCCGGCTGTTTCACACTCGGTCTCAGCCGTCGCCAGGGCGGTCCGGGTCTCTTCGTGTGATGAAGCCTCCTCAGATAAGGCGGACAGAGTCTCTCGGTGCGCATGTGAGGCCGTCTCAAATTCTGATTTGGCGGCTTCCAGGCTCGCCACCAATTCAGCGACACGGTCTTGTTTTGCATCACGCTCGCGCCGCAGGATAGCGTCCTGCTGCTTCAGCGAGTCGACCGCGCCCTTAAGGGTCTCGATTTGAGACACCAACTGCTTGCGTTCGGTCTTATCCGCCTGAAGTTTCTCGCGCCCGATCTCCGCCGAGGCAAGTGAGCATTTCAGGTCAGCCCGCACCGACTCACACTCACACTCGAGGTCGGCCAGGTCACGGCGACGCGCGGCAAGGTCATCCCTAAACTGGTCTCGTTCGGCGTCACGAGCCGCAAGGTCCTCACGAACGGATGCGAGTTCAGATTCCAGCGCAACGACGGCTCCCTGCGACTCGTTCAGCCGATTCCCACTATCACCCAGGCGCTCGGCCATCGCCTGGCTGACAATCTTCGGGCGGTCACGCCGCTTCTCGCGCCGGAATGGCGGTGCCTTCGTGACGCTCTGCTTATCTAGAGAAGCCGCATGGCTTACCAGAGACTGCGTCCCTTTCCCCTTCGCTCCCGCCCCCGAGGGGAGCCCCTTGGCGCCTCCGTTTCGGGGCGAGGCAGCCATCCGATTCAATGCTTGAGGCACATCCAAAGTCTCGCCCGTCAGAAGGTGACGCAACTGCGCGTCAGCCGGCACGTCACCACGATCCACCAAGCGCGGCAGCGTCTTGAGGTGAAAGGGCACCCCCTGTACGTTGCCATCCGACAGGGCCTCCCACTCGAATCCAAGCTCGGGAATAGTGGCCGCACGCACCCACCGCTTCCGGTTGAACGACACCTCGCTCTGCGCCGTCACACGCCCCTCGGCGGCCCACTGACATACCGTGGTCATCGCCACCGGGCCATGCGTCATATCGGGCGTTACACGAACATAGCACCGCCCTTTGCTATCGCCCGCACTCTTGAGTTGGTCCAAAATCTTTGACATGTGCCCTCTGACTACTCCGGCAGCCTATGCCGGATAAGAAATCCGATAGTGGCGGCGCGCGTAGAACAAATCAAGTTGTTTTGCGGTGTACCTAAAACCCTTGCGTTGGCCTGATACGCGAGGCTAGACTCGCGGCACGTCTTCACCGTATCGATGAAGGGCGAAGAAGAGGAGGATCGGCTGATGTTAATACCGCACTGTTTCCCCATACGCTCCATGTGCATCCTGATTCTAGTGGCCATCTTCAGCATGCCCGGCAGCACAGCCACGGCATTGAAGGAAGAGACGCTCACGGATATCGAGTACAAGCTGGTTCAGACTCCCGATGACATCGACCTTCTGCACAGCAAGGGGGCCATGCAACGGCAGGCAGGAGATAGCGACGGCGCCGTAGCCACTTACGAGCGCATTATCGAGCTGGATCCCCGAGACGCTCGCGCGCGTAACCTACTGGTCATGGTGCTGCACAAGGCCGCGGAGTCGGCCGATTCAGCAGCGGCTCTCCCCCTCCTGCGGCGCGCCGTCGCTCTGGCCCCCGAAGCCGCATTCCTGCGGCCGGCCTATCTTGATGCCCTATGCCAGAACGACGCGACGGTTGAACTGGTACAGGCCTATGAAGCCCTTCCGGAGGGGTATGAGCTCAACACAGCCACGCTCGGCGCCGTGGCCGGCGCCTACCACGATGCGGCCAAGCTTCCCGCAGCTGCCGCCCTCTACCGGGCCATACTCGAGACCTCTCCAACTGATACTGAGGCGGGGCTGGGGCTAGCGCTTACCCTACTTGACAGTGAACAGTACAGCGAAGCCTTGACGGCCATCCAGACCGCCCTGTCGCTGGCGCCCCGTCGTCCTACGCTGCTGCTCGCACTCGCAGCCATTCAATGGAAGTCGGGCACACTGGCTCAAGCCCTGGACACCTTTGACCGGATACTTGAAGGGGACCCCCGCAACGCAGATGCCGTCAACCTGAAGGCGCAGCTGCTGTGCGACATGGGCTGTATCAGCCTCGCCCACGAAGTGGCAGAGGCACACAAGGCCACCATGTGGCCGCATGTGCTGCACCACGTGAAAACGCGCATGGATGAAGCCCGTACCGACTGGAATGAAGACACCCCCACCCCCCATACGGAGACACACCTTGCCTCCGACCGGCTCATCTCCTTCTGCTACTACAATGTAACCGATCAGAAACGTGCCGCGCCAACCGCCGTCAGCTCCGTGCGATTCCTGCAGCAGATCGAGTTTCTGCGCACCCACGACTACCACTTTGTCAGTGCCGGTGATGTGGCCGCCGCCCGCCGCCGCGAACGCGATCTACCGGCCAATGCCGTATTGCTGACTTTTGATCACGGCTACACCGGATTCGCAGAGCATGTGCTGCCCATTCTCGAGCTCTACGAAATCCCCGTCATTCTCTCGATATGTCCGGCTTGGATCGAGCATGGCCCACCCGTAGACTTGGGTGCCCCCTTGATGGGATGGGAGACCATTGGCCGAGTGGCCGGTCACCGCCTTGTGACGATGGGTATCGAGGCCGAAGGTCTATTCGAGCTGGTCTGCGCCAATCCACAAGGCGACACAGGTTTCGCCGCCACAACCCGGATTTACGATACGGTCGACCGCAGCTACGAGACCGAAGCCAATCAGCGCGATCGTATCCACACGACACTGAGCCATGCCCTGCGCCTGATAAGGAAGCGCGTCGGCGCCCGACCGCGCGTCTTGGTATGGAGCCACGGGGCCCGCAGCGCACCGGCCACCGCCGAAGCCGAGAGACTCGGTTTCATCCTGCAACTCGGACTGTACGCACGCCCGCTCATCACCGATACAGAGCGCCTGGAGCGTATCCCCGTCCTGGGCGATCCCTCTGTAGGAACATTCATCACGCTGGCCAAACCTGTGGCAGCCCCTATTACTCCGCTGCGTGCGGTCAACACCTCGCTGGACCGCATCACAGCCACCACAGCACGCGAGCGGGAACGCAACATCACTCAGCTCATCATGCGCCTGCACGCCCTGGGCGCGACCACGATCATCCTGGATGCCTACGCAGATGCGGATGCAGATGGCAATGCGGAAGCGGTCTACTTCCCCACCACGCAGATGCATGTAAAGCAAGACATCCTGGACCATGTCGTCGCCCGCCTGCAAGGCGAGCGCATACAGGTATTTCTCAAACTACCCGTCCTGAGCTTTGATCGCCCCGCCACGGCACACAACGATAGTATGCGCGTGATGGAAGCACTGGCTGAAGGTGTGCGCCCCACCTACTCTCTCCAGAAGCGCTACTCCCCGTTTCACCCCGAGGCCACCGCATGGATCAGCACACTCTACCGCGACCTCGCCGCGCACGTCCGCTGTGACGGCATTGTCTTTGCCGACGACGCCTACTTGACTGACAGCGAAGACCATAACCCGGCCGCCCAGAAAGTCCGCACCACCCGCATCGGGCCCTCCCGCCCCGGCACAACCACACCAAAAGGGGACGATGAACAGGTCTGGACCCGCATCAAAACCGAGACCATCAACCGTCTGACCACGCGCCTGGGGCAGGGCGTTCGCGTCTATCGGCCCAATTGCAAGCTGGCCCGCTGCCTCTTTGCGCCCGTACTCCACTACCCGGAATCAGAGCAATGGCTCGCACAGAACTATAGGGATGCCCTGGCTCTCTACGATTACGTGCTGCTCATGGCCTACGTCGAGATGGAGGATGTCCGGCGTCCCGAAAGCTGGCTGGCGAACCTCGTCAGCCTGGCCGACGCACAGACTGATGGGCTCGAGAAGACCGTCTTTAAACTGCAAGCCGTCGACTGGGAGAAGCACAAGCCAGTAAAGCCCTCCGACCTCTACGACCGGCTGCGCCATCTGGCGCGCAGCGGAGCCGTCCACATGGCCTATGGCCCCGACCAACCCGCAGCAGATATTCCTCAGCAGAAGTCCCTAAAACAAGTTCTGGCCGAACCCACCCGCCCAAAAAAATAGTCTTTTTAATACTTGAACTGGTTGCACCACAGGTACATATTGAGAATCGAACAAACGAAAACACGGTGAACACGATCACCTTTAGAGACATATAGGTTCTGTCAAAAGTCTTATGAAAAGCGATGAAGGAAAAACTGCGGGGCGACAGGGAGGTCGGAGCGCATAGGAAGA
>JABGQM010000064.1 GCA_018648805.1 Verrucomicrobiota bacterium
CTCCGCATTGACCACAGTAGGGACTATGCCCTGGGACCGAGATGACAAGCGCAACATCGGTGTACTCGCCGATGAACTCGTCGGCCCGTCTAACGGGTACATGATGCGCCGGGTTACCTATGAGGATCCGGTCACTGGCAAAATATACCGCTTTCTTCTCAATGAGCTCACGATCCCACCTGGACTTGTTGCCTTTCTCTACAAACTGCGCTGGGATGTGGAAAAAGTGTTCGACGAAATCAAGAACCGATCTTTTGAACGGAAAGCCTGGGCCGGAAACGAGCCAGCGAAGTGCCAGCAAGCGATGTTCATCACTCTGGCACACAACCTCATGCGGATGCTCGAGATCAAACTCGACCACGATGAGGGCATCACCGACCAAATGGCAGTCGCAAAGCGGCGCACTCGTATCAACGAAGAAGTGACCCAGACCAAAGAAGCCGGACGCATTCCAAACCCATTAGTCACTACGTGGTGTAGAGCGACCCAGCGCTGCTGCCAGTTCTTTCGGTGGCTGAGGCACTGCCTGGCAGATTCAACTCCATGGACAGAGGCTGTGGCCCTCCTGCGCCCACTTATGGCTCGATATATCCAGTGAACTTTTTACACCGTTCGGCCTGGTTGGAATTGCCCTTGTTCGGGCTACCTTGCCCGCAGGAAAAACCGGCAAATTTCCTACGCTCGAATTTTGGTTTGGCCACCCGTTGCTCAAATCGCGGGAACGCGACAATCGGAAGAGGCCTGTGGCATGGGCTCGAAACGACTGGCAACACAGAAGATGCCCCACCCCACTTGGGTGATTGCTCCGTTGGGGCGGTGAGTTGGGGCTGGGAAGAATCTTCGCCCCGAAGGCGCGCCCGGCGGCGCGGCAGATGCGGCGCCCCGAAGGGGCGATATCATCGTAGCCCAGGCCAACGGCCTGGGTCTCTTCGGTTCATGCATTCGTGCCCTGAAAGGGCACCTCAGGTACCACCGCACCCTCAATCCCACACGTAACGTTCGTCGTATGAAATCCCATATCGGTCAAGGAGGGTCCGCAATTCATCCTGAAACGACTGTGTGCAGTGATGTTCCACCTGCCGCTCAATGTACGACTTCACAACCTTAACACGGGTCGGCCCAACGGAGAACATGCCATATCCGTTCTGCCAGTAGAACCCGCCGTAGTCAGGCCCCAGAGTCTTGATGAACTTGGACGACTCCTGTTTGACTTTGCCAACCAGATTCACCGGTAACACTTGCTTGCCGATGTCGGCGAGCATGTGTACGTGGTCGTCGGGGCCACCGACAACCACATACGGGCAGCCACAATCCCGTGCAATCGTTGCCAGATAGGCATGCACGCGTGACCGTATCTGATCGTCGAGCCAACGCCTTCGCCCTTTTGTTGAGAAGACGGCGTGAATGTGAATCTGACAGAATGATTGGGGCATCGTCGTCACCTCCGTTCAACTCGTTGAAATTGATGCGCCCTTTCAGGGCGCCAACACCTCGCACCTTACACCCAGGCCGTTGGCCTGGGCTACGATGAAATCGCCCCATTCGGGGCGACGAATCCACTGCCCCCAACCACTATCCAGTGGGAGCAATACCCCCAATTGACGGCCCAACGATAGTGACTGGGAAATCATTCTCGTTGGCGGTCGAGTCTCTTGTGACTGCCTTTGCCTGCCAACGTCTTGTTTTCGCTCATACCCGACTCGCTATACCGGGGCCGTAATCGGCCATGGACAGTCATCAAGATCAGGATATTCGGTTTACTCATCGACTTCCTCCTGACCCGGCAAAGATGACTTGGTACACGTCCAGCGGCTCGCCCAGGTTTGCTCTGCCCCACATCGGCTGAAGCAGTTTACCGTCGAGTTCGTAGCGGGCGGCGCCGAGAGGCCTCGGCTCGGAATCGCGTGGGATGGTGACAGCCACCGGCTCGTCTTCCTCACGCTCGAGCACGGACTTCACACCCAGCATCATCGGGCCGTGGCGGAAGGAGAAGTGGTCCTTTGGACTGCTCACGCATTCGTGGTCGTCGAAAATGTAGAACTTCACTTCCGAATCGAACACGAGCTCGTCGCCCGCTTCAGGATTCGCGGCTACGCAGACAAAGCCATCTTCAAATGTTGTGGGCAGGTCGACGCCGTTGAGCAGTACCCGCGACTCCGACCCGGAGGTCCACGCATCAGGGGCAAAGAACCTGAGCGTTACGCTGCCGCCGGTGTTCGCCAGGACGTGGAACATCACCTTCCCGCTGAAGGGGTAGTTCGCCTGTTGGCGCAGCTTCAGCACGCCGCTCGACAGCTCAAGCTCCGCCTGGCATGTGTGAAAATAGGGCATCGTTACCGTGTTGCCCTCCGTGTAGAAAGAGTACATGGCCGCGCGCGAGAGGCCGTCGCCGCCGCGCATGTTACAGCACCAGAAGACTTCGTAGGTCAGCGGCCGGGCAAAGAGGACCGGCTGGTCGGACTCCTCCCACGGGGTCCCGTCCGAGACCTCTTTGCGTTGTTTGATCATGGCACCAACGCATTGGTCCGTGCCGAAGGCGCCGTTGGCGCGCTGGGCGTGGGCGATGGCGTTGTAGAAAATGTGATGCGCATCACGCAGATAGTTCTCCTTGCCCGTGATTTCCCAGAGCTCCTGCGCAACCAGAAAGGAATCGATCACCGCGCAAGGCTCGGTCCAGCGCGGCAGGCCGAACCAGTTGTAGTTGGCGTAGTGATCCGTCCAGGCCTTGGTTTTGTACAGATCGAATGTCTTCACCGCGAGGTCCAGGAACTCCTGCCTGCCGCTGAGGCGATAGTAGCGCAGGATGCCGCGGACGCCGGAAAGGGTGGCATGCGTCTGCACGTGAAGTTCCTCGCGCGGCAACACCGCGTAGGACGCGATCATATTCTCGATCAACGGCACGAGGGCTTCGTCGCCCAGCAGCTCGTAGGCGGCGGTGGCCCCGTCGAGCGCGATGAAAGCGCAACCGCAGTCGGATGTGCCGGCGTGGGTCTTGGTTTTTGACTGCTTGTGCGAGAGAATCCACCGCGAATCCTCGTAGCGATCGGGTTCCTTAATCGGGTATGAGGCGTAGTTGTCAGCCTGCGGAACGTATAACCCCGCGACAATGCTCTTCAGGACGCTCATCGCCTTCTGTGCCTGTTCCGGGTCGGAGTCCTTCTTCCAATTGTAGTATTCCGCGAGCGCCCGCAGCATCCAGCTATGGCCCGCCATGCCCTGCTCGTGGGTCACGCCGTCGGGATGGACCGGGCCCACGTAGCCCTTCTCGTTGATACGTTGCGGCAGGCCTTCGAGGATCTGGTCGAGAAACGCCGGCGTGCGGCCGGTTGCCTGCGCGTGCATAGTCAGCGCCAGCATCGTGCGCCCTTCCCAGTCAGCCGGCCAGGCGTGCTGGTCCATCTCGAAGATCGTTTCCGGCCAATACTTCGGCCCTTCCAGCCGGGCACAGTTCAGGTTGGCGCGCATCGCCAACTCGCCTTGCATGGTCAACTTGTCCAATGCTATGTGTTTCATTCTGCTACTCTCGTCCTTTCTGAACCGCTATCCCCGGCCCGTAGTCAGCCATGGCGGTCATGATGTAATCGTTGTTCAGATGTTCGTCATGGGCCAGCCCGAACTCCCAGATGCGAGTGTACATCTCCTGCTTCACAGCCTCGTAAGCGGGATCAGGTGCCAGATTCCTCACCTGGCCCGGGTCGTTCTCAAGATCGTAGAGCTCATCGTAGTCAAAGGCGTTAAAGACGAAGCGCCACTTGTCGGTGACGATGGAACGTTGGATCCCGTAGGTCTCGTTGCCGTTGGTCTGGAAAAAGAGCGCGTCGCGCCCGTCTTCGCTGCGCTTCGTCGCGGCAGGCCAGGGGGATGGTTCTCTGCGGCCAGAGGGGGCCATGCCAGTGAGCGGCCTCGCGCTCGGCGAGCGCGGGCTACATGTAGCCCCCTTTTGCCAAAAGGGGGCCTCGGACGACGAGTCAGAGGTAAGAAGCGGCACCAAGCTCTGCCCCGCAAACTCAACCGGACTATCGATGCCCGCCATCTCCAGGAAGGTCGGCCCGAAGTCACAGAGCGAGACGAGTTCATCGCGGTCAGTGCCCTGCCCTCCCCCGGGCATTTTGAGAATGGCAGGCACGTGGTAGTTGCTCAGGAAAGCGGGCAGCCCTTTGCACCAGAGGCCATGATCACCCAGGTAGTCACCGTGATCGGAGACATAGAGGATTACGGTATTCTCATACTCACCCAACTCTTTCAGTTTGTCTACAAGCAGTCCGAAGAGCCAATCTTCGTAGGAGCAGAAGGCCAGGTAATGCTTGATGGCCTCCTTATGTTCCTCCCTCGTCAGCTGGTTAAACCGGTCGCGGGTACGGCGGTAGAGTGCCGGCTTATCCTCCATGGGGTCGTCAAAGGTATCAGGCAGATCAAAATCCATGCCATCGTAAAGGTCCAGAAACCGCTGGGGCGCGATGTATGGATCGTGAGGGCCAAGGGTCCCCACATACATGCACCAGGGATCGTTCTGATCCAGATCATCAAACATTTCCAGCGCGGATTCGACTACTCCCCGATCGTTGAAGGGATTTTCGTCACCATCTCCCCGAAAGTGCTGCGCCAGGGTGGGATTCTCTTTGGTTCCATAGTGAACGTAGGGAGTGTATCCGTTGCGCAAAATCTCGCCCGGTCCGCGTTCTCGACCGGAACTCCCGACAGCCCGCTCCCGGATGCGCTCCACTTCCCGCCTTCGTGCTATAGCCTCCTGTTCGTCCAGAGACGGAATGTCTCGTTCCTTCGGGCCGTCGTTCCAGCCGTAGTCTTCGGGTTGCTGGTAATTGCTCACATGCCACTTGCCGGTCAAGCGCATCTGGTATCCGGCTTGTTTCATATCGACACTCCACGGCCGCACATGCTCTTTCATGCCACGGGTGATGGCATTGGTCACATTGACGTTATGCCAGACACCGTGCTGGGTCGGCATCAACCCAGTCATGAATGAGGCCCGCGAGGGGCAGCAATGCGGCGACGGACAGAAGGCCCGGCTGAAGGTAACGGCATCCTTGCGGAACTCGTCCAGAACCGGCGTGATCGCCTTATAGGGATCACCAGGCAGCACCGAACATGCGCGCTGCTGGTCGGTCATAAAGATCAGAATATTGGGTTTGGGACTCATCCTATTTTCCTTCCAAAAGCTCTATGGTGCCAATCTTATAGCGTCGTTGGCCGTCACCATCCTTCAGCGGCATGGCGATTGTCGGCGTACCATCGCGTTTGCCTACCGAAATATAGAGATCATAGGTCCCCGGCTTGGTGGTCGGCGCATAGAGGCCGACGATGAACTCGCTGGCGTGCTCCTTGACTGGCGCCTTCCCAATGGGGCCGACCTCCAGGTCGCGCAGATTCAACGTCTCATCCACCAGGACGGAGACGATTCCGCCCTTACTGTCCTTAAGCGTCAGCGCGGGAAAACCACCGGGGTAACAAGGGGCGACGCCCTTGTTGGTCCATGACCAAGAGACCTTGAAGTTCTTGGTGGTATCTCCGTGTGGGGTGACGTCTTTGTAGGCGGTGAATGCGTCCTGGGGCGTTGCGATCGTGACGGACTTAGGCCAGCTCACCGCGGCCGGCATCAGGCGATACCCCATCCGCTTGTTGATGGCATCGATCATATCCCGGTCTTCCTCGAGATACGGCCTGGGGAACCCGTGGATTGACATGTAGCTGGCGTGGTAGGCTTCAACCGACGCAATGATCTTCTCGGGACTCCATGTGCCCAACTTCTTGCAGGGGGCGACATGCTGGTGCTCAAGAATCACCGGCAGCGTCGGCCAGAAAAGCTCTGCCATCTCGTCGTGATACCATGCCGGGCCGTTCTTTCGCGGATGGGTGATGATGCTGTCATCACGGAGAGTCACACCCTTGGAGAAGGCATAGTCCGTAATCGGGAAGCGCTTGCCCGGCTTGCTGTAGCCAGCAAAGTCGTCCGAGATACAGAGGAGCGTCTTCTTGAAATACTTCAGATGCAGGTCGATATGCAGCTTCTGCAGCTCGATCTTGTCCTGCCTGCTGCTGGCATGGGTATGCCCTTCGCCCCACAGCCCATAGGTGCCGACATCGATGAATTCCACGTTGGGATTGCCGTCATAGCGCTTGGCATAGGCAGCGAGGAACGTTTCGAGTTTCTCGAGGAATATCGGATCATCGAAGAACGGATCCCACGGGCCCTCACCATTGGTTCTTCCCTTGCTATATTGATAATGGGTTCCCTTGGCGCCCGCATCCCTCACCCACTTCGGCGTGGCATAGGTCATCCAATTCTCGGAACACGTCAAGCGAAGAGCGATCTTCTTTCCCTTAGCGATCCAACGTTGTGCAGGTGTATCCAGAATAGCCCAGTTATACTTGCCCTCCTCGGGCTCGAGATAAGCCCATGGCAACCGCAAATAGACCGTCGAAACACCGGGAAAGTCTTCCAGTGTGTCGGACGGCTCCAGCTTGGAACCATAGTTGCGCGCCACGTTGGAATAGAAGTGCATGGTCCACCCCATGCCGGGGTTGATCAATACGTCGCCTGTGTCTTGGGGGTTAATCATCGTCGTGTCCTCCGCGAATACGCCAGCGCTGACAAACAGCCAGCTACACAAAGCGAATCTAAAAAGGGGCCATGCCCTGAAAGGGCTAAATATACTAGCCCAGGGCAACGCCCTGGGTAATATGCATCCGAACGCATGAGCCCTGAAAGGGCGAGATATAGCAGGGCTGTCGGTGCGTCGGTCTATATCCCGCCCTTTCAGGGCTAGATCCTCTTTATGCTCTTCCCCAGGGCGCTGCCCTGGGCTGGTATATCCCGCCCCTCCGGGGCTATTCGCACCAGTCCTAACTACACACTTCGGAGATAGGCCCTTCTTCATTTCTGCTCCTCTCAGTGACTGGGTGTTAGCGCGTGCGCGTCCTCTCGCACTTGCTTGAGCCAGGCATCCAACTTCTTCGAAAGCATCGCCTTCTTCTCCGGGCTCTTCAGGGCTTTCTCCCCGGCCAGTTCAGCCGGGTTGGTGGCCAGGTCGACGAAATTGTGTTTAGGGATCGGTGTGCCGTCGAGGGCCTTGATCGGCTTGCCGTTCCGGATTTCCTTCAGTGTGCCCCTGCGGATCGCGTTGAACTGACCGCGCCAGCTCCAGAAGAGTTCGTCATTGGGACATTTTGCCTTGCCCATGAGCCATGGCAGTAGGTTCTTACCGTCGTGAATCTCGGGGACGGTATCTTTTCCCGCTGCGGCCAGAGAGGTGGGCAGGATGTCCAGCGAGAGCACCGGATCGTTAACTACTTTTCCTCCGGGGATGGTACCCGGCCAGCTAACCATGAAGGGGACCCTGATGCCGCCTTCGAAAACGTCGCCCTTCACACCTGAAAACGGATCGTTACGGGAAGCGTTCTTCGAGGTGGGGCCGCCGTTATCGCTCAGGAACCAGACGATGGTGTTCTTCTCCTGCCCAGTTTCTTTAAGTGCCTTGAGCACATGTCCCACGCCGTCATCCAGAGAATCCATCATTGCGGCCAGCACGCGACGCTTGTGGTCCTTGATATGGGCGTACTTGGCCAGCTTCTCTTGGGGCGCCATGATCGGCGTGTGCGGCGCATTGTAGGAGAGGAAGAGGAACCATGGGTTCTCGCCATTGCTCCGTTTGACGAAGTCGGCAGCACGTGTGGAGAAGATGTCTGTGAGGTACGTCTCCTTCGGCAATCCGTCCAAATAAGTCGGTGCCTTCTCATTCGCCAGTTTCTGCTGCAGTCGCGGCTCGCGTTTGCGATCGGTCATCCATTTGTGGCCGTCGGCTCGGTATGGGAAGAAGTGCGACATGCCGCCATGGTGCTTGAGCACGTAGTCGAACCCGCGCTCCCAGGCATGGTTACCGGGACGCGTCGAGTGTCCCTTCTCACGGTCCTCATGAAAACCGACATGCCACTTGCCGATCATGCCGGTGGTGTAGCCACTCGCCTTCAGCTGCTCCGGCAGGATCTGCACGACCGTCTTTGGTGGCAGGCCGAAGTCATGGGAATTATCCGTGCAACCGAACCGGCTCTGGTGCATTCCGGTCAACATTCCTGCACGAGACGGCCCGCACTGAGGCGCGGTCACGTAGCCCGCCGTGAATCGCACACCGGACGCGGCCAGCCGATCGATATTCGGGGTCTTGAAATCCTTCACGCCCTGGCAACCCAGGTCGTGATACCCCAGGTCGTCTGCCATGATTAGCAGGATGTTGGGTTTAGCCATGTCAGCTGCGGATACTGTCGGCATCGTGCATAGTGCGGCGACACCGAACAGAGCCATCATCTTCATCACTCTCTTCACGATCATGTCCTCCTCAAAAGTGGTTGTGCATCTGCGTAGACCCGGATCTCGAGCACCCGTGCGGTCCTGGCGCCATGCGTGGCTTCTACGGTAAGGCGAATTCTGTCGGTCTTGACCTGTGCAAACTGATGCCGACGGAAGCGTTGAATGTTGTCACGTACCCGAGTCATCCGTTTCCACGTGCCATCAACAAAACACTCCAGCGTATAATCCCGGACGCAGACAGCAGAACGTGCCTCTTTCTGGTGGCCGAGAGAGCGATCCAGATCGGTATCGAAGGTACATTGCACAGCGCCGACGCTGGACGGTTTTTCCAATTTAAGCTCAATCCACTGCGGCAACGATTCGCCGGGCGAGGACGCCCACATGTTCATCTTCTCTTTGTTTGTGGGATGAGCCAATCCGTTGATGACGTTTGTCGCCGCCCACTCTTTGCCGTGTTCGCTCGAAGCCGTGACTGCGGCCGTTCGTGCGATATCTTCGGAATCCTGATTATGAACCTTTGGTATCGTCTGGTCATTCTTCAGCAGGAGCTGCTGAAGCTCTTTCATATGCGTCTCATAGATTCCGCGTGGCGTGGTCTTGTGATGCAAGGCCAGGGCTGCAGCCGTTCCCGCCGCCTGCCCCATCAGGGCGCACTGCCCCTCAACGCGCACCGTTCCAAGTGCAACATGCGTCACGCTCACGTTGCGGCCCGCCATCAGCAGATTGCCAACGTCGCGGGAGTAGAGGCAGCGGTACGGGATGTGGCCCTTGGGGATTCGGTCGTCCGAGTAGTATCTCCCATTCATGTCCATAATGCCCATCGGCGCATGCAGATCGAGCGGCCAGCCGTAGTGACCGATGGCGTCCGGAAAATGGCGACCCGCGACGCAGTCGTTCTGGGTGAGGATGTAATCCCCGAGCAACCGGCGGGTTTCACGCTTGCCGATGGTAAAGGGGATGTAGGCCAGGCGGTAGGATGCGATCTTCCCCTTCTCTTCCCAGCTGTTCTTCCAGAAATTCCAAAGGGTATGGCTCACCCGGATCAACTGATCCCGGGCATACTCCGGATCGTTCAGATCGTCCACGTCACCGGGATGCTCCAGCCACCACGTCCCACGAATCGCTTCGTCCAGGTTGTGCTGCGTCTTTCTGCTGTAATGCCCCTTCCCGTTGGTGAACCAGTCGCCGCCGGGGAGTTTGTAGATCCACGGCGGGGGGGGATAGGGTTGGGCGGCCGTCTCCTTTACGGTCTGGTAGAAAATGCACCCCTTATAGTCTGACCTGGGGCCGCGCAGGGCGCCGCTCATGGTCAGAGCGTCCGTTTTCTCAGGCGCATGGCTTTCATCGTGCTCGCTGCGCGCCTCACGGCCGAGTCGGAGGTCTGCGCCGGCATGATATCCCAGCCAGGCGTCACCGCTGCAGTCGATGAACATCTTGCCCGTCACACTCACCCGTTCGCCAGTCAGCGTGTCGCGAAGCACCGCGCTGCGGATCTGATTGCCTTCCATGTTGACGTCTTCCAACCAGACATTGTCCAGACGAGTCAGGTTCTGCTCTTCTTTGACCAGGGCGGCAAATGGTCGCGACATCACCCGTCCCCAGCCCTTGTCCTTGCCCAGGCGACCTGCCTCTTCAATGATGCCCGTTTCCCGAGCCAGCCCCTGATGGTTGGCCGCGCCTTGAACCGGCACACCGATCTCCGCACTGGCGTTCCCGCCCAGCACCGGCCTGTCGGATATCAGAACGACCTTCGCGCCCTCACGCGCCGCCGCCAGTGCGGCACAGCAACCCGAGACGCCGGCCCCGACCACCACCACGTCAAACGTGCCGGCCGGCTTGATCGCATCGGAGACCCCACTCAACCGCGCGCGCTCCTTCTTGAAGGCTTCTGCGTCGACCGATGGCTTGTAGCTGAGATCGCGGGTCAGGATAATCGACGAGCAGCGACCGAATTGACCGGTCTTGTCCTGCAAAGCCAGCGTGGCCGCCCCGCTCAACTCATGCAAACCACCATCCTGCCAGGTCCAGCCCGCCTCTTCCTGAGCGCCAAACGTCTTACCTGAATCGTTCCCATCTACCCGTACCCCGAACTGGCCCGGCGCGTGCTCGGTAAACCAGTTGCGACACCGTACCCAGAGGCGGTACTTGCCTGCCTTGACATGCTTGAGCTTGAGGGTGGCATCCTTGACAGTTTGGCTCGTGCCATGCGCCAGCAGGTAGGAGGAGCCCATGAAACCGACGTGCTGGGTATCCAGCGCCCAGCCGCCATAGCTCTGGAAGTCAGCCGCATCCGCCCAGAGAAAGCCCGCGACCTCCTCCTTGACGTCCCTGGGCTCCTTGCGAAAGGGTAGGCAGTGGTTGTAGACATTGCCGAAATCATTGTCGGGCGTAAAATCAAACGCCCAGCCGCCAGCGGCAGTCAGCGAGAACGCCATGGTTCCAGTTTTCATAAAGTCACGTCTATTCATGGTCTAGTTGATTTCCTGCTTCATTGGTCCGACGGGTCACTTATCTCCATCAACCGCTGCCAGTTCCCTCTTCAGCTCGTCATTCCGCGCCCGCATTCTCTTGAGGATCTCAGCGTGCTCGGGAGAGCCGGCAAGGTTGTTCATCTCCTTTGGATCGGCCTGAATGTCGAAGAGCTCTTCCTGAACCGGATCCGTCTTTCTGTAGCGGATATATTTCCAACGCTCGCCGCGCACGCCTTCGCAGTTCGGAAGCGGGCGCCCCTTGCTCCGGGAGAACACATCGTGAAGGTAATACCAATCCTCGCGCCATTCGGCTTTCGGATCCTGGATGACCGGCATCAGACTCTTGCCGTTCATGTGTGGAGCCGGCACACCGGCGAGATCCATCACGGTAGCGGTCAGGTCATAGGCAAGCGCCATTTGCGATCGAGTGCCGCTGACGGATTTGGGCAACCGCGGATCGTAGATCATCATCGGCACGCGGATACTCTCCTCGTACATGTTCCACTTGCCGGCGATCCCGTGCGCACCCCACATGCTGCCGTTGTCGGAGGCGAAGATAATGACGGTGTTGTCCTCGCGGCCTATCTCTTTCAGGGCAGCGCGGATGCGCCCGACAGCCAGATCGGTGCGGGCGGTATAGTCGCGCACCGTCTCCATGTACGTCGTGTAGCTTTCGGCGGGGCGTCCGACGATCTTGCTGTTCTTACTGTTCCTGATCGCTTCGGGGAGCTTGGCATAGGCCTCTTCCGTCATGGTTTCCACGACGGGTGGCGGGCCATTGGGCTTCGGCAGCTTGAAATGCGGATCACGGTAGTTCCACGGTCCGCCGCCCTGTCCATGTGGTTCCGGCAGGCACATGTAGACCATGAACGGCTGTTCCGCCGGTGTCTCCTTCATGAACCGGATTGCCTTCTCCTCCATCACGGAGGTGAGATAGCGCTTCTTGCCATCCTCCTGTTGCCAGTAGCTGGGGCCCTGAGAGAAGCCGTACCAGAGGTCGAAATGCTTTTCCGGCAGGCACAACTCTTTCGGCGCGGCACGGGTCATGCCGATGCCATATTTCCCAAGCAGTGCCGTGCGGTAGCCCGCCTTGCGCAGCAGCACCGGGAACGACTTCTGAATCTGCGTGGCACTGAGCGGATCATCAAAGCTCTGGATCCCGTGGGTCACGTTGTGTTGTCCCATCATGATGCTGGCGCGGCTGACACAACAGATCGAGCTTTCGACGAACCCGTTCGCAAATACCACGCCCTGACTTGCCAGCTTGTCGATGTTCGGCGTATGGAAGTATGGGTCGACATGGCCCATCGCCCGCAGCGGCTGATCGTCACTCAGCAGGAAGACAATATTTACCCGCTGGGGAGCGTTTGGCTGCGGCGGCCCCGCCAGAGGCAGGCCTTGCATATTGGCGTCCTGTCGAAGAAACGCTCTCGCCCGCTTGGCCACGTGGGGGTCCGCATGTCGCGCCAGTTTTTCCACTTCCTGCCGTGCCGCAGGCGATCCCGCGGCGCGCTGCTTCAGCAATTCAAGGGCGCCATCGAGGTCGGAGTAACCGGTGACGGCGCTGAGCTGCGCGGCCAACTGCGCCCATATCTCCGGGGTGGCATCGGGAAGCTCCTCAAGATAGTTGAGGATCGGGGAACTGGAGCCGCCGTTGCGACCGTATAGGTCTATGATCCGCGCCTGCACCGTGGCGGGATCGGATGGCGACGAGCAGACCGCACGCAGGGCACGTTCGCAATTGGCACGCCCGCCATCCTCCAGCACCCGGTAGCAGGCCTCTTCGAAAGCAGGAGTGAGCACGTCCCGCTTCAGCAACTCGTCCAGGGCAAAGGTCACAAAGTCCGAATCCCTCGCGCTCAGAAAGTGCATCAGCAGTGCATCGTCGCACCGTTTCCGCGTGCGGGCCTGCAGTTGATCGACAATCTCGCCGTGCACCCAGCGCCACAGCACCCAGGAACTGTAGGCCGCACCAGGCACCACGGCCTCGCGCAGGGCCGTGGGCGTAGCGCCCGTGACACCGTCCACGCCGTCGTTGCCGTGGGCATGCTTCGCTGCTGGAACAAAATAGCTGAGCGGATGATTGCCCAGAATGGAGTGGGGGTTGCCCAGTACCTCATCCAGCCTGCGGTAATCGGCCTCCGTGAAAGGCTCGTGCTCTTTGAGTGTCAATGGCAAGTCCGGTTCAACATCGAGTCCATCATAGCGGCCGATGGCATCCCAATGCAGGGTCACGTCGAGTGGCTTGCACTGGCCGTCGAAACAGGTTGCGGCCACGAGGTGCAAGCTGTAGCGGACGGGAAACCCGTGCGCATCTCGCTCAACGGTGATGGCATGGCTTTGGACCGCGTGATCCGGATAGACCGGATCACTCAAACGCAGACGTAGCGCATCCCCGGTCTGACACCCCCCTGTCAGGCCGGTCAGGGCCGCAAGAGCGACCCACTGCAATATTCGCCATTCCTTCATCGCCATCGTCTTCCAATCAATAGTAGTAGCCTGTGGCCTTCCAGATCGCTGTCCGAGTCCCCCAGTCGTTCATGGCCTGTTCCCAGGTCACGCCCAGCCTCTTCACCTCTCTGGCGATCTTCTCGTACTCCCCGGGCTTGACCTTCTTGAATCTCTTCCAATCGATCATCGGTGCGTTGAAGGTGGCCCAC
The DNA here is from genome assembly GCA_018648805.1 of Verrucomicrobiota bacterium. Classification (GTDB taxonomy): domain Bacteria; phylum Verrucomicrobiota; class Kiritimatiellia; order UBA8416; family JABMPJ01; genus JABMPJ01. The sequence goes on from JABGQM010000064.1 coordinate 13,455, forward strand.
CGCCCGTAAGGATCGTGTGCGAAGTTCGGAGGATGTTCCGCGCGCCACTCGTCGAAGCGGTCACGCAGCTGTTCCACGCGTTCCTGCTGCTCCGGGCTGTTCACCAGGTTGTTGATTTCATCCGGGTCCCTTTTTAGATCATAAACTTCTTCGATGGGTTCCGGTGGGTCGACCCAGCGCAGGTACTTCGCATCAACCGTACGGATGCCTTCGTTACGGGCGATGTATTTGCCCTTCGCCCCGGAGTGATAGTGCTCGAAGAAGAAGCAATCCCTCCATGCACTCGCCTTCTTTGTCGCGAGCTTTGTCGATCCCTCTCCCTTAGTACCGGCAGCCAGAAGCGGAACCAGGCTCCAGCCATCCATGACCCCGGGCACCTCGACCCCGGCCAGCTCAAGCAGTGTCGGGGCGACGTCGATGTTCAGGACCATCTCGTTGCGCACTACGCCCTTCTGAGCTTTCGGCCGTGGGTCATAGACAATGAAGGGCACCCGCAGGCTCTGTTCGTAGGGCGACCATTTTCCGTAGAGATGCTTCTCACCGAAATGATCCCCATGGTCGGAGAGAAAGATAATGACCGTATTGTCCGCCAACCCACGTCTCTCGAGCATGTCACGGATCTTTCCGACGGAGCGTTCGACACTGGCAATCTTCTCGTAGTACTGGCGACAGAATGGATTGTGATCACCGTCCCTGTTGAACGCCTTGCGGTAACAGACGTCGAGAAAACTGCCACGCACGAATGGGTGGACCAGTGTGGCGGCTTTCTCATTGTCTAGGGGATGACGCTTGAATGTGTAGTCATCCAGCAGATGATCATCTTCCGGAGCCGGGACGGACGAGGCATGAGGGGCCTTGTAGTTCACCTGCAAACAAAAGGGTTTACCTTTGGGAACGCTGTCGAGAAAGTCTGACGTGCGTTGCGTCAGCCAGGCGCTGTCGTGCAGCTTCTTGCCCTTGTAGTCCCGAAACGGCGGGCCCTGATCCTGGCTGCCGTCGAAAAAGTCGTATCGGGCAATGGTCTCCTTCGAAGCGCGTACCCCGTACTTGCCCAGCTGTCCGGTGTAGTAGCCAGCCTTCTGCAGCAACATGTTGTAGCTATGCTCCAGTACCTCGCCTTCGATAACTGAGCGGAACTTGGTCATCCCCGTGGACGAAGAATAGCGACCAGTCAAAATGCAGGCACGTGATACGGCGCAGATGGGTGTGGTGACAAAGCCGTTCTCAAAGCGAATGCCGTCCGCTGCCAGTTTATCGATGTTCGGTGTCGGCAGCGGTTGATTCTGTTTATAGCACCCCAGCGAGTCCACCTTCTGGTCATCGGTCAGCAACACCAGAAGGTTTACCCGCCGGGGTGGGTTAGGCCTCGACATGTCCGACGACGACGTCACCGACACCATGCATAGCAGAAGCAATAGGATCAGTTTGCCTGTCTTTGTATTCACTTTGACTCCTTGTAGACACGTACCTCGAAGAGCGATGCCGACTTATCGCCATGGGTCGCTGACACCGTCAGACGCAGTTTGGTTGCGGTCTGGGTTACAAACGCATGCACGCGATGACGCTGGAAGTTATCACGCACACGCACCACCCTCACCCACTTGCCTGCCACGAATGCCTCCACGTCATAGTCCCGGACACAGGTCGGCGAGAACGGGAGCTTGGGGCGCTGCCCGCTGGGATTGGTCACGAAAGTGAGCTGCACGGTATTGAAGGAGGTGGGCTTGCCAAAGTCCAGCTCCACCCACTGCGGCAAGGCCTGCGCCGGGTCGGAGCGCCACATGCTGGCACGGTTCTGGGCCGTGCGTGTCCAGCCGTTGATCACGTTCTTCGCCTCATAGACCGGTGAGGCGCGGCGCGGGACGGTCGGTGACGCGCCGCCGGGGAGGGTCGGCGGGGCGGTGCGAATCGAGTAGAACTCACCGGGCACGACCTTATCGCCGTAACTCCGTCCGCCAGCCCTGGGTGTGGCAGCCATGATCGGCCAGCCAACGCCCGGCACGGCAGGCAGGGCAACCTGCAACAGGCTTGCCCCCTCCGGCAGCGCCAGCTGCTTCACGGGGACGCTGATCCAGCCCTTGCTCTTTGCAGGAACAGTGATCATGTACTCCCCGATAGGTTTGGGCGCGGCGAAATCCGCTAGCGCCGTCACGCCAGCCACGCGCACCTTCACGTTTTGTGGCTTCGCGGCTTTCGACTCGAGATAGACGCTGACCGACTTGATGGTCTCGACTTCACCGACGGGGATCATGACCGAACGGTCCATGTTGAGCGGGATCACCTTCTGAGCGCCGTGGGCGCCACGCCCTGCCACCATTTCGCTGCTGGATGCGGTGACAGTTGCCGCGCGTGCCAAGTCGTTCGGGTCTTCGTTCTTCAGGCGCTGAATGGTCTGGTCGTCCTTGAGCAGTTCCTGCTGAAGCTCAGCAATATGCTTCTGCCCAAGCGTGCGTGGGTCGAGCTGGCGGTGGGCACACATGGCGGCGGCGGTTCCGGCCGCCTGACCGACCGTGGCCAGCGTGCTCTGCACGCGTACCGTTCCAAGTGCGACATGGGAATAGCTCAGGCAGCGCCCCGCCATCAGCAGATTCTCGATATTCTTCGAGTAGATGCTCCGGAAAGGAATGGAGTTGAGCGGAACCTTGTTCTTGAAGTCCAAACTCCCCTCCTTCCCGGAGTAGATCCCTTTGGGATGGTGAATGTCCAGATCCCACCCCGAGTAGGCGATCCGGTCCGGGAACATGCGCCCGGACTCCACGTCGTTCTGGTTGACCATGGTGTCGCCGACCAGCCGACGCGACTCGCGCTTGGCGTCGAGGATCGGGATCATCACCAGATCATAGTTCCGGGCCTTGCCCGCCACCTCGCTCCGGTTCTTGACGTAGTCCCAGAAGGCAAGAGAGACCTTGATCAGTTCATCGCGTGCTTCCTCGGCCTGCATGGCATCATCAATGTCGCCGGGATGCTCCATCCACCAGGTTCCCACACCGGGCACCCTCCCTCGCAACGAACGGTGCGGGCTCTCCAGCGTGTCGATGGGCTTCACCCATGGAGGCAGCACGAAGTCAACCGGTTGGGCCATCTTCTTCGACCGGAAGGCGGTCATATAGCCGCTGCCATCACCCATGATACATCCGCTCATGGTAATCTGGTCAGCCGTCTTCGGTGCTAGCTTCTCCTTGAACTCACTACTTGCCTCACGTCCGTGACGGTATTCGGCGCCGGCGTAATAACCCAGCCAGCCGTCACCGGAGCAGTCGATAAACATGGTTCCCTTGTACTCGGTGATCAGCCCGGTCAGCGTGCTGACCGATTTGACCCCACTGATCCGGCTCTTACCGTCCATCTCCGCTTCAAAGACATGCTGATTCAGGAAAAGGGAAAGATTCTCCTCCCCATCGCAGAGCTGCTTGAAGGCCAGGCTGTAGTTGATCTGCTTCTCACCGGCCGTGATCCAGCCGGCTTCTTCGATAATACCCGCCTCTCGCCAGCCCGGATGATTGCCACCTGCACCATTGACACCGACACCGGCCTCGACGCTGCAGTTGCCGCCGAGGGTGGGACGGTTCTGGATAAGCGCTGTCTTAGCGCCGTTGCGGGCTGCGGCAATGGCTGCGGGCACACCGGCCGAGCCGCCACCCACCACGATGACGTCGAACGCACCGGCGAAGGTCGGCTCCAGCGACAACCCCTGCAGGCGGGCGCGCTCTTTGCAGACGGCCTCTTTCTCCTGAGGCGGCACGTAATTGGCGTCGATGGTCAGCAGCACGGCGTCGCAGCGGCCGTAGAATCCGGTCAGATCATGCAGGGCCAGTTTGACAGGACCCTTGTCGAGGACAACCGCCCCGCCCTTCTCCCATGTCCATGCTTCCGTGTCGGCCGCACCGAACTCCTTGTTCATCGCCTTGCCGTTCACCAGCACCTCAAAACGCCCGGGCTTGTGCTCCTTCACCCAGTTGCGGGCCCGCACCCAGACGTGGTATTCGCCCGGCTTCGGAACGTCAATCGTGGTCGTGGCATCCGCGACCGGTGTGCCGACGCCGGTAGCCATCATGAAGGCCGACCCCATGAGGTGGACGAACTGCGTATCCATCCGCCAGCCGCCATAGTCGTCAAAGTCCTCTGCGTCCACATACAGGTAGCCATCTACCACCATCTTCGTCTCGGCCCGCTGTTGCTTGACCAGCTTGAAGAACTCACCGCCCCAGCTTGTGCTGCAAATCAACGCCGTTGTCATCAGCATGCTCCATAGTCTTTTCATCATTTCGTACTCCCCGCGCCAGACGTCCGGCGCAATTCATCATCTCATCTCGCGTTACTGCAGCTCAGCCTTCAGCCGCAGGAACTGCTGGTCTTTTCCAAGGGTTGGAAAGAAGTGGGTGACCGTTTTCCAACCGTTGGAAACAACAGCGGACCCCGGATCGACCTCTGCCCAAATATTGGAAACCAGATTGTCGGTGGATTCAACGGTGTAGAGCAGGCCGGAGTCGGCGGCGGTACGCTCCGCATGAACAAGCACCGTATTGTCGCCGCTCAGCGACAACTCCAACGCGCTGCCTGTATCGAGCTCGTTGGTCGGATTTCCGCCGAAGGCGTATTCTTCGATATTGCTGCGTCCATCGAGGTCGTCATCGCCGTCTGGGCCCTGCGCCAACTGATACTGGTTCGACCACGCGCCATAGCTCCACGAGGCTTGCACCACCAGTTGCGGAGCATTGCTGATCGACTCACGGGAGCCGTAGCCAACCAGCGCAGAACCATCCGAAACCAGGGCAACCGAGAACAGGTCGTCACTGGCATCAACCGCATCGGTAACATCAAATTCCACCCAGTCGCCGACCCCGCCGTGGGCGGCGGACGTGAACGGCGGGCCGAGCGCCGGGCGGTTGCTCCACGTAATGGCGTTCTCGCCCCAGCTGTCGTCATCGACCCCATGCGCCGTATGGGTGTCGCCGCTGCCGTTCACACTGACCACTTTGAGGCGCAGCACGGCGCGTTTGACCGCGCCGTGCACATCCGACAAGTCGAACCGCAGATAGGACTGGCGGGTGAAGTTTCCTCCCGAATCATATTTGCAGCGCAGATACTCTTCAGTTCCATAGTTTTCGCTGGCAGCGCCATCGCGGACATAGGAATCGGCGACAGGTCCCAGCGCATGACTGAAGTCCGACGGGCCGGGCGGAACGGGATCAGGATATCCGGCGGGCGCCGCATAGGTGACCGTTGACGAGCCGTCTTTGGAAACATGGGCGGAAAGTCCGGACGCGCTGCCGTTGCGGGTAGTGTTTCCGAATATCCAGACATGGCTGTCGCTGACCACATCCATGATATTGCCGGTCATGTTGCTCCACACGACGCCGTCAAAATAGACGTTGTCGGCCCCCTGACGGACCTGCGCTTCCAGTCCGTCGATAACGCAGTTCTTAAAGAGAACCCCCAGCGGCCGGTCAAGCACCAGTGAACCTTCCGGCGAACTCAAATAGCTGTTCTCGACGACCACATCGCGGGCGCGCGGTGTTCCGTACGTGCTGCTCCATTCCAGCCGGAAACTGAAATCATCAAAATGGTTGTTTTCAAACCGCATATCGGTGCCCCGCAGGCGTGTCGAGGCGGTTTCGGTGCCGATGTCGCTGGTGCTGCAATTGCGAACCAGCGTGCCACGATTGAGACTCTCCTCATGCAGGACCACATCGTTTGCCGACACTCCGGCAGGCACCGACTCGAAAGTCACCTCATAATTGGGTGCTGTCAGGTCTTGCACACTCACGACACGTGCCATCCCGCGGAGGGTTTCCTGGTCTGCTGACCAGAAGCTGGCCCAGTCCCCCGCCTGCCATAGCCAGCTCTCGCGGTCGTAAACCGAAGGCTTCAGCGTGACCTTGTTCCCTGCCACGGAAACGACCACTTGCCGCCGGGTGTAGATCGCAAAGGTGTCGTCATACTGCGCCGCACCGTCCCAGTCCCCATTCTCGATCAGAATGCCCCAGCGCCCGTTCTTTATGTGCATGCCATCACGCCAGCTGGCCAGCAGCTCGGTTTCAGGTTCCGTCATCTTGAGATCGACGTTAGAGAGCGTAATGGGGCCGGTATTGTGCTGTATGCTCAGCCAGAAATACGCCATGCGGACATAATGCAGATTGCTCAGTTTCACCCGCGAACAGCTATGGATTTTAGTTGCGCCGTCGCGGTGACCATAAAGCAAATGCGGCACCACAAATTCGGTGGCGTTATTGTCGTAAGCGTCCTGTACGCGCGGCTGCATCGGCACGCCGTTCGCGGTGGTGGGCACCTGGATCCGGATGCTGCGCGGGTCTCCATTGACGGCGGTGGATTCCACATAGATGTTGTCACCCCATCCGCTGCGTGCGCCGGGATAATCCGGAACAAACGATCGACCGAAGAACGGCTTGGGATTGGAGTTCGTTCCCACCATGGGAACCGGATAACGCTCCGGCACATCTATATCGATCGTCAGGTTGGCCACGTTGATGTCTGTGATGGTGCCCTGGTAGTACGGGATCGGATCATAATCGATTCTCAGACCGTCAATCTGCACATTTTCGCAATCGTGGAGGCCCGCCAGGCCGTCCGGCGGATGCAGCAGAATGGTCGCGCCGTTGCCCTCGATCTTCAGGTCATGCGCGCCGTTGAGATCAAACAGTCGTTCGACTGTCAGGTCCGTCAACCCGATGGAGCGGTAGGTTTTGCTGCCGTCGAGCCGGACAATACCTCCGCCCGCATTTCGGGCATCGGTAACAGCGGCGCGGATAGCGGCCATGTCGTCGGTCACGCCATCACCCACCGCACCATAGGTCGCCACGTCAAACACCGGCAAATCGTCAAAGGTCGGCGTGCCAAAGGCGATCTGATATCCCGCCCGATACGTCGAGCCGTTCGGCGTCAGTTTGACGGCGATCTCATCGCCCGGATACAGCTCTTCGATACGCATCTCGAAACGGGTCACCTCGCCGGCCGGGGCGTAGAGCGCCTTGATGCGTTCCAGTCCGTTTTTGAAAATCTCCACGGCCACATCGCCGCCCGACTGCGTTTCCACCCATGCCAGACCGATCTGGTAGTCGCCGGTCTCACCGACTGTGTACGTCCATTGGTTGGTGTCGGCGGTAGCCGGCTGATCCACTTCGTAAACAGATGAATGCACGTCGAAAGCCGTCAGAAGCATGCAGGCAACCATGCAGGATAGAGACTTCCCGGCGTTCGGCGATAACCGAAAAGAGACACCGCTATTCGGTAGAGCGGTGCGCACGCAAAAGCGGTGTGGCGCTTCGCTTCCCACCGCACTCCCAAGCGCCTTCTTCAATATTCGATGTTCGCGCATCGCCCTGTTCATCATGTCGTGCTCCCACGCCATGCAACCGGCGCGATCAGGGTCTTCTGAATGGCTCGTTTTTCAAGCACCGCCTCGATGGCCAGGCGGGCGATCTCCTCTGCGGGATACGCAATGCTGGTCAGCGGCACACTGTTGGTCTTGGCCAGCACGGAGTTGTCGGTGGTGACAATCGCCACGTCCTCCGGCACTCTCAACCCCTTCTCAGTGAGAGCCCTGAACATGCCTTGGGCGACAAGGTCGCTGTAGCAGAAGTAGACCTCGGCCAGCGAGCCGCCGCTTTCCAGCCAGGCCAGTGTACCCTTGTAGGCACTGCCGAACTCGCCATCCTCCGAGGTAAACCGGCAGGGCATGCGGTAGTCGCGGGATAGCCCCTCTTCAGCGAGGACGGTAAAGAGGCCTTCGTGTCGTCCACCCTTCTGAAGATTGCCCAGATATCCGATCTTCGTGTAACCGCGCGCAATCAACTCACGGGTGGCGTTGGCATAGGATTCCACGAGATCGCAGCGCACGTAGCTGCCGGTGTCAGTGGTCTGACTGATGAACACCACCGGGGTATCGATTCCCTCCTTCTCGATTATCTCCTGGACTGCAACCTGGGAGTCATCTCCCCAGGGGGTGAGGATCACGCCAGAGGCGTAGCAGTTGATCAGCCGCCGCACCGCGGCCAGTTCCGACTCAATGCTGTTCTGCGAGGTGTTGAAGATGATGGCACGCCCATTGGCCGTCGCCACCTCTTCAAAGGTGTGCAACATATCGGTGAAGAACGGGTTGGCCGTCGTGGTCAGAATCAGGCCAATGTTGTTGGTTGTGCCCTTGCGAAGGCTGGCCGCCACGGGATTGGGAACATAACCCAGCTCACCTGCCACGGCCTTGATCCGGCCAACCGTCTCCTCGCTGACCCGCGTATTCCCCATACGGTCATTCAGCACGCGCGACACTGCGGAAGGCGAGACTCCAACCGTCTGCGCAATCGACTTAAGCGTAGGCTTCACCATAGGAACAACCCTTGATCAATCGTTTGATCATGGAAATATGCCGCACCCGCAAGCGATCGTCAAGGGCGATTCCGCCTGAAGGCGGAACAACATACCTCACACAACCCGTATGTTGTTCCGCCTTTAGGCGGCACCTCTGCACGATGAAACTTCCGCTCCATCGCAAGCTGATGCCTGGCGACTGATTGACTACCTAAAAATCATGATCGTGCCGGCGGGAGGGGTAACAGTGGTGACAACGTCACTAAGAGCCGTGCCGAGAGACAACTCGTCGAAACGAACTACCATTTCCAGGCTATCACCGTAGAAACTCAATTGGGTAAACGCCGTGCCGAATAGAGACTGATCAGTGGATAGACCGCTCACCGCTGTTCCGAGCGCAGCTTCCGACGACACGTCCGTCGGATTGACCCAAACGGAGAGAGCTTCCGCAGAACCCCCGCCGCCGTTGACGATTGATTTGATGATGACCAAGTATGTCTCGTCGAGCGTGATGCCGTCGAGCAGAACGTCGGTTGCCATGTTATCTTCTCCTGCGCGGTGATGGAGCACCAAGTCCAATTCAGAACCGTCGCCTTTCACGCCGACCCAATAGCCCTGCGGATCATCCCCACCACCTCCTCCTACGATGTCGGTAGGATCATCCGTATTGCCGAAACCACCGAGCACGAGGCCGCTGGTGTCCAGCGTCCCGGAGGCTTGCACCATAACCGCCATCCAGTATTCCTGGCCGCCCGATACTGCAAGTGGGCTATCCAACTCGCGGTAAACGCTCCTAGTCTCATCGACTCCTATCCACCATGCTGAGCCACCGGCTTCACCGCCC
>JABGQM010000065.1:0-8007 GCA_018648805.1 Verrucomicrobiota bacterium
CTTGCTACTGGCACCCCTTAGAGAGGGAGATGGACAATGACTTTTGTGTATAAAAGACAGGGCAAGCCGGCAGGGGTCTGTACACAAAAAACGGCCTCGTTGGGGTCACCAACGAGGCCGTCTAGCTTGCGTGTTTCAGTCGTTTGGGTTACTTGTGAAGAAGACCCTTGAGTCCGCTGTTCAGCTTGCCACGGAACGTTACGCCCAGTGACATCAGCGCGAACGCCAACACCGCGTACGTACCCGGCTCCGGGTAATGCAGCGCGAAGTTGTCGATTCCGTAGTGCTGGTCGCCATACGAGGCGCCCTGATACGTGAGCAGAACGCCGAGCTCAGTCACAGAGGCCATGTCCGTATCGAACGTAGCCAGATCCGTTGTTCCGCCGTAGTTGATCCAACCCGAGCCGAAGCTCATCCCGGCGCTGAGCGTATTCCAACCGCTCAGCCCAGTCGTATCATAGTCATAGCGCCAGTAGCCAGAGGTGCTCATGAAGTAGAGCTCCAAGTCAGCCGGGTAGTCAAATGTACCCCCGCCGTTATTGGCATCAGAGTAGAAGTCGAACGATACGGCCTCCACCGCCGCCCCACCAAAAGGCGTGAAGGCTGTCAGATCCCCATACTCGGTAGCGACGGCGGCGTCGAGGTAGATACGATCCGAGATACTCTCTGTACCCGGATTGGCAGTCCATGTCAGTGTTCCGCCACTCTCAACCAGTCCAGAGGCACCGCTCCCGGAGAGTTCCAACTCAGCCGTTCCACTCGGGTCTGCCGAGGCATCCGCGCTGGAGCTGCCATTGAACTCCTCGATATAGCTGGCCGCGTTAACGCTTCCAGCGAGTACCAGGAGCGCTATGGCTCCACTCACCCATACAATGTTATGTTTGCACTTCATCGTCGAATCTCCTGTAGTTATGTATATCTTTATTCAGCGATCGCATCGCCGAGCACCCGGTAGAAACAGGGCGCCGAACCAGCTGAGATCGACGTGTCTTTCCAAACCATGAAACCATCCGTCACGGTGATTTCGGGCGAGTCCAGGGTCAACCCCTCAGCGACGAGGCTGAATCCGCTCGTCAGGGAGGTTGCGCGTTTGACCTTGTAGATCAGGAGATCCGAGGCCGACGACCACGAGATGGTCGTACCGCCTGCATCCTGTCCGAGTACCTCGGCCGCGAATACATCCGCGGCGTTGTCCTCGTCCGTTCCTGCGAGCAGCTCAGCGAGGTCGCTGGCGCCGTCACCATCGCTGTCACCGGAGCCGAGGGCTCCGAGCTCATCGAGGCTGGATTTGCCGAAACGTGCCTGTAGAGCCTGACCCAGTCGACCCAGATTGGCCGGAAGGGTGAAGCCGTTCGGACCGGCCAGCATGAAGTCGGCAACCGTATAGGCCTCCGCAGCAAGTGTCGCCGGTTGGAGCCGCAGCCCGATGTCGCGCACATTCTTCAATGCCGCGTCCCACTTAGCCTCCAGGTCCGTCCCTGGTAGGAAGGCGCTCTGCCAGCCGGCCTCGTAGTCCATGCTGATCGTGTTAACCACGACCTCGCCCGCAACGCCCGAGACTTCGACCGGGCCGTACTGCCATTCCTGGCCGTTGGCCTCATGAAGTACGACCATGGCGGTCAGCGGCACATAGCCATTGCTCTTGATTCCGAAGGTCAGCCCGCGGATACCTGCGGCGGTATAGTCCCCCACAAAGGCTCCCGAGGCCACGCCGAGGTCGGCGACACCGTCAGCACGGCACAGCATGTGACCGGTGCTACGGGCTCTGAACTGTACAGTCACAGAGCCGTCGGTGTTGTGGATGAATGTCACGCCATTGGCGTTTGCGCTGGCAAGCGTTTCCGCCGCTGCCTCAGGCTGTGCAGCCTGCACGACCGAGGCCAGCATGACGAGCGATACCATCGCCGCCATGGTTGTAATAGTAAGTCCGTAGTTCTTCATAATATTGCTCCTTTGTGTCAATGCCTTTGGCATCGTTACCTCGACTTAGAGACCCGTCCAGATGATGTCACCGGTGCTGCGATTGTAGTACAGCCACGTATCTCCGGGGCACACCTCAAAGTCAGTGACTTCAGTGGCTCCGTCGTACCATGAGCTTCCGTCCCAGCGGAAGTTGACGGATACACCAGTGGCTTCATCGTAGAAGCGAATCTCATCACCGGCATTATCGCCATCCAGAAGGCCGACGAATCCAAGTTTGGTAGCGCCGTTGAGCTGGACGCAGCCCGCCTCAAAGCTCGGGAGCGCCATGGGCGTCCTGTCGCCGAGGACTGCATCGCCCTGGACCGCTGTGATCGAGATAGCGGGTGTAGGCACGGCAGAGTGCGGGTAGAAGGCCAGCGCGTCATCCGTGCCGCCGTTTACCAGGATCAAGGGCTGCGCCGGATTGATTTCGGTAGCCAATGTGTAAGTACCCAAGGTGGCAAGCCAAGCCCCGCTGGGCTGCAGCGTGAAGGTATTCCAGTCGTCCACGTTGATCATCTGGATCTCGGCGCCGGAAGCAATACTGATCGCCAGATCAAGACCCATAATATCACCGAATGCTCCATCGGAACCGGCGTACTGGTACGGCGGGGTCGTGATCATGCGGATCTCACCAGCTTCGCGAAGCTCGATGGTCAAGTTCGTGTGGGCAGCAAGACAGGCCCGCGGTGACGTCGCAACAGCCGGAACATCCATATAGGCTGTAGAGGCTGAGCTGTTTGAAACAGTCATGGATTCGAAGCCGCCGGATCCGGCGTAGCTTGAGCTCATCGGAAGCGGCTGGTCGTTGGCGCGCAGCATCTCGTTTGTATAGGCGCCATCCAAGGCTACATAGATATCAAACACCGACAGGGAGTAATCCAAGTGCACGGCGACACCGAGCCACTTGTTGGTATCTATGGTAGGAATGAGTGATGGGACAACCCATTCACTTCCGGAATAGACATGGAGGTTGCTCACGGCCTCTTCGCCAATATAGATGGCTGTGAACGCATCACCGGGATCAGGTGGGGCGTTGAAAGGAACAGGCTTTATGTAGAGCTGACAGAACACGTTGTCCTCGCTGCCATCGCCCGCACCAACCACAAGGCCGGAAGCCCCGTTGAGCTGGAGCCCGTCGTCGTCGCCCAGCCCAAGCACTCCGGTGGCAGTAAATGTAATACTCCCGCCCAAGTTGGTAATGCTGTTGTAGTCAGTGAGACTGCCGGATTTATCGGCCAGTGTCTCGTAGTATGGTACGGCCCCTGATGCTGTCCCCGTTACAAGAACGAGGATGGCCAGGAGTCCTGCCCACACAGAGAGTTTCTGCGAGTATGAACTGATCATAACTGTAACCTCCAAACGATTTATTAGTATCAACCTGCAAGAAGTATGGCAGGAATGAGGGCGGAGGGTCAACAGGAAAATAGGGAATTTCCCTTATTTTGTCGTTTTTACGGCAAATCGTTGCCATTCAACGATTAACCAGCCCAAACCGACACCCGTTCTGCCGAAACAGCAGGCAAAAGTGTGAGCGGGGCGTGCGCCTGATCGCCGGGCATGACGGAGAAACCGGGACCGTCGACGTTGCCGTCACGGAACTCACCGATGTACTCCTCGCCGTTGGCGTAAATGAAGCGGCCACGGCCGTGACGCTTGCCGTCGCGGAACTCACCCACGTAGCGCGATCCGTTCGCAAATACGTAGGTTCCTTTGCCGTGACGCTCGTCATTCAGGAACTCGCCCTTGTAGACATCGCCGTTCTGGAAGTAGAGCACGCCGTAGCCCTGTTTGCGATCTTCACTGAAATTGCCTTCGTACCGGTCGCCATTATGGAAGTAGTAAACCCCCCAGCCACTCAACAGCCCGCCACTGAGCTGTCCCTCATAACGGTCGCCAGCGGGAAAACGGACCACATGAACGTCATCCAGGCCGGATTCAGCCGACTCCCCGGCCAGTTCACGCTGCGCGGCCTCGGGATCAACGATTTCACGTAGACGCGGCGCCACGGTCGGTGTTGAGGCCGTGACCGTAGCGGCAGGTCCCGCATCGCCCTCTGGGGCGGCTTTGTCCGTGACAGACGGCCAAACCGGCTCAGTCAGGCCGCCCGATTGGGCCTGCGCAAGGGCGGCGGCATACTTCTGGTCCAACGCTTCGATCTGCTTCTGACGCACTTCCAATAGCGATTCGAGTCGATTCAGGCGCGATTCCAGGGTGTCCATCGACTTGGCGCGCTTGTCGCCGTTGGCCGAGACCCATTTGCCAAAACGCTCGAGATTGGCCTTGAACATCCGGTTTTCAACCACGCGCGAGGTCTCGGACAGCTCAACCGTCCCCAGTATCTCATCGCTTTTCTCCTCCAGCCCGGCCACACGCCCGACCATCCCTTCCACCTGAGAGGCGGCGCGGCGCGCCTGGCGCTGCACGGTCGAGACCACTTCGGTCGTATCGCGCGAGTTGCGCACCACATAGACCCCGATCGTGATGAAGAGCGTCAGCACCACCAGGATCACAAAAAGGAAGATCGTGCTGGTCCAGACCACCACGCGCCGGCTGCGCAGGCGCTCCGACTCGACATAGCGGCGTACCACGTCCATCGCCACCACAGGATCCAGGTTGGCCGGCAGATCCCCCCCATCGCGCATGATAAGGGCGACATCCGAGGAGTCAGGAGTGGGATCAGAATGCTTCATAGTGACAAGTTAAGGGCTAAGTGCTCGGCGTTCGGCGTTCGGTGTTCGGTGTTCGGTTCGGTGTTCGGTTCGGCGCCCTGTAGGGGCGCTTCATGCTAGCCCAGGGCTTCAGCCCTGGGACCAGGGGCGACCAGCCCCTGTTTCCGCGGAAGATGGGTGGACGGGATGCCCGCCGGGCCCACCGTCCTCTCAGCCTTCCGCAAGATTCCTTTTTCTATTTCGTTTGCACCCAGGGCTAAAGCCCTGGGCTAACATGACCCGCGCCTTCAGCGCGGTGGGACTCATCTTCTACCCCTCTTCCGCCCCCACCCCCGTCGGGATCAAGATCGTGGAAATAATGGCGGAGCCCTCAACGGTGGCGTCATCCGTTCCGGGGGCAATCGTAAGCTTGCGCACCCGCATCATGCCGGGGGTCTGCCATACGTCGTGCAGGAAGTCGAGCAGACGATCCATAGGCGCCTCGAACTTGCGGATCTCGATGACGTACTCGGTGTAGCCCTCTGCCGGCAGCGGGCTGCGATGCTCCATCGAAATCAGTTCCACCCCGGCGGCACGCGCCAGGTCGTCGACCCGGCCCTTGATTTGATCAATCGCCTCGGCGTCGGAAAGCGCGTTGGCCAGTCGCGCCTCGATGCGCGCATATTCGGCCGCAATCGGGCCCTGTGTCTTCAACACGCCACGATTGTAGTCGAGCTCCTTCGACTCCGCCGCGGCCTGCGCCGTGACCGCTTTGACGCGGCCGGCCACCATGCCCACCACGAGCCGGTCCACCAGCAACACGAGCATGCACACCAGCGCCAGCGCCAGCCCGACACGCTCGCGTGCGCCCAATTTATCCAACTTCAATAACGCCATAACGCTCTGCCTCTGTTAGCCTCACCATGAAGGGCATGAAGAAAATGAAGGGCGATCGCCTCCGGCGCGCTACGGCCGCCAGGCGCCCTTCCCGTTCTTCATGCCCTTCATGTTCTTCATGGTGATTCTCCACGCTCAAACGAACACACCACCTGGAACCGGAAGCGGCCAGCGCGGTCACGCGTGGTGCCACCGCTCTCTTTAACGGCCGTGAGCAGGGCCGACTGCTCCAGACGGTTGACCAGCTCGCGCACTTCACGCCGGGTCGGTCCCGCCCCACGCAACGTAATCTGCGAGCGGGCCATATCAATATCGACCACATCAAAATAGACATCCTCGGGCACCGCCGCATGCACGGCCTCAAGCAGACTGACCGCCGCAAAATGGGCGTCCTCACGCGTCGATACGGCGTTGATCACGGCCTGCATCTCGACCACGCGCTGTACCGCCGGCACCGTGCGCTCGTATTCGGCATGCACCGCCCCGGCCTGCGCGCGACGCACGACATACTTCGAGATGCCATAGAAGGAACCGCAGAAGAGCGCGGCCACCAGCAATCCCCCGAGCAGGGCCAACCCGTGTGCCCGTGCGACCATGGCCCGCACACGCAGTGTGGCCGCGGGAAAGAGCTTAAAGGAAATCTTATCGCTACGGCGCGCCACGCCGGCCATAGCCACCAGCGAGAGGCCCTGGTAGGCGGCATCCCCCACGTCCACTCCGGAGGGATCATCCAGCAGCGATTCAGAGGCCGCCGCCCGCTCCACCGGAACCTGCAGGGCCTCGCCCAGGGCGGACACCACGGTCTCGGAGACCTGCGGACTTCCGGTCACGAGGGCACGTCCGACCTCAAGATCGGGCTGCTCACCACGCAATATCTCGAGGGCCTGTCGCGCTTCGGAGACCAATTTTCCGCTCCAGCGGGCCTCGTCTTCGGCCAACTGCTCCGCGCCTACCAGAATGCTGCGACTGTACTGCAGTTCACCGCCAAGCCCCACCACGAGGTCGCTATGGCCCGTATCGATGTCGAGAACGACCTCGGCCTTCCCCTCAAGCGCGGTCTCCCGGCCGGCCGCCCACTGCGCCACACCGTCGGATCCAATCGTAATCGTGTCGATCTCGATGCCCACCGCATCCAGAAGATTAAAGCATTCGCGCAGTGGCCCACGCTGGATCACCACCAGCACCACGCGCGTATAGCCGTCATGCGGGACGCCCACGACACGGTAGTCGGCCACGACCTCGTCGCGTGTGTAGGGCACCTGCTTGCCGAACTGCAGATCGACCATACCGGCGATCTCAGCCAGGTCCATCGACGGCAGATCAAACATGCGCACCGTGACCATGTGGCGCGGCAGACACCCCACCACGTGCTTGCGGTCAAAGCCATGCGCCTCAAGCTCATCGCGCAAGATATCGACCAGGTCACCCCCCGCCGCGGCCTCACAGATAGCCAGCTTGCTGATGGCCACGCCGCGGCCCTTGACGGCAAACTGGGCCAGCTTGACCCGGTCTGTTCCCAGTTCAATGACCGTGCGCTTACCTCTAGAACTCATGCCAGTACCGCCTGTAGCCCGTGCTGTCCACCACAAAGGCGATGCGGGCGGCCGAGCCGCCCGTCGCCGTCTCACCTAGTGCAATTCCATAGAAGGCCGTGGAGCGCACCGTCAGAAACGCAATATTGGAGAGCTCCGCCGCGCTGTGCAGCGCTGCGCCCCCCTCCCGCTCCGCGATGATCTCCTCGATCCTCTGCCGGGCAGCATCGACCGCCTCGGCACAGGCCAACAGCAACACGTCCGACGCCGTATTGGCGTTGATCCGGCCGTTGCCGAAAACCGTCACATAGGGTTCAATCAAGGCGAAGACACTATCGTCCATACCCTCCACCAGCAACAGCTCGTGAACAGTGTCCAATGCGGCCTCACCACCACTATCGGACTCAGGATAGCCGCGCGCCGTCCGAATTGTCAATAAGCGTTGCTGCTTGGCCTCGCGGTAGACGTGCAGCGCGTCATAGAGCGCTGCAGCCCGCCCTGCGCTCACACCGCCGACGCGCACGAGAAGGGCTTCGAGGATGCGGCGGTCGGCCCGATTCAGATTCAGGCGACTCTCCGCCCCGATCAACCCCACCTTCATCACCACGCCATCTTCGCCCTGGACCCGGTGGACAATCGAGAAGCGCCCCTCATCGCCCACGACCTGGCCGCTGAAACGCTCCGGATCGCTGTTCCACGCCCCGTCACCCCAGCCATCCCACTGGTTGGTGTTGCAGGCCACCGCCAGCGCGGCATGCGTCACCCCGGCACGCGCGAGGTGATAGCCGCGCGCATCCTGCCGCATCGCCCCGGCCAGCTTCAGCCCGGCCGATACATGCGCCCCCACCGCCAAGGCCAGCGTGGCGAGGAAGAAGAGGGTCCACAGGGCCAGAATGAGGACGCTGCCGTGTTCAGGGCTCTGAGGAGACGGGGCACCAAGAAACGAACAATCGAACATTCGAACA
>JABGQM010000065.1:8107-22521 GCA_018648805.1 Verrucomicrobiota bacterium
TTCGAACTACGAAGGGGGGACTGTGGGAGAACAGCCGAACAGCCGAACAGCCGAACATTCGAACTACGAAGGGGGGACTGTGGGAGAACAGCCGAACAGCCGAACAGCCGAACATTCGAACTACGAAGGGGGGAATGCGAGGGACGGTCGACATTCAGACTGCGAACTGAAAGGGAGAGTAGGCGTGAAGCACGACGTCGGAGCAGGCGCTCCCCGTTCGTAGTTCGGCTGTTCGATTGTTCGAATGTTCGATTGTTCAATTCTCCCCCCCCGCCAGAGGCAGCATAAACCACTGCGTCATCTGATCATCCGCGAGGGTCAACTCGGCCTCCACCACGGCCGGCAGATTGGAGGGATTGGACCAGTCATCCGACCACCCCGCCGCCGCACCCGCTTCCACGTCCGGCGGCGCGCCGTAGCGCAGCGTCACCGCATCCACATCCGAGACCAACACCTCCACGGCCTCGGGCTTGGCACCCTCCCAGTCGAATGGCGCCACGGCCCGACACCAGGCCTCGCGCTCACGATCGAGGAAGTAGCGCACCCGCGCGAGGCGCGGGACCCTCTCGCCGGCACCGCCGGCGGGAGCAACATAGGTCACCGCACTAAAGACACAGCCGTCACGCTCGCCCGCGAACGGCGCGCCTTCAAAGGGCAACACGGCCCCGAAATCCCGGCGCATCAGCCTGAACCCGATATGGGCATCCGCCTCGTGCCGGTTGAAGCGACGCGCCACATCCCACACCCGAATCCCCCCCGCCAGGCAGGCCCCGATCGCCCCGATCACGACCGCCAGAATACCGGTCACGACCAAGAGTTCGATCAGGGTGAAAGCGGATCGGTGGCTTTTCATCATCATTCTGTTCAGCTCCACACGGTTCTACTGAGTCCTTCAATATCCAACAGCCAACAAGGAATATCCAATGGCCAAGTGCGTGCGATAGACGAATGAAACGACCGCGGCCGCGCCATTCGCGCCAAACGCTCACGTGGACATTGGGCGTTCCGTGTTGGATATTGGACATTCACTCCCCACCCCCTGAGTCCATCCCTCTATCCTCCCGCTCCCGAACCCCCACCCACGTCTCCGCCACGGCTTCACGTCCGCTCATATCGTGCTCGACCACAATGGCGAGCTCGTGCTTGAGCCAGGCGGAGTTGGTGCAGGCCGGCGCGGAATCGGCACGCGTATCGACGCGCCAGCGGTATTCGGGATAGCGGGTGCGCAACATCGAGTCGCTCAGCTCGGCGCCGCTCCCGGCGCCACGCACCTTCAGCTCGGCCTGGACCATCAAGGCGTGCCGCAGGGCGGCCGAGCGCATGGTGTCGCGCGAGTCGGCCAGGGCCACCATGGAGCTCTGAAACGCCTGCAGAATCACAACAATGCCGGTGGAAAGAATGACCACGGTGACGAGCAGTTCGATCAGTGTAAAAGCGGAATCAGATCGGCGAACGCCCCACTGCTCACTGCTCACTGCTCACTGCTCACTTTCCACGGCCCACTGCCCCCTGACTCCTGACCCCTGCCCCCTATTCGTCCCAGTTGGTCACATCATCATCCGCGCCCTGCTCATCCGGGCCTTTCGACCAGAGATCGAAGCCGGTCGCGTTGTGGGCGCCGGGGAAGCTGTACTGGTACTTGCGCTTCCAGGGATCGTTGGGCTTGTTCTCGAGGTAGGGCTCTTTCCATGTCTTGGAGGTCGAGGGCTGCAAGAGGATGTCGAGTCCCTGGTCGGTCGTGGGGTAGCGATCGTTGTGCAACCGGTACATTTTAAGTGCCACGGTGATATTGGCGATATCGCCCAGCGCGATCTTGCTCTTGGCATCATCCGAGGCCGGCAAGACGCGCGGCAAGACCATTCCAGCCAGGGCCGCAATAATAATCACCACGACCATCAATTCAATTAGGGTAAATCCGTTGCGTCTCATTGTTTTGTCTCCGGTTGTCATTGATTGTCGTTGGTTTTCGTTCTTGGGGCAATGCCCGCAAAATCCCCGGGGTTGCACCCCGGAATATCAAGGTCAATGCCCGCAACCCCCCGGGGTTGCACCCCGGGGCTAATGGCTGCCACCCCTCCGGGGTGCTGGTGCCGAGTTCCCGTGTTGGTTGAGGTCAGTATAGACCTGAATGGGGGGCTGACCACCATAATATATGTGAGCTACATTCTTGTTCCGAGTTCGAAGATGGGCAGCAACATCGCGGCTACTATAAACCCTACGAGGGCCCCGACCACAAGAATCAATATCGGTTCGAGCAGCGAGATGGCCAGTTGGCACTGGCGGTCGATCTGGCGCTCATAGAATCCGGCCACCTCATCGAGGGCCTCATCGAGACGCCCGGCCTCCTCGCCGACGGCACACATGTTGGCCACAAACACGGGAAAATGACGTGCCCGCTTGACGCCCTCGGAGAAGGGCATGCCCTGGCTGATGGTCTGCCGCCGCACCCCGTCGATCTCCTCGCGCAACACCTGGTTCGAGACGGTCTGGCTGCCCAGGATCAGGACGCGATCAATCGACAAGCCCGACTTGAGCAGCAGGGCCAGGGTCCGGCTGAAGCGCGCAATATCGGTCAGCAGCATGAAACTGCCGAACAGCGGGAGCTTCAGCTTGAGGCCATCGACATAGAGTCGCCCACGCTCACGCGTCGCCATGCGCCGAAACAGTGCCGCCACGAGCGCGACCCCGAGGACCAGCCAGTACCAGTGGTTTTCGCAGAACTGGCTCGTCTCCACCAGGATCCGGGTCGGCAGCGGGAGCTTCTCATACTCGTCAAACAGACTCAGCACACGTGGCAGAAAGAAGGTCAGCAGGATAAAGACGGTCAGGAGCCCCATGACCAGTGTCAGCATGGGGTAGGCCATGGCCGACTGCACGCGCCGCCGCATATCCTCTTCCTGGTCCATGGCCTCGGCCAGGCGGGTCAATACGGTGTCCAGAACGCCGCCCGACTCACCCGAGCGCACCATGCTGACATACAGCTCGGGGAACTGCGCCCCGTAGCCGCGCATCGCATCGCTCAACATCTCACCATCGCGGATGCGCCGCTCGATGTCGCCCACCAGCTGCTTGAAGCGGGGATGGTCGGTCTGATCCCGAATCGTGGACAAGGCCCGCAGAATCGGTACCCCGGAACGGGTCAAGCTGGCCAGCTGATAGGTAAACACCACCACCTCGCGCCGCGTGATGCGACGTGCCCAGGGACGGCGCCGCGCCTCGCGCCGCACCACGGTCCCTTCCTTTATACTTATAGGGACCAAGCCGCGGTCATTCAGGATATCGGCCGCATCGGCCTGCGAAGCGGCGTCGATCTCGCCCTCTTCGGTCCGATCCGGTCCCTGCTTCGCCTTATAGGTAAATGTTGGCATGAATTCCTGTTCTACACGTTGGGACCGTCAACAGCAGAGAGCATGCTCGTCGTCTGCCGGGGAAATCCTCGCGCAAAGGCGCCAAGATCGCCAAGGAGACTCGTCGTCTGCTGCTCGTCGTCCCGCCTCCGCCCTACGGGACTTCCTCCGTCGCTCTGCGAGCTATGGAGGACAAGACGGCGGGGCATGCTGCTGGGAAAGGCAAAATCATTTGTGGGCAAAATCATTATGATAGGGTGGCAGTCAGAATTATTCTGTCAATTCCCCTGCAGAACCCGAGTCCCTCCCCTTGGCGTTCTTTGCGCCTTTGCGCGAGAATCTCCCCCCACAGAAGCCGAGTCCCATCCGTTCCCATCCGTGGCCATCCGTGGTCATCCGTGGTCAATTTCCCTGCAGACGACGAGTCCTCTACAGCGTGGTGACGCGCAACACTTCCTCAATGGTGGTCACGCCCTGCGCCACCTTGGCCATGCCGTCGTCGGCCAGGGTGGGCATATCGAGCGCATCGGCGGCGGTGCGCAGCTGTGCCGCCGAGGCGCGTTCGAGAATCAGGGATTGGATCTCAGGCAGCAGCGGAAGAAACTCGGCAATCGCGACGCGCCCGTGATATCCGCTGCCGTTGCAGGCTTTGCAGCCGGCCCCGCGATAGAGCGTCTGGCCATCCGCCTCGTACGACTCCTTGCAGTGGCGGCAGATCACACGCACCAGCCGTTGCGCAATAAAGACATGCACGGTCGAGGCGATCAGGTAGGGATCCACCCCCATATCGCCCAGGCGCACGGCCCCCCCGGCCGCATCATTGGTATGCAGGGTGCTGAGCACGAGATGGCCGGTCATCGCGGTCTGGATCGCGATCTCGGCGGTCTCACGATCGCGCACCTCGCCCACCATCATCACGTCGGGGTCATGCCGCAGCATGCTCGGCAGCGCGCGCGAGAAGGTCAGTCCAATCTTGGGGTTCATCTGGGTCTGCGTGATGCCGTGCAGCTCATACTCAACCGGATCCTCGAGCGTAATGATCTTGCGCGATCGGGTGTTCAGGCGGCTGAGGCAGGCATACAGGGTGGTGCTCTTGCCGCTCCCGGTGGGACCCGTCACAAAGAGAATACCGTGCGGCCGCGCGACATAGGATTCGAGCAGCGCGCGATGGTGATCCGAGAATCCGAGGTCGCCCAGGTCGAACAGCATCGTGGCCGGCAGAATGCGGATTACGACATCCTCGCCATGCGCCGCCGGCACCACCGAGACGCGCAAATCGTACTCGCTGCTCCCGATCCGTACGCGCGAGCGTCCGTCCTGCGGCAGGCGCCGCTCCACAATGTCGAGATGCGACATCAGCTTGATGCGACTGATGATGGCCGGATAGAGATGCCGGATATTGCGCGGCACGCTCATGTCATACAGCACCCCATCAATGCGCCGTCGAATCGACACCCCGTCACGGTGGGCCTCAAAATGGATATCCGTGGCGCGGTCGTCGATCGCGTCGTGCAGCAGCTGGTTGACCAGCCGTACCACGGAGGCGTCTTCGGCCTGCTGATCGAGATCGTGCGACTCCTGCGGCCGATGCAGGACCTCGCGTTCCGGGCTCTCGGCCAGGATGCGTTCCACCGTCTCGGCCCCGACCCCGTAATAGCGGTGCAGCGCCTCCCGGATGTCGCTGCGACAGGCCAACACGCGCTCGACATGACAGCCCAGGTTGGTCTCAATATCCTCCGCCGCAGCGATATCAAAGGGATCCGACACCGCGACGGTCAGGCTGCGGCCGTCGTATTGGATCGGCATCACACTGTAATGTGACACCAGCTTGGCCGTGAGGGCGCGCACGGCCGCATCGTCGACCGCCTCCTCGCTCAGCCGCACAAAACGCATGTGCTGCCGTTCGGCCACGACGGGCAGGAGCTCTGCCTCGTCCACGAACTGCCCGCCCACCAGCGCCGCCACGAGCGATTCACGATTGGCACGCGCCCGCTCACGCGCCGCGCCCAACTGCGCGTCGCTGAGCAGCCCCTTCTCGACCAGGATGTCTTCGAATCCAGCCATAATCCATTGTCCGCCTAAGGCGCGCCTTCAGCGCGGGGGATCCACCATGCACCACGCCTATTGCACCCCTAATTGATCCGGCCAATCATGTAGAAGTCATCCTCGGACCGGTCGTCCATCTTGCCGTCGATGATCTTTTCGCAGTCGTCGAGCGTTTCATCGATCTTGACGTAGACGCCCTTCTTGCCGACGTAGGACTCCGCCACGAACATCGGCTGCGTCATGAAGTACTGCAGCTTGCGCGCCCGCTCGTAGAGCGTGCGGTCGTTCTTGGAGAGTTCGTCGAGCCCGATCACCGCCACGATGCGGCGCAGTTCGTCGTACTTGGTCAGAATGCGCAAGAGCTCCTGGCTGACATCGAAATGGCGCTGCCCCACGATGGCGGCGTCGAGGTTTGAACAGGAGGACGCCAGCGGGTCGATCGCGGGGTAGAGGCCCAGCTGGGTCCGCTCGCGCGAGAGCACCATGATCGCATCCAGGTAACTGAAGATCGTGACCACGGCCGGGTCGGTCAGGTCATCCGCCGGCACATAGACCGCCTCAAAGGCCGAGATAGAGCCCTTGATCCGCTCGTGCACATCGCCGACCTCCGAACTCAGGGTCGGCTGATAGCCCGTTTCGGAGGGGGTGCGGCCCAGCAGCGTCGAGATCTCGGCACCGGCCTGGACGAAGCGATAAACGTTGTCGATGAAGAGCAGCACCTCGCGGCCCTGCTGCTGCAGGTACTCGGCCAGCGTGATCCCCGTCATAATGATGTTGAAACGCGCCCCCGGCGGTTCGTCCATCTGCCCGAAGGCCATCATGATCTTGTCCAGAATCCCGGCCTCTTCAAACTCGAAATAGAGCTCGTTGCCCTCACGGATACGCTCGCCCACCCCCGCGAACACGCAGGCGCCCTCATGCTCTTCCACGATGTTGTGAATCAGCTCCATGATCAAGACGGTCTTGCCGCAACCGGCCCCGCCGATGACCCCGGTCTTGCTGCCGCGCACCACGGGAAAGAGCAGGTCGACCACCTTGATACCGGTCTCGACGATCTCGGCCTTGCCGCCGCCCAGGTCGCCCATGTCCATCGCCATGCGCGAGGAGTCGCGGTGGATCGGCCTCCGCTCCTTGGTTAGGATGGGGCCCTTGCCGTCGATCGGCTCGCCCATCACGTTAATGATGCGCCCAAACAGCTCGTCGCCCACAGGGATCGTCAGCGTCTCGCCCTGCGCCGTGGCCACCGCGTTACGCTGCAGGTTGAGCGTTGAGGCCAGCGACACACAGCGGGCGATGTTGCCTTCCAGGTGCTCGGCCACGAGGAGCGTCACATCACGCTTGTCGAATGTCTTGGTGTGGATCGTCTCGTGCAGATCCGGCATGTCCTCGATCGCCACAAACTGGACGTCGACCACCGGCCCCTGTACCGCGATGACCTTGCCTTCACGTTTCCCTCTGTTCTCCGTAGCCATGATCTCTCTCCCCACTTGCCGGACCCCGTGGCCGCCTCAGGCGGCCTCTGGCACCCGGGTCAATCCCGCCCTATGCCGCCGAGCGGCGTCGCTTCTTCTTGCCGCGTGACGCAAAACTTTCGCGCATGCCTTTGTCGATCAACTCGTGCGCCGCCTTGAAACACTTATGCTCCAGCTTGGCGCGATCTTTCTCCAACGTCTGGCCGCTGCCCTCGAGGTGCATGGCGCGCGCCGAAAATTCGGCCAGCTTGCTATCCTCAAACACCTCGAACAGCTTGGAGGTCACCCACACGCCCGAGAGGTACTCCAGCATATCCGACAGGCTCGACTCGACAATCAGCTTGCGCGCGTCGGCGGCGAACCGTCTCTGCCCCCCCAGATGGTGCGCCACTTCGCTGTCGGCCTCCGCGTCAAAGAGCTCCGCACAGGGCAGGATGTTGATCGTCTCAATCGTCTGCGCACTGAACGAGAGCGGACGGGGATAGACGATGATCACCTTGCCCATACGCCGCGCCAGGACCTCCTGGACGATATGATCCTTCACCGCCATGGCCTGCTCGTAAATGGTCTCCTGGGTGATGCCGCCGAACCCGTGGAACGCCACCTCATTGTCTTCGAATGTGCCGCACCCCTTGTCGCCGACCACGACATAGGCCGTCTTCTCCGGACCATGCCTTTCGGCCTCGGCCTGCGCGCGCCGGATCACGCCCTGGTTCAATCCGCCCATAAATCCGGCATCGGAGGTCACCACCACGATGCCCAACACATCGGTGGTCACGCGCACCAGCGGGTCATCCACCTCCACCAGGTTGACCACCCGAAAGAACTCGGCGAAGGCATCCATGAAGCGATCGAAACGCTCCTTCTCCTTCTCCATGATATGGTAATGGGCCGCCGCGATATTCTTGAGTGTCTCGAGGAGCTGCACCAACTCGGTGTTGAACTCCAGCTCCTTTCTCAATTCACTCAGCTGCATGGTCTATCCACTCCTCAAAAGGCCAGGGGCGCCTTATCTCTATAGCTCTTTCCGCACGCTACCGGACCGATTAAGTCGATCGGTTAAGGGTAACCGGTTAAGGGTGGCGACGAAGTGTGCGAGTAAGTGCAAGACACGCCACGCACACACTTAAACGTACTCTTAACCGACACCCTTACTCGGATACCCTTAACCGACACCCTTACACGGTCTTACAACTCTCTCCCCCTAGCCGCGCGCGTGCTTCTTCACCTCATCGACGGCCTCTTGCATACGCGTGCTCAAGCTGCCGTCAATCTCCAGGCTGCCCAGCTTAAACGCCAACCCGGCCACGAGATCCTCCTGAACGGTCTCCTGCACCTTGATATCGGCCTGGAACTTCTCTTTCAAGAGACCCTCCAGGCGGCGCTTCTGTGCGGGCGCAATCGCGCGGGCAGACGTGAACTCGACGGCGCCGGAATCCACCGTGATGCTCGAGGCATCCAGCGCATCCAGCGCATCCAGCAGCTCATCCGTAAAGACCAGATCGACCGCCTCGGCCATCTTCTCGGTAAAGACCAGCTCGAAGATCTCGCCGGCGTAGGCGACCGCCTTCTCTTCCATATCCTGCGCGATCTGCTGGCGGAACTTCTCCTCGTTGCGCTTGGCCTGCTCCACCATGCGGTCGGCCTCGGTGCGCGCCTCGCCCAGCACCTGATCGCGCGCACGCGCCACCTCCTTGTCGGCCTGGTCACGGTGCTCGTCGAGCTCCTTCTCGGCCGCCATCTTCTGTTTCTGGAAGACGCGTTCATGTTCCTCGATCTGCTCGCGGATACCCGACTCTTTCTTGCGGATCTCGTTCTCGACCTCGCGTACGCTCTCGACCGCCTTGCTCGTATCGCCAAGCAGAATTCGCTTAATCAAGACCAGCACAACAGCCAGCACGACCACGTGCGTCGCGATAATCGGCAACAGTAATTTCAACATATCAGACATCGTCTATCTCCCCTCTACCCTCTTCCAAACAGCTGAAACAGCACCAGCAGCGCCACCACCGCGATGGCCTCGGCAAATACAAGCGAGATGATCATGGCCTGCAGAATCTTCGGCGCCGCCGATGGATTCCGTCCCAGGGCGCGGATACTGGCATACCCGATCGCCGCAATCACACCCGACGGACCAATGATCGTCACGAACATCACCAGGAAAATAACAAAATTCTGCATATGAGTGCTGCCCAACTCCCTAATCGATTCCGCTGCTCACTGCTTACTGCTCACTGCTCACGTCTCTCTACTCTTCCACCAAGATCACACATTCGTCGCGGTTGAACATCACCATGCCGCGCTTGATCGGTATGCTCTCGCGTCCGCCATCCACAATCACTTCACCCGCACGCAACAGGCTCACGATCGGTGCGTGATGATCCAACAGCTCAAACTCGGCCGAATCTCCGGTCAGGCAGACGCTCTGTGCCTCGCCTTCATACACCACGTGCTTGGGATTCAGCATCACCAGGTTCATTCAGCACTCCCGGCTTCCGCATGGCTGCTCCCCAACTGCTCCATGTGCAGATCCAGCGCCGCTTTCAACTGCTGCTCCAACTCGGCCGTCAACTCCGTCGCCGCGGGCAGACTTTCATACAAGCCACTGAACCGCTCGCGCACAAACAGAGGAAACTCCTTGTTGAACTTGTGGCGCTGGACGTCGGACATCTTGTTGAGCACCCCCTCGCGCAGACCGAAGAGGAGCAGGACCTGGTCGGCCATCGGCACAGGCGCGTACTGCATCTGGATAAAGATTGAGGAGATCGCCTGACCGCGGTCCACAATCTTTTGGGCCTCGTCCGAGAGCCCCGACTGCAGGCGGCTCAGGGCCAGGACTTCGTTGTAATGCGCGAAGTCGGCGCGCAGCCCAAAGGTCAGTTCCCGCATCAAGGGCGACTGGACGCGTCCGCCAATAATCGAGAGCGAGGTGGTGATATCGATGGCCGGGCGCACGCCCTCGGCGAAGATGGATGAGCTCAGGAAGATCTGCCCGTCACACATCGAGGCCAGGTTCGACGGAATAAAGCCGGTCAGGTCGCCCTGCAGCGTTTCGGCAATGCCGAGGAAGGTCATCGATGCCCCGCCATGCGCTTCGTTGAACCGGCCGGCGCGCTCCATCAGCTGGGTCTGCACATAGAAAATATCCCCCGGATAGGCCTCGCGGCCGGGCGGACGTTCGAGCAGCAGCGAGAGCTGGCGATAGGCCCAGGCGTGCTTGGTCAGGTCATCGAAGACCACCAGCACATCCCGGCCCTTCAGCGCGAAATACTCGCCCATTGAGGCCGCCGCAAACGGCACGAGATACTGCTCTCCCACAGGCGCGTTGTCTGTGGCCACCATCACGCAGGTGTAGTCCAGCGCGCCGCCATCTTTGAGAACCGACATGATCTTGCTCAGGCCGGAAAGCGATTTTCCGACGCAGCAGAAGATGCACACCACGTCACGCCCGAGCTGGTTAAGAATCGCATCCACCGCGATCACCGTCTTGCCGGTCATGCGGTCGCCCAGGATCAACTGGCGCTGCCCCTTGGCCAGCGGGATGGCAATATCGATCATCTTGGTGCCGGTCGGGATGAACTCCTCGACCGGGGCACGCCATGTAATCGGGGCCGAATCGCGGAAAACGGCATACATGTCATCCTGCTCTACCGGTTCGCCCTGGTCACACGGCTCACCGAGGGCGGTCACCATGCGCCCGATAAAGCGGTCGCCGACCGGGATCTTGAACGGCTCACTGGCCCCGGTGACCTCTTTGCCCATACGCAGACGGGTCTGGTCGCCCAGGACCAAGACCAGCACATCGTCCTCATCATAGCCCATGATGATGCCGTTGACGCCGTTGCCGAGATCCACGATCTGACCGTTGAGACAGGTCGGCAGACCGGTGATGCGGACAATGATCTCCTTGATGTCTTTGATCACGCCCTTTTCGTGGACCTTGATCTTAAAGAGCGGTAGCGCGGTAGCGAGCGATCTGCTCATTGAACCCCTCCTTGATACTATCGGACATCTCTTGGCTCTGCCGTAGCTCGTCCAATAGCTCGGGGCAGTTCAGGTGTACCAGGTCAACCAGAGCGGCCAGCCGGTCGCGGACCTCTTCCGGCGGGATGCCCTCGAGGAAGCCCTGATCGAGAGCGTACAGAATGACCACCTCATCTTCCATGGAAATCGGACGGTTCTGATCCTGCTTGAGGACCTCCTCCAGAACCTTGCCCTGCAAGAGGCGCTTCTCCACATCGGCCGACATGCCGGCCTTGATCCGGGTCAGCTTCTCGAGCTCCTTGTAGCGTACGAATTCAAGCTGCAGCATGCCGGTCAGTTTCTTGACGGCGCGCCACTGCACCTTGCTACCGATACGTGACACGGAGAGCCCCATGTCGATCGCGGGCTTGAAGCCCTCGCCAAAGAGATTGGTGTTGAAGTAGATCTGCCCATCGGTCATCGACACGATGTTGGAGGGAATATACCCCGCCAGGTCGCCCTGCAGCGTCTCGACGATCGGCAGATGCGTCATCGACCCGCCCCCGCGATCGGGCTTCAACTTGCCGGCGCGCTCGACCAGCTGGGAGTGAATGTAGAAAATATCACCCGGATAGGCATCCCGTCCCGGCGCGCGCTCGAGCAGCAGCGAAATCTGGCGGTAGGCCCACGCATGCTTCGTGAAATCATCAAACACCACCAGGACATGCTGCGCCTTCTCGTACATGAAATACTCGCCCAGGCTCGTCGCCACATAGGGCGCCAGGTACTGCTGGCCCATCGGGTCCGACGCCGTGGCCGCCACGCTAATCGTGTAATCCCACGCCTGCGCCTGGTTGAAGACCTCGTGCACGCGATTGAGCGAGGCCTCAGACTTGCCGATGCAGCAGTAGATGCATATGACGTCCTTGCCCTTCTGGTTCAGGATCGCATCCACCGCCACAGTCGTCTTGCCGGTCATGCGGTCACCGATGATGAGCATGCGCTGGCCGCGTCCGACCGGCTTCATCATGTCGATGACCTTGGTGCCGGTCTCCATGACATCCCCCAGCGGAATACGCTCCAGGACGGAGGGCGCCTTCATGAAGATGGGATACATCGCCGATGCGCGGATCGGGCCCTCGCCGTCCGTCGGCTGCGTCAGAGCATTCACACGCCGGCCCAGGAACTCATCGCCGACCGGAATCTTGAAGTCGTCAATCGGCGTCGAGACCACATCGCCCGGCTTGATCGGATGTCCCGTCTTAACCACCAGGACCAACACGTAGTCGGAATCAAACCCGACGATGACCCCCTCGGAGTCGGTACCAATCTTGACCAGCTGCCCGTTCATGCAGTTGGTCAACCCGGTCACATGGACCACGTCCTGCCGCACCTCTGCGACAACCCCGCGCTCCGTCACCTTAATCAAATCAAGCTTTAGTGCCATACGTCAGTCACCATGTCCGCCCGCTGCCCACTGCCTTGTCCTCCATCCTGTCCTCCATCCTGTCCTCCATAGCCCGCAGGGCGACGGAGGAAGCCTTGGCGACGGAGGAAGCCTTGGCGAAGGAGGATCACTGCCCACTCTCTTTCCCGCCATACCAGCGCAGGAAGAAGAGTAGACTCATCAACGCCAGGAAACCGAGGATCACATAGATGATCAGCCAGGTGGTCTTCATGCTGGGCGGCTTGGCCTTGAATCCATACTGCGTGTTCTTGTTGCGTGGCCGCAACGCGCTCTCGACACGGAGGATACGCTGTTCAATCCGGTCCAGGCTGTCGCCCTGCCGCCGGTAAAAGGCCACGTAGCGATCGTTGAAGAGGGTCGGGCCTTGGGCCGCCTCGACTGCGTCCAGATCTCCGATCAGCGCCTGCAGCCCCTTCTCGACCGCATCGAACGATTCGCCCGTACCCACGCGTCCCAGCAAGGCGTCGGCCCGCTTGCGCAGATCCGGAATGCGTAGCTCGCTCAGGTTCCACTTGTCGCGCATGGAGACATCAAACACCTGGGTCTCGCCCGGCGGGATCTCAACGTTCTGCTTGTACACGTAGCAGATCTCCGTCTCCGGCCGCGTGCCGACCTCCAGCCCCCCGGCGTCCAGCACGTCCGACAGCTTGATTTCCTCGGGCAGATTCTTCTCGATCGAAACGCGCCGCGTCTCTTTGGGCGAGGTGTTCTGCACCGTAATCTTCAGCAAGGCCACCTTGTAGTCGCCGCTGATCTTGATCTCCGCGCCGGTGGGCAGCGGCGCCTCCTTGACATCCCCAATCAGGTTGCCGATGTCCTGCCCCGTTCCCAGGACGAGATTCTCGAGATAGCCGAGATCGGTCTTGATCCGCTTCAATACCTCAAGATTGGCCTCGTAGGCGCGGATATGCTGCATCGGCTTGACGCCCGGCCCGATCCCACTCTCGCCCTGCAGCGCCACCACTGAGGCGAGGTTGGTCTCAATTTCGGCGAGCAGCCCATCCGCACTCGCGGCGTAATCGCTCCCCGCCAACTTGGCCACAAGCTGCCGGGCATGCGCTTCGAAGGTGCTGACATCCGCCAGCTCGACCTCCCAGACATCCGCCAGCTCGACATCAAAGGTCCGGATCTCCTTGGCCCCCAACTCCATCTCACCGAAGACGTAGTAGCGGTCGCTCTTGATGTCGTAGCCCAGCTCCAGCCCCCCCAGGCTGACCACGTCGTTGGTGCTCACACGGGCAGGCAGTGTGGACTTGATGCTGACGGTCTGAACCGTGTTGATCGGGTTGGCCGCCCGAATGCGCAACACCACCTTGTCGGCACGGCCGAGCGTCACCAGCGCCAGCGTCACAGCCAGCCATGATAGAACGAGACGGCCGCCACGGCCGCCACTCACATTGCGTTTGATTATCTTGCCCATAGTAGGAGCCCGATAATACGAAACCCAGTGCGGGAGAACAAGAGAGGATTTGGAGCTTTCTGCGTTAGCCTGATCTATTCATCACCTTTTTCGACAGCATCTCGCGTAACTTCTCAATAAGTCTCTGAGCATACTCATGCACTTGACCGAGGTGAGCCTCGCCGGGAATCCATTCGTCGTCCCGATCTTCGTCTCGATCCTCGTCGGTTTTTCCATCGTTGTCTCGATCCTCGTCCCGATCTTTGTCGGATTTTCGTCATGCCTGCCTACTCGGGAGCAGAGATCAGTGATATGACAAGGATCGCGACAACGATCAAGACAACGATGAGGGATCGACGAAGATCGAGACAACGATCGAGACAACGATGGGAGAATATCGCAGCCAACCGGGGCGAAGAACTCCTATCTCAGGGACTTATTGAGAAGTTAGCATCTCGCCACCACCCCGCTTGCCGGGGTGGAGCGCATGATTAGATGCAAGCGGGTATCAGGTGTCGGGAGGGCTCAGTGCGGAATCACCCATTCCGCGATGCCAAGCTCCTTGCGGCTTTCAAAGCGCCACTCCGTGGTGTCGCTCTTCAGGACGGCCGCCCCATCGCCGAGCTGGATGCGCAACGCCGCCTGTGGGGCGCGCTGGCGCAGAACGTTGGCCATGAGGACCGCCTTCTCGAGACCGTCGCCGGTTTCGAAATTCCAGA
>JABGQM010000066.1 GCA_018648805.1 Verrucomicrobiota bacterium
ATTCCCCAAGAGCACCTTGCTCGTCGCTTGCCTGGTTACTTGCCTGTCGTTGTGCGGCTCGATGCTGTCTTAGACTCCGGGGTGCGGCAACAAACTTGTCCTTAGCGTTTGCGCCGGGTCGCCTGCGCCCTAAATGAGGGGATCGGCCCGTTTCCCAAAATACAGATTTCTCGGAGCTATGTATCAGATTCAGGGCTACACCCTTCACCTCGCTGCACTCGCTACTTTTCCTTTCGTCCTTGCGGATTCAGTCATTTCACTACCGGGCGGTTGACCATTCCTTACCCAGAGAGGCCTCAGCGCCTACGGCGCCTTCCTCTTCGACCGGCAACCATTGCCAGGTTACCCATTACTCACTCTCTCTTTCTATGCACAATATAGACTGATCCCAGTCTCGAAAGGGATTGTGGGCCCAATCGGGCAGCCTGTCAAAGCAAAAAAGTCGAAAAAGATGAGCAATCCCACCGGGTATACGTTGTATACATCGTTAGGACTCTTCGCGGCCCATGAAAATAGGCAAAAAAAGGGTATTGCCTTTTGATGTGCGCCTGTGTAGGTTGCGGTATCAGATGAAAGTAAGGGGCCTTTTGGACGGTCCAAACAGAGGAGGAAGTGATGATGAAGAAGTTCTTGATTCTACTGGCGATGCTGGTAGCCGTAGCCGTGCTGGCCGACAGTGTCGTAGCCGCCGAGGCAGGGGCCAAGCCGGCAGCAGCCACGATGGAAGAGGTCGACCTCGATGAGGCCGCGGCGGACATGGAAGACGAAGATTACGACGATGAAGATGGCGGCATAACGCTCGACTTCGTAATCAATGCCATTCCGGCTGCGCTCCTGATCGATATGAGCGGCAACAACTTCGGCCTTGAAAGCGCAGAGGGGCGCAGTACAGCCTCGTCCGTTTACATGATGCCGAATATCTCAGTGGGCATTGGCGCCGATGTGAATGAGAAGGTCTATCTCGACGCGTTGCTGGGGGTTGGTGTGGTGGTGAACGAGTCGTTGCGCTCTTTCTTTGCGCAGGCAACGGTTTCAGCCACGTTCGCGGCATCGCAATCGCTGAACATCGGGCCGCGCATCGGCCTGATCCAGTTCATGGGAACCGAATGGCTGGATGATGAGGCGTTGCTGGACGAAGTCGATTTCGATGACAGCACCGGCTTGATGCTGGGCCTGCAGATCGTGATGGGCGACCGGATTCGCTATCTGGTAAACATCGACTACATTACGATGGACTTCGATGCCGACCTCCCGGCAGGGGTTACGGCGGATAACAACGGTACGCTCGAAGTTGAAGGCCTGGCGGTTCAGTTCGGCGTTCGCGGCGAGTTTTAGGACCGGCACCACATGTCACGAAGAGGGCCTGCCATTACGGCGGGCCTTTTTTGTGTCGGGGGGGAGCGAGTAAAGGGGGCGGGTCAGTCCACGGTTCCGACGCGGATGTTGAGATCTTCACGCCGCTGAAGCCGGTCGACCCCACCATCCTTAATCCACAGCACGCGATCGGAGCGGTCGAGCATCTTGTGATCGTGCGTGGCGCTGATGACGGTGACGCCGAACTCACGGCAGAGTTCGGACAACAGATCAATGATCTCATCACCGGTCTGCAGGTCAAGGTTGGCTGTGGGTTCATCGGCCAAGATGATGGCGGGGTCGTTGGCGAGGGCGCGTGCGACGGCGACACGCTGCTGCTGGCCGCCGGACATCTCGTCGGGGCGGTGATCCAGACGATGCCCCAACCCCACTCGCTCCAGTACGGACTTTGCGCGTTTGCGCGCGTCGTGCGGACTGACCCCCGAGAATAGAAGCGGCAGCGTACAGTTTGTCATCGCATCGTACGCCGGCAACAGATTGTAGGCCTGAAACACGTAGCCAATGTAGTTGCCCCTGAAGTGCGCCAGCTGGCGTCGGGTCAGACCATCGAGACGCAGCCCGGCCACATCGACCGAACCGCTGGTGGGATGATCCAAGGCGCCGATCATATTGAATAGCGTGCTCTTGCCAGACCCCGAGGGCCCCATGATAGAGAGATACTCGCCACGATGCACATCCAGGCAGATATGCTTCAGGGCATGCACCTCGGTCTTGCCTCGGGTGAACACCTTGCAGACGTCTTTTATCTCGATCAGTGTTTCGGGCATTAGGCCGGCTCCCTGGTTCGACATGGCTGACGTTTGTGACCGGAGCAGTAAGCAGTGAGCAGTGAGCAGTGAGTAGTGGCCCCGAAACGCCCCCCCACTCTACCGCTAACGGCTAACTGCTTACTGATCACTGTTTACCGCCTACTGATGACTGCTTACTGCTCACTGCTCACTTCCCCCCATGCTCAATACGGTAGCGAAATAACCGCTTTGTTTAGAAACGTGATCCCCACCCCCACTGTGGTGATCAGCCCCATGCCACAGGCAAAGCCAGCCGCTACAACCGGAATGTACTGACGCCATTTCAGCCCGAGCTGCTTCTGGAAGTAGAAGCGTCCGATCAGGGCACCGATGAACTGCGGGACAATCGCGTGAGGCATGCTCTGCCCCAGTCCGCGCACCACACCGTATGTCAGCATGACCGGGGCACCAATGACCGACATAAGCCCGAAGAGAAGAAGACCAAACACGCTGCCAACCCCGAGGTAGAGCCACTTGAAGGCTTGTTCAAACATGGAGTACTCACCCAGCGTAGAGGTGTATACGATGCTCTGGTTGAGTGCGTTCAGCTCCCACATCTTCTCGGCGTAGGGATAGGCACTGGACGGCACCTTATCGAGCCCCCAGATGAAATTCATGAAGAAGATCGAGCTGACCAGAATAATGGGATACAGCACGAGCTTGGTTTTCCAGATACTGGGGAAGCGGGTACCCGTCAATTCACACTGCCGATAGAAGACAGTCATCTGACCATAGTTCGCCAGCGGCATAGGCAGAAACCAACAGGCCACACCGCGATACCCGCTCAGGATGAGGGTCGCTTCACGAATCATGGGAATCTCGACCACCTGCCCGACCATCCCCTCCAGTCGTGCGGTTACATAGCTGATGAGGGGGGTATAGACGAAGCCAAGAAAGAAGAGAACCAAGATCACATTGCGTATGCCATCTTCGTTCCCGGCTGGCTGCCACGTACCATGATGCCAATAGAGCAGCAGGGCGGAAACCGCAATATAGGTTATCGTGACCACCAGATAGCAGAGCAATACGATCCAGAATTTGATATCACCACGCCCCTGGGGTGGCGCAAAGCCGGAGGCATCCCCCCGCCCGCTTCCCTTGGCCTGCGCTTCGGCGCGCGCCTTCTTTACGCCGCGCACCACCTGCCAGATTCCGACAATGGCGATTGCGACGGCGATACCGATCTGGAAGCTGAAGTAGAAGTCGATGTTGTTCTTGAAGAGCGTCTGGATCGTATCGTCGCCGAACTTCCAGTTGTGCAAGACTTCAAACTTGTAGAGCAGTGGATTGGCGACCAGCGTGACCAGCAGCCCGATGAAACTGCCCAACATTGCGAAGAAAGGAAGCACCATACCGGTGATTAGATTTCCAAAGTCCCACGCCATCCCGGTGGCGAAAGCGGGCAGATAACGTCCTGTCTTCTGCGTGAAGTCCGAGAAAGGAATGGGGAAGATCTGGATCGACTCGCCCGTCAGGGCGCCGCTAAGCGTGGGTAGAAGCAGGTAGATAGCCCCAAACACGAGCCCAATCGCACCCCCAATCGCAAAAACGCGCCAGCGCCAGGAATCCTCCGCAGAGGCCTGGCCCTTGGCATCCACATCTTCGGCCAGGGCGGTGATGCCCTGCGCGCCAATGGGGGCCATCGGAAAGGGCAATTTCTCAATATCACTGGCGAGCCGGAAGAGGCCATAGCCCAGAATCATGCTGGCGAGTTCACCAAAGAAGGACCCAAAAACAACCATCCCGATGACCGGCAGCCAATCGAGATGAAAGAAGGTACGGTCGGCATAGCTTACCGAGTCGCGCACCGGGGCATACCAGCGCGGCAGCTGATCGGCGATGCCCGAGGCCGCAGCGGCGTCACTATTAATGAAGAACTGGTTCCAGAGCAGCCCGGAAAACGGCATCCCCATCGCGGCGGAGGCCATAAAGAACAGTACAAAAATCTCAGATTTATTCAGATGGCGATGGGCCCGCTTGGCCACCTCGATGAAGAGAATAACCGTCACCCATTGCGCCGCGGCCCCGACTTCCATCTTGCCGGCCAGGAGCCCCATATAGATCGCCCCGGGCACCATCAGGAAAGCGACGAACAGCGCGCCCAGCAGCGACGTCCATGAAAATCCCTCTGTAAAGGTCGAGGGGACCTCCATGATCTGCCGAAACTCTTCAAGCTCTTTGTCTACACGTTTACCCATGTGTCAGTCTTCAGTGTCTAGTGTTTCGCACTCCCCATGCTTACCAGCGTGCGTTCGCGATAGATTTCCATCGTTTCAGATGGTAGAGAGCGCCAGAGCAGGAACTGCCGGCGCAGGTCATCCAGGAATACCTTGTTCAGACGTGCCCAGTCCTTGGGTTGTCCCGAATGGCGGTCGAGTCGGATACGGACCTCATCGATGCCGGGGATCCCGCTGGGGGCACTACGGAGCTGGAAGCTTTGGCTCACGCCAAGATCGAAGGGGGACAACGCCAAATCAGAGTCCAGCCCCAACATTCCGGTCTCATCCCGAACCAGCCGTGGATGGGTGGCCATGAACTGGCCCAGTCCCGTGTCGCTGTAGTTATCAAAATGCTCCTTTAAGAAGCTCACCACACCGGTGATGTCATACTCAGAGACGGTGAAAGGGAAGACCATATCCATGACATCGCCTTCGGGCGCAGGCGGCTTCCACACACGCATGAGCCCGGGATTGGCCGAGCGCGACGCCTTGAGTGCAGGATAGACAGCCGAAATGAGCACCGTCGCCATCACGATGAGGATCGTGACAATGGTATTGGTGGAGGTCATGTTCATCTCGGGCACGCGCACCCAACCGTACTCGGCCAGCAGTGACAGAATCTTAACGGTGCCCTGGGCAAGGAGATAGCCACCCAGGCCGCCAATCAGCGAGTAGACAATCGCCTCCGCAAAGAAGAGCGTTGCCACGTGGCGCGGCGCCAAGCCCAAGGCGCTGAACGTATAGATCTCGCGCTCACGGTCGGAGACCGATCCAAGCATCGTCCCGAAAATCACCAGCCCCCCCAACAGTACCGGGAAAAATAGGTCCCCCACCCCACTGGCCGCCAAGACCGTACCCAACACATGCCGAAAGACACCCTCGGTGCGAGTACCCAGTACCGGAAACGGCAGCATGCGCGCGAGGTCCTCGGTTATATCCACCGCCGCTGTATCACTATCGGTGTAGAGCGTCAGCCCATACAGGGACGCGCCCAGACGACGCGCCGTATCGGAAGAGACTATCACCACATTGTCTGCCCCCAGGCTGGTCCAGGAACGTTGGGCGGCGAGTTGTTCGTCAGACGACTCATTCTCCACGGCCTGCGTGGATGTTTCCTGTGCAAAGTCAACAGGCAGCAACGCACTGCCATCCATGTCGGCCAGGTTCTCAGCCTGAACCGGATCGAGAACAGCGCCAATGGTCAGAGGCAATCCCTTCACAAGAACCGTCTCGCCTACCGATACACCCAGAACACGCGCCACTCCTTCACTCAACAGAACCCGGTTCTCCAGATCAGTGCCGAGGACGGCCGCAAGATCAGATCGGTCGGCCAGCTCGCCGGGCTGTATGCCGAGCAGACCGCTGACCGTGGCAGGATGACTGCCGTCTGCACGCGCGAGAACTACACCGGCCTGGTCGGTACTCTGTCGCGAGATCCAGTAACGCGGACGAATCCTGGCGTCATCCCCCCAGCGGCCGGTCACCACTTCGAGGATGTCTTCGCTGATGGGGACCCAATTAACATCATGTACCCAGGCGCCGGTGTAGGCAGGCTTGGGGGCTGAGAAGAGTTTCACAATGCCCGACTGAGTGCTAAACGATGCAAAACAGAGAATCGTGAAGGTCAGCAGCACAATCGTCACAGCAGTCAGCGCGGTGCGCAGAGGGCGCCGGCGCATGGTTGAGATACCCATCTGCATGGCGGCCATGAATGTGCTAAGGCGCGAGACGTCGGAGGCATGCACCGTAGACATCATCCCCTGCATGGCCTTCAGCTCGGCCTCGAACTTGCGCATGATGATGCCGATCACGATGACGGACATCACCACAATGGCGAAGCCGAGGAAGATAATGATCGGGGTGTTGGCGATGGCAAAAGCCGGATGCGAGAAGTAGAGCGTCAGAAAGGTCAGCACAAAGAAAACGACGAACCAGGATAGCTGCTTGTAGATGGTGGTGCCGCCGATGATGACACGCTCCAGGGCGAAGGAGAACGGAACGGAGAGCCCCAAGAGGATCAGGACCGCCATGACAATATCATCGAGTACCCCGAGCGCCTTGTTATAGGCGGTACGCGACGACCAGAATGCGCTTGTAGCCAGGGCATTGCGACGGAGGGGCGAGTTTTCAGATTCAGAGGCGATCAGGAGATCCTCGGCACGCCCGTGCAACTCGGAAAGCGAGCTGTCGAGAATGTCTTTGTGCCGCAGCACCTCTACGCGAGCATCGTTCAGCCGCCAGAGGTCAGCCGCAGATTGGCGGGTCAGATCCTGAGCCGGCCAGTCTGTTTCTGCGGCAAACCCTCTGCCCGATCCGTTCTCCTCGTCCGCGCGACGGTGATCGCTGACGGGGCCACTGTTGAGCCCCACCACGTTCCGAATGCCGAACATCTTCACGCCCTTGCGGCGCTCATCCATGTACCAACACAGCACGCCATCTGTCATCTTGCTGAACGACTTCTTCTTGTCGAGTACGGCATCCGCACGCGATGACATGATTTTGACAGCATCAGAACTGGTGCGATTGCTACGCTGCTGAGGTGGCAGTATGGTGTAGCCCGCCATACAGCGGAATACGTTGAGGCGGTAGCGAACATTCTCAAAGGATGTCGCATCGGTAACAGACTGAATGGCGCCCCGTTCATCGAACACGGCCGCGAAGCCTCTGGTCCGCCATGCGGCGCTGAGACCGTATAGTGGCCCCAGTTCATACAAGCCGTTCTGATTCGTCCACTTGACACGGAAGTCATCAAACGCAGGCGTTTTGATCGCCTTGTAGGAGAGGGACCAGGGCTGCTGCACGGCCACCTGCACCACAGCACCGGCCATACGCGTATTGGGTACGGAGGATCCCTGTAGCATGCCCATGACAGAGGGACCTGTGGGAATACGATCACGGAACCCCGCCGGTGCGTACTCGCGTGATGCGATGATTCCGCGCCGCAAGGATAACCCGGGTTGGTCCGCCACGGAGCTGACCTCCTGGGGAACACCGGGCTCAGAGCCCGGCGGCGACTCCGTGCTGATTCGCAGGCTAGCCGCCGTGTCGCGGCTGCCGCCATCAAGCGTCGCGACTGAATTCAACATGGTGCCGATCTCGTCGGTCTGCGCCTCAATGCGATCAAGGTCCACATGCTCCAGCAGGTCGTCGGGTGTGCCCTCAAGCGGCAGACGCTCATGCATGGTTCCCAACACCACATTATAGATGCCAAACAGACCGGCCACCTCTCCGCTGTGAACAAGGCCAGGGGCACCCCACAGCACTCGGGTCAACGGCAGAGACTGGTCAACCGACTCCAAGACGAAGTGTTGAACGGGTTGGCCCGCCGCCGTGAGATCTTGATGGGCGCGCCGAAAGACCCCTTGAACCTTGCCGTAGAGTCCCGGACTATCATTGTTGGAGCGAATGGAAGAGTCGCCGCCAATGATGACACCCCACTGCGGGGTCGTGTCGCCCAGCGCCAGCGAGATATGCAGTGAGACCCAGCAGTCACCCACCAACTCAGTAAGGGCTTTGTCCGCGTCAAGCGTGGCGCGCTCTGCAGTCAATTCATCGGCGCGGAGCAGGATATTCTGTCGGACCTCATCGGTCACACGTTTCAAGCGCAGGGCCACTTCGGGCGTAAGGGCCTCTGTTTCACCGCGACCCAGCGCCCGCCGCAGCCCGTTCCACGCGTTCTTACGCAGGAGGAGATCGCCCGTCACCTCAGCATTGATGCTATCGATACGAGCCTGATTCTCGGCAGGGATCGGCTTCGTGCGGCCCAGTGCATGGGCTTCATCGCGCAGCTTGTACGACCTCTCGGCAACAATCGCAGCATGCTCCGTGGCTCGATCTGCCAATCGGATACGAAGCTGGCGCCGCGCAGGCGAGGTCTCGAGCAGAGGCTGATCCGAGATCAACAGTTCACGTATATGGGCAAGAAACTCGCCCTCCTCGTCCAGCGACCGCTCACGTCCAACGATGCGTGCTTCTTCGTCAATACCTCCATCAGACTCCAAGGCGCGATAGAAGATGCGAGCCCCATCATGCAAGCGGGCCTGATTGTCAAAGCAGGCAATCAACACGTGGCGACGCGGACGCTCGTCCACGAAGCGCTCAGCCAGTTTCAGCAGGGCAGCAGCATTGGCCGCACTACGCCCGCCGGGGGCACGCCGTGGCACGTCACCGAAACTATCAAGGGGTGCGGCGAGAACAATCATCTCTTCCTGATCCTGCTCAAACACGGGATCGGTGCCTCGGATGAATCCAAAGACGTTCTGGCCGGTTCCGCCCTTCCAGAGCACCTCACTGTGAATGGTGGCCTGGGCACCGGCGGGGAGTGCCGCGGGGTCGCCTTCATAGTAGAAGCGGGGCAGATTGGCAGGAATCTCGGCGTGGTGCGGGTTCTCCGACAGACACCTATCGCGCCGCACAAAGATGATGGCACGGGCCCCAAACCGGAATGCACGCATCCAGCCATCGCCACTGTTGTAGTCCATCACCACGATGGATCCACGCACCTCGGTCTCTTTGAATTCATCGATACGGCCCTGCTCCATCACGACCAGCGCCCCACTGACCCCGTCAACCGGTGTGGTGGGGGGAATGATGTCGTTGGGTCGCATGGGCAGCAACGCCAAGGGCTGATCGGCTCCTTCTACAATAAGCTCACAGCGTTGGGGAGAGGTCTGGGCCACGCTGAAGGGTTGGATGATAACCTTCTCAACGCCAATCGCCTCGAGCC
Organism: Verrucomicrobiota bacterium; assembly: GCA_018648805.1. Classification (GTDB taxonomy): domain Bacteria; phylum Verrucomicrobiota; class Kiritimatiellia; order UBA8416; family JABMPJ01; genus JABMPJ01. The sequence goes on from JABGQM010000066.1 coordinate 9,108, forward strand.
GCTCGGCCATGTAGGCGGCAGCGGCGGCGCCTTCAGCCGTTCCGCTCAGCCGATGCGGATGCCGCATCAACGCCTCACAGTCGGCGCGGAAGGTTTCGGTCATTGCGAAGGCGGCAGATGAGAAAGCAAAAATGGCTGTAATGAGGAGTAGTTTTCGAACATCCAACAGCCAACAAGGAATATCCAACTTCCAAGTGCGCGAGAAAAGCGGATGGCGAGCGTGGACACACGCCATTCGCCTTCCTCGCACTCCCACCTTGTTCGGTTGGATATTCCTTGTTGGCTGTTGGATATTCAAATCACTCTTCCCCGATGCTCCCCACTTCGACATGCACTTCATCACGACGGGCAACTCGCTCGATGGCACCATCGCGAATCCACATCAAGCGGTCACACATATCCATCATGCGGTGGTCGTGTGTGGCACAGATAACCGTGACGCCCTTCTTTTCATTGAGCGAGCGCAATACATCCAAAATCTCTTGGCCGGTATGCAGGTCCAAGTTGGCCGTGGGTTCATCACACAGCAAGACGGTCGGTTGATTGGCCAGGGAACGGGCGATGGCAACGCGCTGCTGCTGCCCCCCCGACATTTCAAGCGGGCGATGGTGCCAGCGGTCGCCGAGGCCGACCAACTCCAGCAGCTCCATACCGCGCCGGCGTGATTCGTCCGGCCCTACACCACCAAAGACCATGGGCGTGGTGACATTTTCAAGGGCGGTCATATACTGAACCAAGTTGTAGGACTGGAAGATATAGCCAATCTTGTGACAACGCACATAGGCCAACTCTTCGGCGGTAAGTTGTGCGACGTCGACTTCATCAATAAAGACACGTCCGGTCGTGGGGCGGTCAAGCGCCCCGATCATGTTGAAGAATGTGCTCTTCCCTGAGCCAGAGGGGCCCATGACAGAGATAAACTCAGCGTCATAGATCTCGACATCGACACCGCGCAACGCATCGGTCGTAACGCCTTTCATGACGTACTGCTTCTTCAGCCCGACGGTTCGGATAATGACTCTACGTTCACTACTCAACGCGCATCGCCTCCATAGGCGCCAGGCGGGCGGCTTTGAGAGAGGGATAGACGGCCGCCAGAGCGGCAAGGATGACCCCAACACCGATAGCTGACCCCATGGCCGAGAGCAACTCGCTCACGGGAACAGCCGAGAAGACGCTCACCCCGAACACGGCCGCCATGCGACCGAAGCCAATCAGGTCGCCCAGCAATGCGCCGACTATTCCACCGGCCAAACCGAGGAAGCAGGACTCCATAACAAAGAGCAGCATAATAAACCCGTCCAGAGCGCCGAGACATTTCATGGTGGCGATCTCACGGAAGCGCTCGGTAACGGTCATGAGCATCGCATTCGAGATACCGATGGCACAGACCAGCATGGAGACAATCAGCAGCCAGCCCATGCGCTCACCCATCCCCAGGAAGCCACCCCCGGCTCCGGCGGTTAGACGCTCCATTCGCTCTAGAGCCAATGCTTCACGCCGCGCCGTGGCAAGCTCGACCAAGCGTGAAGCCGCGAAGGGCTTGAGCGTGGCGCTGAGCGGCATGATGGATTCCAAGTATAGGGTGGCGTGGCGCTCTTTCTCGAGGAAATGCCAGAGGTCGTTGGGCGAGACATCGGCCGGCAGCAGGTCAAACTGTTGCGCCAAGAACTGGCGACTTTCGAGCAGACTGAGTGTGCCCTCCAGAATTTGTTTCTCCAATACGGCCTGCGCCTGCTCCCGCAAGCGGCTGACCAAGGCGGGCTTCAATTGGAATCCCGCCGCACGGACTGTTGCCGCGAAGGCATCCCCTTCCTGGGCGAGGACAGTGAAGATTGTCCGGTCGGCACGCGCCACATCGAGCGTGGCAACGGCAGCGGTGTGGGCGGCTATGATCTGATTCAGCTGAGCTGCCAGGGCGGGCCATTCATCCAGAAACGCGCGAAAGACATCAAGCGTGCCTTCAAACCGTACGGCAGGCATCTCGGCCAGCCGTGCCGCAAAGGCGTCCAGCCCTTCTGCATCCTGCAAGGCATCGAAAATAGCGCCACCGCGCGAGGTATGAATCAGGGCACGCCGACGGTCATAGTCCAGCCCATCAAAGAAGGCAAGATAGGTGGCGGCGATGTGCGCACGCTCAGAGAAGCGGGCTTGGTCCGCAGGGTCAAGCATCGAGACGAAATCGATCGTCGCCCCTTCCTGAAGCGCATCTGCGAGAATGGCTTCCTGCGACGAAGGATGGGTCAGACGTGCGGCCCAGAGATGGATGTCGCGCAGCTCGGAGAGCTCCTGCCGCGCACCAGCAGCCAGGCGACGTTTGATGAGACTCTCACTGAGGATATTCATCAGGAAGGCAATCGCCACTGCAATAACCGAAACAGTGACGGCGGCACGGAAGAGACGATAACGCACGCCGTCGACGGCAATGCGAAAAATACGGCCCAGCCCCAATTGGGGCTGATTGGCTAGTTTGATCTCCTTGTGCGCCACGTTGCTCAACTCTGCTCCTCTGCCATCTCAATCGCCAGGACCCCACGCTGAATGAGGGTCTTCAAATAGCCGGTCACGGCCACACGGCTCTCATGAAACGTCAAGCGATACTGTTCGGCAATAACGTCCACGACCTCTTCCACCGTACGGCGTCCATCACAGAGCGACCACACCCGACTCCCAATGCGATCGAGGCGCGTGAGGCGTTCACGGCGAAACGGGACGATCCACGAGAGCGGTGGGAGCAAACGGCGGGTCTGCTTGACCCACACGGCCACCCGTTCACCGGGCTCACGTTCCACCCGGGCGGCCCGGTTCTGCAGTGCGTGGGCACGCATCATGGTTGTCCAGGGGCCTTCACTCATCTTCACTCACCACCACAACATTTCAACGGTCGCTCGGGCAGAACCATCGTCTGCTCTGCCACCCAACTATAAAGTCGGCCATCCTCTTGACAGATCCACGCCTCCGACGTTAGCGGGCGTGTCCGTCTCAGCCATCCACTTGGCAGGGTGCGCCCCTCCACCCGATCAACAGCATGCCCGCCTATGCGTTCATGCCGCCAGCGCGGCGGGGGCTTTCGGCCCGGTTTCACGTCTCGCTCCAACCAAGACTGTACGGACTGATCCATCCACTCCTTCACCATTCCACGCCGCGCAAAACGCAGAGCCAGATGATCATGCCGATCCATAAACCGCCACTCCACATGCGCCGGCTCAACCCGACAGCTTCCCAGCTTCAGCGACACAGGCACATTCACATCCATACCCAATGCACGCCAGCGGCTGTAACCACTCTCATCGGCGACGACCTCATGAAAACTCTGCAGTATTGCTTGCTCCAAATGCTTATCTCTTCCGTCGGGCCACGGAAGCACCAGCTCCACAATACACGACGCATCGGCCGCAAAGCGACCAAACCGCGTAATGGTTTGGCCGTCCATCACGCCCTTCAACCCCTGGAAACCGCACTGCTCAATGCGGTGTCCCCCTTCCATCCCTTCATCAGCCAGCTTGGCTAAATAGTCTGACAGCATCCGATCGAAATCGGGCGCCCCCGTCACGCGGCGCCATGTCATCTCAAGCCGGAACCCCTGCCGATCCGCAAAGGCACACCGCCCCGAATCCAGTTTCAACGAGTACTGCAGCATCTCCCAGTCGGGAGGAAGCCGAAGGCCTAAATGGCGCCATATCCACAATTCCGTCGCTGACTCCATATTTCATTCAGAGTAAGCAGTAAGCAGTGAGTAGTGTCCTGCGGACGAGCCCGCGTCCCACTGATCACCGATCACTAACTACTGATCACGTCTTCCTTTCATCATCCCGGCATAATCCTGAACGGCTCGGGCGGCTCGCCTTGAACCGCATAATAGATCGCTCCGATGATCACAGGGATAACAGCCGAAAGCATCTCGCCTGCAATAATACCGATCATGAGCGGTTTTAACTTGCGATAGAGGCTCGCTCCACCGTGCCGGGTCACGGCACTCTTGATAAAGTATCCCAATAAAAACGAGAAGGCCAATGCCCGGCTCTGCCACGTCCCCAGGACGAGAAAAATGAGGGGATGAAGGGGCCACTTGGCGAAACGGAAACGCAAGATGGCAAATAGGAGCACCATGACGAACATGCAGACAAATCCGATCAGGAAGGTCTCATCGACATCCATCTCAGTAAAACGCTCCCAGCCCGACACTGTGTAAGCTCGATCAAGCGCGCCCTGCGCCTCGAGACGACGTGTCATCTGCACATTCACATTGTAAGGGAAGGTGGGAACCGCGTTGGCCGACCACCCATCACTCGCCAAAATGGCGCCACGCTGATACTGCAAGTGGATGATGACCGGTACGGCGACGACGAAGCCAAGCACAAGTGCAACCAATCCCCACACGGTGGTTTTGCCAACGCGCAGTTTGACGCGGTCGACCAGGAACATGCCGGACATGGCGAAGGGCATCATCGCCTCGCGTGGATCAATCAGGAGCAGTCCCGATATCATGGCCAGAACCAATAGTTGATTGGGCCCTGCCGCACGCGCGCCCATCAAGGCCCAGATCATGGCACAGGGGTAGAAATAGGCGTGCACGAAGAAGACCCCCGCCTCTGCAAGGAGGCGACTGATGACCGTGAAGATCACGAGCATACCCAGCATGTAGAGCACAGAAAGCTGCCAATCAACCCCCACCAGGTAGAGTTGAAAGACAAACAGGGCCGCCATGACCAGGAAGATGCGAACCCCCCATACGGCCGAAGCCTCAATGCTATCGCGAGCCCCAAGCCCCACACCACGCCTCACGGCAGAGAGATAGTAGTGACGGCCGGTATAGAGTAGCACCGTAAACATGCCGAAGTATGAGCCCGCATAGAACGATGACTGAAGCGTGGGACGCAGCATGCCACCGCCCACCGAGACGCCGTAGCCGGCCAGCACACCTACAATCAGACAATAAAGATAGGGGGCCAGACCGAGCGAGAGCGAGACATCCGTGGCCAGGAAGTAGGAAAACCCGACGGCCGTAAAGATAATCGTGGGCTTAAAAATACCCCAGGCTCCACCACGCTCGAGAACAGGAAAGAGTTTGAGAAGGGGCTCAAACTCAAACTGTGTCTTGATTCTGATCAGATTATCGGGCCACCAGACAAAGGCATAGTTGTTCATATGGATCGCCAATACGACCACAGCGCCCAACCAGAAAAGCCGACTGCGCATGACCGGGCTCCATCCCGACTCATCATCGGGCAGCAGTGAGCGCGCAAACTCAACCGTAGGATAGGGCAGATGCTCATGGGTGGCCCACTGTCGGTGCAAAACCAAGCTCAGCCCCGTCACCATCACGCAGACGGTAATAATGAGCGGCATCCAGAAGAGCAAAGGACGAATCCACGCCCGCCACGGCACGGCCGAATAGGGGATTTTCTCTTCTCCCTGCGCCAGCCCAGTGACATAGCCATCCAGTACGTGCGTGGTGTCTTGCGACACGTCCGCCAGCATCCGTGCTGGCGCCCGATCAACTGGCCCCAATCGGTGCGGCACCGCGGCGGAACCCAGAAGCGCATCTACAATTCCGCGGTTGATCGTCTGCCGATCCTGTTCCGTGAGCGCGTCTCGTGGACGCGACAATAGCTCGCGGGCATGGGGACTGAGCTCCACCCCCTCGACCGCCCCCGGTGACAAACCGAAGTCCGTCGCCTCAATTGCCCGGTTCAGGGCGTTGAGAAGCATCCAATGCTTCTCGTCGGCCGAAGCAGCAGTTGAGGCCTCATTGTCAGCCATTCCACTCCGCATCGCCTCCTGTAGCGCCGCGAGGGCGGGGTCGGCCTCCTTGCTGGCCATGAGATCGGCCAGACGCTGCCAGTCCAGCACATCATGGTGCGTCATCGCCGCAGGCTCAGATTGCCAGGATGGGCGGGTACGCAAGTGGTGATGAGGCAGCATGAGGGCCGTATTGAAGAAATGCAGCAGCCCCCGCCCGGGTAGGTAGCAGGCGAAAAGGACCATGGCAATGATGACAGCCAGCTCCTGGCCAGAGAGAGGGAGACGCTTTGAGATCTTGCGCAGCAGGGGATTGACCAGAAGAAGGAAGAGGATCAATGAGCCAAAAACAGCCACTGGCAGGTAATTACCCACCAAGAACGTCCCCTTCATGACCATGTCATTGAAATAGGTGACGACGCAAAGAAGCACGGCACAAAACAAGCCGATAATGATACTTCTTCTCGTCATAGACCGAAGGTAGCTTGATTGGGGAATGATATCAAGATGAGAAGAGCCGCACGGGCCTCAATCACAGAGCCGAGCGGCGAGACGAATGGCTTCGTAGAGGCTGTTGGGATTGGCGGTGCCCTGCCAGGCCAGATCGAGCGCCGTGCCGTGATCAACCGATGTGCGGATGATAGGCAGTCCCAGGGTGATGTTCACCGCCGAATCAAAGGCCAGCATCTTGAGTGGAATCAACCCCTGGTCGTGATACATGCAGATATAGGCATCCGTGCCGGCGAGCCGATCGGGCAAGAAGGCGGTATCGGGTGGGAGCGGGCCTGTGACCTCCACCCCCTTAGCCCGCGCGGCCGCGATGGCCGGCATGATGATACGCTCCTCTTCGCGCTGGCCGAACAGGCCGCCTTCACCGGCGTGCGGGTTGAGCCCGCACACCAGCAACCGGGGGCGGTGCCCCCTGATGCGCTGCATGGCCGCAGCGGTCAGCTCAATGGTCTCCAGCACGGCGCGCTCGGTTAGGGCGGCGGGCACATCGCGCAGGCCGATATGGGTGGTGACGAGGCTACAGGTTATGCGTTCAGAGGTGAGCATCATGCAGGCCCGCCCGGTGCCGGTGGCATCGGCAAGAATTTCGGTGTGACCGGCATAGGGCACGCCGGCGGCCTGCAGGGCCTCCTTGTGAATCGGGGCCGTGCAGATGGCGTCGACCTGGCCTGCCAGTGCGGCCGCGATCGCGGCCGCGACATAGCGGTAGGCGGCGGCACCCGTGGCGGCATCCACACAGCCGGGGGAAACGGCGGCGGCATCCAGCCCCGGGATACTCAAAACGGAGGGAACCGTGACCCCCGGCAGCTCGGACACATCAGAGAACAGCTCATCCGGGGGCGGCACCCCACAGGCCGTGGCGACACGCGCCAGGAGACCGTAGTCGCCCAAAACAATGGGCACGCAGACTTCACGCAGTGCCTTGTCGTCCAGCGCGCGAAGGCAGAGCTCGGGTCCCACCCCGGCGGGATCCCCCATGGTCAAAGCAATACGCGGTTTCACAGGGCTCGGCATGGAGCGATAGTGGGCCGAAGGGCACGGGAGATCAAGGAGATGTTTGGTGGCCCACCCTACCCCATGAGTGATTCTTTGGGTTGTGCCGGTGAAGGGAGTCGGTTGACGAGAACGGCGATGAGAACGGATTACGATCCGCCTTCGCCCTTCGGGGCTACGGCGTGACAGGGGAGAGGTCCCCCAATCGTCCACCGTTATCGTCGCCCGCTATCGTTCACCGAACTGGCGAACGGGCCAGGGGTGGGAAAATAGCGAAAGCGGAGGAGGGGGTGGCTTGCCAAGCCGGCATGTCACGCCGGAGCCCCGAAGGGTGTAGGCGGAAGTCTCGTAGCGCGACGTATTGTCCGCCTGGCTCTTCATCATAAAGTGGGGCAACTCAACCAACCTTAAGCTAAAGTGATTGTTACCAAGCAACACTAAGCAAAGGAGGAGGAGATGCCCCACGACGCAGTCATACTGGGACTGAAGGACTACGAGATCAAGGATATGTATAGGGCTGATGGCGGCCTCGTGATAGAGGCTCGGTACTCGGGGCCTGTCTTGTGCCCACACTGCAACGGTGTGCGGCTTCGAAAGAAGGATAGGTTTGTGCGTCGGCTGCGCCATGAGAGCTGGGGTATGCGTCAGTGTCATGTGCATCTGGAGGCGTTGAAGTTCCACTGCCAGGATTGTGGCCGCTACTTCAACCAGCGGTTCCCTGGGATACGGTGCCGCTATCGAAGCACAGAGGTCTTTCGCCGGCAGATTTTCTGGCAACACTATGATGGGATCTGTCGCAAGCGACTCTCGGAACGCCAGCACATTGGGACGGCCACTGTGGAGCGTTGGTTTCATGACTTTCTGGAGCGGGAGATCTCTGAGAGAAGCGACGAGCCCTGCCCCCAGGAGTTGGGCATTGATGAGCACTTCTTCACGAAGCAGAAGGGCTATGCCACGACCTTCTGTGACCTCAAGCATCACAAGGTCTATGACGTGGTGCTGGGACGCTCTGAGCTGTCTCTACAGGCCTATATGGGGCGATTGAGGGGGAAAGATAAGGTCCGAGTGGTATGTATAGACCTGTCCTCAAGCTATCGTTCCATCATCAGGAAGTACTTCCCCAATGCCAAGATCGTGGCGGATCGTTTTCATGTGATGCGCCTGGTCAATCACCACTTCCTGGCCGCGTGGCGCGAGATCGACCCACAAAGGAGCAGGAACAGAGGACTGCTCTCATTGATGCGGCGCCATGAGGAGAATCTCAAGCCCGAGCAGAAAGAGCGCCTACAAGCCTACTTGGCTGAGTATCCAGCCCTGGAAGCAATCTACGCGTTCAAGCAGCGCCTCTGCCGGCTTCTGCGCAAGAAGTGCTGTACGGCTAAACGCTGTCGTCGCTGGATCCGTCGGTTGATCTCGTATATCAACCAGCTCAAGACCTGTGGGATCGAACAGCTCGAGACGCTCGGCCGGACCCTAGGGTCCTGGGATGGGGAGATCGCAGCCATGTGGCGCTTCAGTAAGAACAACGGCATCACCGAAGGCTTCCACAACAAGATGGAGACGATCTCCAGGATGGCCTATGGGTTCAGAAACTTCGACAACTACAGACTAAGGGTGAGAGTCATGTGTGCTTAGGGGAAATGTGGGTTGCCCCACTTAATGGTGTTGATCCGTCCGCCTCCGCATGCTCGCTGCGCTGCGAGCGAAGGCTGGTGCGCCCAGCAGGTTTCGAACCTGCAACCCCCACCTTCGGAGGGTGGTACTCTATCCAATTGAGCTATGGGCGCGATGGTATTGCCGACTGATGATTGCCGATTGCCGATTCTCAGAACCGACCGCCGGGCTCATCCATTGCGGCTCTGAAAGTCTTTCATAAAGGTCACGAGGGCGTCAACACCTTCAGCGGGGAAAGCGTTATAGATGCTGGCGCGGATACCACCTACAGAGCGATGGCCCTTGAGGCCCTTGAAGCCTTGGGCGTCGGCCTGCTTGACGAACTCGGCTTCGAGAGCTTCGCTGGGCAGGCGCCAGGTGACGTTCATATCGGAGCGGCATTCGGGAACGGCCGTGCCGCGATAGAAGTCACCGCCATCAATCGCCGCGTAGAGTGCGGCAGCCTTGTCGACGTTCTGTTGATAGACATTCTCAAGCCCCTGTTCCTTGATCCAGCGGGTGACAAGGTTCAGGATATAGATTGAGAAACAGGGCGGCGTGTTGAACATCGAGCCCTTGTCAATGTGCGTGGCGTATTTGAACATTGTGGGGGTACCGGAAGGAACCCGCTCAGCCAGATCCTTGCGAATGATCACGAGGGCAGCTCCGGAGGGGCCCAGGTTCTTCTGGAGGCCGGCATATATCAAGCCGAACTGGCTGACATCGATGGGGCGTGACAGGATATCGGACGACATATCAGCCACGAGCGGGGCGTCGACCGTGGGATAGGTCTTCCACTGTGCACCCGAGATGGTCTCATTCGAGGTGATATGCAGGTAGGCGGCGCCATCGGTGAGCTGCAGCTCATCTTGCGAAGGCACACGCGTCGGGATATCAGAACCACAGTCGGCCGCGATATTGACGTCACCTATGAGCTTGGCCTCCTTAATCGCCTTAGCGGCCCAGGCACCCGAGTTGGTGTAGTCGGCGGTCTGCCCCTCGCCCAGGAGGTTAATCGGGATGTAGGCGAACTGGGTGCTGGCGCCGCCCTGCAGGAAGAGCACGGCGTAGTCATCCGAAACGCCCATCAGCTCGCGGATGTTGGATTCGGCTTCTGCATGGACGGCGGCATACTGTTTGCCGCGGTGGCTGCTCTCCATGATGGACATGCCGCAGCCCTGGTAGTCCACCATTTCGTCGCGGGCGGTCTCAAGAACGGAAAGAGACAAGGTTGCGGGTCCCGCACAGAAATTATAGCAGCGTGCCATGAGTCGTATCCTCCGGAAAGGTTTGGGGCGGGCGACGGGATTGCTGCGCGACTCACCCGAGCCGCTTGCCCTCGCTGCCGAAGCAGCTCGGGGCTGCCCGTCGGGCAGCCTCCCCTCGGGCGCCCAGCGCCCTCGTGGTCGAACCCTTCGGGTTCTCATCCCGTCAGGTTCTCACATTACCTAATAAGCTATTGGGGCGGGCGACGGGATTCGAACCCGCGACATCCTGGACCACAACCAGGTGCTCTAACCAACTGAGCTACGCTCGCCACTCGTGAACAGATGAGGGCGGATTGTGGCAAACCCACCGGAGGGACGCAAGCAAAAGGTTGCACGTGAAGTTTCCGAGGAGCCGTGCCGCCTACTCTCCTGCATCTTTGTGAGGCAACTGTGACCATTGACGGATCCAGAATGGTGCCTCGGGATGGATGCCCCGCCCGATGATGATGGCGTAGCGGCGCAGGAGATCAGAGGAGGGAAGATCGAGGGCCGGTGAGAGCACTTGCGCCCACTCTTCCAGCTCACCGCGCCGTGCAACGCCGTCGCCGATGCGCAGGTAGAGGGCGTACCAGTCGCGTTGACGCCCCGCCAGAAGATCAGACTCAACCGCGTCAACCCACTGTGTGAAGCGGGGTGGCGCGGCTTCGAACGCCTGGCTGAGAAGGTCCCGAAACCGGTCGGGGCGGCCGGTGCCCGCGTAGTAGTTGGCAAGGAGCAACGAGCGGTAGACGCGCAGGGGAATGCGATCGGCGTGGCTTTGCACCTTGTGGTCGGGCGGATCGATCCCCCGTTCGTATCGGTCCCGGCCCCAATGCACGGCCCCATGTGCCAACTGGATCCAGCCGATAGCGGAGGGGGCGGCCCTATCGGCGCACAGCCGCATCCACTCGGCATCAGCGGCAGCGCCGCTGCTGCTGAGCAGTCTGTGGTAGCGAACACGCGTGCTCTCAGGATGGCTCAACCGTTGCAAACCTGAATGGGTCATGAACTTCGTGCTCATGATCCAGCTCTGCATGGCCAGGATCGCAACCAAGGCAGCGCCGGCAATCCAAATGCACCGCTGCCATTTCTGGAGAAAGGCCGTGTGGCGCGAATGGAGCAAGGGCAGACCCACCAGGGGAATCAGGCCCACCGAGGCCACGAGGGCGTAGCGGTTGCACATCTCACCCCACTGGTAGGGAAACAAGCCTGCGGTAAGGGCACGTTGCAGCACGTACCAAGCGGCACAAAACCACGCTGTTGCACGGTGGCGGCGCGGTGTGGCCCACACCAGCGCGCCCAACAGCCCGAGAACGCCGACGGCACTGGCCCATGGCTGCCAGTCCGTTAGGTCGTACACTGTGTAGTTGTAAAAGAAATAGAGCTGGTCCGGCCACACCCAGTGTAAGAGGGATCTCAGTTCGATCACGGCATGCGTGGCGATCGAGTGGGAAAAGTTGCCGCCCAGATAACGGTCAAAGGTCTGGCCGCTTTCGGACCCTCCGAAGATCACGATCTGGTTGTAGGCGGCCCACATGAGGGCGACCAGCATGAGCGGTCCACTGCGACGCAGCACACCGCTCAGGTGCGCACCGCGTCGTGCCGGGGGCCCAATACCGGGCCGCACGATGTCATAGGCCGCCAGACAGAAGGGGAGGGTCAAGCCACGCAGCTTGATTCCAAAAGCCACCAGGCAGAGCGTGGCCATGCACATCCAGGTAGCGGCCCGTTTTCCACGGCCCTTACAGCGCAACAGGCGATCATAGAATGACAACCCCAACACGGCCAGCAGCAGGCTCAAGACCGTCTTCTGCGTGGTTGGCCACGCCAGCGTCTCCACGACGAGCGGGTGCGCACCAAGGATAAGTATGAGGCCGGCAGACAGCGGCACGCAGCGCGTCCATCGTCGCAGCAGGTCAAAGAGGATGAGCAGGGATGACCAGAACGCCAGCAAGCTGACCGCGCGGTAGACCACGGCCACGTTGCCAAACAGGCCACGCTGAACCCATATTGCCGCCCAGTATAGAGGGGTCCAGTCGAAGAAGTAGGGCCGGGATGTAAGAGCCTTCAGCCCGGCCACATTCCACGCCTCGGCCAGGTGGGGATTCTCCTTGAGAGCAGGTACGTCATCCAATAGCGCAAAACGCGTATGGACGGGATGCCCGAAGAGGGTATGCCAATATATACCCAGCAGCAGTGCCGCCAGCACGAGGCCCAGTACTGCTGCGGGATGTTTCTGCATGTTCAGCGCCGGGGTGGCTTCAGCTAGAAGTGATCGGCAATGGCCGTGGCGCTGGCCCCCATCTGATCGCGGACCGTGATGATATTGCTGCCCAGGGCACCCGTGCTGACATACACCGCGTCATACCCGCTGGAGGAAGAGAAGGTACCGAGAGCGGGGTTACTTACGGCCCAGATTAACGGAAGAACGAGTCCGGCATCCTGGGTCACAGAGAATTGAACCAGACGTCCCGCCCCTCTGACGTCGGGCGAGATGGGTGTGATCGCAATCCCATTGGCGGGCACGTGATTGACCACACCAAACCCGACGGCATCAGCCTGATCGCGTACGGTGATGGTGTTAATGCCCGCTACGGCATTGCCTTCATAGAGCGCTGTCAGACCGCCCTGTCCCGTGACGGAGCCCAGAGCCCTATCAGAAACCGACCACTCCAGCGGAAGATAGAGGGACGCGTTCGTATCGGTCACCGTGATCACGAGCGCATAGGCCCCCGTCACCGTCATGAGAGGTTGATCGACGGTAATTACTCCCGTGGCGTCAGTCACTGTATCGCACCCCGCCCCAAAAATACCCATCGCAACCGCTACCGCGATCATACCCGTAAACCCGATCAGACCTGCACGCTTCATGAGGAGCCTCCTATCATTCCGTTGCGTTCTGTCAAGAGTCTTGAACTCCTAACTTTCTAACCTTCTAGTGATGAGGGAGTTGCGACGGATTTGCCGTTCT
>JABGQM010000067.1 GCA_018648805.1 Verrucomicrobiota bacterium
CTTACACGATCCCTACCTGGCTCCATCCAGAACGCGATTCATCAATAGAAAATCCCCCGCTAATACCTGAAGCGCCATTTCATGGAATATCCGGATACGCGCCACAGGGTGGCTCAAGTTGTCCCTCTGCGGTTACGTTGTACTGATTGAGACTACATAGACGAGGGGAGGCTGACCAGATGATTTCAACGATTCCATTTCTGCAAATGACTACGTCTACACCCTGATTCGTGACTTGCGCCAAAAAGGTGAATGGCCTATTCTCCACAGGTTTTAGCAGCAGGCGGGGTGTCCGCCGGCTCTTTTCAGGAGAATAGACGATGAGCAAGACGTATAAGATCGCGGTTTTGGGTGGCGATGGCACGGGACCGGAAGTGGCCCGCGAAGGCGTGAAGGTGTTGCAGGCTGCGGCGGCGAAGTATGACTTCAAGCTGGATCTCACGGATTTTGACTTTGGCGGCGACCGTTACATCAAGACGGGCGAAGTGCTGCCTGACTCGGCCTCAGGCGAGCTCGCGCAGTTCGATTCGATTTTCCTGGGCGCGATCGGTCATCCGGATGTGAAGCCGGGCATTCTGGAGAAGGGCATCCTGCTGCGCCTTCGCTTCGAGCTGGATCAGTATATCAACCTGCGTCCGGTCAAGCTCTACCCGGGTGTGGAGACACCGATCAAGGACAAGGGACCGGCGGAGATCGACTATGTCGTGGTGCGCGAGAACAGCGGCGGCATCTATACCGGCACAGGTGGCATTTCGCAGAAGGGCACGCCGCATGAAGTGGCCGTGCAGAGCATGGTGTACAATCGTTTCCAGGTGGAGCGCTGTCTGCGCTACGCCTACGACTACGCCGAACGCCACGGCAAGAAGGCGCGCGGCAAGGGCGAAGAGAACACGCTCGGGTTGGTCGGCAAGACCAACGTGTTGACCTATGTTTTCGATCTGTGGGAGCGTGCCTTCAACGAGATCGGCGAGCAGGACTACGCCGACGTCCGTCGTGACTACTACCATGTGGATGCGACCTGCATGTGGATGGTGAAGAGCCCGGAGTGGTTCGATGTTCTCGTGACGGGCAACATGTTCGGCGACATCATCACCGATCTGGGCGCCATGACACAGGGCGGCATGGGGATTGCGGCGGGCGGCAACATCAACCCCGAAGGGGTCAGCATGTTTGAACCGATCGGCGGCTCGGCCCCGAAATACACGGGGCAGAACGTGATCAATCCGCTGGCGGCGATCTGTGCCGGCGCGATGATGCTGGATACACTGGGCGAGACTGAGGCGGCCACCGCGATCGAAACGGTCGTGGCGGACGTGACCGGCACCAAGATGAAGAGCATGGCGGCTGGCCACATGGGTTACTCCACGACCGAGGTCGGCGATCTTGTGGCTGAGGGTGTCGCAGGCTAGGCTAGCGCTCCGGTCAGGGCAAGGGGTTCTTGTCTGGGGAGCGTGGGGTACCACGCTCAAGGCCAAGAACCCCTTGCCCTGACCTCCGCTTGGGTTGGTTTGGCCTCCGCTTGGGTTAGGTTGACCCTGGGTTGGGTTGGTTTGACCTTCGCTTGGGTTGGTGAGCGTTCCCCCCTTGGATATTGGATTTGAGTGTTGGATATTGGATATTGAGACCTCTCCGGACGGAAATACCTTTTTCGATGGGGGCTAGATAGTTGAGGAGGAGTGAGATGAAGCAGTATAAGGTTGGTTTGGTTGGGATCGGGGCCGTGGGCACCGAGATGATCAAGGTGTTGCGTGAGCGCAACTTCCCGGCGCAGGAGATCCGTATCCTGGCCCGTTCGGCCCGTCGTGAGACAGTGGCGGGTGAGGAATTTGACGTGGTGCCAGCGTCGCCGGAGGCGTTTGACGGACTTGATTTCGCGTTCTTTGCTGGTACCGAGGGCGCCAAGGGTGCCTCGCAGACGTATGGGTGGGATGCGGTAAAGCGCGGCTGTATCGTGATTGATAATGGCGACGACTTCCGTATGGACGACCGTGTACCGCTTGTGATCCCCGAGGTTAATGCGGAGGCCTTAGATAACCACCAGGGCTTTATTGCGAACCCGAACTGCTCGACCATCATCGGTTTGATGGCATTGGCGCCGCTGCATCGCGCCGTGCCGATTCGTCGCTTTGTGGTATCGACCTACCAGTCGGTTTCGGGGTCGGGTCGCGGTGCGATTGATGAGTTGGATGCGCAGGTGAAGGCTTATGCCGCGGGCGAAACGGCCGAGGCGAGCGCCTACCCGCATCAAATCGCGTTCAACTGTCTACCCCAGATTGGCAGCCTGAAAGAGACGATGCCGGGCTACACCAGCGAAGAGGCCAAGATGCTCTTTGAATCGCGCAAGATCCTGGGCGCGCCGGAGATGCGCATCTCTTCGACTTGCGTGCGTGTGCCGGTGTTCTACAGTCACGCTGAATCGTTCAACATCGAGTTTGCCGCGCCGGTGACGCCGGAACAGGCACGCGAGCTACTGGCCGCGGCGCCGGGGGTGCAGGTGGTGGACGATGTGGATGCGGGGCAGTACCCCATGCCGCTGGATGCGGCGGGCGGGGATGACGTATTGGTCGGGCGGATTCGTCCGGACGACAGCGTCGAGAACGGCCTGGCCCTCTTCTCGGTGGGTGACAACATCCGCAAGGGCGCTGCGCTCAACGCCGTCCAGATCGCCGAAGCGATGATCGCGCGGGGATTGAAGTAGGGGTTCGCCAATTCAGACCCCCTGCCGGTTCACCCGGCAGGAGTAAAAGATTGCCACACAAGCAGAGCTGTTCTTGTCGCCATATGCGGCTGGTTTGTGCGAGGGATAGCCCGTTGGGCTCTACTTCGCACAAACCAGCCGCTTTTGTGTGTGGTGGTGTCGTTGGGGGTGGGGGGATCTTCCGCACCTGCCGGATGAACCGGCAGGGGGCGCGCTAGTACTGATTCAACCCGGGGATGCTGGGTGAGCCCTCCCACGACTGTGGGGTATTCCAGGGCAGGTCGGATTCATCTTCCATTGTGGCGCAGCCCGTCAGTAGGGCCACGCCGGCGAGGATGATGGTGATCGTCAGGAGTGCGCGCATCACTTAAAGACGATGTCGCCTTCCTGAAGATCAGACTGCTGCCACTCGCTCAAGATGTGGGCGATGGCGAGCTTCTTGTCGCGGCTGACCTGCTGCACTCTGACCTTGGTGACGAAGACCTTTTCGCCTTCGACCTCGCGCTGAATCATATACTCAACCGCCGGAGGCGCCTGGTCCATATTCTCGCCGAGGAGTTCCTTAAGGGCGGGCCCATTGAGGGCCAGGATTACGAAGTTCCAGGTCGGGTTGACGGAGACGACGGTGCCCTTGATGCCCGGGTCAACGACGATGACTTCACCGGTTCCGGCGGGGCCTTGCGTCGCGGTAGTGCCGCCACCGGTGGCCTTGGCGCGGTTCTCGAGCTCTTTCTTGAGCTGGACAATTGTATCTTCCAATTCAATCTTCTGTTCCTCGAGGAAGGCGACCTGGCGGCGCTCTTCGGCGACGGTGTCTTCGAGGACGCGCTTCTCTTCCTGGAGCTGGGCGATTTCGTCACGCGCCTGGCGCAGGTCGGCCTGCAGGCGGGCGACTTCACCTTCCAGGTTCTGGATCTTCTGGAGGGCCTGGCGGTAGCCGCTCTTGGACTGATTGAGGTCCTGAATCGTGGCCACGAGTTCGGAGCGCGTGGTGGCGAGCTGCTGACGCGTGTCGTTCAGAATGTTGTACTGGCTCTCGGCCTTGGACAGGAGGTCGTCCAGAACGGCCTGCATGGTGCCTTCGCCGGTGGTCACCTTGAGGCCGCGTGCGTCCTTGAGGATCTTGCCATCGCCGCCGCGCTTGTAGTAGGTCATCAGCTCGATCTCGCGCCGCTTCAGGTTGAGCGTCGGGGTATCGACGGTTTCATAACTGTTGGAGTAGACGGACCAGAAGCTCGAGAAGTCCTGGTCATCCAGGAATTCGAGTGTGGCGGGGGAGAGGTCGCGTTCGGGGTATTGCGGTGCACCCGGCTCTTTCGGCATTTCGGCCTCAATGAGGGTTCCGAGCTGAATGATCGTCTTCTCCAGCTTCTGTGCACGGCCTTTCAACAGCTCGCGCTTGTTGAAAAGCAAAATTCCCAAAACCAATGCGCCGATACTGAGAAGCAGGCACAAGACGACAAGCACTCTAACTAGTTTACCCATGGTTTCTCCTTGAAAACGCCACGATAGGGGAAAATGAGGCTGGGGTGCAAGGGCATTTTCCGCTGCAGTGGAAAATCAGAGGCTGGCGATCAGTCGTCGGTTTCGGGCAGGGCGGGCGGTTCGGGGGTGCCTTCAACCTTGAGGCCCTGGGCGAGACCGTCAATCTGCTCGATCTTGCTTTCCATCTTTCCGAGCCGTTTTTGGGCTTCGGTGAACTTCTTGGTGGAGTTGTCGAGATGCTGGCCCACGAGGCGGAAGGCGTCGCTGAAGGTATCGAACTCTTTGCGCAGACGTGACAGGTGGCCAATGATCTCGCGCGACTGTTCTTCGACCTGCATGCCTTTGAGGCCGAGAATGATCGTCTGCAGGTAGGCGTAGAAGCTGTTGGGGGAGACCGGAATGACGCGGCGTTTGAGGGCGTAGTTGAAGAGGACCATGTCCCCTTCGAGCAGCTCATCCTTGATAATGGTCTCATAGTAGACGTTTTCGGCCGGGATATACATGAGGGCAAAGTCGAAGGTGCCTTCATCCATGCGGATATACTTGGTGGCGATGGCATCAATGTGGCCTTTGACGTCGCGTGCGAAGGCGCGCCGCGCCGCACCGCGGCCTTCATCGTTCTCGGCAGCGAGGACCCGCTTGAAGTTGTCGAGCGGGAACTTGGCATCGATCGGCACCATGCCGGCGCGCAGGGTCACCACGGCGTCGACGATCTCGCCGCCCTTGAACCGGTGTTGCAGGCCGAAGTGGCTGGCCGGTAGGATCTGGGCCAGGAGGTCGCCCAGAAAGAGTTCGCCCAGGGAGCCGCGCAGCTTGGGCGGCTGCAGGATCTCCTGCAGTTGGGCGATATCGGTGCCGACTTCGAGCATGCGCTTGGAGGATTGTTCGAGCTGGCCGAGCTGCTGACGCACATCGCCAATGATCTTGGTGGTGGAGTCGAGCCGGTCGCCGACCTGTTTGCTGCTCGAGGTGAGTGACTGGTTGAGTTGCCCGGTCAGGGTTTGCAGGCTCTCCGCCATGCTTGTGCGCAGGGCTTCGACCTGCTGGGCGGCGTGTTGGGAGGAGGCATTGACCTGGTTCTGCAGGAGGGTCATTCCTTCGTTGCGGCGCAGGGCGCGGCTGAGGAGGAGATAGAGCAGCAGACCGGCCAGGACGATGGCGGCGGCGATGATCAATGCAGGCAGTAGCAGGTTCATGCCGCGACTATAACGGCAACGCCTGAGGCCATCCAGTTCAGAAAACCATTGACCGTTAATCTCCATATTGCGTACGTTTAGGCATCGTAGGAGAGCGTACTATGAGGCATGGGCGAATCTGTCTGACGGGACTGTTGCTGGCAAGCGTGATGCTGTTGGGGGCCTCGGCTCTGGGGCAGGAAGAGTTGACCGGTGGTCCCGACCCCAAGGTCAAGATGGAGATCCAGTACGCCGAGGCCCTGCAGAAGCTGGGCATGCCCGACTACGCCGAGATCGTGATTGATCGTCTCCTCCGCGATCATCCCGAGGCCAAGCCGTTCATCAAGGTCCTCAAGCTGCAGAGCATGATTTTGCGCGGCAAGTTTCCGGCCGTGCTGGAGGAGATTGCCAAGGAGCCCAACCAGAACGGGCAGGATGCGTGGGCCATGCGGCTCTCCCTGGCGGATGGGTACTACGCCTGGGGCAAGTATCTTCAAGCCGAAGAGATTTACGTCGACTTCTTTAAGACGTTTCCCAAGCCGACTGCCGCCCTGAATGATTTCTACATCAACTCGGCCTACAAGTACGCCCAGATGCAGCTGGTCCTGGGCAAAGAAGAGGGTGCCATCGCGGCCTATGAGAACGTGCTGAAGGCCAAGGTGCCCAAGCACATCGAACGCCAGGTCATGAGTGAGACGGCGGAGCTGATGCTCAAGGTGGCCCAGGGCAAGAAGCCCGCCGAGCAGGCCCCGCTGTTTGAGAAGATCGACAAGCTGACGACCGACATCCTCTGGGTGCAGGATATCTGGTTCGGCAAGGCGATCGTGATCAAGGCCCATATGCGCGCCATCAAGGGCGATATCGATGGCGCCGCCAAGCTGATCAATGACTACAAGACGCAGCTCAAGCAGATCGATGCTATTCTGCGCGAGCAGGAGCTGGAGAGCCTGAGCCCGATGGCCCAGTGTCGCTACCTGCTGGGCGATATCATGTGGCAGGAGGCCAAGAAGCTAAATCCCAACACGGACAAGGCGGCGATTGTCGACCTGCTGGCGGGCAAGAAGCAGGCCAACGGCAAGCGCGGAATTGGTGCGTTGCAGCACTTCCTCAATGTATTTATCGGGTATCCCAGCACCAAGTGGGCGCCGGATGCGGGTGAGCATGCCGATAAGATTGAGGAGATGCTGAAAGCGCCCCCGTTTAACGCCAAGATAAGGGACTCGGTTACCGCCGAACAGACGGCCGAGGTGCGCCGCTACCAGTTCCAGGGCGCGCGGGCCCTCTTCAACCAGAACCAGTTTGCCAATGCCGTGGAGGCCTACCTCAAGGTGTTGAACCGTTTTCCGGAGGGAGAGACCTCCGTGGCGGCCCTGGGTGAGCTGGCGCGCTGCTATATTGAGACCGAAGAGGACATGATGGTCGATGTGACGGCGCGCTACCTGGCCGAACGGTTCGGCGGTGAGCACGCCCTGCAGGGCAAGGCGGGCGACCATGTGCTGCGTGTGGGTGGTACGTATGGTGAGCGCGGCAACGAAGAGCGCAAGGCCGCGATCTACGAGGTCTATTTCGACCACTTCAAGAAGCATCCCATGGCCGCCACGCTGCTCTATCAGTTTGGAACGCGCACGTATCGCGAGGAGCGTTACGGTGCGGCGCTGCCCTACTACACGCGTATCGTGGCGGACTACAGTGACTCGCCATCCTACCTCAGTTCGCTCAAGCAGATCACCTACTGCCAGCTCAAGCTGGAAGACACGAAGGGCGAGCTGACCGCGCTCAAGGCCTATGCCGATGCCTTGAGCAAAGAGCGCAAGCCCGGACATGAGTTCATTCGCACCCAGTTTCGTATGGCCTCCGTCTACCAGCGCGCGGGTGACAAGTATCTGCCTTCCGCGATCAAGCGCTACAGCGCCGTGATCAAGCTGCTCGATGCGAAGGATCCCAAGTACGAGGCCGGGCCCGAAGACGTAGAGAAGAACGCGGATATTATGCAGGGCTGTCTCTTCTTTAAGGCGGTCGGCTACAGTCGCCTCAAGTCGGACGACGCCAAGAAAGTCAGGGCTTACCGGGGCGCGGCGATCAAGACGCTGCAGACGCTGGTGGCCGATTTCCCGAAGTCGCGTTACGCGGCGCCGGCTCTGAGCCAGATCGGTACGCTGTGGACGATCCTCGAGAATCCGGATGAGGCGCAGAAAGCGCTCAAGCAGCTGCAGACCCACTACCCCGATACGCCCGAGGCCCAGAACGCGCTCTTCATGCTGGGCAAGAGCCTGCTCGACCTGGGCATGCGCAAGCGCGCCATCGACATTTTCCGGCAGATGTTCTCCGGTGACGGCAGGTACTCGAACGGCCAGATCCTGACCGCCGGCAACGAACTGCTCAAGGCGGGTGAGTATGATATCAGCCTGCAGGCGTTTGATCGCGTACTGGCCGCCACGGAAGAGCGTGCCTACGTCGAGAAAGCCATGATGGGCAAGGGTCAGGTCATGGTGGCGCGCAAGGAGTATGCTAAGGCGTCCACCGTGTTGCAGGCGCTGCTCGACAAGTATCCCAACAGTGGCATGACGGTTGAGGCCAGCCTGCAGCTCAGTCGCTCCTACGGCGAGATGGCCAAGCGCGAGCCGGACAGCAACAAGCGGACCACGCTCTTCAACGCGGCTGTCGTGGCGATGACCAAGGCGCGTAAGTATGACAAGTCGGCGGGCTTCCGGGCCCGCTCGGATGTGGTGATTGCCGGGCTACTTCTGCTCAAGGCGGATGCGGAGACCGAGTTCGGGACGCCCGAAAAAGCCACGGAGTACCGCGGCTCCGCGATTAGCACCTTGCAGGGCTTGATGATGCTGGGTGACCCCAACGATCTGACGGCGCGGCCGCATATCGAGGATGCGTTTGCGCTGTGTCTGCCCCTCTTGCTGGATGCTGAACATTGGCAGGCGGCGCTGGATGATTGCGACAACTACCTTGAGACCTTCGGGAACAAGGGGCGTTTCGTGAGCGAGGTGCGTCGGGTCCGCAGCAAGGCCAAAACCAAGCTGGCGATGAGCGGTGTCGAAGTGACCGTGGGTGCCGAGGACAGCGACGAGGAAGCGGAAGAAGCGGTGGAGGCCCCGGCGGTACCCGCCCCGGCTGACGCTGAGGCGACAGCCGAAGGCGCGGCCCCCGCGCCGGCGAATGGAACGGGAGAGCAGCTATGAAGACGATGCGGAAGATAACGGGATTGACCACACTGATCGCGACGTTGCTTGTGGCTGGGATGGCGAATGCGGCCGTCATGGCGATCATCACCAAGGCCGGCACCGGCCAGGAGTTGAAGGGCTCGGTCAAGTGGCAGGCCACGACCAGGCAGTACGTGATTCAGCCCGAGGGCAGCCCGGTGCAGTATAAGCTTTCGCCGAGCGACGTGGCCCACATCCAGGTGGAACGTCCCCCCCAGTTGGATAGCGCCATCAAGCAGGTCCGCAGTGGCAACTATGCGCGCGCCCTGCCGGTGCTCGAGACGATCATGAAGGAGTACACCATGCTCGAGCATGATGTTACGGCAGCCCAATACTTGGCCCACAGCTACCTCAAGACCAAGGAGCCGCGTAAGGCCGTGGCCATGTGCGACAAGGTTATGAGCTCGAATCCGAAGGCGGCCCAGGACGAGCAGTTTGCCGGGATCTACTGGCAGGCACTGCTCGAGACCGACCAGTACATCAAGCTCAACAAGGCGCTTGGCATCGCCATCGAAGGTGGGTCACGTCAACTGGCCGCCGTGGCACAAATCAAGCGCGGTGATATAGCCAAGCAGAAGGGCGACCTCGACAACGCACTGATCGATGGGTACCTGCGCACGGTGGTCTTCTTCCAGGGCATCAAGAGCGTGCAGCCGGAGGCGCTGTTCAAGGCCGCCCAATGTTTTGAGGAGAAGGGGCAGCACTCCTATGCCGAAAAGATGCGCAAGGAGCTGCTCTCGAGCTACCCGCAGAGCGAGCAGGCCCGCCAGCTGCGTGGCGGGGCATAAACAATCACACGTTACTATTGTATATCACTCGTATAGAAAGGATACCGACGACGATGAAAACCTTATTGAAACTGACGCTGGTTCTGGCACTGGTGTTTGCGGCCGCATGTGCATGCCCCGCCAACGCCCAGGATGAGGCCGCGCCTGCCAAGGGTGAGCTCGTAGATGAAGCGGGCGCTGCTGCCAAGGCCACCACGAACGAGGGGTCTGGCGGATTCTTCAGTGTTATCCTGGGTTCCGGCGCGCTGGGTGTTATGCTCTGGTTGGCCCTGTTCGGTGCCGCCGGTGCAGCGGTCTATTTCTCGGTCGATTGTGCCATCACGGTGCGCGCCAAGCGCATCATGCCGCAAGAGCTGATCGACAGCGTGACCGAAGCCATGGCCGAAGGCGATGTGCTCAAGGCGTTGCAGAACTGTGAGGCCGAACCGGGGCCGATGGCCAACATTCTCTCGGCCGGCTTCAGCCATGTGGAAGAGGGCTACGACGTCATTCAGGAGTCCATCTCCACGGCCGCCGATCTCGAGACCGAGCAGATCATGCAGAAGCTGACCTGGCTCTCGGTGGTAGGCAACCTGGCCCCGATGCTCGGACTGCTCGGAACGGTGCAAGGTATGATCGCGGCGTTCTCGACGCTGGCTGAAGGTGCCCCGGATGTCGGCGTGCTGGCCATGAATATTTCGCAGGCGCTGTTCACGACGGCCGGCGGATTGACCATTGCGGTGCCTTGTGTGGCGGTCTACTACACCTTCCGCAACTCGGCCAACAAGATTATCCTCCAGATGGAAGCCATGACGATTGAGCTGATCAAGGATCTGCGCAACGTCGAAGTCGTCGAGGAATAGGCGCGGAACGGAGCTGCCATGCCACGACATAAAAGATCAAGTACCGCCGGCTGTGCGGTCGACATGACGCCAATGATTGACGTCGTGTTCCAGCTGATTATCTTCTTCATCGTGACGATCAAGATGGAAGAGGATAAGAAAGAGATCATCCTGGCCAAGGCCAAAGATGGGCCTGTGATCGAGCGGATGGAGCCGACCACGATGGTGATCGAGGTCGATAAGAAGGGCTGGATCTCGATGCACGGGGCTCAGCTCTCGAAGGCGAAGTTCACGAAGATCATGCAGGGGCGGACCCGGCGTTACGGTCAGTTTCCCGTATTGATCCGCGCCGACAAGCGTGCCCAGCACAAGGATGTACGTGCTGTGATGGACATCTGTTCACAGCTGAACATCTGGCGCATCAACTTCGCGGCTATCAAGCAGGAGGCGAGCTAGATGAGAAAGCGTAAGCGCACGCCGGCCGATGCTGCTGAGCTTGAGATGACCCCGATGATTGACGTGGTCTTTCAGCTGCTCATCTTCTTCATCGTGACCCTGAAGCAGGAAGATATTCTCTCGCATCTGGATGTGTCGCGTCCCTCGCCGGACCCGGATGCCGTGGTGGAGGAGCAGTTCAAGGATCTGCTGACGATCACGGTCCATCGTTACGGCTATATGCTCAAGGGCAAGGTGCGTACGCTCACGCAACTCGACCGCGACCTGACGCGCCTGGCCTCGTTCAGCAAGGACGTTTCAGTCATCATTCGCTGTACGGCCGACTCGCAGCATGAACGCCTGGTTGAGGTGCTCAACATCTGTGCGAAGGTGGGACTGAAGAAGTTGTCCGTGTTCAGCATGTAGAAGCGGCTCGCTGGGACAGCTCGCCCTACCTTACCTTGCGCACAGGTGTTTCGCTGGCGAGGTAGGGCGCGCCGTCCTCGGCGAGCCGTTTCTGATCGGTTTCTCTAAGATGTCAAGCGGCGGGAACGTATAGAGGGTGAACAGCATCGAAGGAACCTTGTACAAGATAAGGATCGGCTAATGGAAAACGAACCCGAATTCGAACACGAATATGACGAGCTGCATGCGTTGATGTCGAAGCACAACCTGCTCTCCCTCTTCGAGCATCTTACCTTCCGGCAGAAAGTTGCCAAGGTATCCGCGGGGCTCAAGGCGGACAAGGATAGCGGCGATTACAAGTATGCCAAGCTGCAGGTGCAGCGTCTCTCGGCTCCGGCCAGCGCGATCCTGGTGCCGATCATTGGTCTGGGTCTGCTCTCGCTCCTGGCTCAGCTCACCCCGCCTCGCCCTGCCTCGGTCGAAGTCGAGGTGGTCGAGGAGATCGAACCCGAAGTACTCGATGAGATTGAGGAGCTGGAGGACGAGCCGATCGAGCCGCCCGAGCCGATCGAGATGGATGATTTTACGCCGGACGCTCCGATGACGGAAGTGACCGACATGATGGATGCGCCTACGACGGAGGTGAGTCCGCAGACGGCCGAGTTTGATGCCGTGGCGTTGATCAAGAGTCCGATCATCATGCGCGGCATCGTGGGCAATCGCAGCCCCGGCATGCGCGGCAAGGCCATGGGCACATATGGTGGCTCGGGCATCACCGAGGGGGCCGTGATGCGTGCCCTGCGCTGGCTGAAATCGGAGCAGTTGTCGGATGGCTCGTGGCCCAAGAACAAGGTGGCCATGACCGGGCTGGCGCTCCTGACCTTCCTGGCACACGGTGAGACGCCGGCATCTGAAGAGTTTGGTGAGACGGTTCTTAATGCGATCATGTATCTGGTCAACAGTCGCGACAAGACGGGTGGCTGGAACCGTCGCTATGTGCATGCCATTGCGACGTATGCCATCTGCGAGGCGTATGCCTTGACGAAGACCCCTATGCTCATGGAGGCGGCCGAAACCGCCCTCGAGCACGTGATCAAGGGGCAGCTCCCGACCGGTGGCTGGGGCTACGCGTACCCTGACAAATTCAATGACACCTCCTGTGCCGGATGGTGCGCCCAGGCGCTCAAGGCGGGCAAGATGGCGGGGCTTACAAATCCGGGTCTCGATGATGCCATTGCACTGGCCGTCAAGGGCTTCCAGGAGAACGCCTCTCCTTCGGGCGGATTCGGCTATCGCGGTCCCGGCACCGGCGGATTAACGGGTGTGGGCGTGCTCTGTATGCAACTTCTGGGCGCTGCCAACAAGGGGGAGTGCACGCGTGGCTTGGCGTGGCTTAACCAGAATGCCACGTTCAAATGGGACGATCCGTGGCTCAAGTCCTCGGTCTACTACTGGTACTACACCACGCAGGCGAAGTTCCACGCCGGGGGCAGTACGTGGCAGCAGTGGAATGCACAGTTCTCACGCGAACTGGTGCGCGGCCAGACGGTGCTGAAGGGCGCCGCGGCGGACGGCAAAGATATGGGGTTCTGGGACTCACCAGCCAAGGGCGAGCATAGCGACGGTCGGGTCATGGATACCTGCCTGTGTGCGCTGCAGCTGCAGGTCTACTACCGCTACCTGCCGACCTTTAAGACGGTCAAGGCCATCGAGGAAGAGGAAGAGCTGGTCTCGGACATGGACGAGATTGAGGTCGATATCTCGATCTAGACCCCATCCGAGAAGGTATCTGAGCTCTGGACCATCTGAATATCCAACAGCCAACACTCAAATCCAATATCCAAGGAGGGACACTTCGGCCAAACGTCGCGAGACCATGTGCCTGTTCTGTGTGTATTGTGAGAAGTCTTCCACTTGGTCATTGGACATTCCTTGTTGGCTGTTGGACATTGAATCGGTCCGGGGCTGAAATTCCGGGAAACATCCTGTGGATTCTCCGCATTGACCCCCCGCCAATGCCCCTCTATGCTTCCCTCTATGCCATCAACGAACATACGGGTCCTTCCTGAGAATGTGGTCAACAAGATCGCGGCGGGGGAGGTCGTTGAGCGGCCGGCCTCGGTGCTCAAGGAGTTGATGGAGAATGCGCTGGATGCGGGGGGCACACGCATCGACATCGAGATCGCGGCGGGTGGCCGCAAACTGGTCGCGATCAGCGATAACGGTAGCGGGATGGACCGTGACAACGCGCTGCTGGCCATCGAGCGGCATGCCACGAGCAAGATCGGCGATGTGGATGACATCGAGCACATCAACACGCTCGGGTTCCGCGGCGAGGCGCTGGCGGCGATTGCCTCGGTATCGCGCTTTCGCCTGACCTCGGCCCGTGAGGGTGACGACGCGGCGACCGAAGTCATGATCTCGGGGGGCAAGATCCAGGATGTGCGTGAGATCGGAGGCCCCTCCGGGACCCGCATCGAGGTGCGCGACCTCTTCTTCAATGTGCCGGCGCGGCGCAAGTTTCTGCGTAGCCAGCAGACTGAGCTGACGCATATTCGCTCCGCATTCATGTTCCAGGCCCTGGCGCATCCGGAGGTCGGCATGAGCCTGAGTGTGGATGGCCGTGTGCTGCATCGCCTGGCCCCCGGTGGCGAGGATGCGATTGCCGACCGTGTGCGCGACCTGTTTGGTGAAGACTACCTGGCCCAACTGCGCCCGGTGGATTTTGAGGCGGAGGGGGTGCGGGTGCAGGGCTACACCGGCCTGCCGTCCTTCAGCCGGGCCGACCGCACCGAGCAGTACGTCTTTGTGAACGGCCGAGCCACGAGTGCGCCCCTGCTGGGCTATGCGATTCGTACGGGGTACCATTCGCTGCTGCCGCGTGACCGGCATGCGGTGCTGGTGCTCTTCATCACGGTCGACCCCGAAGCGGTGGATGTGAATGTGCACCCGACCAAGAAGGAGGTCCGCTTCCGCCGTCCCTCGGAGGTGCGCGACGGGGTCATCGGGGCGTTGCAGAAGGCGTTGGCGATCGAGGCACCCGCGCCGATGACGTTTGATGGTGGGGCGGCTCCAGAGGGCGCGTCCATCCCGCACGTGGCGGTGCCCGAGCTGCAGTTGGCAATCAACGATCTGCCGCCGGCGCGCGCATTCCGTTACCCGCGTATTCCGATTCAGACCGCCGAGGGCCATCCTGTGGCCGTGATGGATCAACCGTTTGGTCCCGGGGGCATGGTGGCGCCCGGGGAGCCGGCGGTGGATGCGGCCGCAGCGGGTGCGGCAGCGGAGGGGGGCACCCCGGCCGCGCCCTGGTCATGGTGTCGCGTTTTGGGCCAGGTGGGGGCACTGTACGTGGTCCTCGAGATCGAGGATGGCATGGTGCTGATGGACCCGCATGCGGCCCATGAGCGGGTGCTCTATGAGAAGTTCATGCAGAAATTCACCGATGGCGGCATCGCGACCCAGTCGCTGCTGGTGCCCGATACAGTGGAGCTCAGTGCCACGGATGCCAACCTGGTGCGTCGGCACAGTGAGGTCCTGCAGCGGATGGGGGTCGGGATTGCCGACTTCGGAGGCGATAGTTTTGTGATTGATGCCGTGCCGGCCTTCCTGGCCTCGGTCAAGCCTGCGCAGCTGCTGGCTGAGATCGTGCGTGAGCTGGAGCTGGGAGGCGCCAGCCGTGCACGCGGCAAGCTCAACGAGGATGCGATCATCCAGGCCTCGTGCAAGGCGGCGGTCAAGTCGCGCGATGCGCTGACCCTCGATGAAATCGAGCAGCTCGTGATCGACCTGGCCGGGACCCGCATGCCGTATACCTGCCCGCACGGTCGGCCGACCCTCATCTACACGTCGTACCACGAGCTCAACCGTAAGTTCGGGCGCGAACACTAGTGTGATATCCCGTTGGATCTTGACGGTATGAGTCAGCAAACGGTATCAATGCAGGGTGGCAGCCAACTCACTCCATAGTCGCGTCTCACCGCTCCGGCCGATGCGCACGGGCTGTCATCGATGGGGTGGTGTGGTGGCGGTTCTGCTTCTCTGCGCTGCCGTGGCAGCGGCGGCGCCGCAACGGTTACGTGTAGCCGTGTTTGATGCCTATCCCCTCTGCCGTATTCCTACGGCGGACGTGCCTGAGTCGGGCCTCTTTCTGAACCTGCTCGAGATCATGGCGGCGGAGGAGGAGTGGGTCCTTGAGTACGTGTTGGCAACACCCGATGGCTGTGTCGCGATGGTGGAGAAGGGCGAGGTCGACCTGGCCGTGGCCGTGGCGTACACGCGCGCCAGGGAGGCGCGCGTCACCTTCAGCCAGGTGCCCGTCATCTCCACGTGGGCCCAGGTCTACGTACCGCACCGCTCGGATATCCAATCGCTGCTCGATCTCGAGGGCCATTCGCTGGGCATGGTTGAGGGCGACATCTATGCGCAGGACGTACGCCGCCTGGTTCAGCAACTGGATCTCTCCTGCCAGTTTGTTGAGTTTGAACGGTATGACGAGATCCTGGAAGCCCTGGAGCGGGGCTGGGTTGAGGCGGGGGTGGTCGACCGGTTATACGGATTGGTGAATGCCGAGAACTTCGACATCCGCTCGACGGCCATCATGGTGGCGCCGGTCGAGTTGCGTTTCGCGGCAACGCGTAAATTGGGCCCCCCACTGATTTCACTGCTCGATTACCATCTCAGCCGTCTCAAGAATGATCCCCGTTCCGAGTATCACCAGTTCATGGAGCGGACGTTGGGGGTGGGTGAGTCTACGGTGAACTACCGCTCGATTGCCTGGGTTGTGATTGGCGCGGCCGCGGCGGTCTTCTTTCTGTTGGCGATCAGTTTTTTGCTGCGGCGCGATGTGCAGAAGAAGACGCGCGAACTGTCGCGCAACAACGAAGCGCTGGAGGCCGAGATTGCGCGGCGCAAGGGCATTGCCGACGACCTCTCGCGCAGCGAGGCGCGCTATCGCGGCTTCTTCAACCAGTCGCCGATCGGGATCGGCCTGTTCGATGCCAGTGCCCGGCTGATCGAGTCGAATCAGGCCTACCTGGATATCTTCGGGGCGGACAGTGGCGGCCGGCTTGAAGGACTGCATCTCTCAACCATGTTGTCACCGCCGGGCTGGTCGGATACCACGCTGGGGCGCGGCGAAACGGTGCGCTACCGTGCGGACTGCAACTTCGACCACGTCGCAGCGATAAACCTCTATATCACACACCGCACCGGCACGAGCCATCTCGACGTTGTGATTGTGCCGCTGCGCCGTGAGGGTCACGAGGTGGTCTCCTACCTGGCCCAGGTGCAGGATATCACGCCCCATATCGAGGCGGAGTCGGAGCATAGCCGCCTGGTGGCGGCGGTCGAGCAGTCGGCCGAGGCGATTGTGATTACAGATGCGCAAGGCTTGATCGAGTATATCAACCCCCAGTTTGAAAAGACCACCGGGTACAGCCTGGATGAGGTGCGTGGCCGCAACCCCAGTTTGCTCAAGAGCGGCAAACAGGATGACGCCTTCTACGAAGCGCTGTGGGCCACCATTGTGCGCGGCGAAATCTGGCGCGGCCATTTTGTTAACCGCAAGAAAAACGGTCAGCTGTTCGAAGAGGAAGCCACGATCTCGCCGGTGAAGAACGAGAGTGGGGAGATCATCAACTATGTGGCGGTGAAGCGGGATGTCACCCACGAGAACGAGATGGAAGAGCGGCTGCAGCAGGCCCAGAAGATGGAGGCCATCGGGACGCTCGCAGGCGGTATCGCGCATGACTTCAATAATATCCTGACCTCGATCATCGGCTACACCCAGTTGGCTGAAAGCGAGACCGAGGACAACCCGGATGCGCAGAACTATCTCGAGCAGGTGCGTAAGGCGAGCCGTCGCGCGGCGGAGCTGATCAAGCAGATCCTGTCGTTCAGCCGTAGCAGCATGCGGGAGCGCAGCCTGCTCAACGTCGGTTCACTGGTCCAGGAGGCCCTCAAGCTGTTGCGCAGTACGATTCCCACAACGATTGAAATTAAGCAGCAGGTCGATCTGGGCTGTGGCCCGATCCTGGCTGATGCGACCCAGATGCACCAGGTGGTGATGAATCTCTGTACCAACGCCTACCAGGCGATCGAAGAGCATGGCTCGATCACGGTCACGTTGAAAGAGGTGACGATGGACGAGGTGGCGCCCGGGATGCGCCCGGACACCCGGGCGCCCCACTACGCGCAGCTGGTGATTGGCGACACGGGCTGCGGCATGGATACAGACACCGAGCAGCGGATCTTCGAGCCCTACTTCACGACCAAGAGCGGTGGCGAAGGAACCGGACTGGGCCTCTCCATGGTGCACAGCATTGTCTATGCACACGACGGCTTCATATCCGTGGCGAGTGATTGCGGGGAGGGCACCACCTTCACGCTGATGTTCCCGATCGTGCGTTCCGGCGCAGAGGCGGCGGATGATGAGGCGGCGATTGAGCTGCTCCCGCGCGGATGTGAGCGGATCCTCTTTGTTGACGATGAAGAGATGATTGTCTTCCTGGGGCGGACCTTGCTGGAGGGGCTGGGCTACAAGGTGGTGGCCTGTACAGACAGTCAAAACGCCCTGGCAGCGTTCCTCAAAGCGCCCGACTCCTTTGACCTGGTTTTGACCGATCAGACTATGCCGGGCTTGACGGGGAGCGACCTCGCGCTCGAAGTGCGCAAGCACCGCGCCGACATTCCGATCGTGCTCTGTTCGGGCTACAGTCCTGATATGACGATGACCAAGATGCGTAAGATCGGGATTGCGGAATACATCATGAAACCGGTCGATCGCTCGATCCTGGCCCAGGCCGTACGTCGTGCCCTTGACGGTGGGGTGGTAGCGGGACGTGCGCCGTCTGCTACGGCTGAGTAACGGGTGTGAACACGTGCACGGTCGGATGCGATGTCAGGATCGGCGCCATCCAGCGCATCAGTTCGCCATGCGTGAGGTCGCCCGGCACGAACACGAGCAGGATGGGCAGGTCGTCTCCCAGCGCACCGAGCTGATCTTTCAGCGCCACGGGTGAGTCCACCGTGTGCGTGCTGAACGTGAGTGTGGGTTTCACCTGGTCCGCATGCCAGTGTTCCTGGATATCCAGAAGCGTAACGGTGATCGCCCCCCCGGCCGCGCAGGTGAAGGTGAGCTCGACGGGCTGCATGATGCGGGTCTCGCGATCGCGCAGGGCGTTGTCGGGTATATAGGCCTTGTAGTAGAGGTGACCCGCCGCGGGCGGCTCCAGGCGGATGCCGCGGTCGGTTTCGATCGAGGCCAGGATCAGGCAGAACGCCTTGAGGGCACCGATCTGAACATCCTCGTGCACGCGCAGCGTGACGAACGGGTCGACGCGTTCACGGCAGAGCGTCGTGATCTGCCGCAATAGCGCATTCATGCCCAGGGCGTCCCGGCCGGCGGTATCGCCGGGTGGGGCGAGCGCAAACTGCAGCCGGGCCAGAGACTGCGTGGCGACGGCGGCGGATGTGATTGCCAGGTCGAGTCGACGAACACGTTTGCGGCCGGCCGGCAGCTCCGGCTCGATGATAATATCCAGTCGCTGTCCTGCCGGTAGGATGTGGGCCGGGTTGACGGTCTGTTGCGCGTACACGGTGCCCTGTGGCGCGGCGCGTGGGACATCGAAGAGCGTGAAGGCCTCGTTGTAGTTGGCCGCGATGGCGCCACGCGAGTCGGCATCGACCGGATGGGCGCTGGGACTGTCACCCGGCGTGACCCCGTTGGTGGGCGCCTGCACGTAGACCAGTCCGTCCGGCGGCAGGGGCTGGCCGGTGCGATCGTCGAGAATAAGTGACTCGGCCCGTAGCGGGGCCGTGTTGCTGCCGGCGGCCTTGAACCATATCGTGACGCGCTCTCCACGCGGCCAGAAACGGTACGCGGCCACATCGATACCGAGACCGGGTGTGAGGCCGATAAACCGGAGGCAGCGGTCGATATCTCCGGCGGTGGCGAGTGAGCGGGCCAGCGCCTCGTAATCGTTGCCGCTATGGGGGGCAATCAGAAAGAACTCGGCCGTGTCATGCTCCCCAATGCCCGTGGCTTCAGCGGCAATCGTGACGCGTCGCGCCACCCGATCGGCCTGCACGTGTGGGAGCACCAGAAGATGGGTCTCCTGGGCCGACCCCGCGGCTGAGAGAGTGAGCGCGAGAAGCAAGCAGAGAGCGGACCGACGTGTGTGCATCCGAGAATCATCCGTTATCCGCCAGCCAAGAGCAAGCACTTGCTCCGAAGCGCCCCTTTGAGCTAGCATGCAGAGCAACGACTGAGGATGGGAGAGGACTATGTTGGATATTCGGAGCATTCGGGAAGATGCCGAGGCGGTACGCAACCGCCTGGCAACGAAGGGCGTTGATCCGGGACTGATCGACAAGGTGGTGGCCAGCGACGCCCAGCGGCGCACATTGCTGACCGAAGTGGAGGAGCACAAAGGCGAACGCAACCGGGTGTCCAAGCAGATTGGTGCGCTCAAGCGTGAGGGGAAGGATACCTCTGAGATCCAGGCGCAGACGCGTGAGCTGGGTGAGAAGATCGGGGCTCTCGATGTGCGCCTGCGCGAGGTCGAGGCGGGCTTGAATGACACCTTGCTGGGCCTGCCCAACATGCCGCATGCCTCGGCACCGGTGGGGGCCGATGCGTCGGCCAATCTCAGCGTGCGCGAGCATGGTACGCTTCCCTCATTTGACTTTGAGCCGAAAGCGCACATGGCGCTCGGTGAGTCGCTGGGCCTGCTTGACATGCCGCGGGCGGCCCGCATGAGCGGGGCGGGGTTCGCGCTCTTTACCGGGGCGGGTGCCCGCCTGCAGCGTGCCCTGATCAACTTCATGCTCGATATGCATGTGTCTGAACATGGCTACCGGGAGATCTGGCCGCCGTCCGTCTGCAATTCGGCGTCCATGACCGGCACGGGCCAACTGCCCAAGATGGTCGAGGACATGTATGGGGTCAACGATGCCGACCTCTGGCTGATACCGACCGCCGAGGTGCCGGTCACAAACTTTTATCGCGAAGAGATCATCCAGGCACCGTTGCCGATCTGCCTGACCGCCTATACGCCCTGCTTCCGCAAGGAGGCCGGTGCGGCCGGGAAGGAGACGCGCGGCCTGATTCGTCTGCACCAGTTCGACAAGGTCGAGATGGTGAAGTTTGTTGAGCCGGCCACCTCCTACGACGAGTTGGAGGCCCTTGTGGCGAATGCGGAGGATGTCCTGCAGCGCCTCGAGTTGCCCTACCGGGTGATCGAGCTCTGCACGGGTGATCTGAGCTTTGCGGCGGCGAAGTGTTACGACATCGAGCTGTGGGCCCCCGGACAGAACGCCTGGCTGGAGGTCTCATCCTGCAGCAACTTCGAGGACTTCCAGGCCCGTCGGGCTGGAATCCGCTATCGCGACGGTGACGGTAAGCCCCGCCATGTGCACACCCTCAACGGTTCGGGCGTGGCCCTGCCGCGGCTGGTTGTAGCGATCCTTGAGAATGGCCAGCAGGCTGACGGTTCGGTGGTGCTGCCGGAGGCCCTGGTGCCCTACATGAACGGGATGGCGACGCTGGAAGCCGAAGGGTGACCCCCCGGTCGTCCAGCTTCGTTGCCGATCTTGACTCTACACTGAAGGCCCGCCGTCTGTTGGCCGGTCATGCACATATCCTGGTGGCGGTTTCGGGCGGGGCGGATTCGGTGGCCTTGCTGCTGGGACTGCACGCCGTGCAGGCCCGCCTCGGGTTTCAGATAACCGTAGCGCATCTCGATCACCGCTTGCGTGGGGCCGAAGCACGCGCGGACATGGCGTTTGTGGTGGCCCTGGCGGATCGGTTGAAGGTTGCCTGCGTGACAGGTCGCTCGGATGTACGCGGACTGGCCCGCCGCAAAGGGATCTCCATCGAGATGGCCGCGCGTGAGGCGCGCTACCGCTTGTTTTCCCGTACGGCACGACGGGTCGCGGCCACGGCCGTTGCCACGGCACACACCGCCGACGACCAGGCCGAGACAGTCTTGCTCCGTCTCGCCCGCGGCAGCGGGGCCACCGGGCTGGGCGGTATCCGATGGAGTGGCTTGCTGTCGGACCGGGTGCCGGGTGCTTCGCGCGCCGAAACGCAGGTGATCCGCCCCCTCTTGGGCACGCCGCGCGGGGCGGTCGAAACGTTTTTGAGGGAGCGGGGTGAGTGCTGGCGTGAGGATGCCTCGAACCGCTCGATGGCCTTCTTGCGCAACCGTGTGCGGCATGAGCTGCTGCCCTGGCTCGAGGAACGGCTCAACCCATCTGTACGTGAGGCCCTCTGGCGGACGGCCGATATCCTCAACGAGGAAGATGCCTGGATGGAGGGCCTGGCCGCCAGCGCCCTGGTGGATGGCATGGATGCCATCGGCCGGTTTGATCGCGCCGCGCTCATGGCGCTCGAGCGGCCACTAGCCAGACGGGTTATCCGCAAATGGCTGGGTCTCGTGGGGGTTCCGGTGGTGTCGGTGACCTTCGCGCACATGGGGCGCATCTACGCGCTAGCTGAGAAAACGCAAGGCTCGCGTGCGGTATCCCTGCCGGGGCCCTGGCGCGTCGTCCGTCGCTACGGCCATCTCACGGTCGAGCAGGCGGCGCAGGGGCATGATCCGCTTCGGGTAGCCTTGAATCGGCCGGGGGAGACCTTGATCCCTGAGTGGGGGCTGCGCGTTGTGGTCCAGCGTAGCGCCGGGGTAGTGGGCGAGCGAGGTGAGAGCCCCGGCCAGCTTCCGGCGCAGGCCTCTCTGAGCGTGGCGGCCGTCAGGCGTCGCCGGCTGTATCTGCGTACGCTGCGTGTGGGCGACCGCATGCAACCCTATGGGATGCGTGGGTCAAAGAAGCTGCAGGATATTCTGGTGGACGCTAAAGTCCCGGCCGACCAGCGTGGAGGCATTCCCGTTCTGGAATGCGGCGGTGAGATCGCATGGCTCCCAGGCTACCGCATTGCGCATCCGTTTCGTGTCATGGACGAAGATGCCGCCGCTCTACATATCCGTGTCGAGCGGCTGTAGGCAGAAGCAGTCTGAGTGTACGAGAGGTCTCTGGGCCCAATCATTCGCTCCACCCCGGCAAGCGCTGTCTTTTATACACAAAAGTCATTGTCCATCTCCCTCTCTAAGGGGTGCCAGTAGCAAGCCCTCACAAAGAGTAAG
>JABGQM010000068.1 GCA_018648805.1 Verrucomicrobiota bacterium
TGAAGGCCGCATTGAACAGCGTGACGTTGTCGGCCGACTCAAGCGTTACGCGCTGGAACCGGTCTATTGCGCGAATGAGTTCCTGATGCTCTGTTTGCAGGGCCAGGTCCAGTAACTCCTCGCTTCGGGAACCCGTGGCCGACTGAAGCGCTGCGAGCACCATCGAGCGTGCGAAATCGCGTGGTGAATTGGCGATCTTTGACACGTCCAAATAGGCGGTATGCATTGCATCGTGGTCTACCAGGTGATCGAGGAAGTGTTTGAGCAAGAAAGTCTTCCCTGTGCGTCGCAAGCCAAGTAGCGCGAGATGACAGGTGTTGTCCCACTCCCCTCGACGAAAGAGCGCCAGCTGCTGACTGAGCCGTTTGAGCTCGACGCGGCGATTGATGAAGCGCATGGATGCCTCCTGTCGTGTAAATTAAGTCAAACCACTTATAAGACGTATGAGTTAAGAACGCAACACATTTTCTGCCGCTTTTCAAGAGGATGACATGGACGGGCAAGGTGCCCGTCCTACTCTAGTTGCATCCGAAATAGGCCAATCCAATACAGCCCTATTTGCGAGACAGGGCACTAGGCAGCCGCAAGTAGTCCGGGCACCTTGCCCGGACCATCCAGCGGGTGTGCGGGCAAGGTGCCCGCACTACATTGAGGCCCTTTGCAGCACCAGGAGCGTGACGCTGACGTACAAAGTGGTGACATGACCACATCCACCTGCAGATGGGCCTCGCCCCGGACGTCCGGGGCGGGCTACAGGTAGCGGGAGAGAGGGCGGCGGGCGAAGCAACGTCCGGTTTGGGAATTTATAGCACGAGGGGTGGGGCATCAGATGCCCCACCCCGTTCGCGATTCATTCTTCCCCTGTCTCAGGGATTCTTGCGGTCTACCTGATTATAACGAGCGTTCCGGCGGGGGGCGAGGCCAGGATGATGGCCGTGCCTCCATTGGCTTCATAGTCGATTTCCCAGCCTGTCGGCAGATTGTCCGAGGCGAACGGGTTGCCGGACAACTGGCCGCTTCCGTAGGTCGCGATGACAACCGGCCCTGACGCGCTCATGACAGTGACATCCAGCGTCGCGCCGGTGATATCGAGCGTTTTCGTGGGGTCAACCGCCAGCGTGCTGACCGCCGCGCCGTTGACCGTGATCGCCAGCGTGCCGTCGATGTCGCAGTCATCGGCGATCGTCATGGTCCCGGTCGGATCGCCGGGAGCTATCGTGCCGGACAGGACCCGAATGATCTCCGTGGCCCCGCCCTTGGTGCAGCTGAGGGTACCGGTCCCGCCGAGTGTACCGCCTGTAACATCGAATTGGTGAGAAGGATTCCAAGTCCCGTTGGCGACCAATGTGCCGCTCTGGACGTTAACTCTCGAATCGCCATGAATCGAGAAGCCACCCACGGTCCATGTGCTGGTGTCCAGCTTGCTGATGGTCAGCTGGTGTGCCCCTGAGGACCACGTAACGGAGTCGGCTGAATTGCCGGTGCTCTTGCCGTCCAGATTAAGTATCGCGTTTTTCTGGCTGCCCGGATTCTTCGAGATATTGACCGTCCCCAAGGTCATGCTGACCGAAGCGGCCGGATCCAGCGTCAGCGCCGAATTGTTGTCGCCTGACCTCGAGGTGTAGTCGATGGTCGGAGACCCCGTGATGCCTGCGCGGATCGTCAGGTAGTAGTTGTAGGACGTGATCAGGGCGGCTCCACCGAAGTTGAGATAGTTGTCCTCGGTGGTGTTCCCGATGTACAGCTGATTAGCCGTATCCGCGGTTCCCTGATAGTCGATCTCGCCGAGGGTGATATCGGAGCCCAGCGTGACGGTGCGGTTGCCAGCGGCGCCCCGTTCAAACTTGGCCGTGTCGGCGGTGGTGTTGCCCCAGTTCGTATGCGCTACGTAGCCGATATCCCAGTTCGAGGTGGTGGTGTTCCAGGTGCCGTCCGCGAGGTTGCCCGCAGCGTCGCCATCGCCGCCGATGTCAATGTCCCCGCCGTCCCAGAGATAGGTATCCGTCAACACGCCGCCGTCGCTATAGAGCAGACCGGTCCCTGTCAGGGCATTCGTCGTGTGGTTGGCTGTGGCATGGCCATCAGCACCCCAGGTGCCGGCCGCCCCGGCGACGCCATCGAACAGGACGGCGAAGACGGTGTCGGTACCGACGAAGTCCAGCTCCACTTTCGCACCCGCGGCGGCGGCAATCCTGAGATCCTTACCGTCGTCGAGACTGCTGTTGGCGGTGCCGTCGCCCAGCGATAGCGTCCCGGCATTGACGATCGTGTTGCCGCTGTACGTGTTGACGCCCTCGAGCTTCAACGTCCCGGTACCGGCCTTGGTGAGGTCGTAGGCACCGAAGACCGTCCCACCCACGGTGAAGGTGGCGTTTGAGTTGACCGTCACCGTTGGGCTGGTGAACAGCCCCACTTGGCCAGTACCGATATGCAGGTCGCTGTCGGTGCCTTTGCTACCGATGAAGGTCCAGTCGGAACCCCAGGACATGCGCGGGTTATAGGTTGACGTGGTGATGGCCGCACCGCTGGAATTATCAATACTTCCGCCAGTGATCCAAATACAGTCGCCATCATTGATCCCGGAAGGGCCGGATCCAGCATTGTTAAATACAGCCCCGGGATTGTTGTAGTGCAGTGTTCCGCCCGAGAGTTTCACTGCGCGGCTATTGCTGCGCAGCGAGCCCGAGCCGCTGACAATCAGGTCACCGCTGGTGATATAATGTTCGTAAGCGGAAGCCGTGCCGGTCAGCGTCCACTCAGAACTTCCGTGCTTGTAAATCTTGGCCCCCGTCACGGTGGTGACTGAATTGCCGGTTGTCGAGCCGCCGAGGTTTACTAGAGGACCATGACTTTGTACACTGATGGCCCCCAACGTCATGCTTGCACCTACCGGATCAAGAGCGAATATCTGATT
This sequence comes from Verrucomicrobiota bacterium, assembly GCA_018648805.1. Lineage (GTDB taxonomy): Bacteria > Verrucomicrobiota > Kiritimatiellia > UBA8416 > JABMPJ01 > JABMPJ01. The sequence goes on from JABGQM010000068.1 coordinate 2,915, forward strand.
ATCGTTGCTCGGATCAATGTAAACGGTTGGCGAATTGGTAATCCCGGCTGTAATGCTGGTCCCGTTTCCCGTAATAATTGCAGTAATCCCCCCGCCAGCTGCAAAGCTGAGGACGTAGTTCTGAGACGCGCCCTGAACGATATCATAGCCAGTGGTGTTGATTGTCAGGTTGCTGACATTGATGCTCTCACCCAGCGTGACTGTGTCGGCCGTGCCCTCGAAGAAGGCGCTCGACTCCGGAATCCAGGCCTGGTCGTACGTTCCACCGGAGTTGGTAGCCCATTTGCTGTCAACACCCCAAGTGCCTGCACCCGTCCAGTAGAGATCCGTTGGGGGAACGGTTGGATCGGCCGGAACTGCGGTAAAGACGTCCGAATAGGCAGTCACGTTTGATGATGGCGTGGCCGAGTCGCGCGCCCGGACCTTGTAGCCGTAGGTCGTGCCTTCGGTCAGGCCGGTATTCGTCCAGACCGCACTCGAGATCCAGCCGGAGTTGGTGCCGTTGGTCGTGTTCACGAAGTAGTAGTACACCGGTTCGCTGAGCGCGTCGGTAGCGTTCGAGGCCGTCATGACAATCATATTCGTGGCCAGCGATGCCGGCGCATCGGCAAAGCCCATCGGGTCCGGTGTCGGCGGAGTCGTATCTGGCGCAACGGTGAACGTGTTGGTCACAGACGTCGCATTTGAGGAGAGACCGTCGGTCACGGTGGCATAGTTCGTATACGTTCCGTCCGCCAGCGCGCCCAGCTCGATTGTGAATACACTATCTGGCGAGTCGTTGGTGGACCAGGCGGCAACCGTGTTTGTGTAGAATGTCACCCAGTAATTCGTTTCACCGCTCGCCACCTCGACCGTGGCGGTTACCGAGGAGCCCGACAGGAACTCCTGGCCGTGCGTCGGGCTGGTCACTGACACTGTCAAAGCGCCGACGTCATAGGGATACCTGATGATGACGATGCCCGAGCCGCCGGAGCCAGCCTGATCTCCCCTGTTCTGAGCTTGTCCGCCACCGCCGCCACCGGTGTTGTCGTCGCCATCTGTAGGCCCGCCTGCAGGCAAGCTGCTTTGGTTGCCGCCGGTGCCGCCACCGCCCTGGCCGCCGCTCCCGCCAGCACCTTCATTGTAGACACCACCGCCGCCACCGCCGGCATACCACTTCGTCGTACCGGAAATGCCGCTCGACAGTCCGGCACCACCATGCCCGAGCACCGTATCCGAACTGTTGGTCCCGGGCGTGCCGGCGCCACCACCGCCACCGCAGCGATAGGGAGGCCAACCAGCCCCCATATCCCCTCCGACGTTGCCCTGTCCGTCTGTTCTCGCGCCACCGGTGCCGGCACCGCCGCTCTCCGAGGCCCCCCCGCCGGAGCCGCCCGCGCTGCCGTTCGGCGTAGAGCCGAAGTTCGAGGCACCGCCACCGCCGCCATAGGCAACAAGTGACCCGAAAACCGAGTTGGCGCCATTGGTCCCGGTCCTCCCGCTGCTCGTCCCACCGCCGCCGCCGGCGCCGACCGTGACCGAGTTGCTGCCAGACGAAACGGGGAATGCGTTAGTATAGATAAAGCCGCCTGCGCCGCCACCACCGCCGGTGCTGTTGCCACCGCCACCGCCGCCAGCCACCACCAGCACATCGGCGCTGACCGCAAAGGAGTTGCTATACGTACCGCTGCTAGTGAAGGTGTGGACGACGTAACCGTCGACATAGGGCGTGCCGGCGGGATTCAGACCGCTGGAATCCGTATAGGTGATCGTTCCGCCCGTGCCTACATTGTCAGCCTGCACCGACTGCAACCCCACACTCAAAACTACCGCTAGAAATCCGCGTAGATATTTTCCTGCTCTCATGATTCTCCTCCTGTTAATGCACCGCACCGCATGTTGACTTGTATTCTGTACCAACATCGCCATCTGACTCACACCCTGCTCAATGGTTAACAATAGAATACCAGCCGTGAAGAGCTTCTGCACAGTGACTTTGTGCGACACGCACCATGTCACATTGCGTCACGCTGAGATTGCGGGTGGCGGGCGGGGATGACGGGGTGGAGGTCGGTCGTCTTCCGCCGGTTGCCGAATGTAGCCCGCGCTCGCCGAGCGCGAGGCAGGATGGTCGAGGGCAATACTCCACCGTAGAGGGGCCTCGCGCTTGGCAAGCGCGGGCTACAGGGAGCGCGGGCTACAGGGAGCGCGGGAGAGAGAGGCGTGAGAGTGAAATCAGTCCTGTCCAGGGGGTGAGGGCAGAAAAAGCTCGTTCCGGTTTCGGAAAGTGAAGATACTTGCTTCTCAGAGACGGGCTAGGGGAAGCATGCCGTGATCAGCAAGCAACAACGACAACTCTATATCGCACGCGCCGAGCAGTTCATGAAGCGGCTTTCGGCGAGGGTGCTCAGCGACACGGTGGAGCTCGAAGCGGCTTGCGGCCATTCGGTAGACCCGGTCCCTTTTGACAGGCGCCGGGAGCTTGAATACAGGTCTATCAGCGAAGGCGACCAGTGGGGGGCAGCCTGGGAGAGCGCCTGGTTTGAGCTGAAGGGGACGGTGCCCGCCGGCTGGGCGGGCAAGCGGGTGGTGGCGCGGCTCGATTTCAACGGCGAGGCCCTGGTTTTCGGTGATGAAGGGCTGCCCCTGCAGGGGCTCACCCACGGGAGTGTCTTTGATAAGGGATACTCGCGCGACCTCTTTCCTCTCTTCGACAAGGCCGCCGGTGGCGAGGAGGTCTCCCTCTGGGTTGAGGCGGCCGCCTTCAGTCGGTTTGGAGTCAACCGGGACCAGGATCCGGCCCGCAACTGCCCGACCCGCCACGGCACCTATAGCGGCAAGGTGAACCAGGTTCGCCTCGCGGTGTTTGAAAGGGAACTCTATCACCTCTGGCTGGATCTCACGGTGCTTCTCGATCTCTGCACAGCACTCCCCGCAGAGAGCACCCGGGGGGTGCGCATCCTGCGGGGGGTGAGCAAGGCGGTGGCACGCTTCGCGGATGATCCGGCCAACGCCGCGCTCTGTCGCGATATCCTGCGCCCGTTGCTTGAGCAGAGGGCCAATGCCTCGAGCATTACCGCCATCGCGGTGGGACATGCCCACATCGATACGGGCTGGCTCTGGCCGGTGAAGGAGACCATCCGCAAATGTGCCCGCACCTTCTCTAATCAATTGGGCCTGCTGGAGACATACCCCGACTTTGTCTTCGGAGCATCGCAGCCCGCCCACTACGCCATGATCAAGGAGCACTACCCCGCGCTCTATGAGAAGATCAAGGCGGCGGTGAAGTCGGGACGATGGGAACTGCAGGGCGCGATGTGGGTGGAGGCCGACTGCAATATCACCGGTGGCGAGTCCATGGTGCGTCAGTTTATCCACGGCAAGAACTTCTTTAAGGACGAGTTTGATTTCGACGTGAAGAACCTGTGGCTTCCTGACGTCTTTGGCTACTCCGCTACAATGCCGCAGATCATGAAGAGGGCAGGGGTCGACTACTTTCTGACTCAGAAGCTGTGCTGGTCGCAGTTCAACCAGTTTCCGCATACCACCTTCAACTGGCGCGGCATCGACGGTTCGACGGTGCTCACGCACTTTCCACCCGAACGTTCGAACAACTACAACGCCAAGCTGCTCCCCTCTGCCATGATTTCCGGGGAAGAGAACTTCCAGGAGAAGGAGGCGTTCGACGAGATGCTGGTGCCTTTCGGTGTGGGCGATGGTGGTGGCGGACCCAAAGCCGAGCTGATAGAGCGCGGCCTGAGGCAGCGCGACCTGGAAGGTGTGCCGAGACTCAGGTTCGGGCGGGCTGATGACTTCTTTGAACGTATGGCTGAGCACTCGGCCGAGCTCTCGACATGGAGCGGGGAGCTGTATCTCGAGCAGCACCGGGGAACCTTTACCACCCAGGCTCTGACCAAGCGCGGCAACCGTCTGCTGGAGCAGGCACTCCGCCAGACGGAGTACCTCCTTTCATGTGGCACTCTTGACGACTATCCCGGGGCGGAGCTTGACGGAATCTGGAAGACACTGCTCCTGAATCAGTTTCACGACATTATCCCCGGCTCCTCCATCCGCAAGGTCTACGAGGTGACCGAACAGGACTACGCCGATGGACTCGAGGCCTGCGCCCGGATTCAGGATGCGGCCGCTGAGCGTCTCTTCAAAGAGGATAAGGACAGTCTGGTCCTGGTGAATACTCTGAACATCCCGTTCACGCGGGCTATCACCCTCCCGCAGGGCTGGGCTGGCGCGGAAGGGATCACCGTTCAGAAGGAGCTCGATGCTACCGTCTCGGCCATGGTGCAGCTCCCGCCGCAGGGGATGCTTGCCATCACGCGCGGCACGGATGCTCCTGAAGTCGAAGCGGTCTCCGGGCGGATTCTCGAAAATGATCTGGTCCGGTATGAGTTCTCAGAGCATGGCGAGATTGTCACGGCCTACGACAAGGAGGCGGGCAGGGAGTTCCTCTGTGATACTGCCAATGTCCTTACTCTCTATGAAGACTGTCCGACATCGAATGACGCGTGGAATATCGAGATCTACTATGAAGGGCAGGCATTGGAGACAGCCCGTGGGGTGGGGCACTCATCTTCAGGCAGAGGTGCTGTACGCCAGGGACTGCGTTTCGAGCTGACGATCGGTCAATCGAGCCTTACCCAGAAGGTATTCCTCGATGCCAATAGTAAGCGGCTCGACTTTGTGACTGAGGTCGACTGGCAGGAGTGTCATCGTATGTTGCGGGTGGCCTTTCCCACCACTGTTCGTGCCGATGTGGCCAGCTTCGACATTCAGTACGGCTACGTCCAGCGTCCCACCCACCGCAACCTGAGCTGGGATATGGCTCGCTTTGAGGTGGCCGCCCACAAGTACGCCGATCTATCGGACAATGACTACGGGGTGGCACTTCTCAACGACTGCAAATATGGCTACAAGGTGCTGGAGAACGTGATTGATCTCAACCTGTTGCGCTCTCCTACCCATCCCGATCCCGATGCGGACCTGGGGCATCATGCGTTCACCTACAGTCTGCTGCCACACAGCGGCGCCCTCATCGAGTCTGATGTTCAGGAGCAGGCCATTCAGCTCAATCAGCCTCCGGCCTGCTTCGTCGGGCATGCGCTCGGCGAAGCCGCTGTGCCCGTTACCGTGGAAGGCGAAGGCGTCGCCCTCGAGGTGCTGAAGAAAGCAGAAAAGGAGGCGTGTCTCGTGATGCGCCTGGTGGAGCGATGGGGTTGTGAAACCACCGCAACGGTGGCCCTCAGCGACAAGAACGCCTCTCTGGTTGAGACCGACCTGCTTGAATGGAACGAGCTCGATAAGCGGGGTAGGGGAACCGTTGATATCCCCATGAAACCTTTTGAGATCCGCACGTTTAAGGTTGTTTGAAGGGGGAGAGGAAACGTAACGATCATCGGGAGCCGCCTAAAGGCGGAACAACGTACGGCGGATGAACAAGGTATGTTGTTCCGCCTTCAGGCGGTCTCCGGTCGGTAGACGATAACGGGGGGCGGGAGACAAAGTAGCTCGATTAGGTAGCTCGACAAAGTAGAGAGAAGCTTCCTTAATCGTGTTACTTAATCGCGCTACTTAATCTCTCTTTTCCCCCCGCCCCCGCTTCGCCCGCCGGTAAACGCCGGGCGAGATGCCCGTCGCCTTGCGGAACTGGCGGTGCATGGATTCGAGCGATCGGTATCCCATTCGGGCCGAGAGTTCCACGATGGGCTCATCGGAGCTACGCAACAGACGGCAGTAGACCTGCAGACGGCGGCGCATGATCTCCGCCTTTACGCCGCACCCCAACGCGCCACGGAATCCGCGTTCCAGTGTGCGGCGTTGTATTCCCAGCGTGTTGGCAACCATGTCCACCGAGGGGTCCGTGTGGATGTTCTCCCAAATGTACCTCAGCGCCCGGGCCACCGTCGGATCGGACACCGCCAGTACATCGGTACTCTCACGTTCCACGATGCGCAACGGCGGCACCATGACCGGCGAGGTGGGTGCGGGCTCGCCCGCCATCAACCGCTTGAGTAGCCGCATCGCCTCCCTGATGTGCTCCAACTCCTGCATGTCGACCGATGACAACGGCATGAGTGAGAGCCTGCACGCACATCCGCGGCCTCTTCCCAGTATGGCCACATCTTCTGGAACCCTGATCTTCTCTCGCGCACACATCGTGTAGAGCGTGTGCGCCATCTCATCACTGGCCGTGAGTATGCCCACCGGTTTTGGAATATCAGCCACCCACGCAGCCAGCCGGCTGGCGCGCTGGGAAAACCGCTCCTCCTTCGAGAGAACAGAATCTCCCGGCTGAATCTGCTCATGGGAATGGCATCGTACCCCCAGCTCTTCCGCGCGCTCGCAGAAAGCGCACCAGAGCGCGTGATTGTCCATGTCGGGGTTGCTCGCATTGTAGGTGACAATACCCAGTTCCTTGAATCGCCGCTCTACGAAGTGTTCCGCCGCCATCCGGCCGGCCGCAGCCTGGTCCGGCAGCACCGCCGGCAGTACGTTGTCCTGCGGGTGGGGCAGTTTGCCAAAGCGTACCGCCGGACAGCCTCGCGTGCGCAGTTCCTCAGCCAGAGCCTCGCCCGGCAGATCGGCGATCAATGCTCCACTCAATACCAGGTCGGACGGAATTGAGCCGCCAAGATAGCCAAGCCCGAGAAGTTGCCAGTTCCAGGCATCGGCCAGCTCAAAGACAGCTTCCAGTTCCGCCTCGTCCGGCTGGAACCCCAGCAACACCTTCTGCCGCCCAGCCTGCGGCATGCCATCCATGTTCAGCTGTTTCATGCTATCCTCGCTCCGGGATTCTGACCTGGGACTTCAATCCGCGTGCGTTCTTCATTCCTTAATCTTTCGCCCTATTCTTTCGCCTTAATCTCTTCCCGCGCCGGAGAAGATTAGGGCGAAGGATTAAGGCAAAAGATTAAGGTTACCTAAGTCTCACCCCTGTATAATCCGGCTGAAGACGCCGCCGTTCCCACCGACCTGCATCTTAGCAGACCGTTTCTCAAACTTTAGCGCAGTGCGTGGATGGTCGCAATTCCGTTTGTCGGAGATCGGCATGGTTTCTGTCGCGTAATGCCACTGGTGGTCTGCGTGTGCGGCGGGTACTATGTGCCGAATTCCTGAGGGGAGAGCAACCGATGAGCAACGAGATGGTTTCACAACACCAGGCCGTGTTTGACGAGCGGCCGACGAAAACCCCTTCGGATACCGCTGTAGACGGTCCGTTGCTGGGCAATGGTGATATGGGCGTGGCGATGACCAGCCACGGCAAGGATCATCACTTCATTCTCTGCAAAAACGACCTCTGGCGACTGGAGCACCAGTACCAGAAATCATGCCCCGTGCCGCTGGGGCGACTCTCCCTGACCCTCTATGGGTATGCCAACGGCGACTGTCGGGTCACGCAGGATCTGGCTACTGCGACCACGACGACGCTTCTCGGGAGACCGAATGGGTCGGTGACCATGACCTCCTATGTGGCTGCCTCGCGCAATCTACTCGTGATCCAGCTTGCGGCCACCGGGGCGACGCTCCATGCCCGGGCATCACTCGATATCTCCAGTGGGCGCGGCTCCGAGGTGGCGACCGGCGGCGCGGAGGGTCTCTTCTGGGGAACCCGGGCCTTTACCAAAGACGTGGATATCCCCACGGCAGCTGCCGCTGCCCTGGCGCAGTGCGAGGGGGGCAGCCTGGATGCCGACGGCTCGTTTGTGATCAGGCCCGGGCAGCCGGTGACGCTGGTGCTGGCCATGGAGAGTAGTTCTGGGCACGAGGACAGTTCGGTTGCTGTTGCAGAAAGCGGGTCATCCGGCTGTAGCCCGCGCTCGCCTGCCCTCCATAGCCAGCGAAGCGCGAAGGATGGGCCGAGCTCGAGGCCGCCTGCGGAGGCAGGCGTTCCCGGTTGTTCTGCCTCGCGCTCGGCGAGCGCGGGCTACAGGGAGACAGCGACAGGCCCTTTCCTCAACAGAGGCTGTTTGGAGCGGGCGATTGCAGGTGTGTCGGACTTGTCCGACTTGTCCGACATCAGGGCTGCCCATGAGGCGTGGTGGGCTCAGTATTGGGACCAGTCGTGGGTCAGCATCGATGACCCGGTCATCGAGAAGCAGTACTACCTCTCGCTCTATGGCATGGGGAGCTGTTCGCGGGATCCGGAGTTTCCGCCAAACATCTTTGGCTGGGCCACCACCGACAATCCCCTGTGGAGCGGCGACTATCACCTCAACTACAACCATCAGGCCCCCTTCTACGGGCTGGCACGCGGTAACCGACTGGAACAGGCCGATCCACACGATGCCCCTTTCCTCGACTTCATGGAGCGTGCGGCCTGGCACTGCCGTAAGATCTTCGGCCACGAGGGCGGCATCTATCCCGTCGGCATCGGTCCTAAGGGGATAGAGACCACCTATAACGCCGAGGCGAGTCGTGAAGACTTCAGCGATTGCATAGAGCACAAGGGTCTGTTCTTTCATCAGCGCTCCAACGGTTCCTATGGCCTGGTGAACATGGCCTCGCGCTGGTACTCCACCCTTGATCCGGACTACGGCAGAAAGATCTACCCCTTTGTGCTGCAGATGGCGGTATTCTGGCAGAACTATCTGACCTGGGATCCCTTCGACAACGCTCAGGACGGGAAGGCCGGCCGCTTTGTTGTTGAGAATGATGCATGCCACGAAGGCTCATCCAATACGGAGCACAACTCCTGGGTATCGCTGGCTCTCTGTCGACTCGCGCTGACGCTGGCGCTGGATCTGACCCGGGCCCTTGAGGAGAATGCTGAACACTGCCAGACATGGGAGCATATCCTCAAGCACCTCAGTACGGGGAGCATGCAGCAACGCGATGGCAAAACTGTCTTTCGCTACACCGAGAACGGTACTGAATGGTGGGAGAACAACACCATTGGCATCCAGCAGATCTATCCCGGCGGACAGATCGACATGGACTCGGACCCCGAGCTAATCCAGGTGGCAAAGAATACGGTTGAGGTGATGCAGCGCTGGCACGACACCAACGGCTCGAATAGTTTCTTTCCCGCCGCCGTTCGGATCGGCTACGACCCCAACGTGATCTTGCGAGAACTGCGCGCCTATTCAGAGCATGCCGGCGGGAACGGCTTTCAGCAGGGCAACCCCCACGGTATTGAGAACTTCAGTACGGTCCCCAATACCATTAACGAGATGCTCTGTATGGGGCACAGTGATGTGATCCGCCTCTTTCCCGTCTGGCCCAGAGAGCGGGATGCATCCTTTACGAATATCCGCTGCTGGGGCGCCTTCCTTGTTTCCGCTACAATCGAAGGCGGGCTCATTCAAAAGGTTCGTATTCACAGTGAGAAGGGCAGCGATTGCACGATGGTGAACCCCTGGCCGCAGAACCGAGTGCAGATCCTGCGCAATGGCGAGGCCGCCGAGCTCGTGGAAGGCGAACGGTTGACACTGAAGACGGGGGTAGAGGAGGATATTGGTCTGGAGAGGGCAAGATGAAGAAGATTAAGTAATGAGATTAGGTAATGAGATTAAGGGCGAGCCACTAATACCTAATCTCATTACCTAATCTCGTTACTTCGTCTTCCGAACCGTTGCGGTCGAGTCGAGTTACGCAGCATAGAAGGAACAAGCCATGCCATCAGACAAACAGAATATACTGCTCATCTTCACCGACCAAAACCGGGCAGACATGCTGTCGTGTTACAATCCGGGCAGCATCTGCAGGACCCCGCATCTGGATGCGATGGTTGAACAGAGCGTGGTGTTCAAGCAGGCCTATACGGTCTGCTCGGTCTGCAGTCCGGCCCGGGCATCGCTCCAGACCGGGCTCTATCCCCATTCCCACGGGGTCGAGACAAATATCTACAACCGGGGATGCATGATCCATGAGCTGCCCGATACCGATTACCTGCTGAGCAGGCGCCTTGGCCAGGCGGACCATTCAGCTGGCTATACCGGCAAATGGCATCTTGGAGAGGGTGGGGCACCCGCCTTTGAAGGGAGCGGTGGCTTGCGCCCCCTCTATGCCCCCCAACACAACGCGGTGCCCACCAACCTGGGCTACGAGGGGGATGACTTCCCCGGGCATGGTGGCGGTGGCTACAAGTACCCGCAGTACCAGGCGTACCTCAAGGCCAATGGACTCACCTTTGATGTGGATGGTAGGAATACCGCCGATGGGGGCGTACCCGGCATCGGCGAGGTTACCTCGCCGCTTGAGTCCACCAATGAGTACTACCTGGTCAACCGGGCCATCGACACCATTGATGACTTCCGCCAGCGCGACCAGCCCTTCTGCTTCCAGCTCCACTTCTGGGGCCCCCACGAGCCCTACCTGGCCCCCACCGAGTTCCTGGATCTGTATCGGGATGTCGAGATCCCGCCATGGCCCAATTTCAGTGACACGGGTGAGACCAAGTCAAGCTTCCAGGAGCGAAGCCGTCACCGGGACAAGCCCTGGTCCTACTGGGAAAATTCCCTGCGCCATTACTACGGCTTCATGTCATCCATCGATGCCCAGATCGGCAGATTGGTCGCCTATCTGAAGGAGCACGACCTCTACGACACCACCACGATCATCTTCTCGGCCGATCATGGCGACTCACAGGGGTGTCACGGGGGACTCGGGGACAAGTCGTACCACATGTATGAGGAGACGATGCGCATCCCGCTCATCATCAAGCCGGCTCGCGCTGAGAGCAGCCGCATCGATGTGAGTGAGTTCGTGAATACCTGTGACATCTACGCCTCCATCCTCGATCTTGCGGGTCTGCCTCACGAGCAATTTCAGCATGGTCGCTCGCTGATGCCCTTTGTCGACGGTCAGGCACCGGATGACTGGCCTCAGTTCCTGGTGTCGGAGGGGCTGAGTGCGTCCCACTCCCTCTGCTCGCACCGTATGATTCGCCAGGGCCACTGGAAGTACGTCTTCTTTGCCGCCGGCACCGATGAACTCTACGATCTCAAGGAGGATCCCTGGGAGCTGACCAATCTGATCGACAGCCCCGAGCACAAGCCCATGCTCAAGGAATTGCAGGCGATGCTGCTGCAATGGATGGTTGAGAGTAATGATCTGCTGCGTATTGACTATGCGCGCCTCATTTGAAACTTCAACCATGACGGCCTCGCTCTCGGCGAGAGCGGGCTACAAAGAACCCGCTCCCCTGTAGCCCGCGCTCGCCGAGCGCGAGGCAGCATGGCCAATCCGCGTTGCCGACAAGTTTCAACAATGCGTCGCAAAGCGGCACACTCTGTGTCGCAAATGGTCACTTGTTGAATACTGTGCAGAGCCGCTAGTCTTCTTTACGCATGACGCAAAGTCGTGAGTATCACAGAACCGACCCCCACATAAGGAGCCCCAACGTGAATTGTCGCACTCTAAGTTCAATCCTGATGCTCAGCATCGCATCACTTCGCGGCTTCGCCGCCGATGTACCAGCACAGTTGCCGAAACCCGATGGGAAGGCACCCACGGATGGTAAGGTGAAGGTCTACCTTCTGGCGGGGCAGTCCAACATGGTCGGGTTTGGCCGATACACGGCGGGCAGCCCGGTCTACCCCAGTATCTACCTTTCAGCAGACCCCAGTGTGGTTCCCTGCAGAATGCCGGTGGGCCGGTCGGCGATTGTGCCGCAGGGCATCTACCAGTCGGCCGCCAAAGACGCCCCCAAGGGCGCTAAGGTCGCGGTCTACAAGGGCGCCTACAAGGCCGGCACCGATTACGCCAAGATGACTCCGGCCAAGGAAGCCACGGTCGCCCTGGGTAGCACGGAGGCCACACTTCCCAGCATTGACGGTGAACATACCGTCGTGGCCAGGGCCTTCATCGACGTGCCCATGACGGGTGCTTTCCTGATTAACGCCGGGTTTGAGGCGAGCACCCACGCCGTGGTGACGCTCGACGGCGAAGAGGTCTACCGCAAGGACGTGGGTAAGGATCCCGTCCTTACCAAGGTGAACCTGGAAAAGGGTAAGCGCTATGCGACGACCGTCACCTACATGCAAGGCAGGTCCGCCGCGTTCTGGATGGAGCATGTCGACCTCAAAGCCAAGGGCGACCTGGCGACACTGAACAAGGCAGGCAAGTACCTCTGGTTTGTCGGCGACGATGGCCAACCCACCAAGCGCAGCGACGTGATCTACTGGGACGTGCGCACATCCAAGACCCCCGGTGGGAGCGGCGGCACTCTCCACACCCGCTCCAACGGCAAGTTCATAGGCCCTGAAGTGCCATTTGGCTATGTCATGGGGACCTTCCACGAAGAACCCGTCCTGCTGATCGAATCGTCCATGGGCAACCGTGCCCTGAACTTTGATTTTCGTCCCCCTTCCAGTGGCAAGACCGAAGAAGAGAAGGCCAATCAGTACTGCGGCTTCGAGTATGATGCTCTGGTCAAAGGCGCTCATGAGACGCTGAAGAAGCTCGACGAGGTGGTTCCCGACTACAAGGGGCAGGGCTATGAAATTGCTGGATTCGTCTGGTGGCAGGGACATAAGGACGGTGGCAGTAGCAAAGAGACGTATGAAGCGCATCTGGTCAATCTGATCAACGACCTGCGCAAAGAGTTCAAAGCCCCCGATATGCGGGCCGTCGTGGCGACCGTAGGCTTTGGCGGCATGAAGATCGACAAGGCCTACGAGGGCGTGCATGCTGCCCAGATGGCTGTCGGCGATCCGAAGCAGCATCCGGAGTTTGCCGGCAAGGTGGCCAGTGTCGACACGCGCCCCTTCTGGCGCACCCGGGGCGACTCTCCCTCGGGCACCGGCTATCACTACAATCACAATGCCGAGACCTATATCCTCACCGGTGACGCCCTGGGCCGCGCCATGGTCAAGATGCTCGGCGGCAAGGCCGAGACACTGAATGTCCCGACGCCACCGGCGCGCCATCCCGATGTGGAACGGATCTACTCCAATGAGATCGTTGATACCTTCACCCCCCGGTCCCAGCAGAAGTATGGCAAGCGCTCTGAGAATCCAACCGAAGAGGGGTACCTGAAGATGGTCCCCGCGCTCAAGCCCATCATTGCCGGCAAACTGATCCCGGACTTTCTGGATGACACTCTGGGCGAGACACGCAGTCGCGCCCGTGGCCTCGCGCTGAAGAGTATTGTCAAGGGTGAGCCTATTAAGATGAGGACCCCTGATATCACGAGCCAGTGGGATACACTCGTTAAGCACTACGAGGCCCTCGGCATCACCGATCATAGCTGGAAGCCCTTTGGCGGGGATCTGAAGACAGCCAAATGGAACTACTACAGCTTCGATCCACCGGAGAAGATGCCGTTCGACCGGAGCAACCGCTATCGCGATATCACCTTCCCCAAGGGGATGGACAACTGGTCCGCCGCCGATTTCGATGCCGCCAAAGCGGGCTGGAAAGTGGGGCCGGCCCCCTTCGGCCAGATGGACGGCAAACAGGCGGGCAGAAAAGTGAAACCATGCTATGAAGCGTCCTGCGGCTGCCACGAGAACCCCGCCACGCTCTGGGAGAAGGAAGTGCTGCTCATGCAGCAGACCTTTGACCTGCCCGCCGTGAAACCGGGCCACGTCTACCGTATTCTCCTCGGCGGCGCAAGTTGCGACCGCAGTGGCGAAGGGTTTGCGGTCTACGTGAACGGCAAGCTTCTCACCAAGTCCGCCGGCGGAATGTTCAAGTACGAAGGCACCCGTGGTGCCTACCTGCCCGCCGATCTGTTGCCAGAGTTCAGCGGCGGCAAGGTGACGATCTCCGTCATCAACTACCTTCGCTACACCTATTTCAGAAACAAGACCCACTATTATGGCTCGCATCCTGAATACCATGACAAACCCGTGCCGCCCAATGGCAATGTCAGCCTCTGGATTGAAGAGGCAAAGCTGCCTGCTGAAGTGGTGGCGGCGGCTGAGGTCGCGGGGAAGTAGTCTTGGTTGCGGCAAGGCCCTTTCCAGCTGTAGCCCGCGCTCGCCGAGCGCGAGGCCCCCTGCAGGGGCCGCCGTTTCCTGCCGTGCTGCCTCGCGCTCGGCGATCGCGGGCTACATGGAGGCGGCCACGGGCCCTGGCCGCAACAGGAACTGATAATCTACAAGGAGCAGCATGAACAACACATCGCAGCCCCCACCCATCCAGATCGGCGCTTACTATTTCGATTGTAAGGAACAGGCTACTACCAGGAGGAGTGACGATGCGTAAGACGTGTGTGTTTGGACGGTTGTGTGGGTGGGTTGTGCTAGGTGCGCTTGTGGTGACTGGCGTGGCCGGCGCGGAATTTACGGGGGAGTACAGCGACCCCTACTACAAGGAACGGCCGCAGTTTCATTTCTATCCTAAGCATGATATGGCCCGCCTCAAGCTGGATCATATCGGGCCGATCGGTATCGGGCTGGAACTGCTCCAGCCGGCCTTCACCATGCACCTGGTCAGCGTGGAGCCGGGATCGCCCGCCGCGGCCACGGGCAAGCTCAAGCCGGGGCAGATCATCGAGAGCATCAATGGCAAGGTGCTCAAGGATATCGACCCACGCATCATCCTGGGAAATCTGATCACCGAGGCGGAAGCGACCGATGGTATCCTGAAAATGATGGTCAAGGCGGATGCCAAGGCAGAGGCCGAGGAGGTGATTGTCACGCTTCCGGTGATCGGCGCCTACAGCGACACCTGGCCGCTGGACTGCCCGAAGTCCGACAAGATCGTGCGTCAGTTCGCCGATTTTCTGGCCACGTCCAAACCGGGCTACGGCTCTGCCCTGTTCCTGCTCTCCACCGGCGAGGAGAAGGACCTGGATGTGGTGCGCAAATGGTTTAGTGGTGGCAAGAAAGTGAGTGGGCTCCCGTGGGACATTGGTTACAACGGACCGGCCGTCTGTGAATACTACTTGCGCACCGGCGATGAGTCGGTGTTGCCCGGCATCAAGTATGGTGTGGATAACCTCAAGGAACGCATCTACAACGGCAGCTGGATGGGGCGCGGCGGCTGTAACTACCGCTATATGGGTGGTGGTCACATGAACGCCGCCGGCGTCCATTGCCTCACCTTCCTGCTGCTCGCCAAGGAGTGTGGTGTCGATGTCGATGAGCACACGCTGCAGTCCTGTCTCTATCACTTCTACCGCTTTGCTGGTCATTGGAACGTGGCCTATGGCGACGGCCTGCCGGAAGAGGGTGGGGTGGATAACGGCAAGAATGGTGGCCTCGCCTTTGCCATGGCGGCGGCGGCCTCGCTGCATCCGGCCGGTGAAGCGTCGGTCTACGCCAAGGCGCGGGATATCAACGCCAACAAGAGCTTCTACACCACCTCCTGGCTCTTCCATGGTCATACCGGTGGCGGCATTGGCGAGCTCTGGCGCGGCGCGTCCGCAGGGCTGCTCGCCGAGAAACGCCCCGAGATGTATCAGTCCTTCATGAAGGACCGCACTTGGATGTACGAACTGGCCCGCCGTCATGATGGTGCCTTCGGCTGGTGCAGCGGTCTCAATGTCAGCTACAAATCAACCGGGCACAACGGGGGGCGGTCATGGGGCAACTTGATTCCGATGATCTATACCGTCCCGCGCAAGCAGTTGCGCATCCATGGCGCGGCGCGTACGAAATTCTCCAAGCCCTACAATATTCCCGATCGTCCCTGGGGGACCAAGGCGGATGAGGCCTTCTACTCCCTTGAACCGGGCGAGTATGCCCCCGGCAAGCGGTATGACGCCTCGCAGGAGACGATTGCTACCCATGCGTCGAGGGAGCTGATGGGAATGCTGGCCGATCCAGGGATCAGCGACGAGACGCTGTTGATGTTTGCCCATCACCCCGACAGCATTGGTCGGGCCGTTGCTGGCGAAAGCATCAACACCTTTGGGCGGCACCACCTGATCGTGCAGCTGCTCAACTCCAAGGACCCCCGCGGCCGCCTGACCGGTGTGCGCGCCGCCGCCGGTAAACGCAAGCGCAACGCCACGCCGATCGAACTCACCGACGAGATGATTGAACTGATCGGCGGTATGATCGCAGACCCAGAAGAGTCATGGTGGGTGGTGATGGAGGCGATGAGCCTGATCGGCCTCGCGCCTGCTGAGAAGATTGCGCCCTACTATGATAGCCTGGCCAAGTGGCTCAAACACGAGGACTGGTGGATTCGCCAGGCGGCCGTGCGGGCGCTGACGCCGTTGGTGGCGCATGACGACTATTACGCGAAGATTCTCCCGGTTCTTGGTGAGTTGATTCGGACCAACAGCCGCGCCGGCGGCATGCTGGGGATCAGTGGCATCGTCACGCGATTGCAAACCGCCAAGCCCGAGATTCAGGCGTTGGCGTTGCAGGAATTTGCCAAGGCCTATAGTGGGTACCCGACCACGTTCAGCGCACCCGGCGGGCAGGATATGTCGAGCTGCGTGGGCTATATGCTCTCGGGTATTGCCAGAACCGTGGCCCAGACGCCCGGCGGCTTCGACGAGCTCTATGCGGCCAGCCGCAAGCGCTTTCCGGATGAGGTGCTGCCGCACAAGAGCCTTTACATGGGTGCTGATTCCAGCACATTCGGACCCGTTGTGAAGGAGGCACTGAAGCCTATCCTGATCGACACGCTGATCCCCAAGTACGTCGGCTTCGGCAACTATCATGGGCAGAATAGCGACTTCCTGCTCCAAGAGATTGCCAGCACCAAGTTCTCGCCCCGCCCGAAGATGCCTGAGCTGGTTGCGCTCTACAAGCGCATCGGGGTGGATGATTACGACTGGCATGCGTTTGGTCCCGACAGAGCGGCGATCGCGTGGGACTACCACACCTTCGATCCTCCGGAAGAGAAGATCTGGGAGCCGGGCTGGCGCTATCGCGAGGTGACCTTGCCTGCTGGCATGGAAAACTGGGCTAAGCCCGAGTTTGATACGAAGCAGGCTGGCTGGAAGCGTGGTCACGCGCCCTTTGGTCAGTTGGATGGCAAGATTCCCGCAGAACCGTTGCGTCCTGACTGCACCTCCGATTTCTGCCGCTGCAGTGACCCCATCAATACCTTCTGGGACAAGGAGGTCCTGCTCATGCAGGCCAAGGTGAAGGTTCCCAAGCTGAAGGAAGGACACATCTATCGTATCTGCATTGCCGGCATGTCCCATGTGAATGCCGGCGACGGCTACGAGATCTACATCAACGGTAAGCTGCTGGTGAAGCGGCCGTATGGTGTGGGTAAGCGGGCTGGCGGCCGCCCGGTAGGCAGTTTTATCACCAAGGAGCTGTGGGCCGACTTCGATGAGGATGCCACGATTGCGGTCAAAGGGTTCTGTCCCATCCCGGGAGGAAGGCGCACCCCCGGCGTGAGGTACCAGCACTTCTCGCTCTACTTCGAAGAGATGAAGGCGCCGACGATCACTGAGGAGATGATCCTCAAGGGCCGGGCGATGCAGGCAATGCTCACGAGCACGTGGCAGGCCAGCAGAGACAATGCCGACAGGTTTACCTTCGACGGTGAGTTTGTAGCCAACAAGAAGCTGGTGGGTGAGTGGACGGCGGTAGCACAGGTTGCCGCGGTGGACGACTTCAAGCCCGGCAGCGACATGTCGGCCGGCGGCAAACCCAAGCTCACCAGGCTCGACCTCAAAGCCGATGGCACGACCGCTGACAAGTACCTGAGCTGGAGTGGTGATACGCTGATGGACCTGAACGCCTTCGAGGCGCGCAAGATGCAGCTAAAGAAGATCGACGGTAAGGCCACCCTCTTCGTCGAGAACGGCGGCTTCAGCACCAAGCACCCCTCCGAGTGGCAGAGCCCGTGGGTCGTGATGACGCGCAGGTAGCCACGCGGAGAGCCTCGCTCTCGGCGAGAGCGGGCTACAGGGAAGCCTCTGGATGTAGCCCGCGCTCGCCGAGCGCGAGGCCAGCCTGGGGGCGAGCGGGGTCGGGCTGGCCCTGCACGCCAGCAGGTATGAACAGCTATAAGATCAGAAACACGGAGGAACAGGGCTGTTGACAAACGGCACACGTCCAGTTACGGTTGTTCTGATGAGTGAGTTCGACTGGAGTGACGAGAAGAATGAAATGCTCGAACGCACCAGACAGGTGTGTTTCGAGGATGCAATCGTGTGCATTCAGAACGGGGACGTTCTGGATGTTATTCGGCATCCCAACCGGGAGCGATACCCAAAGCAGAACATGATCGTTCTCAATGTGAGTGGTTACGTCTGGCTTATCCCCTACGTGAAGGTGAAGGGAGTCCGTTTTCTGAAGACGATCATTCCTAGTCGCAAAGCAACACGGGAGTATCTGGCATGAAGAAGAACCCAATGAAATTTGATGAAGAGGAATTGCAAATCCTACAGGATTTTGAACGTGGAGAGTTTGAGAGCATCCGCAATTTCCAGTCGGAGAAGACGCAACTGGAAGAGGCCGCTCGCAACACCCTCCAGAAAGACAAACGCATCAACATTCGAATTTCGTCCCGCGACCTCGAACGTCTACAGATGCGTGCCGCCCGAGAAGGTGTGCCCTACCAGACCTACATTGCAGGATCACTGCACAAACTCGTCTCAGGGCGATTGAGAGAAACGGTCTGACCGGAGTAACACGAAGGGATAGGTCTGAATGGCGCTCTATGTTGCGCGCAACATAAAGTGCCTTATGTTGCGCCCGGCGTTATGTTGCGTGGAGGTCCGTACACGACTGTTGGCAGCGCCCGCCTCCACGCTAACGCAACATAACGCCGTGTAAACAGCGTCATGGCAGCCCGCGCGAGAATCGGTCTGCGTTGGCGGGCGGAGATCGACTGAGCGGGTGGACGAAGTGTAACCGACGAAGTGTGGCGACTAAGAGGGCGACGAAGTGTACACTTCCCACTCTTTAT
>JABGQM010000069.1 GCA_018648805.1 Verrucomicrobiota bacterium
ACATTTCCTGTTTGTCCCCAGGGCGTTGCCCTGGGCTGGTATATCTCGCCCCGTTGGGGCTTTTCGGACAGGCTCTAGCTAGAGCCTGTCCGAAAAGGTGTTTGACCGCGGATGAGTGCGGATAGCGCGGATAATGAGATGAAGAATCGAAGTAGTTCACGACAAAGATGGTCGAAATAGTTCGAATCGATACAGTTTACGACGAAGTTCACGCAGTAGTTGATATGGAACCTTCTTCACTACCTCGTGAACTTTGTCGTGAACTACTCCGAAATAACTACATTCTGAACTTTGTCGTGAACTACTTCGGAACGGTTCGGCATCCGAAACCCTTTTCGGACGGGGTCTAACTAGATCCCATCCGAAAAGGGTTAGAGGAGTTAAAAACCATTGGAATTGGGAAATATCCAATATCCAACAAGGAATATCCAATATCCAAGGAAAGACATTGGGCAATACACACGGGAATGGCGGAAGGTTGCGTGAGGTCCGGCAAAAGGATCCCCACTTGGACATTGGATTTGAGTGTTGGATATTGGATATTGAGACCTCTCCGGACGGAAATACCTTTTCGGATGGGCTCTAATTAAAGGAAAGACGATCATGATCAAGATTCCGAAATTTACGATGGGTGTGGGCGACCGCTTTGGAAAGCAGGGCCAGGCGCAGCTCAGCGCGCTGATCGCGGCACGCGAAGCGGGCATCGCGGTCTGCCCGGTGTGGAACAAATCCCACCGTGAGCATAGCATCATCCATACAGATCCCGGCGATGTGCGACGCGAAGCGGATGCCGCGGTCAACGCACTGGGGTGGCAGGATCCATACTTTGTGGATGCGGATCACATCAATCTCACGACGGTGGATGGGTTTCTCGACTCGAGCAATTTCTTTACCTTGGATGTGGCCGATGCCATCGGGTCGCCCGCGCCAACCGCCGACGTGGACGCGTTTCTGTCGCGCCATGCCGAGCTGTGTGCGCCGGTAGTGATAGATGGGCTCGACCAAGCGGTTGAGCTCTCCCCGGCGCGGGCGAAGCAGATCACAGAAACGTATCTCTTTGCGGTACAGGAGGCGGGACGTATCTACCAGCGTATCGTCGATGCGAAGGGCGAGGGGACCTTCGTGACCGAGGTCTCGATGGATGAGACACCGCAGCCGCAGACCCCCGAGGAGCTGCTGGTGATTCTTGCCGCAATTGCTGACGAAGGCATTCCGGCCCAGACGATTGCCCCGCGTTTCTCGGGGCGCTTCAACAAGGGGGTCGACTATGTCGGGGAGGTGGCCGCGTTCGAACGCGAGTTCACGTCCGACCTGGCCGTCGTGGCGCATGCCGTTAAGGCGTACGGCCTGCCGGATACGCTCAAGCTGAGCGTTCACTCGGGCAGCGACAAGTTCTCCATCTACCCCTGCATCGGGCGGGCTCTGCGGGCGGTCGATGCCGGGCTGCATCTCAAAACCGCCGGTACCACCTGGCTTGAGGAACTGATTGGACTCGCCGAGGGGGGCGCTGAAGGGCTGTCGATTGCGCAGGAAATCTACCGCTCTGCCGTGGGCCGCTACGACGAACTGTGCGGTCCCTATGCGGACGTGATCGATATCGACATCACGCGGCTGCCGACCGTGGATGAGGTAGCGTCATGGAGCGGTCCCCGGTTTGCCGCGGCACTGCGACACGATCAGAGCTGCGAGGAATACAACCCGGACCTACGTCAGCTCCTGCACGTCGGCTACAAGGTCGCCGCCGAGATGGGTGCGCGCTACCTGGATGCCCTCGACGCCTCGCGTGATGTAGTCGCCACACATGTGCGTGAGAATCTACTCGATCGGCACATCCGCCCGCTCTTCATGACCATGCCTACCACCGGCTGAGATGCGGAAGTGTGGCATGCCCATGAATGGCGTTGGCAGCCGCCTGAAAGCGGTGTAGCATTCCTCTCTGAATGTGAACCATGGACTTAATAAAGGGGTATGGCGTGACACAGAAAATTGAACAGGTCTGCTTTGACAACAGCATCCAGCCGTTGGATCCATCGACGGTCCATCAGGTGCCGCTGGCTACCGGCCGGATGATGCCGGTGGCGGCCTTCGGGACGTTCCACTCCGACTGGGCGCAGAACTATATGGAGGAAGCCACGGCCGAGGCGATTCGCCTGGGATGGCGCCATATTGATACGGCACGTGCCTATGAGAACGAAGAGGTCGTTGGCGAAGCGATTCGCCGTGCCATCCGCGAAGGGTACATCGCCTCTGCGGATGAGCTCTTCATTACCGGCAAGCTCTGGAACGGGCACATGGCGCCCAAGGATGTGGCGCCGGCAATGGATACCACGCTGCAGGCATTGGGTGTTGATCAGATTGACATGTACCTCAACCACTGGCCCTGGCCGAACGTCCACACCCCGGGCTGCGCCACAGATCACCGCAATCCTGGTGCGGTGCCCTACATCCATGAAGCGTTCCTCGAAACCTGGGCTGAAATCTGCAAGCTGAAGCAGGCCGGCAAGGTGGTCGATATCGGCACCTCGAACCACACCCAGGCGACCATGAAACTCCTGCTGCGCGATGTGGCCCAGGATGAGCGTCCGGTCTACAACCAGATGGAAATGCACCCGCTGCTCCAGCAAACCGAGCTGCGGCGCTACTTTGAGTCGGAAGGCATCGTGTGCGGCGGCTACATGGCGCTCGGATCGCCCAACCGGCCGGGACGCGACACCTTCAAGGAACACCGCGCCGACATGATGGATCCGACCATTCAGGCGATTGCCGCTGAGCTGGGTGAATCGCTGGCCAAGGTGGCGTTGGCCTGGGCGGCGCAGCGCGAAAACAAGAGCGGCGGCTATGTCGCCATGGCGACACGCTCCGACTGGATCGCTGAAAACCTGCGCGTGGCCACCGACGATCTGTTGTCGGCTGAACAACTGCTCCGTATCTGCGGCGACGACACACCGCAGAACCCGGGCATCGATGCCAACAATCGCCTGATCTGGGGACAGGTCTTCCTCTGGCCGGAAGCCGATGGCGACTGGCGCATCCTGTGGGATGACAGCCAGGTGCTTGAGACGCGCGCCGGGTACCAGACCTTCAAGGCCTCCTGGGAAGCCCACCACAAGGTGCAGCTTGAAACCACGTTCCAGGGCTGATCGACGCAAAGAAGTAGGAGAAGCTATCATGCGACAAGCCGTAATGACCCAACCCGGGCATATTGAATTCAACGAAGTGGCCGCACCGGTTCCCGGTCCGGGCGAAATCCTGTTGCGCGTCAAGAAGATCGGTGTCTGTGGATCCGATATCCACGTCTGGCACGGCCAGCACCCCTTCACCCCGTACCCGGTGGTGCAGGGACACGAGTTTTCGGCCGTGGTCGAAGCCGTAGGGGAGGGCGTAACGAAAGTGACGCCCGGCATGCGAGCCACCGCCGCCCCACAACAGGTCTGCGGCGTCTGCAACCCCTGCACGCGTGGCGACTACCACATCTGTGACGAACTCAAGGTGCGTGGGTTCCAGGCACCGGGCTGTGCGCAGGACCTGTTTGTGGTCAGCGAAGAACGCCTCGTCGCGTTCCCCGATTCGCTAACCTTCGAACAGGGCGCCTTGATCGAGCCGGCTTCTGTGGCAGCGCATTCAACTCACCGCGTCAAGACGCTTGAAGGCAAGAACGTTGTGGTCCTCGGGGCCGGCACGATCGGAAACCTCGTCGCACAGGCGGCCCGCTGCCGTGGCGCGAAGAAGGTCATGATTACCGATCTGAGTGATTTCCGCCTCCAGAAGGCACTTGATGTCGGCATCGACGTGGCCTGCAATGTGGGCAGTCAGAACTTTGCGGAGACCGTGAAGCAGACCTTCGGTGACGAGGGCTTCGATGTGGCCTTTGAAGCCGCCGGGGTCGAGGCCTCATTGGACGATGCCGTCCAGAACATCCAGAAGGGTGGCGATATCGTGGTGCTGGGGGTCTTTGGCGACCGTCCCCGCATCGACATGTCCATCGTGGGCGACCGCGAGCTGAGCCTGATCGGCACGCTGATGTATCAGCAAAACGACTACGAGCAGGCGGTCGAGTGGATCAGCAGTGGCGCTATGATCACCGAGCCGCTCGTGACCAAGCATTTCCCGTTCGCGGAGTATGAAGCGGCCTACCGGTTCATCGAGAAACAGGCGGACAGCACCCTCAAGGTCGTCATCGATCTCGATTAGCCCAGCATCACGTGAACGCCGACAAACTGAATGGAGAGCCGCATGAAGCCGTACAGCGAGACGTGGAAATCGATCTGTGAGCATGAGGCGCCCGAGTGGTTCCGGAATGAGAAATTCGGAATCTACACGCATTGGGGGCCCTATACGGTACCCGCCTATGGCGGCAGTAGTAGCGCGCTGTGTGGGGGGCGGCATGACTTCTACAACAGCGCGTGGTACCCGCGGCATATGTATGATGAAGGCAGTCCCTGCAATCTGCACCACACCAAGACGTACGGCTCGCCCGATACGTTCGGTTACAAAGATCTGATTCCACAGTTCACGGCTGAACATTTCGATGCTGAGGAGTGGGTCGAGATCTTTAAGAATGCCGGTGCCCGATTTGTCGGCCCCACGGCGCAGCTGCATGATGGCTTCGCCATGTGGAAATCGAAGGTCAACCGCTGGAACTGCGCGGATATGGGCCCGAAGCGCGATGTCATGGGTGAGTTTGCCGCCGCGGCGCGTGGCGCCGATCTTCGATTTGTCGCTACCTTCCATCACTCCTATCACTGGAACTTCTTCCAGAATGCCCGTGGCAAGGGGTTTGACCTGGATGATCCGGAGTTTGAGGACCTCTACATTCGGGCGCACGATCCGCGTGAGACGCCCGACAAGGCCTACCACGACCGCTGGCGTGACCAGCTTTACGAGGTGATCGACCAGTACTCACCGGACCTGCTCTGGTTCGATTTCGGGCTGGAACTGATTCGAAGCGATTACAAGAAGGCGTTTCTGGCCTACTACTACAACCAGGCTCTGCAGAAGGATCAGGATGTGGCGGTAACCTTCAAGAACCGGGACTTGCCGCCGGGCGCCGGGATCTTTGACCTGGAAGTGGGCAAGATGGACGACCTCTGTCTCTTTCCGTGGTTGACCGATACCAGCGTCGACTGCGTGCCGCGTGGCAACTGGGCCTACTCAGCATCGGCGGCATTCAAGTCGCCTGAGCGTCTGATTCACAATCTCGTCGACCGGGTCAGCAAGAACGGTCAACTCCTACTCAATGTCGGCCCCCGTGCTGACGGCACCATCCCCGAGGGCGCCCAGCGCGTCCTCAAGAAGATGGGCGAGTGGCTGCGTATCAACGGCGATGCCATCTACGATACGCGGCCGTGGTACACGGCCGGCGAAGGTCCCACCAAGAGTGCAGTCGACATGTCGCATGGCGGCCATTTCAATGAAACCGGTGAGCCGCGCTACTGCGCGCACGATATCCGCTTCACGACCGCAGAGAACGCGATTTATGCCACCTGTCTCGGCATCCCGGGCGATGAGGTGTTTATCAACGCCTTCAAGGGGCGGGTCAGTCCGGACGAGATCAAGCAGGTCACCATGCTCGGAGTGGAGCCGCCGCTCACATGGCGCCACGACCGGGACGAAGGTCTGATTATCGATGCTCCCGTGAAGATGCCCAGCGAGTATGCCAATACCTTCAAGATCGAGATGACGCCAGGGCAGTGACCGGCATCTTCAGGTTTAGATACTGAGCCGCACCCCGGACAAAACGATGGAGAAATTCATGAACAGACTCAACCACTGCATCACTGTCGTGATGCTGCTTTCATTGACCATGGCCGGATGGGCGGAAGAGACCACGACCAATTCCGTGCTTCGTCTGTCGGTTGATCTGGTCGATGGATCGCACGTTATCGGCGTTCCCACCATAGAGTCGGTACCGGTCCAGACCCCCTATGCAAAGATGACGATCCCGCTGGCGACGATCCGGAGTTTCACGATCGAGGACGATCATGAAACAGCGTCCTTTGACCTGCAGAACGGCGATAGGTTGAAGGGCGTGGTTAATCTGGCGCCCCTCGAACTGAGTGCGATGTTCGGAACGATTTTCATCGGCATGGAACATGTCACGCGCATAAACGTGTCGACGGACGGGTCCTCGGGCCGCCCGATCCTGCACTACTCGTTTGATCGCGATGAGGGCAATCGCGTAACGGACCAGAGCGGCCACGGGCATGATGGCGTAGCACATCGCGTGGGGTACGAGGAGTCGATCAAAGGCAAGGGCATCCGCACCTCCAGCTCGGATAGCTATGTGACCTGCGCGTCACCCGACCTGTCGCTTGATGGATGGCGGCAGTTGACCGTGGCAACGTGGTTCAAGGTGTCAAGCTATGCCACATATGGGCGCATATTCAATCGCGGCAACGTGGAGAAGGGCGGCGCGTTCAGCATAACCGTTGGCGGCACGTACGGCGGGAAGCCGCAGAAAAGTGTATTCTCCGTGAGACTGAATGACGGCAAGTCCGTGGCGGTGCGGTTGGACCGGTTTGCCGAACTCAATAAGTGGTACCATATTGCCGGTGTCTACGATGGTCGGACCGCAAAGTACTACATCAATGGCGAAGTGGCGGGCACGACGGACGTGTCCGACGATGCAAGGAACGCCACGGTAGCGGAACCGCCCGGGGTCGACCTCATGGTGGGGAAATGCTCGGTAAGACGTTCGTGGCGCGATACACACATCAACGGCATGCTCGACGAGGTCATGATCTTTGATCGTGCGCTCAATGACACCCAAGTCCGGCAGCTATACAGCTCCCCGAAGTAGACCGCGCGGCCGGGATTCGTGGAAGCTTCGTAAGGTGATGAATTGGCGCGATTTCAACGCCCAACATCCAACATCCAACGCCCAACGTCCAAGTTGGGATTCCTCTTCGTTGGGCGTTGGTTGTTGGATGTTGGATGTTGGGCGTTTGATCCTGTCAGGCACTACGAGAATCGGCTGTTTACCATAACCGGGCGGCCTATCAGAGAGTGTGTGTTCCTATAGCCCAACTGGGACCTCCCCGGAAAAGCCCCGCAAGACCACTTTTCTTGGAACAAACCCTCCCCGGCGCGCGTCTCAGTTGTAGTAAGGCAAAAAGGGGAGCGTTGCCTCGGATGCCGCAAAGAGGTATAGATAGCATGATAAACGGGAGAGCTATGAGAGTGTGTCTGCCTATCCTTCTGATGGTGGTGTTGTCGACTGCGGCGTTGGCGAGTGTTGACCTGGTCACGCTGCCGACGCGCGAGAGCACGCAGCTCACGATCTACAACTCCGAAGACATCACCATGGTGCGCGAGCACCGGCTGCTGACGGTGAAGCCGGGCATCAACCGCATCCAGTTCTCCTGGGCCAACACGCTGATCGACCCCACCAGCATCGATTTCCGCATTCTCGACCACGTGGACAAGGTGGACCTGCTGGATACCACCTTCCCGTCAGGCCGCAACGATGCTCTGCAATGGAACATCAAGAGCCGCCTAGCGGGCAAGGTGCCCGTGGAGATCCGCTATTTCACCAGCGGTATCACCTGGAAGGCCGACTACGTGGGTATGGCCAACGGCGACGAAACCGAGATGGGGCTGAAGGGCTATGTGCGGGTCTACAACAACTCCGGTGAGTTGTACGACAACGCCCAGGTGCGGCTGGTCGTGGGTAAGATCAACCTGGTCGAGAAGATCGCGGACCTGGCAAGACGGCCGGCACCGGGCAAAGGGGGCTGGGGCTATGCCGCGCGCCCTGCGGAGGAGCGTGAGGTGATGCGCAGTGAGTTCAAGAACGCTCTGGTATTGGACTGCGCGATAATGCCCACGACATCCGCACCGGCCAAGAGAGCGCCGAAGGTGGTCAAACAGGGCTTGTCGGAATACTTTCTCTTCACGATTGCGGGTCGTCAGGACATCAAGCACCAGGAGCCCAAACGACTGGTGGCACTGAGTGTTGATGGCGTGCCGCTCAAGGCGATCTACAAGCTGACGGATCGGACCGGCGGGCAACAGTTTACCAAGTACTTCCGCTTCAAGAACAAGAAGCTGCTGGACAAGCGCGGCAAGGAACAGGCGCTGCCGGATATGGAGAACCTTGGGCTCTCCCCCCTGCCGGATGGCATGGTGCGGCTGTTCTCTGAGTATGCCAATCAAGACCTGGCCTATGTCGGCGGCACGAGCACGAAGTATGTGCCCATCGGCGACCGGGTTGAAGTCAGCGTGGGGGACGACACGGATATCACCATGATTCGCCGCGTCAAGGATCAGGGCATCTCCAACGTCATTGCGCGCCAGTATAAGCGGCGGCTGGACAACAAATGGGTGCTCTACTACGACCTGATCGACTATGACGAGACCTTTGTCTACGAAGAAGAAATCGTCTCGGGCAAGCCGATGGACGTGGAGGCCGAGATCGAGCGTCGTTTCGATGCCAACGTCATCCTGTGGGGTAGTGAAGGCAAGCCGAAGGATTGGAACTCGGATGAGGCCGGCGCCTACGTGGACCTGCACGATGTCGAGAGCCGCATTGAGAAGGTCGATCAGAACCACGTGAAGTACTTTCTCGATATGAAGCCGGGCCGCAAGTGGACCGTGACCTATAGAGTGACGTACAAGCGCCGCAAGGTCGGTCCGGAGCTGAACCCCGAGAAGAGAAGAGAGCACCTGTGATCCAGGAAGGCTGCCGTTCAAAGGCAGAAGGAGCGATATGAAAGCACGAAGCGTTGCGTTAACCGTCCTGCTACTCGCCAACTCCACGACGGGCCTCTTCGGAGCGGTGGATCTGGTCACGCTTCCCCGCCGGGAAGCCACCCAGCTCACGATCTACAACTCAGAAGACATTACGATGGTGCGCGAACACCGGCTATTGACGGTGAAGCAGGGCATCAATCGCATCCAGTTCTCCTGGGCCAACACGCTGATCGACCCCACCAGTATCGATTTTCGCATCCTCGACCACGTCGACAAAGTGGACCTGCTGGATACCACCTTCCCGTCAGGACGCAACGATGCCCTGCAGTGGAATATCCGCAGCGCTATGGCAGGCAAGATTCCCGTGGAGATCCGCTATTTTACCAGTGGCATCACCTGGAAGGCCGATTATGTCGGGATTGCCAATCAGGACGAGGACAAGATGGGCCTGACGGGCTACGTACGGGTCCTGAACAACTCGGGGGAGCTCTACGACAATGCCGAGGTGCGATTGGTTGTGGGGAATATCAACCTGGTTGAAAAGATCGCGGATCTGGCCAGCCGCCCTCCTCTCGGGGTACCCTATCCCGGCGCGCCGCGTGACAACGGCCGGGCCATCCAAGAGCAATTTCTCAAGAAGACTGAGGGTTACTCCCGGGCACGTGCCTCGGGCTCGCTGAACGGTGGCATGAAGCAGGATAAGGCCAAGGACGTCAAGAAGCAGGGCCTGTCTGAATACTTCCTCTTCACGATTGCCGGCCGCGAAGACATCAAGAACAAGGAACCCAAACGGCTGGTATCGATGAAGGTGGTGGATGTACCCCTGGTGTCGATCTACAAGCTGACGGATAGGGACGGGGGTCAGCGATTCACGAAGTACTATCGCTTCAAGAACAAGAAGCTCCTCGACGAGGCGGGGGACGCAAAGAATCTGCCGTCCATGGAAAACCTGGGTGAGTCGCCGCTGCCGGATGGCATGGTGCGGCTTTTCTCCGAATATGACAACCAGGACCTGGCCTATGTCGGCGGCACGTCCACCAAGTACGTCCCAATCGGGGATCGCGTCGAAGTCAATGTCGGGCGCGACAGTGACATCACGATGATGCGCCGCCTGAAGGATCAACGCATCGAGAATATCATCTCGCGGCAGTACAAGCGGCGCATCGATGACCACTGGGTCATGTACTACGACCATATCGACTACGACGAGACCTTCGTTTGTGAGGAAGAGATCGTCTCCGGCAAGGCGTCCGACGCGAAGTTGGAGATCGAGCGCCGTTTCGAGAAGGACGTGACCTTGTGGGGCAGCGAGGGCAAGCCCAGAGGCTGGGACGCCGACATCTCGGGTGCCTATGTGGACATGCATGAGATCGAGAGCCGGATCGAGAAGGTGGATCAGAACCACGTGAAGTACTTTTTGGACACGAGTCCGGGACAGCGCTGGGTCTTGACCTATACGGTGACCTACAAGCACCGTGCTGTGGGTCCGGAATTGAACCAGAAGAAACGGCGGGAGCCGCTGCGCTAACCGAACACTACGCAAGAAATTCAAACATACAGCAAGGAGAGAACATCATGAAACGGATCGTCATAACAGGGCTAGTGGGAGTGCTGGTAGGAATGCTGAGCATGCCCGCCCAGGCCAGAATCAAACTCACCACGCTGCCCGAACGGGAAACCGTGCGAGTAGATATCAAGAATGGCCGATTCACACTGGTCGAGGAAGAGCGAACCGTCAACCTGCAGCAGGGGCGCAATCAGGTGGACTTCTCGTGGGCCAACATCGGCATCGACAAGGATTCCATCGTGTTTCGTGTCATCAAGGCCGACGGAGACGTGAACGTCCTCAACACCAACTACCCGAACAATGAGAATGCGTTGTATTGGACCGTGAGTGCCGCCAAGGCTGGCCCCGCGGTCATTCGCATCTCCTACCTGATCGGGAACATGTCGGCCTCGGCGAGTTACCAGGGCATCGTGGAAAACGACGAGAAGTCACTCCTGCTCCAGACCTACATGACCGTCCAGAACACCTCCGGCGAGGATTTTGGCAGATGCACGGTGCAGCCGGGCGTGGGCAAGACCACGGTACGCTATTTCAAGAACGGCGAGCGCAAGCGCATGCTGGCCTCGAAGTTCACAGCGGTGCCGATTCAGAAGCGGTTTGTTTTCGACGCAGCCGTCGACCAAAAGCGGACACGCATGTACTACCGCCTGTTGAACGACAAGGAAAACAACATGGGCCAGTTCCCGCTGCCGCGTGGCAAGGTCCGACTCTTCATCAAGGAACCGAAGTCCGACGATGACTCCGTCCGCAGCCAGGCGTTTCTGGGTGAAGACTGGGGGGCGTACACGCCGCTGTTTGCCAAGGTGGATCTGTATGTTGGGGTCGCCCAGGATGTCAAGGTTGAGCGCTTCACGATGCAGCCTAAAGGCGGTCCGCGCAAGGTGATCGACGAGCTGACCTGCCCGCGCATTTTGATGAACGGGGAGCGGACCGTAACGCATCCGCGCTTCAGGCATCAGCGCACACGCTTCCGCTATCGGCTGCAGAACTTCAAGACCGCCAACGGTGAGCCCATTCCGGTACCCCTGACGATCCAGGAGCATGTGGATGGCGAATGGATTATCGAGAACGTGGAGATGAAAGAGATCCTCGGCGAACGTAACGACGTCACCGAGAAGGTCATCCCGCATGAGAAGATGTTCCTCGCCAAGCGGATCGATGTGAACAACGTTGAGTTCGAGATCGCGCTGCCGCCGACAACGATCAAGAAGAAGTACGACCTGTATGTGACGGTTCTGCGCAAGAACCGTCGCCACAACGTAGAACCGATCGTTTACAAAGATTGAGCAGTAACCTGAAAGGGCTCTTAGGTGAGCCAGTTGTCTCACTATTCCGGAACCTTTGTCGTGAACTACCTCGATCCCCACTACTCCGTGAACCTTGTCGTAAACTACTCCAGAACAGTTCACGACAAGGTTCACGAGGCAGTTATTCGGAATGGTTCACGACAAAGTTCACCATCTAGTTCAACCTGTCACCGTCCCCCAAAGCTCTTGTCTAAATGACTTCAAACGATTGACTACCATGAAATACACCCCCACAGCCTTCCTGCTTCTGATGCTCGCCACCACGGCGTTGGCGAGTGTTGACCTGGTGACCATCCCGCGACGGGAGAGCACCCAGCTCACGATCTACAACTCCGAAGACATCACCATGGTGCGCGAGAATCGCCTGCTCACAGTTAAGCAGGGCATCAACCGTATCCAGTTCTCCTGGGCCAACACACTGATCGATCCCACCAGTATCGATTTTCGTATTCTCGACCACGTGGATAAAGTGGATCTGCTGGATACCACCTTCCCATCAGGACGCAACGATGCCCTGCAGTGGAATATCCGCAGCGGGATAGCCGGCAAGGTTCCTGTGGAGATCCGCTATTTCACCAGCGGCATCACCTGGAAAGCGGACTACGTGGGTATGGCCAATGGCGACGAGACCGAGATGGGGCTGAAGGGGTACGTCCGGGTCTATAACAACTCAGGCGAGCTGTATGACAACGCCCAGGTGCGGCTGGTCGTGGGTAAGATCAACCTGGTCGAGAAGATCGCGGATCTGGCCCGTCGACCTGCGCCCACCGGTGAGGTGCAGTGGAAGGGCGGAAAGAATGGCAAGCTGGCCTTGTATGCGGAGATGGATCGGATCGTTTCCGTGTCGGAGGAAGTGCTGGACGACGATGAGAGTGACGATTTCGCCGAGACCAAGAAGCAGGTCAAGAAACAGGGCCTGTCTGAATACTTCATCTTCACCATTGCCGGGCGCGAGGACATCAAACACCAGGAACCCAAACGGCTGGTGTCCATGGATGTGGCGGAGGTCCCTCTGGCTGCCATCTACAAGCTCACCGACCGCGATGGCGGGCAACGGTTCACCAAGTACTATCGGTTCAAGAACAAGAAGCTACTCGACAAGCGTGGCAAGGAACAGGCGCTGCCGGATATGGAGAACCTGGGGGTCTCGCCTCTGCCGGATGGCATGGTGCGTCTGTTCTCCGAGTATGCCAATCAAGACCTCGCCTATGTCGGCGGCACGAGCACAAAGTATGTCCCCATCGGCGACCGGGTTGAGGTCAGTGTCGGGGCCGACACGGATATCACGATGATTCGCCGCGTGAAGGATCAACGCATCTCGAATGTCATTGCGCGGCAGTACAAGCGGCGCATCAACGATGAGTTCGTGATGTATTACGACATGATCGATTACGACGAGACCTTCGTCTACGAAGAGGAGCTCGTCTCGGGAAAACCCGTTAATGTTGAAATCGAGGTCGAGCGCCGCTTCGGCGCCAACGTCATCCTGTGGGGTAGTGAGGGCAAGCCGAAGGATTGGTCATCGGACGAAGCCGGCGCCTACGTGGATCTGCATGAGGTCGAGAGCCGCATCGAAAAGGTGGATCAGAACCACGTGAAGTACTTTCTGGATATGCGGCCCGGACAGAAGTGGGTCGTGACCTACACCGTAACGTACAAGCGCCGCAAGATGGGCCCCGAGTTGAACACCGCAAAGCATCGCGAGCCGTTACGGTAAGGCCTTTCCGCCTGTAGCCCGCGCTCGCCGAGCGCGCGGCTCCCCTCAGAGGCGGGCGTTTGCACCCGTTCTGCCTCGCGCTCGGCGAGCGCGGGCTACATAAACTCGGTCCCTACCAACCCTTCGGATGCCGTCTATTTCTTAGCCGCCTGCCACTCGTCGAACACGGCGGCGCCGCGCATGACCTCACCGCGACCATTCTCGCTGATGAGTGCTCCGGTCGGGCTCAGAATCACAAGCTTAGGAATACCCCTAACCTTGAACTTGCCGGAGAGGGCCCCTTTGCGCTTGTCGCCGTAAGGCAGAGCCAGCCAGGGCATCTTCATTCCGGTCATGTACCCGTACATGTCCTTGCTGCTTCGGTCAGAGCTGACAAAGACAATCTCAAACGGCTTGCCCGCCTTGGTCATCTCCTTGTGAAAGGCGACGAGCTTTGGGGTGAAGGCCCGGCAGGGCGGACACCAGTGTGCTGAGAAATAGACGCCTATGACCTTATCGGCGAGCGCATCGACGGAGACTATCTTCCCTTTCGCGTCTTTTAGCTCAGATCCAAATAGATCGGTAACGGCCTTCGGCGCCGTTTTCTTGACAGCTTCGGACTTCGTATCCTTGGGGGCTTCGACCTCGCTGACGACCTTCTTGACGCATGTGGGGCAGCATGGGGCTTTGGGTTCACCTTCTGCTACGCTGAGGAACATGGACAGTCCCAGAAACGCTGCGAAAGGGGCCATCTGTCTTGTGGAAACGGTTGTGTTCATATCTCATTCTTCCGTTGTGATGTGTTAACAATAATGAACGGCACGATGTACTGTAGCCGCTAATGGGTATCCGAATCAAGAGCTACCACCCGGCCTTCTCGCCGAGCCTGCTCGGCCGCGAACACCATCAGGTGTGAATCCAGTGTTTCTTGCGGGCCGCTCAATATCCGCGTGGGATCGTTGTTCTGGATGGCGTCGATGAAGGCGAGCATCAGGCCGCCGTCACCCCCACCGTGACCCCCCAGTATGGATGAATCAGCCGCATTCGTATCATGCTCGGTCCATGTCTCGGTAAGGAAGTCGAAGACCTTGATAATCGAGCCATTGCCGATCAGTTCCCCGCGTGTCCCGAAGATGCGTGTCTGCCGATGCCCGGCCGTGCTGCAGCCGGTCAGAGTAAAGGACGCCGTCGCGCCGGTATCGAACTGCATGTTCACCACTTGGTGATCCACCACATCGTTATCGCACGTGTAGACGCAGCGCCCGTACGGGCCCGTCTTGAGCGCCTCGGTCAACCGTTCCTCGGTCGGGTTCGGCACCACCACGTTGAGCGGCCAGTCCGTCTCGCCCTTTCTCAGGCGGCTGAAGTAGATGCGCTTCGCGGAGTAGGGACAGGTCGACTCGACGCTGCACTCCATGCAGCGGTCCGCCGCACCTTCCGGTTGGCACTCCGGGCGGAAATGCTGCAGGGAGCCGAACGAGGATACCGCCGTGCAGCGTGCGCCCATGATGTAGTGCATCCAGTCGATATCGTGGCAGGCTTTGGCCATCAATATGAAAGACGACTCCGCTTCGTTGCGCCAGTTGCCGCGCACGTACGAATGCGCCTGGTGCCAATAGCCGAGCGCCTCTACGCGGTCCATGGTGACAATCTCACCCAGCGCGCCGGAATCCACGATCTCTTTCAGCTTCTGTGTGTAGGGGGTGTAACGCAGGACATGGCCCACCGCAAAGATGCAATCGTTTTCCGTGACGGCCGTGGTGATGCGCCGACACTCCTCCGGCGTCGGTGCCATCGGCTTCTCAAGCAGGATGTGGTAGCCCTTCGCCGCGAAGGCCTCAGCAGGCTCAGTGTGCATCGCGTCCTGGGTCGCAATGACCACCGCATCGGCAAAGATCTCCCGCTCCGCCATATCACGCCAGTCGGTAAAGGCGTTCTGCGGAGGAATTCCGAACTCCTCAACCATCTGGTTGCGGTGATGCTCCCGTGGCTCGGCCACCCCCACGATTTCCACGTTCCCCTCTGACAGCCTGGCCGCACTGCGTGCATGGGCCACCCCACGATCGCCCGCCCCTGCCACGATCATCTTGATTGTCTTCTGGCTCATCATCTGTTCCTTTGCCCAATTGCCTATCATTCCCGGTGGCATCGCACTCGCACACCTTGCCACATGTAGCCAGATATCCTATCGGTCCCTGATGGCACACACAAGCCGCCATTGCATGAAAATGGACCGTGCGGCACCCCGCACTGTTTCACCCCCTTTTCGCCGGTTTTCCCTCCTGACACCCAACACCCGACACCTGCTTTCTGGGCGCCAGCGAAGAAAAGGATACCCGCTCCATGGGATTGTCGGCAGGCCACGTGCATGGTAATGTCTGCGGGTAGTGCGATGGCCACAGTCTATGTCATCGGCAAGGGCTTGACGAAGGCGGCGGGCCAAGGATGAACAGCAACGGAGTGAGGCGTATGCATGCACAATGGGGATCTCTATTTAGGATCGGGATTAGCTGTCTCGCGGCTGCGGTCATGAGCGATGTGGCTTCAGCACAAACCCATTCGGAGCTGTGGGGTCGTCATGGTGAGAAGTGGTCACCACAGAGCCGCTTGCCCGATTTCTCCTTTGCCGGCTACCATTTTGGCGAAGATCCCTTGCCCCAGGTGAAGGTCGTTGCCGATGTGACGCGCTTCGGAGCCAAAGGCGACGGCAAGACCGATGACACCGCAGCCTTTAAACGGGCCATCGCGGAGACCGAGCAAGGGGCTATCCTTGTTCCTGCGGGGCATTATCTGCTCAGCGACATTCTTTGGATTGAGAAGTCGGGCATCGTGCTGCGAGGGGAGGGCACCGATAAGACTGTGTTGCACTTCACCAGTGAACTGGAGGACGTGCGCCCCAATATGGGGGCCACGACCTCGGGGAAGAAGACGTCAAACTACTCCTGGTCCGGGGGCTTCCTATGGGTAAAGGGCGGGACGAAGTCCGCTCTGATCTCCCCAATTGCTTCGGAGTGCACCCGCGGCGACAAGACGTTGCTGCTTGAAAAAGCTGGCGGCATAAAGGTCGGGCAACGGGTGCAGGTGGCGTTGACCGACGACGCGCAGAAGACCTTGTTGGTGCATCTGTACTCAGGCGATTCAGGCCCCACCACAAAGTTCACCAAAGCGGTCAAGGTAAGCATGGTGAGTCGTGTGGCTGCCGTGAGCGGCAAGCAGGTGACGCTCGAGCGTCCTCTGCGCTGGGATATTCGCAAGGGATGGAAACCGACGTTGAAAACGTTTGAGCCGAGGGTGTCTGAAGTCGGTATCGAGGAACTGGCCATCTCGTTTCCGCTCAAACCTTACCAGGGGCATTTCAGTGAGCGTGGCATGAACGGCATTGCTATGAACGGCGTGTCAGACTGCTGGGTGCGGAATGTGAAGATCTCGAACTGTGACAGTGGCATCTTTGTTGGCGGAAGCTTCTGCACGGTGGATGGTCTGGTGGTGGATGGCAGCCGTACGGCTACGCGCGGTGATACAGGACATCATGGCGTGACCATGGGGCGCGATTGTGTGCTGCAGAACTTCGATTTTCAAACCAAGTTCATTCACGACATCACGATGTCTAATCTGCAGGTCGGAAACGTCGTAAAAAATGGCAAAGGCATCAATCTGTCGTTCGACCATCACAAGCGGTGTCCTTACGAGAACCTTTTCTGCAATATCGATGTGGGCGATGGTGGCCAGGTCTGGCGCTGCGGGGGTGGGCGGGATCTGGGCAAAAACTGCGGGGCGCGCGGGACCTTCTGGGGCATCAAGGCGAAGCAGGATATCAAGTGGCCACGCAAAGGATTCGGGCCGGACTCCATGAACATTGTCGGGGTCAAGACCCAAGCCGAATCCATGAAGGATCCGAACGGAAAATGGTTTGAGGCCATGGCCCCCGAATCCCTCCTGCCCGCCGATTTGCACGCCGCTCAGCTCGCCGCGCGACTCATGAAGAAGCCCTGAAGTGCCCGCATTGTTTGCATCTGACCGCTTCCCGCGGCATACGCTCCCAAGCGCCCAACTCAGGCAAACTCAGGCGCGTAGAGCCTCCCAATCCCGTTGATCCTGCTGAACCTGTCAAAAATAACTCCCCATCCGTGCGCATCCGTGAAATCCGTGGTTAAAATCCCCAGCAAAGCAGAATGCTCGAGGATAGATTCTCATTGACGGAGACGAGAGCTTACGTCATCATGTATACGTAATTATGGAGGTGGGCTATGGACAAGGTTTTTTCCGCACGAGTCGATGAGTCGGTGGTGACTACTATTGGGACCCTTGCGAGGGAACTTCACACGACGAAGAAGTCGATTATCGAAGGTGCTATTCGCCTGTTTGCCTCCAAGGTCGAGGCAGAGCAGGGGGTTGATGTCTTTGATCTGACGTGTGGGGTCTGGACACGCGAGGAGGCCCCGGAGGCGACGGTACGTCGCGCAAGGCAGGCATTTTCCGGATCGATGACGAGGCATAGCCGATGAGAGCATTCATCGATTCAGATGTGCTCATTTGGCATCTTCGTGGTGAGAAGAGGGCGCGCAACTTCCTGCGCCGTTTGCGCGACAAGGGCGAATGCGAAATCTGGACGGGAGCGTTGCAGCGCGCAGAGGTCGTCTTCTTCATGCGCAAGCATGAGGAAGAGATGACGCTGGAGTTTCTC
This sequence comes from Verrucomicrobiota bacterium, assembly GCA_018648805.1. Lineage (GTDB taxonomy): Bacteria > Verrucomicrobiota > Kiritimatiellia > UBA8416 > JABMPJ01 > JABMPJ01. Next base: position 17,946 of record JABGQM010000069.1, read on the forward strand.
GCGCAGTTCCAAACTGCGTCTGTGGATCAAGCCCTTGTCGATGAGGCCGGTGTCCTGTTCCGGAAATGGAATCCCAGCCATGGGATTGATGTAAACGATGCATTCCTTGCGGCCAGTGCAAGACGCACCGGTGGCAGAGTATTCACGCTCAATAAGAAACACTATCCCATGCCGGATGTGCTGGTCTCCCAAGCATGGCGCCAATGAGGCGCTGAACCCGCATCGTTACACCGTTCAAGCGCCGAAACTACCTGCCCCGATCAGCGGTTCTGAGCACCTGTTCTGTTGGCATTCATTGCGCGTTCTCACTCCGCCGCGAAACCGGGGCATCCTGTTCTCTCGGCATGCTCCCGCGTAACCGGGTAGTCCTTGCAGATGTCGGGCTTTACATCATGAATTCCACAGACGTACTTCCTGGTGCCCGGCAGCCGTTGGAGCCACGGACAGCGGTCAACATCCTCGCCCGTCTCAGGATCCAGCCAGACGTCGTACGCAACAATCACATCCCCAAGCGCCACAGGCACGACCCATTCAAGGATGTCATCTCGTCCTTCACGAGCCCAGCGTTCAACATCCTCCTCCGACGCGCACGTGGCAAACGCATTGAGATTAAGGCAGCAATGCCCACACTGTTTGCACTTGAACCCATCCGGCGGCATACGCTCACTCCCAATGAAATCTACCTAAGAGCATCACATGGAGAATGTCTGCATTCACGACAGATTTTCCAGCACACACTTCTTGAACCAGACGGGGACTGTCGAGCTTTTGATGAGGAGAGCCCCGTTGGGAGTGACCTCAGCAATCCACCTGGATTCATCCCCAGAGTTGTCGAAGATGTATGCACGGTGGCATATTCGTAGAGCGGGAAGCAGATTTGCCAACGACGCATCATATCTCGACAGTATTTTGGAGTGCGGAACATCGTGTCCTCCTTCGGCCACCCTGAGGTCGACACGTTCTACATTGATTGCCGCATCTGCTGTGGCAACGAAGTAGGCGTAGACTTGATATCCTGCGTCTCTGGCCCGCTGGAGCTCTTCGAGTTTGGACGGGTGCGAGAAAACCGACTCGAACGTGAAAGATCGTCTTGCTGTAAACAGCAAATCTCTAAGGTAGGCGGCAAGTAGCGCAACACAATGAGCATTGATTCTCGCGGAAGGGACCTCAATGCGGCCAGAACTAACGCTGGCGGCCAGAACCTGCTGCCTTACACGCTCGCCGTAGGTGGAGTTCGTAACGAATCGCCTAAACGCCTCGGCATCTCCCTCTACACCGTAGGGCTTGAGGTCAATCGTACGGCTCTGCTCCAGAGAAAGAAGCAAATCGTCGGGGTTGATGACATGATACAGGTTAACTTCGTGGCGGAGCTGGGAGATGAGCGTAGATTTTCCAGATCCGTTTGGACCGGCGAAAACGCGAAGGCGGGGTACGGTTCTCTTACTCACTGATTCAGCTCGTAGCGCCTCTGCTTTGGCTTCACATAAGCCCGATCGAGTTCAAGAACGGTAGATTCGGATCCGGACGGCGAGCGGCGTACAACCCGTTTTCCAGTCTTAATGGTCACATCCAAGCCGCTATCCAAGGCACGGCGGACAGCGGCGCGTGATGCCTTTCTAAAAGCCGTAGCTACTTCTTTTCCACTCATGGTGATATTGTCACACGGATGCTCAGACCGTGCAAGTCAAAGAGCAGGCATCCTCCTCCGACGCGCACCTGTCAAACAAGACTCCCTTTCCGTGCATTCCGTGCTTTCCGTGGTGGTGAATCCCCTGCAACGCAGCACCCTCGAGATCATTTTCAGTGGCGTGCCATGCTATTGACGTGTACGTTGAAGGAACCCCATTGACCATCGTCTAGCACAAAGAGCAAACTCCATATGAAGAAGATGAGCCGGCGACAGTTCCTCAAGCTAACCGGTTCGGCTGGTGCACTCGGACTCGTGGGAAGCTATCCCGTCTTCATTGAGCGCTACTGCGTCGTGACCAACACATACCGAATCCCCGTACCGAACCTTCCAAAGGCCTTCTCCGGCTTCCGTATCGTCCAGCTGACCGATCTTCACTACGGTCTTCTCGTTCCGCAGCGCTTCATCCGCTCCGTCATCGCCAGAGCAAACCGGATCGAACGCGATGTGGTGGTCTGCACCGGCGATTACGTGCATGAGAAACGTTCAACCGGGCAAATTGACACGGTGTGGCCGCTCATGGCCGAGCTCAATGCACCATCGGGCGTATTCTCCGTACTCGGCAACCATGACCACTGGGCCGACACAACGCGCTCGCAGCACTGGCTGAACCAAACCGGGCAGGACCTGAGACACAAAACAGTCTGCATCGAAAGAGACGGAAGCAAGCTCTGGCTCGCCGGAGCCGGCGACCTATGGGAAGACCACCGCAGTCTGGACGGCCTGCTTCGTGGAATCCCCGAGTCAGAGTGCCGGGTCGTGCTGGCACACAACCCCGACACCGCCGACACACCGTTCTCATCCCGCGTTGACCTCATGATCTCGGGCCACACGCATGGGGGACAGGTGAACATTCCCTTCTTCGGAACACCGGTTCTCCCCGTCCGCAACAGAACCTACTCCAGCGGCCTGAAGGCCTCCCCGCGCGGAACCAGCGTCTTCATCTCCCGCGGGATAGGGTGGGCCATCTACCCGGTCAGATTCAACTGCCTGCCCGAGATAGCCGTGCTGGAGCTTGTCCCTGCATCCTGACCTGCCGCAGGCACCCCGCCACTGCGGGGCCTGACCCCTGACTGCTTCCCGTGGCTATCGAAACGTCCATTGCGCATTCGCTCTAACAAGTGTAGCCTTAGCGATCTGCTAGAACCGCCAGCCACCTGGCTGAGTAACATCAGGGGGAACTCATGATTGATAGACGCCTTCTTACAACAACCTTAACCGCCTTCATCATCTTCTGCAGCAGTATGGCGCACTGTGCATTGAGCACAGACTGACTAGATGATGGAAAGAGCCGGGATCTGAGTCAAGATCGGTGATGGACGAATATTGAGGTCCATCGAATAACGAGACGAGAACAAGGATCGACCTCATGTAGCCAGATAGTGCTGCGTGGGGTTCTTCTATTAGGTGATGCCTACTCGGAGAGAAGCCGATTGAGGTCGGCATGGATCATCTGGAGGCACTCGATATCCATATCGCCATTGCTGACCATTTTCTCGGCTTGGGCGATGGCTTCGCGGAGGAACATCTCAGCGGCAGGCTTGTCTGCCTTCTCAGCATAGACCAACCCCAGGCCGTTGAATCCGTCGGAGTGGTTGGGTTGAGCGAGGATAAGCTTCTTGAACGTGGCCTCAGCCTCGTCTAGCTTCCCGGCCTTG
>JABGQM010000007.1 GCA_018648805.1 Verrucomicrobiota bacterium
CTCGATTGTCTTACTTGCATCCGCGCAGTCAACCACAGCACGCCGCCACGCGCACGCCAGATCCGCCCCCGGACGCTCCGCTCCCGGTGACGCTTCAACTGGCTCCTCTAATTGAGGAGAGATGGAGAGGAGAAGATCGGCCCGCTACCGTGGCCCACAGACCGTCCACCACGCTCTACCGTGACACCATCACATGCCCGTTCCCACACCACGGCGTGACGCGGAACAGTAGTAGGCGATCAACCCGCTCTCAGGAGGGGCTAGTCCGTCGTCTTCCTGCATTCGATTTGAAAAGTCGGTGCGCGCGTAGTCAAACAGTTTGAGGTTGTCCACGTAGAACTTCCCGGCAATGTTCCCATCGTTTCCGCTGGCAATATCCGCTCGGGAACCCACCGTGCTGCCCCACTCCGCCGAGGTCCCAGATGCAACCATCTGTCCGTTCACGTAGAGCCTGATCTTGTCATTGGATCCCTTGATGCCATCCACGTCCCACACCCCTGCCACATGAACCCATGTCCCATTGAGCGACGAGATATCGTTGGTCAGCAAAGCCGTGGTACCACCGAAATTGAGGTGAAAACGGAGCCCCTTATCTTCATATGTCTGCAACGCCATACCACTTCCCAGCCCGAAGGAACCATCGAAAATCCGATGGGGATTGTGGCTGTACCCGACCGGATCCGCGACCTGATGGACCCACACCTCTATGGTTCCTTGACTGGGATCCAAGATCTGATCCAAATCGTTGACGACCACGTTGCGAACACGGTCAGTCGAGCGATAAGCGCCTGAACCTATCGTCAGCGCATTACCGAACACACCTGGAACATAAGAGGGAGTGGCTGAAACGGAGAACACATCACCTCCGCTGTAAAACTCCAGGTCCGGGCCATAGGCACTGTTCAGGATCTCGGATGCGCTACCGAGCTTGTTCCAAAGCACAAGGCCGTCTGCATTGGCACCAGTGGTTGCTCCCAGAGCCAGTGATGCTATCAACAGGAATGTGAATCCAAGCCCTTTGTGATAGGGCACTTCAGAGGCAAGTGATGCCCTAACGTTACTCATTGTCTTTCCCCTTGGTTCGAACATAGCTTCACCTCATCCGATAAACCCTTTAGCAGGACACGCAGCGCCTAATCCTATCTTGGGCCATGTATGCCAAATAAAAGCCGTAACAGCAACCCCCATTTACCGGGTCATCGTCTTCAGGGCGCATCTGAGGTTATGGTGCGCGCACCTTATGTTGCGAGGAACGTTATGTTGCGGGGATGGGGTATGAGTGGTGTGGATGACTCGTTTCAGCTGTCGCTTGGGCTGATTGAGTAGGGATCCGGCAGCCATGACACCTTCCTCAGTCACTCCCGCCCCCGAGCGCACCGAAGCCGAACTTCGCGCCCACGCAATCAACTGAACAGCTTTGGATTGCGGCGGGTCCTCTGCCTAGCGGCAGAATGGACTTCGACGGACGCCGCTGTCCCTTCGCGCCTTCAACGCTTTCCGTGACGTTCTCCCATGCGAACGGCGAGTTCCGGCCTCAGCTCTCTGACCTCCGACTTCCGCCCCAAAAACACAGCCCCGCCGCCAGCACCAGCACCACCCGCGTCCCCACCATCATCCACACCGCGAACCCCAGCTTGTATTCCACAACCCCCTGCACAACGTCCCAGACGCCGCCCGGTACCCATGGTCGGAACACATGCCACCCCATCAGCCCGTACAGCAAGGCGATCTCAGCTATCAGGATAGGTACAAACCACTTCACATAGTGGAACCGGCTACACGCATTCTCGTGAGCTATGAAGGCTCCCAACACACACTGCAAGATACTAACAATGCTGACCTTCCAGAGAAGGGGAGCATAGTCCATGTATTGACGCCAAGAGACCCTTAACCCGAGAAGCCACTCCCCTCCAGAAACAAAAAAGATGAGAAGGGGTGCACCGATCAATAGCACAGCAACCACGGATTGAAACAGCATGTGGTCAGTCTTCTCGCCTCGCTCATGTTGCTGCGAGATCAACGGAAACAGAAACGGGGTAAAGGCCGCGGCTAAATACAGAGGGGTCTGCCCGAACATGAATGCCACGTAATAGCCAGCCGAATCCATTTGCGTCGCAAAATTCCTGATTGTCCACGGCTCAACTATCGCGGCAAATCCCAAGAGCAAAGCCACACTTCCCACGTTCACGCCGTAGCGTCGAATCTTGCCCCATTCTGCACCATAACTAGCCGGCTCAATGCCGGGCCCAATGTACTCTCTTATCGACCAGACCAAATACACAGCCACACCACACGCTGCTCCGAGAAGAGCAACCAGGTAACCAAGAAGCTGGAATCGTTTCAGAAGAAGAAGCATAAGAATCAGGTAAACAATAGGACGAACCACACCGGACAGGATCATATGCCGAAAACGCATGAGTCCTTGTGCGGCGACCCTCAGAACAGGCATCCAGAGCGACAATATCAGCGTGACAACCAACACCCAATAAATAAGTGGATCATCGAATTTCATCCGTGCTTGGAAAAACCCTTGCCCCACAGACAACACAACCAAGGCCAAAACAGAGAGCACAAGCGCCACCGCCGCAAGATCTCGCAGCAGGGCCTTGACTCGCCCACGCTGCTCGCCTACATGGAAAGTGTTGATAAATTTTACCGCTGTACGCGTGAGGACCCCCATAGGCAGGGCGGCAAACGCAATAATCATCCGGAATGGAACCACCGCCCCTAGGTCTTCCCTGCTCACCAGGTCCACCATGAGGAAAGCACCGACATAGAGGTTGACGAGATTCTCGACCTTTGAGAACACGAACTGTAGTGCCGAATACCACCATAGTAGACCGATTCCCGCCTTGACTCTGCCCCTCAAGACCTCTAGTTGACACAACCACGTGATTTTCATAAGACAAAGCCAAAGAAGTTCTGTCGGCATGGTGATAACCGCACTAACAGAAGCCAAGGGACAAAATACTACCAAACAAGCCCAGCCAAGCAAGAAGAGGAATGCCCCGCAGCACCAAATACCAAACGAACTGCGGGAAGCCCTTCTGCCTAATGCCGCCTTCGGGAGGGGCAGCCATAAGAGCAAGAACGATGCAACAGGCTATAGCTGTGCCACCACCCTGATCACAGGAGGGTCTTCGTCGCCATGAGGAGCAAATCCAGTGGATTCTTCTGAAAACAGTGGAGCAAGCCCCACCTCACTTAGTTTGGCCAACAGGCCAGACAGTTCCGCATATCTGCGGTAGTGCCCGTCAACGATGTTCTCGGACGGACTAACACGCGTGCCCTGGCGGCGTTTCGGATCGCTCATGCTTCGCACCTCTAAGGCGAAGAGACCATTTTCGCGCAACGCATGCCGCACCCAATTGAATACACGGTCCTCATCTGCATCCGTGACAGAATGCAGGGTAAAGCGACTGTATACACAGTCATAAGACTCATCTGATGGCAAGCGCGTGAAGTCTCCCATGCAAAACTTGAGCTTGTTAGTAGAGTATTTTCCGTTGAGAAACGTCACTTCTTCCGACACTTGGTCCACCCCTAGGACGGTCAAGCCCTTCTGTGAAAAATAGATGCTGTCGCGACCATTGCCACAGCCCAGCTCAATAATCTGCATTGGTGGACGCAAGAACGACTGCATCAGGAATTCTGCGAATAGAGACGGGCAGGCAGGCAACCTGTTCCTCTCATAGTAGTCATTCCAGTAAGCTTGATCCATAAAGGGGACCCTGTTAGCCCAACGTATACGTGGTCGCTGCTCTATAGGGCAGAACCACTGTTCCTTCGGACGTCGCGCACATATGCACACCAAACACAGTCAAGCCGTGGCTCCTGCAAAATCTTAGTCCACCACGGCGTGAATGAATCAGACAACCGATCACCTTACAGCAGTCTCGCTCCTTAAGAAGGAGATCAGAATATATCCCCGCAGGAAGAAGGAGTCCAGAACCGACTCGAGGATAGATTGAGATTGAACAGCGAGAAGAGACGTGCAATTTTGTCAGCAGCTGAATCTGGACCGAGAACGCCCTCAAGCAACGCTCATTTCTTGGAATTCATTCGATACATGGCGTTGTGAAGAAGGTATACATAGGCCATGAGCCATTTCAAGTCTTGCTAGGAGCGAGGATCAGATGATGAAGAATCAGAACGCGAAGGACGGGGCAGAAGCGAAGAAGAGCGTGGAGCTGCACCTTCTAGTCGAATACCTTTTCAGACCGATTGCGACACCTATATCAAAGGGGTGCGTCCATGCAGGGATAACGGCAAACGCGGTCACCATCATGGGGGGTGCGCTATGGTTCTGCAGCATTCCGATTCTTCTCGTCGGTGCCGACGTCTATAGTGCTCATATTGCACTCGGTGCAGCATTGGTTGGGACGGCAGCATTTCTGTGGGTGTTCGGATTCTTGCTTGATGTAGTAGATGGCGGCGTGGCCAGATTAACGAATACTAGTGGGCTGGCAGGGAGTTACCTTGACCTCTGCTTCCACCTGCTCTTCAACCCCCTCTTCCTTTCTGCTCTCGGATGCTTTCTCTATATCGTTGATCCTCTGCATGTCATAGTACCCATCTTAGGGGTACTTGGGTCATCTGGAAACTGGGGGCCGACAGTTGCAGCACTTGAACAGGTTACGATCGCCAATGCAGCAGCGAACAAGAGGACCAGCAAGGATGAATGCCTAATCAACCTTGTGGCTATTCGGGGTCACGAACGAGAAGCAGGGGCCAGAAGGCGTGGAGTTGTCAGGCAACTCAGTGAAGAGATTATGTACTTTCCGGGGCAGTTCGTCCTTTTCTTTGCATCGATAATCTCAGATCTTTTCCTTCCAAAGATAATGGGGCTGGAGTTCCCTATTACTCTCTGTCTCTTTCTGATCTCCTGCATCATACTAATTCTTAGCCTGCCCTTCCGCATGTATCGCGAATTCTGCTTCGCCAAGCGACTAGAGAGCGGCGCACAGGCAGCCGACTAGCAGAGATAGGTCGACTGGTGCCCGCGTCTGGACCATCACCAATTCTGCGCTTACACCAGTATTTGCTAGTATTCTTGACCAAGGGAGGGGGATAGTAGGGCATCATGACTAGGGCGCAACTGGACAGAAATATGCACGGAGTACAAGTGTGACCTCAGATAATTTTGCACTAATCGGGGCGACAGGACACATCGTCCCACTAGCCACCATGGAAGCCATCAAGAAGGCGCTCAATCATTTTCGGGACACACATTGCGACATGGTTGTCGCCATAGGTGGAGGCAAGGTGATGGACATAGGCAAAACCGTCAGCGCCCTGTCGTCTGAACCACACAAGCCGGAGGCGATTCCATGAGTCACGCCCTCAAACTCCAGCACACACAAAGTGATGTAGATATTGCACAGCACCCCCCATTACGTGTTGCTTTCCTCGTCAGGCACGTGGCTAAGTATAGGGTTGGATTATACCAGAGACTCGTTAGAGTCCAGGACATCGACTTTCGGATCTTCTGTCAGCATCTCCCCTCAACATGTAGCCACACAGATGAACGCCCTGATTTTCTTGGGGGGCTTCCGGTATCCGGGCATCCGATGCCAGGATGGGCGTTCGCATTCCGCAGCAAAACAGGTGTACCGCTCCCATCTCTTCGTATTTTAAGAAGCCTAGTGCGCTATCGTCCCGATGTGGTGATCATGGAAGGGATCAGCAACATAGGAAACGATCTGTTGTGCCTCCCCTATCTGATTGCCCGGCGGGTCCCATTTGTATGGTGGTCGCTAGGCCACATCCCGTCCCAAAGCCACACGCTCAGGGCTCGTATGGGCGTTCCATTGCATCGGTGGTTCGTGCGCCACGCGGCGGCATCGCTTGCATACAGCTCTTTTGCCAAGCGCTACATGGAATCTCTTGGGGCCAATCCCGCAACCACCTACGTGGTCCATAACACCCTCGATGAGCAAGCTCTGCTCAAACAGATCGAGGACTGCAGGCCGAAGGCGACCGCACTCCGCGAGCAGTGGGGTCTGCGGGACCGACCAGTCGTGGTCTTTGCTGGAACGATTAACCCCGGAAAGCGCCTGGACGCCCTAATCGATGCGTTTGCAGACGTTCAGAGAAAATTGGAGTTAGCTAAGCCTGCCCTTGTTGTCATCGGAGATGGCCCCGGGCGCATGGAGTGCGAGAAACAGGCGGCAAGACTGGGCATCGACAAAGATACCCTCTTCGTTGGCAGACAGGATATGGAAGCCTCCGCCTACTTCCTCCTCGGAGATGTGTGTGTTCTACCCGGGCTGGGGGGATTGGCTATCAACCATGCGTTTGCTCACGGCATCCCAGTGATCTGCGGACGTGCAGACGGCTGTGAGGAGGATCTCGTCTTCACAGGCAAAACCGGCGTACGGCTTGACGAAGTTAGCGTCGACACATTGTCAGACGCCATGACTCGACTGCTGTCGGACATGCCTGAGACACGCCGTATGGGAGAGAACGCTCGTCATCTGGTGACAACGTCAATCACCATGGATCATTTTGCAGGAACCGTTTTCGCAGCAGCCCAACATGCGCACCGCGGCACCAATCCAAAGGCATAGCGCGTCACCCTTCGCCCCGCCGCTTCTGCCACCCAAGAGCAGCCCGTACTGCTGCCCACACCAGCAGTATGGCGCACATCGCCATAGCAGCAATAAAACGCCACCTGTATGGCCGATATCTAAAAACGACCTCATGTTGCCCCATAGGAACGGTAACGCCGCGCATAACAGCATTGCAACGCAGAACCCGAGCGGGTCCACCGTCAACCGTCACCTCCCAATCCTTGTGATAGGCGTCGTTCAGCAGCAGAACCCCATCCGTTTCCGCATCCACATTCACACGCACATAGGTGCGTCGGTATACCTCGATATAAGCACCCGAAGGTCCACGTCCCGAAGGAGATAGATCATTTAGCCCTTCAACCAGCAATCGCTCTGCCGGATTCCATCCTGAACTCCCGAGCCGTTCCCAAGCCGCCGCCGCATTCATGCCATCCCAGTCCGGGTAGAATAGGGCCTTTGGCAGGGCTGCTTTGAACTCAACCAGCGAATACGTGCCCCGTCCAATCGGCCCACAGCTCCGGGCCATGCTCCTCTCCACATGGAAGGTATCCACAACCGAAAAATATGGATGCTTTACCAATGATTCTAGGGCCTTGGATTCTCCAACAATGAATCGTGTATTTGTCAGCTGCCACAGCCGCACAACATTCGTGGAAAGCGTGCTGTAGAGCTCCCGAGTATCGGCCGATAGTTTCTTCCTAGGGCCCGGCTCAAGAAAATCAACTCCATAGTGCGAGAAGCTGCCCCTGAAATCACCATATGGATCCAGCGGGGGTATCCGATAAGAGACACGACAAGGTCCGGCGGCCAAAATATTCTCGGCAATGGGATTCGTGGCATACCGAAAAGTCAAGTCACGAACCCTCACATATTTTCGAGCCACAATGGTCAGATCCAACAGTAAAGCCACCGACACAAGTCCGATTGCCCATAGAGACGCTGTTCTTTCACGCTTTAGGAACCGAGCCAGACCAAATACGCATGCAGCTACGACCGATAACAGCCCACCATGAAGCAGCGCACCACTCATCGTGCGGAACATCACGCTCGTGTAACGCCCGAATCCAAGTTGTCGCCAATACGATTCAAGCCCCGGCCGAAAAGCGTGCAAGATGCCCCACCCCGCCAACAGCACGGTCGCTAATCCACCTGCGACAATCAGAAACCCGACAAATCGACGCCGAACAAGCAATCCACCCGTCTTCAGATCTTCCAAGAACGCACAGAACCCCACACCAAACAGAAACGCCAGTGATATCTCGCAGTAGTGAAGAAACTTGATCGGGGCCCTGATCTTGTCGCAGAACGGTATAGCGTAGAATAGTCTATAGAAGGGCGCATACCGCCCCAGTGCCAACAGCAGTCCCACAAGAAAGACAACCGCAAAAAACATTACTTCTCCACGTCCAAACGACTGGATCACACCACCATCAATCTTGGAGGACTTATGTCCCTCATTATCCTCATTCGATTGCCTTGACCGGCCTCGCCTCCGAATGACCCAAACAACAGCATAGACGGCGAACAGCAGTTGCAACACCCCCATGTAGATGGTGTGCTGTTTAAGATTCATCAGGCCCTGCCTATGGTCCTTCCACCCCTGTGTTCTCCCCACGCGCCCCCAATACGGCCCCTGCGGATTACCAGTGTCTACGCCATAGACACACGGCGCGACGAACTCCACCATCTCTTCCGGGGGCATGCTCCAGTTCGTAGCATACTCCCACTGATCCTTCTGCGCTCCACCCCGATCGAGATCACGATTGGGAACTACCTCAGCAAAGAGATGTCCAAACACCGACAGACCAAACGCCAAGAACACCAACAGCATAACAGCCCCGCCGAGACCGATACGCCCCAAGTAGCCGCTCCATGCCATGCCACCCGGCCGGCTCTTTAAGCACCGTAGAAGCGCGTAGGGAGCGACAATTAGGCAGAGCAACCCCATCACGTCCGGCTGGGCCTTGATTCCAAAGGCCATGCATGCTCCAATCATTGCGAAATAGAACAAGGACCTTTGCGCTATACTGCGATCGACAAGGCCAAAGAGAAAGATTGCGTACGGCAGCATGTCGAACATGCTGCGATGACCAGCAGCAATAACGGTAAACAGGTAGCCAGAATAGGCCAACACGAGAGATGCCAGGACAGTGCCTAACCAGCGAACGCCTCTACCCCGCAGGAAGAACAGAGAGGCGAGAAGGACAAGAAGTGTGTCCACGATATAGACCGCCACATGATAGACCAGCGGAGGAAGAAGAACGGCCAACACGACAGACGGGTGAAACGCCCTGCCACTGCCTCCCACACCAATACCCTCGGGGTCCCAGTTCCCCTGAAGCATCTGTAGCGTCCTCGCTCCGAAATCCTTGGGGTAATACGGAGCGTAGTCTAGCGCAAACAAGGTCTGCCCGGATGTCAGAGGGTCTAGAAAGATGACTGCCGTGACGACTCCTACGAGAAGAATGGATGCAAACACAAACCATCGGTTAACACTGCGTTCAGACATAAAGGGAACACTATTCAGCCCACTCACGTTGGTCAAGTCTATCCGTGATGCGCATTCGAAGCTGAGATGACAAGCGTTGACACCTCGGCACACCACCCCCTACTGTTCTGTTGTGCAAGACTTCAGCTATCGAAACATCCCTAGACGCTTCCTCCGTTATTGTAGACAACATGCGATGGTGTGTCTGCTCCTCCTGTCGCTATCGCTCCGTCTAGGATGGTGGGGCTACACCCGCCCAGTACCCGTCTCTGACTTTAAGGAATTTGCTATACTAGCCCAAGACCTGCTTGAGCATGGTCAGTTCGGATACCCCGATCCAACGGCCTATCGCCTGCCAGGCTATCCACTTTTTCTGGCAGCCATGATGTTCGTTGGTATCCCCGCCCCCTGGCTGGCCGTAACAAGCATCCTGCTGTCAGCCGCTACAACCTACGTCATCCACCGATTTGCTTTGGCTCTCACGCAAGATTCTCAGCTAGCCATCACTGCAGGAGTAATCCATTCAATCAATCCTACGTTTATAGCGTTTTCCCCTGTGTTGGCCGCTGAGCATCTCTATGTTCTCCTCGTGCTACTGGCGTTTTGCTCTCTTCTGACTGGTCCACATACACGCAGAAACAGCTTGGACATAAGGACCGTCTTGGCAGGTATACTCCTTGGTGGAGCAACGCTCACCCGAGGCGAAGGGCTGTTCCTTCTCCCCGTTTTCCTGCTGGTGATCCTCCTCAGAAAAGACGCCATATGGAGAAGATGCTACAGATGCCTCTTGCTATTGGTCTGCTGCGCCGCTGTAGTCATACCGTGGTCTGTGCGTAATAACAGGCGAGTGGGGCCGGCCTCAGGACTATCAACAACCGGCGGTATTAATTTCTACTATGCGCACAACAGCACCAGCTATGGTTGGCAAGGGATTGAAAATACACCCTTGGCCGCTATCCCAGAAACCAACCGTCAGCAGGCCGGCTATAGGCTTGGCATGGAGTACTTGGCCCAGGCATCTTGGTTTGAGAGAGCTATGGGTCCGATCAAGGGCACTGGTTACCTCTACTTCGCCCCAAGCACCTATGCCGTTACATGGAGTTCGACCCGGTTGAGACTACAAGAGCCAACACCCACTGCACCCGGATGGCATGCCAATCTGAAGTGGTACTCCACACTCGCGTACGGATACTACATACTCTTTGCTGCAGCTCTGTGGGGCGCTCTGAAACTGCCTCGTTTCCGATTTACGGTACCAGTAGTGCTCTGCGGTACAGCAGTGGTTAACTGGATCGGATATGCTGTAATCTTCTGGGCCAAGTCCCGCTACAGATACCTTCCGGAAATGATGTTTTGCATTCTCGCAAGCATCCCGTTTTCCAGCTACGGCTCTACTCGTAGGACCTCAAACGAACAGAAAAGACGCCCAGCGGGGTCGAAGCACTCTACGTAGCCACCAAGCCGCATAACGCATCTCCTGCCGTAAGAAAGGCCTCCACTTTCTGGATATCGCTGGGCACATCAACGGCTATTGATGAACATTCGGTCTCAATCATCCGAACACGATAACCAAAATCCATGAAGCGCAGGATTTCTATATCCTCAGCGGCCTCATTGGCCGTTTTCTCGCTTGAGGCGAATACACGTAATGCCTCGCGGGTATAGCCATAGACACACACCTGCTTGTGCCGCACGACCTTGGTGTCATCCTTCGAAAAGGGCACAGGCAGCCTTGACATGTAAACGAGTTCCCCTGCATTATCGACAATAACCTTGATGATGGTTGGCGACTCTTCTTCTTCGCGGTTCTCTATCCGCTTATACAGATTGTAAGCCACAAACCGATTGCCGTGTGCTGCATACTCAGACATTATGGCATCAATGACACTTGGATCAATGACCGGTTCATCTCCCTGCACGTTAACATACAGATCATATTCAACTTTATCAGCCACCTCTGCCAGGCGGTCTGTCCCTGTCAGACAGTCGGACGATGTCATCATGACGTCCATTCCGTGCTCATTGCAAAACTGCTCAATACGCTCATCATCAGTAGCAACGATGACTCGATCAAGACCTCTACACTTGCGAGTCTGCTCATAGGTCCGCTGTAACATGGGTTTTCCTGCAATTGGAGCGAGGGGCTTGCCTTCAAAACGTGAGCTGGCAAACCGAGCGGGAATAATCGCACATACGCTGAAGCCCATGCCCTCCTGAAATCTAGATTTCGTGATGAACCGAGGCTTAACGCGAGAGGACAACGTACGAAGCGCCCTTCCAAGTGCCACGTTCTCCGCCATCATCGTTTTTGCATCAAGCACACCGCTAGGCTCGAAATAGGCGTAGTTCTCAACCATGGAAACATCATAGCCATCCAGACCAGCAATAGAAACGTGGTCATAGCCCTGAACAATCAGCATGCCAATCGCAAGCACTGCCGCATTGTCACTGCAACTCCCGCTCGCACTGAACACCTCTGTGTAGTCGACCACATGCGGTGCACCAAAACCATCCCGGATCTCAATGTTGCTCGTGACTATCGTCTTGCTGGAAACCAGACGACCTCGGAAACGGTTAAATCTCTTCTGATTGGAGAAAAAGAAGTAGTCAGGCTTCATGACCTCGGGAATATGGTTCAGGGCAACCAACAAGGCGCCGTCCGTATCTGCATCCGCCCTGATCGCTTCCCGCTGCTCAACCGAACTCGGACCAGAAGCCACCAGTATCACACGACGCCCTTCGAAAAACTCGGCACCCATATTGCAGGGCAAAACAGAGCTAGCCCGGAAAGCGTCATACAGGGCCGAGATCAGCTTTTCGTCATAGCGCTGTCCACAATCAACAGGCAACTCGCTCAGAATTGAATGTATGCCAGAAACAGGCAGCTTCTTGCGATCCAGTAGATATGTTGCATAGTTGGGATGACAGTTGAAGCTTGCCGATAAGAAATGGGCTACAGAGTAGCCCCATGGAGACTGCCGATGAAGCGCATCAAGATAATCGTCTATGACGTCAAGTAGTTCCTCAATGCGATAGTTTGCATTGTAGTCGCGGTTCAAGTAATCGCCAAGGAGTTCCGTATTGAGATTGCCAGCTCCACGCCCCATCCCAAAAATCGAAGCATCAACGATAACTCTCTGGTGTCTTGCATCTTCCAGAAAATCAATGGTATTTGAGTATGCAAGTTGAAGGTTGTTGTGCGAGTGATACCCCAGACACGTTTGCTCAGAAATGTTGTTCTTGAATAGATAGAGAAGCCTCTTGAATTCATCCCTGTGGAGCGACCCAAATGAATCCACGATATAGACAGCAAAGGGGGCAAGTTCACGGAACGCCTCGAGCATCTTGATCGTCTCAGCATCCGAATACCGAACAATGGCCATGGGCTGCACAAAGAGTTTGTATCCTTTGCTCACAATGACCCTGGCTTCCATCAGAGCCTGTGCGATGTCCTCCTTGTGAAAAGCAAGCCGAATACCAGCCACTTGCGGGGCTTGCCGCTCCTCAAAGGCTGCGAGTTCCCGTACATCATATTCACCGTGGTTAATCATCACGCAGAAGCTTGATTTGACAGGAGTATCAAGGAAAACGGAAGCCAGCAACTCGTCGACCTGCCCGAGGGAAGAAAACCGAGTCATCCCCGATCTGACTTCCGCGGTTGAAGAAACGTAACCGCACTCGACCATGTCGATACCCGCGCTCACGAGAGACCTCAAGATCTGCTCGCGTACTTCAACACCAAAATTCCAATCGTTGATGTAGCCGCCATCTCGCAAAGTGCAGTCCATCATACTGAATCCGTGATTCACTCATCCCCCTTTCTTGTAGCCCCGCCGTACGCCACGAGCCACAGTCTGCAACCCTACACCTGCTTCGTCTTCCACCACCTGAAATCTCTTAATCCCTGGAAACTGGTCCCCCCGCACTCTCGGCTACAGGGGCTCCGCCCGATCGTTATCCCTCACCAAGACCCAGCGCTAGAGTTAGTTGGCAACGCAAGACATCCGCCGAGGTATAGAACTTCGCCGCGTACTCCCCCATATGATCGGGGTTCTGATAGGGTCTCACTTCAGGCCCATCATAGAGATACCCATCCAACTCATAGTGCCATCGATCCAGAATAATCGTCGAACACACAGCAACCCCAACCTTTGCTTCAAACAGCTTGTCAACCGAACGCCCAGGAGTCACATCGTATTCTATATCAGCATCCGCAAGCACTCGCCAATACGGCAAGGGAATCTTGTGGCGAGAAACCAACTCCCTTTCGTGCGGATGCGTGCATACCTGCACCGAAATACCATACTGACGCTTCATTGAAACGAGTACGTCCAACACATCCTTGAGGACCAGATAGAGAGGAGAGTCAAGCAGCCCCCCAGAACGAAGCTTCTCCAAGTTGTGGCAGCGCGAAAGGCCCTCGCGCGCCCACTCGGCACTTGTGTAGAGAGTTACGTCATGTATAGGATCCTGGCCTTCCATCTCCTTCGAACAGGGATACTCCAACCCACACACAGTGGATGACCCAACGCTATACCAGCCATGCCGCACCGAGTAGTCGAACTCAGGAAGGATCGCTTTGGAACAGATAGCCATGCGCACCTTGGGAAGGTATCCATACCTGTTGAATCCGTATAGGACAGCATTCCCCGCCGAAACCGTACACGCCGTATCAGGGCAGAGTTCAGAGATCAAGAGAGCTGAAATATAGGTTTCCGTACACATAAGCGTAAAAAAACAGGCATCGGAAGGACGAATAAGTTCCTGGCACCACAGCTTGGACATGAGGAGAGGAAGCCAACGCGTAGATCGCGGCGTGGCGTCGGCAATCCCAGCAAAGGAATACTTGAGAAAAACGAACCAGATTCTCAACATTCGACGCCCACTTGTTCCAGAGTGCCGTCTCCACAGGATACGTCGCCCCGTACAAAAGACAGACCCCTTTGCCTCGATATAGGGAAGGTGAGCACGCAGAAACACCTCTCGATCTTCCTGCACGTCCGGGGACGGAACTGTCTCAAAGATGATGCTTTGCCCCTCAACACGCCGTCGGGAAAGTAGCAGCACTGGCCATAGAACGATGCATACGAAAACAAAGAGACGGTCAAGAAGTACTCGACTGATATGACGTCCCGCCCTGATTCGACACAAGATGGAGCGCCTACAACCTGTTCGGGTGTCTGCTGCGGGAAGCAGATCATCAACAATACGCAGAATATGCCTCATTAGGCATACATGATGCCCAGATCTTATCTCTTGCGCAAGCTTTGAGGATTCTGCTTTGCAGGGGATTCACCACCACGGAAGTCACGGAAGTCACGGAAAGGGGAGTCTTGTTTGACAGGATCAACAGGATGAACGGGATTGGGGAGGCGCTGCGCGCCTGAGATTGCCGGATTTAGGCCCCTGAGATCGAATGCATACACAGCTCCGCCACGAGTAGCTGATCATGAGACGAGGGAGAGCCGTTAAGAGGCGGCCTGGATGAGGCTGCGCATCTGCTCAGCCTTGTTTTCCTTGATGCGACCCAACGCCATGGCCAGCATCGCCATGTAGGCCATACCAACACGCAGCTTCATCTTCTTGATTCCACGGATCGTGTGATTCTCGAACCCGAAGCTCACATCCATGCGGCTGTACACCCGCTCAGCGGCCGTACGCCGCTTGTACAGATCCTTCCACTTGTAGCTGTCCCGCGCCACTGGACCAAAGACGCGCCGATCCTCGGCGATAGGGACGCGAACGCTCGCGCCGATGCGGCACTGGGACTGGCACGCGCAGTGAAGTCCGTAGTGCTGCGCCGGGCAACGGTACTTGATCGTGTCCCGGTCCTTTTCAAAGCCAGCATGGGCCATCTTGTGGCGGTGGCCGTAGGCATTATAGCAGTAGACCTTGCCTTCAAAGTCGTAAGCCACACCTTCGAGGCTCTTTACAGCACAGGTCGCATCGTGGCCTTCAGGTTTCTTCCATAGGTTGCGGATTCCGATCACTGGCTTGATGCCATAGGCATCCCAGAGCCGACGATGGAGCTTCCCGTCATCGTAGCCGCGATCAGCCATGAAGTATTCAGCCGTTTCCAGGACCAGAGGTTGGTTTGCTTTTAACTGATCGATCAGATCAAGAGCCAGGGGTTGCTCGGCCTTTGAGGCGGGGGTCACTTCAAAGGCAACGGGCAGCTCATAGGTCGTGTCCACGATCGTATGGACCTTAAACCCGAACCAGTGCTTGGCTTTGCGCTCCGTGCTTCCGTCCACGCGATTCACGGTATAGCTCTTCGTACCCCAGGTGGCATCATGCTCGCCCCGGCTGTCGTCCGGCTCACACCGCCCATGCTTACGGGCATGGGAGTCAATGGCCTTGCCGTCGATAGCCAGATACTGCCCCAGCTCTGGCAGTTCAGAGCTCATCTGCCAAAGCAGCTTGCCGAAGATCGCTTCGACGGTTTCGTGGTGTTCGAGCAGCGCGTTCAGAAAACGCGTGTACACCCATGACGGAGCAACCTGTTTGCTGCCACGCGCCAGATCGAACCCGCAGATCTGACGCAGCTGGGCGTTACGCGAAAGCTCCCGGCGCAGGGATTCAATCGAGGGGTGCTGGAATACGATCCCGGCCAGCAGTGAGTTCCACATCGCTCGGATAGGGTAATCATCACGGCCATTACCACGGGCGGACTCAAGCTTGAGCATCAGATCCTCGTCGGGCAGGTTCTCAAGCAGAAGCTTCAGCCGAGATAAATCTCCCAATTCCTCGATTTCTTTCCATGAAAAGAGCTGCGGTTGTGGTACGGTTGCCATGGCGGTTTACTCCGGTTTCTCGTTTGGTTTCTAGTCACTCCAAACATAGCAGAACCTGTTGTAAACCGCCATTTTTCGTGGGGTCAATATCGCCGATTCTTCATCCCTCTGACTCCTGACCCCTGACTCCTTTCCTGGGGTAAACGAAATCTTGCACCAGCATTTCGTGCTGATCTCATTGGCCGGTATCGCAGCGCAAAAGGCTCAGCTTTTGACGAGTGCCGCCACGTCCGAAAACTAGTGTTGGGAGTTGTAAGGAAGCGCACCGTACCCTAACTCGAAGCAGGAAAGAGGGTGGAAGACAATTATGGACACCGCTGGGCCATAAATGGTACTGAAGCAAGGATAGAGGAGCGGAATCTTGAAGAGAAGGAGGGGACAGCATCGTGCGCACAGTGAAATCACCTTCTACCAGCGACACCGACCCTCAGGCGACATCTCTCGCATCTAAGTACGACCAGTACTATACCGAAGGAGACATCACTCCCGTGGTGCCCCTCTCGGGTTGGCCAAGAGATAGAAATCAAGCTATTGTCTCTGTCCCAGGCCACGGCAGGGCGCTTCTGGATATCGGCTGCGGGAACGGCGAAGTTCTCTACGAAATGCGCCATCGCTACAAGACACTCACGGGGACGGAGCTTTCCTCCGCCAGGCTCCAGAAGGCAAGTCAACTTCTCACTAAAGACGACTTCCGGCCCGTTCTCGCAACAGGTGACACGTTCCCCGAAATCGCCTCGGGCTCCATCGACCGCGCCATTTCCTCCGATGTGATTGAACACACCGTCGATATATATTCCCATTTAGCTGATATCTTTCGAGTGCTGCGACCGGGGGGTGACTTGGTGGTCAACACCCCCAATATCGCGCTTGTCTCCCGGAGACTCCAGCTCCTGATTGGGGAATTTCCCGCCACGAGCTATGGAGCTAATATCAAAGGCGATACCGCCTTGTTCGACGGTGGACACCTTCACTACTTCACATTTCCACTGTTGTCTCGCCTGCTCCGGCAAACAGGGTTTCACGTCATAGGGAAGATGGGCTTCGGCCGGTTTGGCAGACTACACAACTTATGGCCGGAAATGCTGAGCTCCAGCGTTCAGATCCACGCCAGAAGGCCACCTGGTCAGCAGAAACATTAGGACAGAAGTAAGTTGTAATATAGATCTAAACCATGCGATTTCTTCATATAAACACCAAAGACATTGCCGGTGGCGCGGCCCGCGCCACCTACCGACTTCACCAGGCCCTTGTTGCCGCCGGGCACGAGAGCCGTATCCTCTGTGCTGTCAAACAGCTCCCGAGTGATGATAGCTCGTCATTGTTTCGAGGACGCTATGGATGGCTAGTCAACTGCCTAATGGGCAAGATCTCCATGGATATGGGGCTGGGGTGGGCAGCGTATCCATCGCATCAAGCAGTACGGTCATCACACTGGATTCACGAGTGGGCCGATGTCATCGTATTGGCCAACTTGCACGGATGGTTCTTTCCCCTCGACCTCCTACCCAAAATAACGGCTCATATTCCCACCATCTGGCGGCTACACGATATGTGGGCGGGGACGGGTTTTTGCACCTATGCCTATGACTGCGAGCGGCAGCAGACAGGCTGCGGCAAATGCCCGCACCGCGCGGAATACCCATCGATGACCATAGACTGGACGGCGCGAATGTGGCACAGAAAACAGAGCATCTATGCCAATCTTGATCCACGAACGACTCTCTCGACTCCTTCAGTGTGGTTACGAGACGTCATGCAGGCCTCTCCACTGACGCAGCATATTGCCTGCGAAGCATTTCCGAACGGTATTCCACTGCAAACCTTTCGCCCGAGCGATCGACCGGCAGCACGCAATACCTATGGTTTCTCGGAAAAGGACAGAGTCATCATGTTCTCATACGCATCCAAAGACGATGCGTTCCGCAAGGGAGATGATATGCTTGTACCGGTGCTTGAGGGGCTCCCACCTCAGATATCTAAGGATACTGTGCTTCTACTGGTCGGAGACCAACCCAAGAGAGCAGCACATCTCCCCGTCAGATCCCTTGCTACGGGTTATCTGGATAGCGAGGAGATCCTAGTAGGATGCTATAACGCAGCTGATGTGTTCCTCAATCTCAGCCGTGCTGATAATCTACCAAACTGCCTAGTCGAAGCCGCCGCATGTGGACTGCCGGCCGTTACGATCAACAGTGGTGGATGTGGAGAGACCGTTCTGAACGGAAAGTCTGGATTCGCCACCGATACTGTCAGCGCTACCTCTGATGCGCTGTGTTATATTCTCAGCAACCCAGTTGTCCGAAATGGCTTTGCCAAGGAAGCCCGCGATTTCGCCTGTCAGCATTTTTCGGATACGGGCTATGCTCATCATATCGCCAACTTAGCCACGGACCTCACCAGTGAATCTCGGCATTAACAATGAAGATGCCATGAATACCCGAAAGAGAAAGATCGCCCTCCTCCATCGCTATGGCCTCGCGGGATGGATATGCTGTGGGGGGCATAGTATTCCGCGGATGATTGAGCTGCTGTGCGAGCGGGGGTTTGAGGTGCATATGTTTGGGCCACGTTCGGCGGATATGCTAGATGAGGGGGTGGCTCAGAATGTGGTGATGCATGAGCTGGGGTATACGTGGGATCGGGCCAATCCAACCCATAAGTGGAGCCGGACCATTCTCTGGTTTCTGGTGCTGCCATGGCTATGCCTGAGGTGTCGGCTATCCGGGATGGCGGCGGTGCTGCATATCGATGATACGCTGCCGTTGAGCGGGTGGATCCTACGGATCTTCTATGGACGCAACTTCGCCCTGACGGTGATGGACTTCTTCTGCCGGATCTATACGGAGAAGCATCCGCTGCTTCAGCCGCTGGGACGGTTCGTGGAGTGGCTGGATGTGAAATCCTGGACGTTCACGCCGGTTCTGTTCACAAAGGTCTTCTTTACCCAAAAGTATCTGGCTGGACGGGGCGTGCCGACCGGGGGGATGTTTATCGCGCGCAATCCCTGTAACCATGAGATCTTTCGGCCACTGGCGGCCGAAGAGAAGCTGGCCGCACGTGAGCGTCTGGGCTTCTCGGATGATGATTTCGTGCTGACCCATCACGGCATTATGCATCCGAATAAGGGCAATGACTGGGTGTTGCAACGGATCACTGAACTCAAGGAGCAGATCCCCGGAATCAAGTACTTGCTCATGGGCGATGGACCCGAAATGGGCAATGTCAAAGACCTGGCCAAGGAGCTTGGGCTGGAGGACCGGGTCCTGCTCCCGGGCTGGATCCCCAGCGAGCAAGCGCTTAACGACTCGCTCAATGCAGCCGATGTGGGGATTGCGATGCGGATTGGCCAGGAAACTGACCACTTCCACATGACCGACACGGTCTCCCACGAGATGGCATGCGGCAAACCGCTGCTGGCCGTGAACCTGGCCGGTATCGCCGAGATCGTCGTCGATGGCGAGAATGGGTTCCTCTTCGATCCGGATAACGCCGAGGAGTTTCGCACGAAGCTCCTCCAGCTCTACCGCAATCCCAACCTGCGGCAGCGTCTCGGCACCGCTGCCCTGGCGACCAGCCGGGAGGTCAGCGATCTGGAGGTCTGCGCCCACCAGGTGGCGGATCCGATTATTGCGTTGGTGGAAACTCGCTGATCTTCCCGCGCCCTGTAGGGGCGCTTCATGTTAGCCCCTTCAGGGCGCGGGATGTACCCTCTATACCAGCTCCCCTCTTTTATCCGTGCACATCCGTGCCATCCGTGGTTAACATCCCTCCATGAATGCTGAAGCAAAGACAGTCTCCGTGGTTGTTCCTTATCTCAACGAAGAGGAGGCGCTGCCGGTGCTGTATGAGCGCACGTGCAAGGCGTTTGAGGCTTTGCCGGAGGAGTTGGAGTTTCTCTTTGTGGATGATGGTAGCCGGGATGGGAGCTTCGAGTGGGTCTGCAAAGCGGCCGAGAACGACGCGCGCGTGAAGTACATCAAACTGTCGCGTAACTTCGGCCACCAGATGGCGATCACGGCGGGGATGAAGCACGCTACCGGCGATGCGGTAGTGACGATCGACGCGGACCTGCAGGATCCGCCGGAGACGATTCCGGATATGATCACGAAGTGGAAAGAGGGATTCGAGGTCGTCCACGCCATCCGCACAAGCCGCAAGGGGGAGAAGGGACTGAAGAAGCTCTTCGCCTTCGCCTTCTACCGTATCTTCAAGAAAATCACTGAAGTTGAAATGGTATCCGACAGCGGCGACTTCCGACTGCTCGACCGCAAGGCGGCTGAGGCGATGTCGGGGCTGCGCGAACACCACCGCTACATGCGCGGGCTGGCCGCTTGGATCGGGTTCAAGCAGGGCAGCGTACTCTATACGCGCGACCCACGCTATGCGGGCGAAGTGAAGTACACCTTCAAGAAATCTTTCGTCCTCGCCCTAAATGCGATCGCCTCGTTCAGCGGCACGCCCCTCCGCATGATCTTCTACCTCGGCGGCTGGATCTGTGCCGGCTCGATGGTGGGTGCGGTTGCGTCGTGGATTTACCACATGAATACCGGGCAGCCGAGGCATATCGGCACCGTTACGCTCGCCTTTGCAACCCTCTTCATCACCGGCATCCAGATGTTCTGCATCGGAATCATCGGCCAATATCTGCGCCGCGTGTTTGATGAGATCAAGGATCGGCCGCTGTACCTGGTGCAGAGCCAGAACTTCTAGGCCCCAGGGGGCGGTGCCGGGGACAGGGACAGCTCACCCACATCCCCTCCATAGGACTCTCGGATTGGTACCGGGCTGCTTACTCCTCACTTGTATGATTAGGGGGAGTTCTGGCAGGTTGGGGATATGAAGAAGCGCGAGATGTTTCTGGATGGGCTGGCGTTCGCTGTCACGGTGGTGCTGGCAGCGGTGCTGCGGTGGGAGGCGGGCGATCTGATCTGGGGGCTGTGGGTGTCGAGCCTGTGTGTGGGGTATGCCTACATTGTGACCTCAATCGTGATGGGGGTGCTGCAGGCTGAGGGACCGGGACGAATCGTGATGGGGGCACTCGGGCTATTCCTGCTGGCGTTCTTCTCGGTCCATTTCGGAATGTTCCACTTTATCCACAGTGTCTTCCTGAATGGATTCTTCCCGCTGATCGAGGAAGGCCACGGATTCCCGAACATCTTTGCGGTCCTGGCCACGGCCTGGTGTCAATACTGGCCACTCGTGATCACAACCTTTATCTCGCGCTGGAGCGATTTCCCGTTCAATCGCGAGGTCAATCTGGCCGGCGGCGAGACGATGATGAGGCCGTACGCCAATGTGGTCCGTATGCACCTTCTGATCTTCGTCTTCGCAGGCCTGCATGCCGCGAAGATGAGTCAATATGCAGTGTACCCGGTCCTATTGGCCTACTTCTTCCCGTGGGGGGCAATGATCAGCCAGACGCGACGCCCCCACTCAACCCCCTAATCAGCGAATCATCCATCCAAAACAGAAGCATCCCACAGGCCAAAAGCACACAAGGCGTGTCATATAACACTACGATCGTAGTATTGAACGTCACGCTAAAACAGACGATTTCAACGAAATAGGGTCACTTTCACCTTCGGTGCGTGTCATATAGAGCCACGATCGTAGCTTTATATGACACGCTATACCTTGGCGTGAAACGAGACGGGAGACCTATATTCCCATGCGCGTGTCATCTGCGCGTACGATCGTGGCTCAGAATGACACGCTGCACGGGATCGGTTTTGGGAGGCTACGCCACGCCCGAAACACGGTGTCATGTGTCGCTACGCGCGGCGATCGGTGGGTCGCGTCTCTTGCGCGGGAACTTCAGTTTTCCGGCGACTGCCTTGGTGATGCTGCGGTGCAGGTTGAGGACGACGCCCCCCACGTATTCCTGCGGCAGAAGGGGTTCAGGCAGAAGGGGGTCACCATCCATGACCGTCACGTAGGCTCCCATCTCCTCGCGGGCCAGCGTTTGAAGCGCGGGAGTATCGAGCAGATCGTGCTCGACCTCTATCAGTTTCTTCTGAAACTTGTCGATAAACCAGGCGTGGGCACCGTTGATGGCCCGCCAGTTCCATGCGTCCCGTACAACCGCCATCGGATCCAGCCCGAGTACCGTTCGCGACTCAAACAGGTAGGCGTACTGGTCCACCTCGATCGCTTCCCTCAGATCCGCAAAGTCCGGACGGATATCGTTGGGCGTGATGTAGATGCTTTTCTGCAGACACCCCAACCGCTGTTTCTTAAGAAAGCCGCGCAACACATCGCGGTAGTGTCGACTCGATTCGGGTACATCGTACATGAACATGTACCAATACCCGCCCCACTCCCGTCGCCACATTCGTTCAGGCTGGTGCAGCCGCTTCAGGCGCCGCTTCCCCTCATCCGTCAAAGCCAACTGCGCAAACCGCCCGGTCAACTCACCCACAAGCAACCCCTGTTTCCGAAGTCGATACACCGCCGACCGGCAGGCGGTCCCGCTGGGAAAGGCACCCCCCCATACGCCATGCCAGTTCTGCGCATCCATGAGCCGGCCATACCAAAAGAGCCCGTCCATCAACAGATCCCCCACCTGTCGCCTCATTACCGTGACGGATATGTCTGGATTGTGAAACCGATCCATGCTTCCCCCCCTTTCACCAGCTCCCTTTCTCGCAAACAGGTCGCTAGCGTGTCATATTTACCTACGATCGTAGCTTTATATGACACGCTAATAGTTGTTAAGTCAACGATTGTATAGGAATTATGCCCCAACAGCGTGACGTACAGAGATACGATCGTACGTTTATATGACACGCTATAGAGCCAGAGGGTCGGAGGGACGGGCGCGGGTGAGGGAGGGCAGAATGCTTCAATCGGGGAAATCGGCGGCGTTGGCGGCGATCCATTCGGCGGCGGCTTCGCCGTGGGTGAGATCACGGGCCTGCTGTTTGCGCTGCTCTATGCGGTAGTCTTCAATATGACAGATCTGCTCGACGATGCGGCCGTGGTAGCGGGCGGAGGGGTCACTGAAGCTGAGTCCGTTGATATGCGTGGGCGACGCTCCCCCATCCGCGGCGACGGTCCATACAATCATGCCGCGGACCGTTTCGGGATGGGTTAGGGTCGGATAACGAAGCTCAACAATATCGCCCAGCTCGTAGGGCCTATCGGAGACAAAGGCGATCCCGCCGTGACTGACATCCCTCACCTCGTGAGGAGCGTAGTCACCGTGTCCATCCACACGACACTCAATCGGCACACTTGTGGGATGCCGGAAGAACTTGCGTCGTTCCATGTATCGCTCAGGCATAGGAGTTAATGTAGGGATTTGGGGCGCGCGGTTCAAGCAAGGAGTGGGGGATTTGACCACGGATGGCGCCGGGGAAGGTGTTGCGAGAATCGGGCGGCGGAGGGTACTCCGCCTTCGATTCTCGCAACGTTGTCCGATAAGATGAGGGCAGTCTCCTCTCTGCAGTCTTCCCGCCTTTGCGGTAGCCATCCCTCTCCCGGCGGCAAAGCCGCCATCCGTTACATCCGTGTCATCCGTGGTTATCCCCATGCGGCGCTACAGACTCTCCATTCCCTACCTTCGGTGGGGAAGTGTGAGATTGATCCTGCGCCTCCAATACGCCACTCTTGCCCTATGAAGACATGGCAAACGCTGGAGCGGAAACTGGTGCTGGATTGCGGAAAGTTTCTGCAGGTGGAGGCGCATCGGGTGGATTTCGGGAATGGGACGGTGATTCACGACTGGCCGTGGGTGATTACGCCAGACTTTGTGAATGTGGTCGCGATCACACCGGAGGGACTATTCGTCTGTTTCCGACAGAGCAAGTATGCGATCGAGGGAATATCGATTGGCCCGGTGGGTGGGTATGTCGAGGAGGGCGATACGCCGCAGGAGAGTGCGGTGCGTGAGCTGCGCGAGGAGACAGGCTATGTATCCGACGACTGGACCTTCCTCGGAAGCTTTGCGGTGGACTCCAATCGCGGCGCGGGTAACGCCCACTTCTTCCTGGCACGTCATGCGGTGTTCAAGAGTCACGTGGCGTCGGACGATCTTGAACCACAAGAGCTGGTGCTATTGTCACGCGAGGAGCTTGAGGCGGCACTTGATGGTGGGGAGGTCAAGCCGCTGCCTTGGGTGAGCGCTTTTGCATTGGCGTTGAGGAAGTGCTGAGGGAGGGAAGATTCTCGCGCAAAGGCGCCAAGAACGCCAAGGAAGAGGGGGGAGTGGATTGGGGGAAGCGACAGAATGATGGGTGACAGAATGATGGGACTCGTCGTCCGCGGGGGAATGGCAAAATCATTGGGGGGCAAAATGATTATGAGAGGCTGGCAGTCGGGATCCCCTTTGTAGGCTGAAACGAGTTCTGGGGGCGCCCTGCGGGCGCGGGAGAGAGATCAACAATCCCCTACGCTTTCTGTTTCCGCCGGTTGGTGATGAACCAGGTCAGGCCGAACAGAATGAAGGCTGGCCAGAGGGTTAGCAGGCGGCGGAGGTGGCCGCCGCGGCGGACCTTGAAGGATACCGTCAGAGGATCGCTGGGATCGGTCTGCATGGGTCGCTTGAAGTTGAGGCGGTGGCCGTGTTCGGGCATGGCAACACGAATGGCGGTTACGACACCGGCGGCAGCCGCCTGCTGATCGATCATCTTGTTGGCGACGACCTCGAGGGCGTTGCGATCCTTCTCGCTGAGGCGCTGCTCGATTCGATCAAGATACTGTTGGGTATTCTGCTCGAGGGTTCCTTCCTGCTGCGGTTGGGCGACCTGCTGAGCGCCTTCCTCGATAATGTTCTGGTTGTACCGAATGACATCCCGCCGGTTCATGAGGCCTACCTTGACCTGCTGCTTCATCAGGTTGCGCAGCTGCACGCGCGCATCTTCGTTCAGATCGGCCTGACCTTGCGAGTAGTTGAGGGCCTGCTCAAACGCCTTGCGCGCCTGTTTCTGGTCGCCCGCAATGAGGAGCTGACCGGCGTTGTCGAGTTCGAGCTTGGCTTTCTTGATGCTGCCGGCCTTGCGCTCGCGGTTTCCGCGACGGTAGGACTCGGAATCGAACACTTCGTACGCCCACGCGCGGGCCGCTTCGTATTCCATGCTCCCGCCGAAGGCGTAGTAGTTGAGTCCGGGCTGGGCGAAGAACTCCCACTGGATATCTTCCTGTGGCAACTCGAACTGCGGCGCGCGGTATTCACGGCGGCGCGAGAGAGGGCCGCTGTCCGCTGAGCCTGCATAGATAAACTCGACGGTGGTGGAGGCGGCATCTTCCTCCTCCTCGAGCGGAATACAGTAGCGGCCTTCGTCGCGTGAGACGGAAACTTCACGCCCGTTGACCAGCGCGGCCCAGAGCGTGTCGTCGGTATGCGGCAGCTCGAACTTAAGGAAGCGCAGACGGCGTACGGTCAGCTCGAGCGAGACCTGGGTCAGGAGTTTACCGCCGGTCGAGAGCGCCGAGTGGATGCGCGCCTTATCAATCCGCGCGGGCAGTACGCCGGCGGCGTCGTGGCGTACAACCGAGAGATCGAGCGCGTAGTCGGCCCGCAGGGTGCGGTAGCAGAGAATGGCATCCGAGAGCTCGCCGGCCCCAAAGACGGAGGGAACATTGCGCGGATCCTCAATCTTGAGTCCCTGCGGCGTGCCGGAGGGGCGCACCTGCACGCGTCCACCACAGGTGACCACGAGATAGCCGCGCGGATCTTCGGTGTCGACCGTGACGAGCGGCTTGAGCGTGACGAGCTGGGCGGCGGTGTCGTAGGGCAGCTGGTAGCTGGCCATGAGTGGGAAGATGTTCTCGACCTTGCTGTGCAGATCGACCTGCCAGAGCCCGGTGGTGCTGTCGATCTCATGCACACGTGCAATGTTGCGACCGGTGACGGTGAGGCTGATCCCGGGGATGGGGGCCCTGAGCTGGAAGCTCTTCACGCCGGCGTTCTCGATCTTGTAACGGATGAAGGCGCGCGTCTGCAGCATGCCGTCGGCGAGATCGGTCCATTGCAGAATCTCGGGGGTCACGGCCGGGGCCATGACTTCGGCCCTGAGGGCAATCGACCAAGCGGGACGCAGGAGGTCAAACACAAGGACGCCGGGCTGACGGATGCCCTGCTCGCTGGCCTTCTTGAGGTCGACCCCGCGCTGATCGGCCACCATGAGGCGGATCCCGCGTTCACCGGAAATGGTGATGCGTCCACTATGCTTACGGACGGCGGCGATACGGGCGCGCGGGACGGTGATACGTTCCTCGATGCCTTTCTCGGTGCGGGCCATGACCATATTGAGCTCGGTGAGGCCGGTGATGCGGCGGTTGAAGTGGACGAGCACGCGCTTCGAGCGGGAGGGCTCGGCTTCCGGGGGGACGGTGACAGAATTATTGGTGACAGAATCATGGGACTCGTCGTCTGTGGGGGGGAGGTTCTCGCGCAAAGGCGCTAAGGGCGCCAAGGGGGACTCGGCTTCTGCTGGGGATTGGGGGGGAAGTTCGTCCCAATGGTCCACGTCGGGGCCGGTTAGGGTTTCCACTTCGTAGTCGGCGGGGAGCTCGAGGGTGACGGAAAAGAGGCCGGAGCGGAGAACGTTGAGGGAGAGACGGGTGGCGAGAACGATGCGCTCGTCAGCGATCGAGAGCGTGGCCGACTCGGTAACGCGCAGCTCGGGCAGGACCTGCTCAGCTTCGACCCGGGCGCTGACGTCGGTCGGCTGGGCGTAGCGATAGGCGCGGCGGGTGGAAGTGAGGTCGGCCGGCTTTTTGGTGGGCGGCAGGGCGGCGAGGGCCTCGAAGTCCTCGATATTCATCGAGTTGAGTCCCTTGTTCTCGACGACACGCACCTGGATCGAGTCGGGCGCGCTGAAGGCGAGCACGCCGCGTTGTCGGGCGGCACCGCTGACGGCGGGGACGCCGATGGTGGCGGCATAGGGCAGCCCTTCGCTGGCGACCTGGGTCACGATGGTGACGCTGAGCGAGCCGACGGCGGGTTTCTCGAGGATGGCTTCGAGCATGGATGTGGTGGGGTCGAAGCTCCAGGTGGCCAGGCCGGCGGCGTGCACGGCGGTGACGGCCATGCCGGCCGGGATGCGGGCCTTGAGCTCTTTGACCTCGCCCTGGGCGATCTGGTAGCGGATGGTGTTCTTGAGATCCACCACGCCGGGACGCAGCATAGCCATGGTCGTGACATCACAGTAGTAGACCGAGGCCTCAAGCTTGGTGGTGCGGACGCGGGGCCGCCAGGCGACAGTGACAGGACCGCCGGCCACAAAGACGGCCTCGACGAGGGTGGCGCCGTCGACCTCATTGCGGGTTAGACGCACGGCGGAGGTGGAGGCAACATCCAGACCGATGGCGGGAAGGGCCAGCGTCATACGGTTGCGCAGGGCCTGCGGTATGTGGAGCGGCAGACTCCATGCACCGTCCTTCTCGGCCACGGGCAGTTGGGCCGTGACCGTCAGATCGTACTCGCCGCGCCGCTTGATCAGGAGGACATAGCCTTCGGGACGGGGGACGATCTCGAGATCGTCGTCGTCGAGCTGGACGTTGGTCAGAACGGCGCCGGCGGGGAACAGGAGTATCTCACCGGGGTCATCAACGTCGAAGGCGAGTTGCATCGTCAGGGAGGCGCTCTGTTCGGCGTCGCGCGACATGGCGGGACCGTCGATCTTGAGTTCGACGGAGTCCATCATGATGGGGGGCGGGGCGGGCGGGGCGAGCTCACAGGGCGGTGCGACGGGTGGTGCGACCGGTTCGGTGGCGAGGGCGGTGGTCAGAAGGGAGAGGGAGGCGAGGATCAGGAGGAGGACCGGAGGCCGGAGTGGCGGGGTGCCTTCGGCAGGTCGGGGGGACTTGGCTTCTGCTGGGGGAGGGTTCTCGCGCAAAGGCGCTAAGGGCGCCAAGGGGGACTCGGGTTCTGCTGGGGAGGCGACAGAATCATGGGACTCGGGCTCCGCAGGGGAGGTGGGAGGGATGGGGGGCGGGGTTTCATCGTATTCCCAGGGGGGCGGGATTTCGCCATCATCGCTGGGGGGGATGGATTTGGGTTTGCGGTGGAAGGGGCGGGTCAGGGCGCGGAAGATGACACGCAGGAGACGCCAGATGAGCTTGGCGACACGGGGGAGGATGATCCAGAGGAAGAGCCAGAAGAAGAGAAGGAGATAGAGCAGGACAGCAAGGGCGACGCGGCCGGCGGCGGCTTGGGCGATGCCGGCGATGAGGTGGGTAGCGCCGAGGGCGATGAGGAATGCGCTGGATTTTCCGCGCAGGCCTTTGGCGAGCATCACGACGCCGGCCAGGGAGAGGAGGATGAGGAGACGGCCGGAACCGCTGCTCCCGAGCCAGGGGGGCACGACGCGCAACTTGAGAGCGAGGGCGCCATCGTCGGAGAGATTGACGGTGCGGGTATAGACGCCGTTGTGAACGGTATCGCGCTTGAGCGAGATGGCATCCGAAAGGGTCCAGCCACCGAGTCCGTCGCCGACGGCGCGGACGAGGCGTGCAGTGCGGCGTAAGACATCGACCAGGCCGCCACGGGCGGCACGGTTCTGGCTGGTCATGTTGCCGCCGGTGCCGGCAATGGTAAGCGAGTCGGGAACCTGGACCGACCAGCGGGCGAAGGTGGCATGCGCCTGGGTCAGGGCGGGGGCCCAGAGCGAGATGCCTTTGAAGCCGCCGCGCCAGAAACCGAGATCGCCATGGTTCTGGGCGTAGACCAGTTCGAGATGCAGCGCGGTATTGGGATCGGGCAGGCGGTTGACCGGGATGAGGAGTCCGGCCTCACTCTCCTGCGGCAGCAGGTCCTGCTTGGCCCCGCTGTCATCGACAAGGCGGACCGACCAGAGCGCGACATCTTTGGGCAGCGTGACGACGAGGTATTGGCGCGTGGCATTCTTGATAAAGTAGTCGACCGTGGTGACCGACTCGCCGTCGCGACTGATGCGGGTGGCAAGCTGGACATAGTCGGCGATCTGTTCGATCAGCGATTCGGTCTTGAAGGGCTCGACGGTAAGGGCAACGGGATGGGGCGCACGGACGTACTTGTAAGAGGCAATCACAGGATCATTCACGGTGGTGGCGTAGGCAGAGGGGATCTCGGTGCGATCGATCGAGAAGAGCCAGTCGGGCGGGGTTTCGACCTCGCTCAGCTTGAGGCTGGCCGCGCTGGCCACGACCACATAGCCGACTTCGCTGTCGGTTCCGATGGTGGCGATATCGCCGACGCGGATGGCGGCGCCTTCGTAGGAAAACTGGCTGTCATAGGTCACGAGCAGGGTGTAGTCGCCCATGATACGTGATTGCAGGCGGACGGTGCAGGTTTCGCCCTCACGGGTCCAGCCCTCGATATCAGCGCCGGTGAACTCGACGCTCTCGATGGCGGCGGGCACATGGACCTTGAGGTCCTGGATGGGCGCGCCACCGACGTGGTAGCTGATGGCGGCGCTGCAGTACATGACGCCCTCACCGAGCGAGACAAGGTGGAAAGCTTCGGAGTGAAGGGTCGGACGCGAGCGCTGCAGGCCGAGAGCGAGGGTCCAGCCGGCCGACTTGAAGCGGAAGGCTTGCTGCGCGCCGGGAACTTGCATGGGGGCAGAGCCAGTATGGACCTCGCGCAGTCCAGTCACGGTGGTGGGACGGAGGCGGATGCCGGTTTCGGCGCCGACAACGAGGTAACCGCGCTCGGAGCGGGCGGCGGGTACGCTGAAGGCGGGAACATCAAAGCTGTCATGATCGGGCGGAAGGGCGCGCTCCATGCGCACGGTGACGAGGGTGGTGCCGCTGACGCTCTGCTTGAAGGGTATGCGGATCGTGCGTTGGCGGGCCAGGGCGCCCTTGCCGGCGGCAACGACATCCACATCCGCATCGGCCACCTTGGCGCCGCTGACGCTGGTCACGGTCCATTCCGGATCGGACTCCACAGCCACAACGATCTCACGGGCGGGGGCATCCTTGATATCGACCTCGATCGAGGCTTCGAAGACGAGGTCGTTGTCTTCGAGTGTCACGACGAGACGGTCATCGACCGTGAAGGAAGTGACGATGTCGTCCGCCGCAAAGGCGAGCGTATAGGGCGTGCTGGCATATTGGTAGACGAACATGCTGCGGACCGGGCGGCGGCGGATATGGTCCTCACCCAACCCCTTGAGGGCGACGGCGGGAAAGGCGGCTGGATCGACCTGGCTGACGCCGGAGGCTTTGCTGATCTGAAGTTTGATGGCGCTATCGGTGCCGAGCATGAGGAAGCCGCTCGTACGCAGGACACCCTGTGGGGTGAAGACCGGCATGCTGGTTTGGCAGGGGAAGCTGGGCAGGAGAAGTTCGCTCAGCACACGCAGGCGGTAGACGCCCTCCTGCGGCCGGTTGAGCTGGACCACAAGGATATCTCCCTCGTTGTTCTCTTCGACGCGCCAGTCCTGAATATCGGGTCCGAGTACCTGCGTCACATGCACATCCGGCAGGGCAAGGCGCAGTTCGCTGAGTGCGCCCTGGATGACGCGATACGTAAAGATGGAGTCGACCTGCATGGCTCCCACCCCGGCCGTGGCCATGGCGTTGACATCGCAGGTAACGGCCAGCTCGGCGTCGAGCTTACGTACCTCGGGTTTCCAGGTGACCTCAAATGCATCCGTGATCCCGAGAAACGCCGTGACGCGGGTACGGCCATCGTCAGTGGTACTCTTTTGAACATCGAGTGCGCCGGGGAACGTGATTTCGAGATCGTTTCGGTCGCAGATGACGGAGAGTTTACGGACCGTGGCGGCGGGGATGGTGAAACGGGTGCGGCGCCACTCGCCCTGCTTGATGGGGCGGCTGGCGAAACGGAATTCGACATCCTGGTTGCCGGAACGACCAAACTCGAGGTGATAGGTTGAGCCCTCGCGCGACAGTTCCGCCTTGCGCGGCAGCTCGCCATCGAGGTAGGCCACATCGCCGCTGACGAGTGCCAGCTGATCGCGACGCCGGTCGACATCGGCCTCGCAGGTGAGGGTGAAGCTGATGTTCTCGCCCTCGATCTCACCGACCAGCTGGAGGTCGGAAACGATGACAGGTTTGGACTCGCGGGCGTGAGCGGGCGGCGCGAGCACGGTGGCGAGGGTGAAAGCGGCGAAGAGAGCCGCGAGGATGGGATGGGGGTGGGTTACGCTGAGTTTCATGGTGTGTCTCCTGTTGTCAATCGGTGTCGGGTGTCATCACTCCCCCCGTGGGGTTGATTCGGCGGCGGTTACCATCTGTAGAAGTTCTTGTACGCGGCCATCCAAGTGCAGTTCGAGAGCGATCGGGCGGAGGTGGTCGGCCACCTCTTCGTAGGTACTGCCCTTGGCGTGGGTACTGCCGCGCAGGATTTCGGCGAACTCGGCCACGCCGGCGGCGAGGCGGAAGCCGTTGGAGACCTTCTGCTGGGCGGCGCGGCAGTCGTGTGGCCAGACGGCCCGTTCGATCTCTTCCACCCGGCCGTTGTCGATGCGGCGATAGCGCACGCGCACGGTGGCGAGTTTTTGCGGGGGGAGGTCGATGCGCGTCTTGGCGAGAAGCTCGGGGTGCGGGTCAATCTCGTAGAGGGCGGTAACCGACTGACCCGAGCCGACTTCGCCGGCATCCACGGCGTCGTTGCGAAAGTCCTGCTTCTTGAGTTTGCGGTTCTCGTAACCGATCTGGCGGTAGCGCTTGGCCAGGTTGGGGTTGAACTCGACCTGGATCTTCACATCCGATGCGATCGTATTGAGAGTAGCCGCGAGATCATCAACAAACACGCGCTTAGCCTCAGCTTCGGAGTCGAGGAACGTGTAGACGCCGTCACCCTTGTTGGCCAGCGTTTCGAGCATGGTATCGTCATAGCTGCCAGAGCCCACGCCGAAGACCGAGCAGAAGATGCCCTGTTTGCGATAGGTGGCCACCTTGGCCAGAATATCCTCGGCGGCTACGTTGCCCAGGTTCGCCACACCATCGGAAAGGAGCAGTACACGATTTTCGGCCCCGCCAATGAACGCCCCGGCCGCCAATCGGTAGGCCTCATTCATCCCCTCTTCCAGGTTGGTCGATCCCGAGCACTGCATGCGATCAATCGCCTGCAGAATCTGCGCTTTGTTGGATGCCGGGGTGTGCTCCAGGAGAAGACGGGCGTGTGAATCGTACTGGATCAGAGCGACACGGTCGATCGGGTTGAGATTCTCAACCAGCAGCTTCAGCGAGGAGCGTACCAGCCCAATGCGCTCGGGTGAATTCATTGATCCGGAGGTGTCGACCAGAAACGTCAGAACCGCCGGGCGCTGTTCTTCGCGACCGAGGCGGCGTCCCTTGACGCCGATCTTCAACATCTGCAGACCGCGCCCAAACGGGGACGGGGCCAGCTCGGTATAGATACGAAACGTGCCGTGCGCGGGGGCCACGTGGCTATAGTCAAAAGCGTTAACGAACTCCTCCGTCCGTACCGCCTCAGCAGGAGGCAAGGTTCCCTGCGCCATCATATTGCGGGTCAGCGTATAGGAAGCGGTATCCACATCGATACCGAAGGTGGAGAAGGGCTCTTTGCGTGCGACAACGAACGGGTTGACCCCGTGGGCCGTGAAACGGAGACGTGCCTCCTCTTCCACCTCTTCTTCCCGCTTTTGGGCCTCTTCGCGTGCCTTCTGAAACGCCACGGCTTTCCGCGATTCTTCCAGTCGCGATGCGGCGCGCTCTGCCCGGCGAGATAACCCTTTGGCCTTGGCCTCACCTTGCGCCCTCAACAGGTTCTTTTCCTGCCATTTGTAATCGCTACTGTCAATCGTCTCCAGCGCTCTCGATAGCACCTCATGCCGCTCACGCATCTTCTCGATACCTTCTCCAGTACTGCCTGAAGCGTCCTCATAGTCACGATCTCCAAGCGTTCCTTCGTCGTCGGTGATCGCGCCTATCTCATCAGTCAGGAGTACCGCTCCAGCAGTCACGGACGCCTTCCTTCCCTTTAAGACCGGCTGCCGCGACTCACGTGTCATCACCTCGGTGTTGACGGCTTTGCGGCGCGCCGCCAGGGCCTCAGAATAGCGACGACCATCCATCCCACGGACCTCGTCGTCCCGCGCATCTTGACGGCTGCGGTCTGTCCCTAAATCATCCCCGGCTGACCGTCCCCCCTCCCCTGCTTCCTCTAGATCTTCTGCAATGTCCAGCGTGTCCTCCAGGTGCTTCGCTGCGCCCGAATCCACCAGTTTCCCGAGGCCGGCCACATACTTGCCCGACGACCCCGCGGGCAAATGACCGTCCTGGTATTCGAGACGATCCTGCAACCCGTCGCCATCGTGATCGAGTGCGAATGGATCCATGGCAATGGCGTCACCTTGGGATGGTTTCATCGGCTCGTCTGTCTTCTTCTCTCCGCCCTTAACACCACCAAACGGATCGGCCACCACCACAGGCGCAGGCGCTGGCTCGGACGCGCTGTGGGAGGCATAGTCAAACGAGAGATTCATCTTGCGCTTCTTGCCGCGCACATCTTCGCCGTCGAACGCCGCATCCTTCACGGGCGCGTCGGCCGGACCGAGGGCGTAGTAACTGGTGCCCAGTTTCTTATCTACAAGCGTACCCGCGTCGATGGAATTGACGAGTTCACCGGGGGCCTCTTCGAAGTACGTTGCGGTCGTACCCGAACCGTCCAGTGAGAGTTTGGCGACCTCCGCGGCATCGACATCTGAGAACCACGCATTGACCCCAGCCGGCCCCCCTCCTCCCGCGCCACCGCTCTGGTTGACCACAACCGCCCCACGTCGGCCGGATGACGTGATGACAACACCGCCGCTCATAATCACGGGACTCTCGGTGGCTCTGACGGCGAGACGATCCACGGGCTCCGCCGGCGGTTCAGGAAGGACCGTCGAGTCGGGGGCGTCGACGGCCGCGTGCTTGAAGAGGTTACCCACAATGGGCATATCGCCAAGCAGGGGGACAGACGCTGGTTTTCGTGCCGGCCGTGGCGCGGGAACTGTTGGCCTGGGTGGGGTGGCTGGAGCGGGTGGGGAAACTGGAGTGAGTGGCTCATCTGCTCCCGCGACCTCAAATCCGAGGTCACCGCTCTCTTTGCGCCGGTCTTCGCGTCCACGCCGGAGGCGGGAGCCGAAGCTGGGCCTTTTGGCGGCTAAGCCATACTGCGTGGTAGGCGGCGGCTTGCCATCCTGCACCGAATCCCCGTCGATAAGGCCGTTCCCATCCTCAGTTTTCCAGCCATCGGCATTCGCATGATAGCCGTCAAACGACCCTTCCGCTGACTCCGCTTCTTTCTCATCTCGTTCAGACAGGCCCTCACCCATCATGATCTGGGTGCCAAGGGTTATGTGGCGCGAGGAGCTCAGGGAGGGGAGCATGAGACCGATCATGCCGCAAACGAAGACGAGGGCGGCCGCAGCGGCGAGGGCGCGGTGGTGGCGGGTGAACCAGGAGTCGTGTGAGACGATCGGGGCCTGAGTGTGGCGGGACGGGGTGATGATGCGGGCGCGATGGGAGGCCGGCAGCCGCTGCGGGGCAGCTGTCGGGGCTGCCAGGGCGTCGCGCAGCAGACCGAGGGTCGAGTCGATATCCTGCAACGCCGCCCGGCAGTCCGGACAGGAATCCAAGTGGGTGCGAACGGTAGCGGCGCTGGTCGCATCCAGATCGTTCAGCACGTAGAGGGTAAGCAGAGCTTTGCTGGCGTCGCAGTTCATGATGCAGTGACCCCCGCTTGTTTGAGAGTGGTCGATAGGTTGCGGATGGCGTGGTGGAGCAGGTTGCCCACGTTGCCTTCGCTACGGCCGGTGACGCGGCTGATCTCGCGATAGGAGAGGCCTTCTTCGAGGCGCAGAAGCAGGACCTGCTGCTGCCTGGGGTGGAGGGTATGCAGGTGGGTCAGCACGGTGGCGTGCTTCTCAGCGAGTGTCATGGGGCAGTTGTGTCCATCCGGACAGGCAATAAGTGCGGGGTCATCGGCCTGTTTCTCGTGCAGGACGCGCAGACGTGATTCGCGTCGTATGAGGTCGACCGCCTCGTTATGGGCAACGCGATAGAGCCAGCTCTTGAGGCCGGCCGAGGCGTGCATACCGGGCTTCCAGGCGCGGTTGAGCTTGATAAAGGTGTTCTGAACGACATCCTGTGCGGAGGTGACGTTATTCAGAATACGCGCAGCATAGCGCAATAGCGGAGTTTCAAATTCAGCCACAATCGCCTCCATTGGCGGCTCACCCACGGTGTCAGCCGCGGGGGCATCTCTGTCAACCACATCCATTAACGACCCTCGATCATGGTGTTTCCAATGCTGAGACGCTTGTGGGGAGGAAAAGCTTCATACTTTATTCGGGCGGGTGATCACTGAAGGTGACAGTGATGGTGGTGCCGTCGCTCTCGTTACGAGTTAGACTGAAGGTGCCGCCAATGGTGTCGGCGCGGAACTGCATGATGCGCAGGCCCATGCCGGGATGGTCGGAGCGGGAGGGCTGCACGCCGGTACCGTCGTCGCGAACGGTCAGCACGCCCTGCGCCTGATCGACCGCGAGGCTGATCCAAGCATGGGTGGCTTTGCCATGGCTGGCGGCATTGTGCAAGGCTTCCTGCGCAATCCGGTAGAGATGGGTCGCCACCGTGCTGTTGCGGACGTGACAACCGGGAGTGCACGTGAAGTCACACTCCACATTAAACATGGCCTGGGTGTTCTCGGCCAGGGCTTCAAAGCCGTCGATCAGCCCTTCATCCGAGATTTCGGTCGGGGCGAGTCCATAGGCGATATGGCGCGTGCGCGTGACCGCCTCGCGCAGGTGCCCCCCCACCTCCTTGGCGAGGTCGCTCTCGGGCAGCTCGCGGTCGCGCAGCCGTTTCTCGAGCGAGGCCAGAAGGAACGAGGCCCCCGCCAGCTGTTGGCCGAGGGCGTCATGCAGGTCGCGCCCGATGCGCTGCTGTTCACGGCGCGCAATCTCGAGCATCTCGTTCTGGATCTGGCGACGCTCACGGGTCTCCTTATCGAGATCCTCGTAGGCCCGCTGCAGGGCGAGGGTCCGTTCCGTGACCTGGACCTCCAGCCGGTCACGCAGCGCTTCGAGCGCCTGCTCGGCCTCTTTGCGTTCGTGAATCTCATCGGTGAGCTGCTGGGTCCGATCCGCGATCTGGCGCCCCATGGTCGTGACTTCACGGTTAATGACGTCGATTTCGCGGTGCTTGCCCTCGGGCAGCTGACGCATATAGTCACCACCGGCGATCCCGCGAATCTCGCGCACCAGACGAACCAGCGGCCGCGCCAGGAGCGTGCGCATCAGGAGGGTGGTCACGAGGAAAAGGGCGATGGCACCGCCCAGAATCAGGAGAAAGGTGGACCGCAGGATGATGCGTTGCGCCTCGGCGATACTCCTGCGCGTAAGGGCGACGTCCACGTAGCCGATCGTCTTGCCGTCGCGCAGGACGCGACGACGACAGGTTATAGGGGACGGCTCGGAGTCAAAATGCTGTATGAAAATGGGGTCTTCAAACTCGGTCAGGATGCGAACAGAAGCCAAGTCGGGTACCTCGCCCGCTTGGTCGCGGAAATGCTCGCGCAGTCGGGCATCGTCAAGGGTCCAGATGTACTCGGAAAGCAGGTCACCCAGTGCGGTTGAGAGGTGTGCGGCCCGCTCCTCAACGCTACCTTCGATGGAGGCCTTGATAATCCAGTAGCTGGCCATGCCCATCGACAGACCGACGACCACCAGGGAGAGGAGCAGCCAGGCAAGGAGGGCACGGACGATAGTTATCTTGTGGCGCTTCATGAGAGTACAGGAGACCTAGGGGGCTGCGTCGGGGGTGGTCACATAACGGTCGTAGATCTTCTGGTAGGATCCTTCTTTACGCATACGGGCCAGCTCGCGGTAGTACGCATACATGATGTATTCCAGGTCCGGATAATCGGATGTGCGACAGAAGGGCACCAGGTAGGGTTTGCTGAAGAGCGGCTTGGGCAGCCAGATGACGCTCTCGGCGAGGCCCATCCCCTTGAGCGTGGCGCGGCCGACGGTCAGCACCATCGGATAAAGATCGATCTCCTCGGCCACCAGTCCAGCCAGCCCGGCCGCGGTATCGGGATACTCAATGAAGGAGAGATCGGCGGCGAGGAAGGCGGCGTCGTAGGAGTAGTCCTTGTTCGTTCCGACGCGAAGGCCATCCGCCTTGATCTGCGCATAGGAGTCAAAGCGGTAGCTATCGGCGAACTTGCGTTTCATGAAGAAGACGTAGTCCGCCATCCAGAGGTAGTCCGGCGGCAGCTCACCCGTCCGCGCAAAAGCGGCCTGCTCGGGGGTGTAGTAGAGCTCCTTCTCGCGCGACGCCTTATAGGAGATGGAGAGCACCGCATCGGCCACCCCCTTCTCGGCCATCAGCCAGGCACGGCTCCAGGGGTAGAACTGGATTTCGTAGGGCAGGCCCAGTTTCTGCATGATCTGTGCGGTAACATCGACATCGATACCACGCGGCTCACCGTCGACCGTGTATTCGAACGGCGCCCACTCCTCACAGACAAAACGGAGGGGACGGCGGGGCGCCGCCGGGGGGGGCACAGCCGCATGGCGATCGTAGATCTTCTTGTACTCGCCACTGGCACGCATGGTCTTCAGTTCAGCATAGAAGCGCTGCATGACGCCCGCGATGTCGGGGTAATCCGAAGCGCGCGAGAAGACCATGAGGTAGGGCTTGGTGAAGAGCGGCCGGCCCAGGTAGCCGATCTGTGTTTCCAGCCCCATCCGCTTCAACATCCACAAACCGATGGTACGATCCATCGGAAACATATCGATTTCCCCTTTGGCCAAGGCGCGAAAGCCATCCGGCGGCGAGATGAACTCGCGCGTGGTGAAGCTCTCCTTCCAGAACGGTGGATGATAGGTGTAGGCCTTATTCACGCCAACCCGGTAGCCGTCCCGCTTAAGCTGAGCGTAGGACTCGAAGCGTAGCGACGGCTTGAGGCGGCGGTTGACGAAGAAGACATACTCGGTCAGCCAGAGGTGATCCTCCGGAATGTTGCCGGTGGTCTGAAAGGCTTTCTGCGCGTCGGAGTAGAGCAGAACAGTCTCGCGCTCGGGCTGATAGGAGATACTTGGCGCGGCATCTATCTTGCCCTTGGCCAGCAGCATCCACGAGCGGGTGAAGGGATAAAACTCAATCTCGAACGGAATGCCGAGACGCTGCATGATGCGCGTTGTGACCTCAACGTTAATGCCGACCGGCTGGCCATTTTCCTCGTATTCGAAGGGGGGGTAATCCTCCATGGCGAAGCGGAAGGGGCGTGCGGGCGCTGCCTGCGCCAACGTGACGGCGGCGAGCGATCCGACCGCCAGCAGAAAGCCCGCGATCCTGCGGGCACGGCGGGCGTTAAAAATCGAGCTGGGCGCGCAGCTGAATGATCGTGACATCGCTTTCCTCCCCGGCCCGTTCGGCCGACGCATCAATCAGGTTGAGCATGAAACGGGTGTGCGTATTGACATACCAGTTGAGTCCGAGGGTCAGGTTGTCTTCGCTGCCGCCCGGAATGCCGTCGTCCAGGTCGAGCGTGCTGAAGCGGGCCGCCACCTCCCAGGCCCCCACACCGCCTTCGCCGGCGGGATGGAGCGGACGCAGACGCCCGAACGAGCCGCTGTGGGCATCGTAGGGACGTGTTTCGCCGGTCAGAATCCAGCTCAGCGTGGTGTACCAGCCGGCGTAATACTCATCGTCGAACCCCTCACGATCGAGCAGCATGCCGAGATATTCGGCCTGCAGCGAGAGGGGTCCGGCTACACCGGCCAACTCGAGGCCGTAGCTGACCTGGGCATTGACGTTGCTGATGACGCCCGTATCGATCAGGCGCGTGTCGGAGACGTGCGACTCCGGGCGGGCGCGCAGGCGGGTCTCATCACCGCGCGGCGTGCGGTAGGCGCTCCAGGCGCCCAGATGCAAGGCGCGCTCCGTGGCGAGGATCGGGGCGGCCGTCACACGCAGGCTGGCCCCCACCCCGTCGTCGGCCTCTTCATCGACCTCCGAGTTTTCGCCAAAGAGGCCGACCCCGGCGTACCATGCATCGCCGTGCGTATCGATGCCTACGCCGATGCGACGCTCAGCCGGCACAAAGGCCAGCACCGGCAGGGCGCGCTCCATGAAGGTGGTGTATTTCGAGCTGGTCGTATCTGCGAGGCTGCCGTACTCGACAAATTGCCCCATCAGCAGCGTGGTCGCATCACCCAGCCCTTTGTAGCCCATGTAGAAATCTTTGACCGAGCCCGCGCCACTGGCGGTGAATTCATACTGCGCCTTGAAAAACCAGTCCTCATTGAGCGCACCCTTGACGAAGATCCGGCCACGCCGCACCTCGGTGCCACTGCTCAATTCCACATCGTCGCTGTCGTAGAGTGCCACGTCGACCATGAGCCGGCCGCCGATCTTGATCGCGTCGAATGCGGAGCTATGCGCCACCCGTGGCGCCGACTCCACACCCCACGCCGTACCTGCCACGACCACCATAACCGTGGCCGCTACCATCCCGACCGTAACCCGATAACGTGAACGCATCCTGCAACCCTTTCGCTGATGCAGCATTTAAGATGAAATGCGCGGTGGGGTACAGAGGAAAGTGGGGCGGGG
The DNA here is from genome assembly GCA_018648805.1 of Verrucomicrobiota bacterium. GTDB lineage: Bacteria > Verrucomicrobiota > Kiritimatiellia > UBA8416 > JABMPJ01 > JABMPJ01. The sequence continues at coordinate 39,384 of JABGQM010000007.1, forward strand.
AATCAGGGGGACAGGGATCAAGCAGCGCCGAAGAGATGCTGGCCCATGAAGGGACAGATCATACCGCCAACGGTATGGCGCAGCTGCTCGAGGCAGAAAGGCTTCGACAAGAGAGCATTGGCCTCGATCTGGTCGAGGGCCTGACCCAGATCGCGGCCATCATAGCCGGTCGCGAAGACGACCGGAATGTTCGCCTGTTTTTCGCGCAGGGCACGGCAGACCTCGAATCCATTCATGCGCGGCATCGAGACATCCAGGACCGCGACATCCAGCGCAAGGTCTTCGCTCATGATCGCCTGGTAGGCTTCGTGACCATCGCTGTAGGAGAGGACCTCGATACCGGTACGCTCCAGCACACGCGTGTTGATACGGCGCACATCCCGATCGTCATCGGCCACCAGCACCGTGGCGCCATTGAGCACACAGGTGTGATAGCAGCCGCACTCACTGCTGACCGCGCGCCCGGTCAGGACGGGACACAGCCCGGCGTGAAAGGCCTCACAGGCCTCTCGCTGGCTCGCCTCCGGCAGTCTCACATCTCCGTCTTGCATAGCAGCATGATCCTCGCAGAAAAAGTGTAGCGCTTCGCTCAGCATCACTGTAACCAGAGGGTGTCCGAGCAACAAGAGATGTACTATCAGACTTTGGTCTTACAGGGATTTCCCGTGTTCGCTCGGCCACGCACCTGTCACCTTGACTTCCGTCTACGTCCAACCGACCATCGACGCATGACCACCACGGCACGGCAGCTTGATTTATTTGAAGGCAGCACCTGTCTCGATCCGCAGTCACTGCTCGACCGGCTCAATGCGCATGCCTCGCGGTCGGTGACGCTGCGCCTGACCGATAACCGCGTTTCGATGGCGTGGATCGACTTTGGCGGCAAGGGACCCATCCGCGTCTCACTGGATGAGCAGTATTTATGGGCGCCGCGCGCCGTGATCGACGCCCTGTGCGGCTACCTGAAGTCGCAGCGCAAATCGGACTGGCAGGTCGTGGCCGCCTACGCGCGCCAGGTGCCCGAGCGGCCCAAGACAGTGACACCACCACGTTTGCGCAGCCGTGGCAAGGTCTATGACTTGAAGGTGTTGCGTGATGAGGTCAACCGCGACTGTTTCGGCGGCGCCGTGAAATGTCACATCGGCTGGGGGCGCGGCGGCACACCGCGTCGGCGCCAGCGGCGCAGCATCCGTTTCGGTTCCTGGCATGCGGCCACGCACACGGTGCGGGTGCATCCGGCACTCGATTCCGAGGCGGTGCCGCGCGCGTTCGTTCGCTACATCGTTTTCCACGAGATGCTGCATGTGGTGGTGCCGACCGAGAAGCGCAATGGACGACACATCCACCACACCCGCCAGTTCCACGCCCTCGAAAAGCGCTACCCGGGCTATGAGCAGATGAAGCACGAGGCCACGCGCCTGCTGCATACGTTAAAGGGGTGATGGAGAAGGGATGAGGGATGAAGGGTGAAAGCTGAGGGGATAATGGCCATTATCCCTTTTTTTTACTTGTCCCCAGTTCGCTTCCAAGGCATCATCCGTCGCTGTGTTCATTCCGGCGGCGGGGTACTCAAGTGGACAACGAGGGCAGACTGTAAATCTGCTGGCTACGCCTTCCAAGGTTCGAATCCTTGCCCCGCCACCATTCCTCCCACCTCATCCCGGCGGCTACCTGTAGAGCCCGGCGGCGGTGAGCAGAGCGATGCAGGCCACATCGGTACGGAGTGTGCCGAAGGGGAGCATCACGGCCGTGAACCCGGCGGCGCGGAGCAGCTCCAGCTCGAACGGCACCCACCCACCTTCGGGGCCGATGGCGAGAAGTAGGCGCTGATCGGGAGCGGTGGCGAATGCTTCAGCGGGCGGTACGGCATCGTGCGGATGGGCCACGACGCGTTTGCTACCCGGCGCGAGCGCCTCCAGGTCATCTTCAATCAATGGCCGGAAGCGACGGGTCAGGGTCACCTCGGGCATACGCGTCGTACCGGCCTGCTGCAGTCCCTCTATAAGGAGAGGGGTATAGCGGACAGGATCGAGCCAATGGGTGTCGAAATAGTTACGCTCCACGCGCGCGGCATTCGTGATGATGATGCGTCCCAGCCCGAGCGAGGCCAGCGGGGCCCAGAGTCGCTTCATCACCTTGGGCCGCGGCATGGCGAGCAACAGGTCGACCGGCGGCACCGGCGGAGGTGCGGCATCAAAGCGGCAAGCCAGTTCGACGGACGTGTCGTCTACACTAACGACCTCCCCCACCCCACACGGTCCATTGAGGAGACCCACCCGCACCGTGTCGCCCGGGGCCGGCTGCAAAACGTGGCGGATATGTGCCGCGCGCTCATCCGTCAGCACAGCACAGCCGCTATCTGACACCTCACCGAGCTTGAAGAGGATACGATTCATGGCGAACCATCATAGTCTGCCTCGCTCAGTCCGCAACCACATACGTGTAGCCGCCCGCGCCGGTGCGGCGAAAGCGACCGGTCACGAGATTGCCGTCGTCGATCTTCTGATCAACCTGCAGCAAGTCGGCCAACGAGGCGGTTGCCCCAATGACTGTGACGCCGGCGGTAATGCCAACCGACTGGAAGTCCCAATCCCATTTCCCTCCGAGGGGCGTATCCGCGTTCCAATCAAACCGCTTCACATACTCATGCAGCCCGTCGGGTGCCTGTCGCGGCATCTTGTCAGGTGGATAGGAGCCGTTCTCCATGGCGTAGAGCTCGATGTAGTCAATGGCCTGACGAATATCATTTAGATAGCGGGAGATACGACTCTGGTTTCTCGCTTTTGCGAAAGAAGGGATGCCTATCGAGGCGAGAACACCCACAATGGCGACCACCACCATGATCTCCACCAGTGTGAACGCGTCGCATCCGGCGCCTGCATAGCGACTACTTTTCTTAGGATTCTTGTCTGTCTTGCCCATGGCACCGCACTAACAGAGCATATGCCATACCAGCGGCCTACCAATGCAGGGCGCTGAGCAGTCCGTGGGCGAGGAGGGCGTAGACCGCAACACTGAGAATGCAGGGGGTGATGGCGCGGTAGACGTCGAGCATGCGCGCGCCGAAGTATTCGCGCGTCACGAGGAAGCAGAGGTGCACAGGGGAGAGCATCATCCCCATGTAACCGAAGCCGTAGGCCAGGACCAGCGTGGCCAGCGGGGTCAGACCCGACCCCTCGGCCGCCATCAGGCCCACCACGAGCGGGAAAGCGATCGCTACGAACCCGACTGCGATGCCGGTCACGAGTCCGGCCAGAAAGGGCAGCGTCGCCACGGCCACAGCCAGCGGAATACCGCTCTCGACCAGCTCGCGCCCGGCCGCGGGCAGCAGGTCCGAGCTCATCAGGAGCGACTTGAAGAGCAGCACGCCGGTCAGGGCAAAGAGGATGCCGAGCGACTTCGGCTGGAGCACAGCCGCAAAGAGGCGCACGCGTTCCGCTGCCGCATCTGCCGTCCGCGCCCGCCGTTGCAGCCACTCATCCACCGAGATCACGAGCATGCCCAGGATCAAGCCCAGCAGCACACAGCTCAGCTTCTGCACCTGGGGTTCAGCGGCGGGCAGCAACAGGCGCAGCAGGGGCGGAAAGACGAAGAGAGATCCCACGACGGTCATAAGCGGCAGGAGGGTCATCAGCGCCCGCCGGCTGCTTCCCGCTGCGCCGGCCTCATGGGCCGGTGCCTCACGCAGGTGCGGTCGCACCAGGAAGAAGTAGCCCGCACCGAGAGCCACGAGTGAGAAAGGCGCCTGCACCGCCATAAAGAGGCGCGTATCCATCTCGAAAAGGGAGATCGCCACGATCACGCCTGGATAGAGCGGCCACCAGTACTCCCAGACGTGGCGATGCCAGTAGTTGACCGCCGCAAGCCAGGCCGGGGTGGTCTGCATCCCCTCGCCCGCTTTCTGGACCAGCGGGGCCGAGAAGAGCGCCCCGGCCGGCATCGGCACCAGCCCCACGACAGCCGGCAGGGCCATCAGCGAGGCCGCGCGCCCGTGACGTCCACCCCAGCGCCGCGTTGCGGCCATCAGCTCGTCTGCATTGCCCGGCCGCGTAATGTGGCGTCCCAGCTCGATAATCAGGACCGTGACCGCCATCAGCAGCCAGAGGTCGGCCGCACGCAGGGCGGCCCCGACATGCCCCAACGTCACGCCCACAGGCAGCCCGGCCCAGAGATTCAGCGCCACGCCGCCACCCACCAGGGCCAGCCCCAGCGGCACCTTCACCCGCGCCAGCACGAGCATCCCCGCAAACACAATCAAGATCTTGGCAATCGCCGGCATAACAATGTCCTTGCCCGCGCAGTATGCCGCCCGGCCCAGAGGGAGTAAAGAGGGATTGAAGGAGGTTTTCCTATTGGCGCGCACCCGGTCGTTTGCCATACTCGGACCCTACGGGAGATGAGGATGTTTGAGCTGGGCAATACGGTCTTTGTGCTGGTGGATGTGCAGGGCAAACTGGCCGCGGTGATGCATGCGCGCGAGGCGCTCTACCGCAACCTGGAGATCCTGCTGCGCGGCATGCAGGCCTTGCGCGTGCCCGTGATATGGATGGAGCAGATCCCCGCGAAGATGGGGCCCACGATCCCCGAACTTGCCACCCACCTTGAAGGGCAGACCCCTATCGCCAAGGCGTGTTTCAGCTGCTGCGGGAGCGACACGTTTCTGCAGACGCTCAAGCAGAGCGGAGCGCGCCAGGTGGTTCTGGGCGGCATCGAGACACACGTCTGCATCTACCAGACCGCGTGCGACCTACTCGAACTGGGTTACGCGGTCGAGGTCGTGGCCGACGCGGTCTCCTCACGCTACGAGACCAACCACCGCATAGCGCTACAGAAAATCGCCGCGCTCGGAGCGGGCGTGACGACGGCCGAGAGCATGCTGTTTGAGTTGATGCGAACATCCGAACACCCGGCCTTCCGGGACATTCTCACCCTCGTTAGATAGACCTCCTCCGAAAAAGGTATCTACGCTCCTGGAGATTTCAATATCCAACAGCCAACACTCAAATCCAATTTCCAAGGGGGGATCCTTTGTCAGCCTTCACGCAACCTTCCGCAATTCCCATGTGTATCGCTTGAATTCTCACCTTGGATATTGGATATTCCTTGTTGGACATTGGATATTCTCCCCCGTTTCTCCGCATTTCTTTATCCCAAGTCCTTTTCGAATAAGCTCTAAATAGGAGTCGCCATGGGCATCAGCCGTGAAGCGCTACGCTACAACTTTCAGTTCCTGATCCTGACCCTGGCCGTGCGCCTCTGGATTCCGGCCGAACGGCGCCGCGTCATCAACGCCCTCGGCTTGAAACCGGGCGACAGCGTGCTGGACCACTGCTCCGGCCTGGGGGGCAACCTGGCCCCTCTCTGCGCCGCGATCAGTCCGGGTGGCCGCGTTAACGCGATGGACAACTCCCCGGCCATGGTGCGCGCCGCGAGCCGGCTGGCCACCCGGCGCCGACTGCCCGTTACGGTCGAGAAAGCCGACGCGATGGCCCTGCCCTACCCCGACGACGCCTTCGATGCAGTGATGCATACCGGGGCAATCAACCAGTTCGGCGATCAGCGCCAGGCGGCCATGGACGAGATCCTGCGCGTCACAAAGCCCGGCGGCGTGATCTGCATCCAGGACGAAGGCATGTCCACGGCCCGGGCCGCGACCCGATTCGGCAGGTTCCTGATCAAGCAGAACCCGATGTTTCTGGATCCCATCCCTATTGAGCTGGTTCCTGACGGGGTGAATGCCAGGGTCGAGCGCGTTATGGCCGATCTCTTTTTCAATATTGTGTTCCGCAAGCCGTAGGGGGAGGGAAGTGAGCAGGGGGAGGGAAGTGAGCAGTGAGCAGTGGGCAGGGGGCAGGGGGCAGTGGGGTCTCAGGGATGCAGAAGCCTGTTTGGACTTGGCTGTCATCCCGTGAATCGGGGCTCTTTCCTGTCCCACTGCTTACTGCTGACTGCTCACTGCTCACTCTATTCAGTCCCACTGCTTACTACTTACTGCTCACTGCTCACTGCTCACTGCTCACTCTATTCAGGCTTGCCAATCCGGCGGTGGGCAGACTACCTTTACATGTTTCGTTGAATAGAGGTCCAGAGAGGGGAACACCAGATGCATTTTGTTGTCTGCATTAAGCAGGTACCAGAGAAGACTGACGTCAAGATCAACCCAGAAACCAACACGCTCATACGTGAGGGTGTCGAGTCGATCGTTAACCCGTTTGATACCTATGCCATCGAAGAGGCCTTGCGCCTCAAAGAGCGTGTCGGCGGCACAGTGACCGCCATCAGCATGGGCCCGCCCCAGGCGGAAGCGGTCCTGCGCGAAGCCATCTCGATGGGGGTCGACACCGGGATCCTTATTTCGGATCGCGCCTTCGCCGGCAGCGACACCTGGGCCACCAGCTACACCCTTTCACAGGCGATCAAGAAACTGGACGACGTGGATGTAATCCTCTGCGGAAAACAGGCTTCCGACGGCGATACGGCTCAGGTAGGCCCCGGCATTGCGACCCATCTCGATCTGCCGCAGATCACCTATGTGCGCAAAATTGAAGAGATCGAAGCGGGACGCATTGTAGGCGAGCGCCTGCTCGAGACCGGCTACGAGGTCATCGAGAGCTCGCTGCCCTGCCTCCTGACCGTGGTCAAGGAGATCAACGAGCCGCGTCTGCCCTCGCTCAAGGGCAAGATGGCCGCACGCAAGGCCGAGATTGCCACCTGGACGGCCGCGCAGCTCGACTGCGACCCGGCGAAACTCGGGTTGGATGGTTCGCCCACCAAGGTGGTCAAGATCTTCACCCCGCCCCCGCGCGGTGGCGGCGAGATGTTGACCGGCGATGCAGATGAGGTGGTACCGCAGTTGATCGAAAAACTTAAAGCAATAGTGGTCGGCGGCGCCGCCTAGGGAGCGAGAGATTTTATGAGCGATGATCCTATCAAAGTAAGTGATGAAACCTGTGTCGGCTGTCAGCTCTGCGTCAAGGCCTGTCCCTTTAACGCGATCAGCATGGACGATAAGCTGGCCGTGATCGACCTGACCCAGTGCACGCTGTGCGGCGCCTGCGTGCCGGCCTGCAAGTTTGACGCCATCACCATGCGCGAAAGCACCAAGGCCGCGGCCGATTTCAGCGCCTACAAGGACGTGTGGGTCTTTGCCGAGCAGGATGACGGCGTCATCCAGTCGGTCACCTACGAACTCCTGGGTGAGGGCCGGCAGCTGGCCGACGACCTGGGCATGCAGCTCTGCGCCATCCTGCTTGGCTCCGGCATGGAGGCCCAGGCCCAGGACCTGATTGCACGCGGGGCCGAGAAAGTCTATCTGGTTGACCAGCCCGAGCTGACCTACTTCCAGGATGAGCCCTATGCCGCCGTGATCTCCGAACTGGTGCTGCGCCATCAGCCCAACGTGCTGCTGTGCGGCGCCACGACGGTGGGACGCAGCGTCGTCTCGCGCGTCGCCATCGCCACTGGGGCCGGTCTGACGGCCGACTGCACCGGCTTGGCGATCGATCCCGATACCAAGGATTTGCTGCAGACCCGCCCGGCCTTCGGCGGCAACATCATGGCGACCATTCAGTCGCCTCACACGCGGCCACAGATGGCCACGGTACGCCACAAGGTTTTCAAAGAAGCCGAGCCAGACTCCGCCCGCACGGGCGAGGTGCTACTGCAGGAGATCGACAAGGCGTTGCTGGCCTCGCGCACGAAACGGCTGTCGTTTGTGCCCGAGGAAGACAACATCGTCAACATCGCCGAGGCCGACTACGTGATCGGCGGCGGACGCGGCATGGGCAGCCCCGAGCATTTCGATATTCTGCACGAGCTGGCCGAGGTCCTCGGTGGCGGCGTCTCCGCCTCGCGGGCGGCTGTGGACGCCAACTGGATCGCCTATTCGCACCAGGTGGGACAGACCGGCAAGACCGTCTGCCCGAAAATCTATATCGCCTGCGGCATCAGCGGCCAGATCCAGCATCTGGCCGGGATGTCTTCCTCGGATGTGATCATTGCGATCAACAAGGATCCGGATGCCCCGATTTTCTCCGTCGCCACGGTGGGTATCGTGGGTGACGTCTTCGAGATCGTGCCGCGCCTGACCGCTGAATTGCGAAAAGTACTTGGAAAATAGTTAAAAAACAACCGGGGATCCCCTTATGAAGACCACTCGTCTGCTCTGCCTGACACTCCTGCTCATCACCAGTCTGGGCGCCACCGCCCACGCCGCCAAGCGCGACGCGGTCATCGTCATGCCGGTACGTTATACCGTTGTGCAGTTTGCCTTTGACGTCGCCCGCATTCGCCCCGTCGAACTGGTGGCCTATGACAAAGGTGTGGGTGATGAGCCCCTCCTGCTGCATGTGTGGGATGCCGCCGCGACCGACTGGAAGCCGGCCGACATCGCGGCCTACCAGGACGGCAGCCTGTTTGGCGCCCGGCCGAAGCAGGCCTTCCTGATCGGTGGCGACGAGGCTCTGCCCGCCGAGCTTGCGGATGGATCGGGCTGGTGCAAGAAGGTCACACGCATCCCCTCGCTCAAGGTGGTCGACATGGCCAACAGCATGAACGCAAAGCTGAAATTCTCGGGTAAAGAGTGGAAGCGACTAGCCCAGCGCCACAATCTGGAACTGGCCGACGACAACGCCGAGCGCCGCCGCTATGGCCGGTATGGCAAGCCGGGCACGCAGCCCAGCGGTCCGCGTCCGGTCAACCCGCTGCTGGCCCGTTTCCGTCGCGCCAAGAAAGAAGCCCCCGAGGCAGCGGCCCCCGACGACGACACCATCGAGATCACGCCGGTTGACGACGCCGTGAAAGCGATGCCCTCCGAGAGCCCCGAAGCAGACAAGGGCGTGCCGGTTCCTGAGGTCAAGGCCGAGATCGAAGCGGCCGCTGAAGCCGTGGTTGAACCGGCGGCAGCACCCGCGGTCGTCGCACCCGAGGTCGATACCCCGGCCGAATTCAAGTAGGTCCCTACGAGCGGATCTGGCCTTTGCCGTAGACCAGGTACTTGTACGTGGTCAGTTCTTCGAGCCCCATGGGTCCGCGGGCATGCAGCTTGTCGGTGCTGATCCCAATTTCAGCCCCCATGCCAAACTCCCCGCCATCCGTGAAACGGGTCGAGGCATTGACATAGACCGTTGACGAATCCACATCGCGCAGGAATGCCTGCTGGGCCGGTGCCGACTCGGTCACAATGGCATCCGAATGACGCGAACCATAGGTGTTGATGTGGTCGATCGCCGCCTGCACCGACGGCACCACGCGTACCGCCAGGATCAAGTCGAGGTATTCCTCGAACCAGTCATCCTTGGTCGCTTCCTTCATGCCCGGCACGATCGCACGGGCCGCCCCATCCCCGCGCAGCTCAACCCCCTGCTCCCCCAGCCGCGCAGCCAGTGCGGGCAGGAAGTCCCCCGCGGCGCCTTCGTGCACGAGCAGCGTCTCGATGGCGTTGCAGACGCCCGGGCGCTGACACTTCGCATTCTCGGCAATCCCGAGGGCCATCTCCATAGTGGCACCTTGATCGACATAGAGGTGGCAAACGCCCTTGTAGTGCTTGATCACCGGCACGTGCGCCATTTCGGTCACGGCACGGATCAGGGCTTCGCCCCCGCGCGGAATCACGAGATCGACCCTGCCGTCGAGCTGAACCAGCTCCTTGACCGCTTCGCGGTCGGTCGTACGGATAAGCTGAATCGCATACTCGGGCAGCCCCTTTTGACGCCCCCCCTCGATCAGGGCATCCGCGATAGCCGCATTCGAGTTCACGGCCTCCTTGCCGCCACGCAGAATCACCGCGTTGGAGGTCTTGAAGCAGAGCACCGCGCTGTCAGCCGTCACGTTGGGGCGTGACTCGTAGATGATGCCTACCACACCGATCGGCACGCGCTGCTTGATGATCTCAAGGCCATTGGGGCGGATCCAGCGGCTAATCCGGGAGCCGATGGGGTCTTTGAGCGCTGCCACGGCCTGGATGCCCTTGATCATGCCGTCGATCCGTGCGTCGGTAATGAGCAAGCGGTCGAGCATCGCGTCGGAGAGACCCGCGTTGCGGCCCTCCTCCATGTCGATCGCGTTGGCCGCCCGGATGGCCTCGCGGCGTGCCTCAAGCTCCGCGGCCATGGCCAGCAGGATCGCGTTCTTCGTGCGCGCCTTCAGCGGCACCAGCTCGCGCGACGCATTCAACGCGCGCTGCCCGATGGCGACCATATCGTCATGCAAACTCATAGCGGGATTCCCCTCTCCAGCCGCAGCGTGTATCGCTACAGCCCCGAGGCAAGGATGATCGTTCCGACATCCTCGCCGTTCATAATACGCGTCAGCACGCTGGCCTGTCTGCCATTGGCTATAACCGAGGTACAGCCCGCGTCGGCGACCGCCTTGGCCGCTTTCAGCTTGGTAGCCATGCCCCCCTTCGACAAGTGTGATTCCCCGTGCTTGACCAGCTTGAAGGTGGAGCGATCGATCGTTTCGAAATAGGGAATCCGCCGCGAGCGCCCCGTGTCACTGATATCCCGCACGCCATCCACCGTGCTGAGCAGCACCAGAAGATCGGCCCGGATCAGCTTGACGACCAGGGAGGCCATAAAATCGTTGTCGCCCACGCTCGCCACTGCCCGGATCTCCTCGTTGGCGACCACATCGTTCTCGTTGATGATGGGGATCACCCCGTGGCGAATCAGCGCGTCCATCGTACGGCGCGCATTCGTCAGGGTGACCTTGTGCTCGAAGTTGTCATGCGTCAGCAGAACCTGTCCCACCTTACAGCCCTGCTTCCCGAAGAGGGCCTCGTAGCGCGACATCATGCGGGTCTGCCCCACGGCCGCCGCCATCTGTAGTTCCGGCAACTCGGTTGGACGCACGCGCATGCCGAGCGACTCCATACCGGCGGCGATCGAACCCGACGAGACGAGAACGACTTCCTTGCCCGCCTTCTGCAGCGCCGCCAACTCCGTGATCAAGGCATCCATCCGCCGCACATCCGGCCGGCCGGTACGCTGCACCAGTACCCGACTGCCGATCTTGACGACGACTCGGCGCACATCCTCGATCACTTCTCTATACTTGAGCGATTTCTTCATAAAGCGTGGGTAAAGTACCCTGAACGGGTGGCGTTGTACAAACCCCAAATTGGGTGGCAAGGAAGTGCCAGGACTGATTCTTCTATCACCTCCCGTAAGGTGGATCGGTTGACGATTTATGCTGCGTGCAGCATAAATCGTCAACGGGGCCCCTCCTTCTATCCCGTGATTTTTTTCACAAAAACTATAGACAGCCCGCTACGGCTGCGCTATGGTCTGCTGTGAACGATATCACAGGTATACCCCATGAGGGGTTACAGGCGAGTGTTTTTGGAGTAGATTGTGGCTTTATCGGGCAGAACAGTAGAGCGGCTGAGTGTATACCGACGGTTGTTGGTCATGCAGGGGCAGTCGGGAGAAGAGTCGGTCTACTCGCATCAGCTGGCCGAGATGGTATCGGGAACGGCGGCTCAGGTGCGGCGTGATTTAATGGAAGTGGGTGTCACGGGGCACTCGAAGCGGGGTTATCGGGTGGCCAACCTGATCGAGGGGATCAGCAAGGTTCTGGATGATCCGGCGGGCACGCGCATCGTATTGGTGGGTGCGGGCGACCTCGGGCGCGCGGCACTTGGATTCATCAAGGGACGGAATGCAGCCCTCAGGATTGTGGGTGCCTTCGACAATGATCCGAGCAAGATCGGGCGCGTGATCCACGGCTATCGCTGTGCATCGATTGATGAGTTGGAGCGGGTGATCGCCGCCGAACAAGTTGAAGTGGCCATTATCACCACCCCCGCGGGTGTGGCCCAGCCGGTGTGTGACCGCCTCGTGGCGGCCGGTGTGCGCGGCATTGTCAATTTTGCCCCTACCCCTCTACAGGTTCCCGAGGGGGTATGGGTTGAGCGGGTCGATATCGCCACGGCCCTCGAGAAGGTCACCTGCCTGACACGCAGTGTGTGACCGCAAGCAATTGAAGTAATCCCTATAAGGAGTATTGAGCATGAGTGATGTGAAGACCGTATTGATTGTGGATGACGACCCGGACCTGCGGCATACCTACGAGTTGGTGTTGTCTGCGGCCGGCTACAATGTGTTGACCGCCTGCGACAGTATTGAAGGCGAGTCCCAGGCCAAGGAAGCGAATCCCGACCTGATCCTGCTGGATGTCGTGATGGAAGAGGTCGATGCGGGCATCGTCTTTGCCGAGCGCTTCGCCGCGACCTACCCGATCATCCTGCTCTCGTCGATCGCAGATAGCTCGGTCAAGGTTTTTGACATCCACGAGCTGCCCGTTAAAACCATTCTACAAAAACCGATTGAGCCGAAGGCCCTGTGCGACGCGGTGCGCACGGTCATTGAAGCTTAACGAACCAGGAGCACACCATCATGAGCACCACCTGCTGTGAGCGCGATACGGTAATTGACGACCAACCGGAAGCACGCCAAACACTCGACACCTACCTCGACAGCCTGCCGCTGACAGATGATTCGACCCGCAATCGCGGGTTCCTGATCCAGTCGCTGCACAAAGCCCAGGACCTGTTCGGCTACCTGCCCGAGAGCGTACAGCTCCTTGTGGCTAATAAGCTGGGCATCCACCTCTCACAGGTCTACGGCGTGATCAGCTTCTACTCCTTCTTCTCCGACACGCCCTCAGGCGAGTTCCGGATCAACGTCTGTACGGGCACCGCCTGCTTCGTCAAAGGCGCCGGCAAGATCGTCGAGGAATTCACCCGCCTGCTCGGCATCGACGAAGGTGAGACCACTGGCGACATGCGCTTTTCACTGGGCGGCCTGCGCTGCGTGGGCGCCTGCAGCCTGGCACCGGTGGTCATGGTTAACGAACGGGTCTACGGCAACGTGACCCCCGAGATGGTCCCCGAAATTCTTAACGACTGCGAGTAATGACAATGAGCACTATCACCCCTCTTAAAGACCGCGACGCCCTGAGCACGTGGGCGGCCGACCTCAAGACCGAGCGCGCCAGCGGCGCACCGGTCGTTATCCGTGTGTCGATGGGCACGTGCGGTATCGCCGCCAAGACGACACCGGTGCTGGAAGCCCTGCAGAGCGAGATTCGCTCGCAGCAGAAGGAGAGCCAGATCGAGATCGTCCAGACCGGCTGCATGGGCCTCTGCCACAGTGAGCCCACCATCGAGGTCTATGACCGCCAGACGCAGCAGAGCATCTTCTACGGCAACGTCAAGCCGGAGCAGGCCCCTACGCTGATCCGCGAGGAGTCGTCGCAGGCCTTCGGCGTAGACGTGCTGACCCAGAACTGGTACCGGCCGGAAGAAACCGATGCCGATGTTGAGACCGCCCAGGCGCGCATCGTCTTGCGTAACACGGGGCGTATCGATCCTGAATCGATTGCCGATTACGTGGGAACACAGGGCTACGCCGCCCTGGCCAATGTGGTCACGACGATGCAGCCGGACGAGGTCACCCAGACGATGATCGATGCCGGTCTGCGCGGCCGTGGCGGCGGCGGATTTCCCACGGGCGTGAAGTGGCAGTTTGCCGCCAAACAGCCCGCCGGCGAAAAATATGTCATCTGCAACGCGGATGAAGGCGATCCGGGCGCGTTCATGGATCGCGCCGTATTGGAGGGCGATCCGCATGCGGTCCTGGAGGCGATGGCCATCTCCGGCTTCGCCATCGGCGCCGCGCAGGGCGTGGTCTACATCCGGGCCGAGTATCCGCTCGCGATTGAGCGTCTCGAACTTGCGATCCAACAGGCGCGTGACTGCGGTCTGCTGGGCACGAACATCCTGGGCAGCGGCTTCGACTTTGACATCGAGCTTAAGTACGGCGCGGGCGCCTTCGTCTGCGGCGAAGAGACGGCCCTGATCCACTCGATCGAGGGGCTACGCGGCGAACCGATCTTCAAGCCGCCTTTCCCGGCCGTCGAAGGGTTGTGGGAGAAACCCACGATCGTCAACAACGTGGAGACACTGGCCAATATCTGCGCCATCATGCGGCGCGGCGCCAAGTGGTTCCGCCAGATCGGGACCGAGAAATGCCCCGGCACGAAGGTTTTTGCCCTGGCGGGAAAGGTCAAACGCGTCGGTCTGGTCGAGGTCCCCATGGGCACCACGCTGCGTGACATCATCTTCGGGGTGGGTCAAGGCATCGCCAACGACCGCGCCTTCAAGGCGGTCCAGACCGGCGGACCTTCAGGGGGATGCCTCAAAACCGAGGACCTGGATACGCCGATCGATTACGAATCGCTGCGCGCCCTCGGCTCGATGATGGGCTCGGGCGGCATGATCGTGATGGATGAAGACGACTGCATGGTCAACATCGCGAAGTACTTCCTCGAGTTCACGCTCGACGAGTCGTGCGGCCGCTGCACGCCCTGCCGCATCGGCAACAAGCGCCTGCACGAGATGCTGGTCAAGGTCTGCTCCGGCAGAGCCGATATGCGCACGCTCGAAAAGCTGCGTCAGCTTTCAGATACGATCAAGGACACCTCGCTGTGCGGCCTGGGTCAGACCTCACCCAACCCGGTGTTGTCGACCCTGCGTCAGTTCCGGCGTGAGTATCTCGACCACGTGATGAACCACAAATGCACCGCGGGTGTCTGCAGCGCACTGGTGCGCTACGACATCAACGAGCGCTGTGTCGGCTGTACGCTCTGTGCGCGCAACTGCCCGGTGAGCTGCATCACGGGCGCGCCCAAGGAACATCACGAGATCGACCAGGAACGCTGCATCAAGTGCGGGGTCTGTCAGCAGGCCTGTAAATTCCACGCCGTGGACAAACACTAAGCGGCATCGCCACACCCTTCTTAAGGAGACTAGATCATGATCAAGTTGAGCGTTAACAATCGCGACGTCGAGGTGCCCGAGGGCACATCGATCCTGGATGCCGCCGGAGAACTCGGCATCAAGGTGCCCACCCTGTGTCACTTCAAGTTGGATGACTTCGATATCGAGAACAAGGCCGGTTCCTGCCGCGTCTGCGTGGTCGAAGTCGAAGGCCGCCCCACCCTGGCGCCGTCGTGCTGCACCCCGGCCACTGACGGCATGAAAGTGAAGACCAACTCGGTGCGCGCCATCAATGCACGCCGCTCCATGCTGGACCTGCTGCTCTCCAACCATCCCAAGGACTGCCTGACCTGTCAGCGCAACCTGGACTGTGAGCTGCAACGCCTGGCCGGTGAGATGGGACTCCACCAGATCCTCTTTGAGGGCGAACAGATGGAGCATGAGGTCGACCGTGCCAACCAATCGATCGTGCGCGATCCCAACAAGTGCATCATGTGCCGCCGCTGCGAAACGGCCTGCAACGTCATGCAGACGGTGGGTATTCTCTCCGCGGTCGACCGCGGGTTTGATGCCGTCGTGATGCCGACCAGCAAGCGTTCGCTCGACGACACCAAGTGCACCTTCTGCGGCCAGTGCGTACAGGCCTGCCCGACGGGGGCACTGACGGCGGTCAACCGCAGCTACGATGTCTGGCGCGGTCTGAACCACCCGGCCAAGTTTAAGGTGGTCCAGACCGCTCCGGCCGTGCGCGTGGCCCTGGGCGAGGCGTTCGGCATGGCGCCGGGTAGCGTCTCAACCGGCAAGATGGTCGCCGCCCTGCGCAAGCTCGGCTTTGACCGCGTCTTTGATACCGACTTCGCCGCCGACCTGACGATTATGGAAGAAACGACCGAGTTGATCGGCCGCCTGACCTCAGGCGAGAACCTGCCCATCCTGACCTCCTGCTGTCCGGGCTGGGTCAAGTTCTTCGAGCACCAGTTCCCCGACTTGATCAACATTCCGTCGACAGCCAAGTCGCCTCAGCAGATGTTCGGGGCGATCGCCAAGACCTACTACGCCGAGAAGGCGGGCATTGCGCCGGACAACATGCTGGTCGCCTCGGTCATGCCTTGCCTGGCCAAGAAGTATGAGGCCGCGCGTGACGAGTTTGCGCCCAACGGTATCCGCGACGTCGACATCGTGATTTCGACGCGTGAGCTGGCCAACATGATCAAGGAAGCGGGTATCCAGTTCATGGACCTGGATGAGTCCGACTTCGACAACCCGCTGGGAGAATCGACCGGTGCGGGCGTGATCTTCGGGGCCACGGGCGGTGTCCTCGAGGCCGCCCTGCGTACCGCGGCCGACTGGCTGTCGGATGAGCCGATTGAGGATGTCGACTTCACGGCCGTGCGTGGCCTCTCGGGTATTCGCGAAGCCACCGTCACGGTGGCCGGCAAGGACGTCCGCGTGGCGATCGCCTCCGGCCTGGGCAACGCACGCAACCTGCTTGAGAAGATTCAGAAGGGCGAAGCCGAGTACGAGGCCATCGAGATCATGGCCTGCCCGGGCGGTTGCATCAACGGCGGCGGCCAGCCCTCGATCAAGGGCGATACAAGCATCCTTGAAAAGCGGCGTCAGGCGCTGTATGTCATTGATGGTGATAAAGCGATTCGCAAGAGTCATGAGAATCCCTCGATCCAGAAGCTGTACAAGGAGTTCCTCGGCCAGCCGGGAAGTGAGCGCGCACACAAGCTGCTGCACACGCACTACACCGAACGCGAGAACGCGTAGGCCAGGCCGACAACCATGAGGTCCACCGGATGCTGAGCGCAGATACGAAGCCGCGGCGCACCAGTGGGGTACGTGCCGACAGCGGACTGCTGAACGCACTACACGCCCTGCAGGCCGAGCACGGCTATGTGCCACGACAGGAGGCCATGGCCCTGTCGCGTCGTCTGGGTGTTCCGCTGGCGCGCATCTTTGAGGTCCTCACCTTCTACAGCTACTTCCGTCTTGAGGAGCCTGGTCGCATCACCCTGTCGGTCTGTGACGGCACCTCCTGTCACCTGCAGGAGGGGCCGGTCCTGCTCAAGGCGATCCAGGCGCTGCTGGGAATCGGAGCGGGTGAAGCCACCCCCGACGGCGCCTACCAGCTCAACGTGGTGCGCTGCCTGGGCTGCTGCAGCTGTTCACCCGTATTGATGGTCGACGACAAGATCTACAGCCAGGTTGATCCCGCCGACCTTCCCGGTATTCTGAAGAAACACCCACCGACGGCACCCAAAGAGGCCAACTAGCCATGCCCACCCCGGCACTCAAACAGACACGTGAAGCCGAGCAGGCCCGCCAGGCCGGGTTCGTCTGTCGCGTCTTTTGTTGCGCCGGAACGGCCTGTCTCTCGGCCGAAGGCCAGGACGTGTGGGAGGCGCTATGCGATGCCCGCAGCACACACCGTCTCGACGAACGTGTCGACCTGGTCCGCACCGGCTGCATGGGCCTCTGCAGCCAGGGCCCGCTCGTTCGCGTCGAGATCGCCGGCGCCGCGCCGCGTCTCTATGGTACGGTCTCGCCCATGCTGGCACGCCTGATTATTACCGAGCATGTCACACCGGCCCTCACCCGGGGTGACGATTTTGTCCTGCCGGAGTTTCTCAGCTCGCACGCCTTGCCCGACGATCTGGCCTTCTTCACGCAACAGGAACGGGTGGTACTCGATCGTATCGACCAGGCCGATCCGGAACGCATCCAAGATGCCCTCGCCCACGGTGCCTACAGCGCCCTCGCGGATGCGCTCGAATGCCGGCCAGCCGAGCTCATCGAGGAGATCCGCACGAGCGGACTGCGCGGACGCGGTGGCGGCGGGTATCCCACCGGTCAGAAATGGGCGAATGCCGCCGGAACAGCGGCCGAGCAGCGCTTCATCATCTGCAACGGTGATGAAGGCGACCCGGGCGCCTATGTCGATCGCAGCATTCTGGAGGGTGACCCGCATGCCGTGATTGAAGGGATGCTCCTCGCGGGTCACGCCGTCGGCGCCCGGCGCGGATATGTCTACGTGCGGGCCGAGTATGAGCTTGCCGTGCGGCGCGTCAGCACGGCTATCAAACAAGCACGTGAACAGGGCATTCTGGGTGATGCCGTCCTGGGCTCACCGTTCCGCTTCGATTGTGAAGTCATTACCGCTGCGGGAGCCTTTGTCTGCGGCGAAGAGACCGCCCTGATCAAGTCGATTGAAGGCCAGCGCGGCACGCCGCGACCGCGCCCCCCCTACCCTTCCGAGCGTGGCCTGTGGGGCTGCCCCACGGTGATCAGCAATGTCGAAACCCTTGCCAACCTGCCACGTATTATCGCACGTGGAGCCGACTGGTTTCGTACGATTGGAACGACCGACTCCCCCGGCACCAAGGTCTTTTCACTCGCCGGACGTGCCCGTCTGGCGGGCCTTCTCGAGGTCCCCATGGGCACCTCACTACGCACCGTGATCGATACCCTCGGTGGCGGCAGCAAGACCGGCCGCCCCGTTTGCGGCGTACAGATCGGCGGTCTGTCAGGCGGCTTGATTCCCGCCGAACAGCTCGACACCACACTCAGCTACGAAGCCATGAGCGAGCTTGGCTCCGTTGTTGGATCCGGCGGCATGATTGTGCTCGATGAGGACGATGACTTGCTTGACCTGGCCTGCTATTTTCTACAGTACGCCGTTGAAGAGTCGTGCGGGCGCTGTGCCGCTTGTCGAATCGGTACCCACCAGCTCCTCAATCTAGCGACAAAGATCCGGCAGAACGGGGCCACAGACGCCGACCTCGCCCTGATCGATCGACTGGCCAAGACCATGCAAGCCACCTCTCTCTGCGGCCTGGGCAAGGCCGCACCACGGCCCCTGATGTCGTTCCTACGCAACTGGCCGGAACGTATCCCGCGCGCCGATACCCCTGATGGAGGTGCCGCATGATCCAGCTTACCGTCAACGGGTTTGAGGTGCAGGTGCCGGAGGGCAGCACCATTCTGGAAGCGGCCAAGGCGGCCGAGATCAAGATTCCGACGCTGTGCAAGCATCCCGACCTGCCCCCCACTGCCGCGTGCGGACTGTGTGTGGTCAAGGTGGAGGGGATGCCCGATCTGGTGCGTGCCTGCAGCACCCCCGCCCAACCCGGTATGCAGGTGGAGACCCACGACCCTGAGATCGTGAATGTACGGCGCACCCTCCTCGAGCTCATTCTGAGTGCGCACCCTAACGAGTGCCTTACGTGTGGACGACACGGCGCCTGTGAATTGCAGGAGCTGGCCAAGGATTTCGGAATCCGCGAAGAGCACTTCCCCTCCCTGCGGCGCGAGCTGCCGCGTGACGACAGCACCGGCTGCATCACGCTTGATCCGCGCAAGTGCATCAAGTGCGGGCGTTGCCTCGAGATGTGCCAGGAGCAGCAGGATGTCTGGGCGCTCTCCTTCATGGAGCGTGGGCTGAATACGCGTATCGCCCCGGCCGGCGACATCAGCCTGGCCGAGTCGCCCTGTGTGCATTGCGGTCAATGTTCGGCCCACTGCCCTGTGGGAGCCATCCTCGAGTTCGACCAGACCGAGGCCGTGTGGGAAGCGCTGCGCGATCCGACGCGTCACTGCGTGGCCCAGATCGCCCCCTCGGTGCGTGTCTCGCTGGGCGAAGCCTTTGGCTACGAGCCGGGCGCCAACCTGGCCGGGCAGCTCTATCACGCCCTGCGGCGTATGGGCTTCGACACCGTCTTCGACACCAACTTCGGCGCGGATGTCACGATCATGGAAGAGGCCAGTGAACTGGCCGAGCGGATCCGATCGGCCCCCGAGAAGCTCCCCCTGATCACGACCTGCTGTCCCTCGTGGGTGGATTTCATGGAGAAATTCCACGCCGACATGATCGACCATTTCTCGACCTGCAAGTCTCCGCACGCCATTCTCGGAACCCTCACCAAGACCTACTACGCCGAGAAGGAGGGGATTGATCCGGACTCCATCTTCATGGTCTCGATCATGCCGTGCACGGCCAAGAAGTATGAGATCACGCGCGAGGCCTCGATGTATGCCAGTGGCGGGCAGGATGTCGACATCTCGCTCACGACGCGCGAGCTGACCCGCATGATCCGTCAGACCGGTATTGCGCTGGAGAACCTAAACTGCCTCGAGCTGCCCGACTCACCTCTGGGCGAGTACAGCGGGGCGGGCGTTATCTTCGGGGTCAGCGGCGGGGTGATGGAGTCGGCCCTGCGGTCGGCCCACTACTTCCTGACGGGCGAGGACCGGGCCGAACTGGAGTTCGAGGAGCTACGCGGACTGGACGGCATCAAGGAGCTGACGGTCAATCTTGGCGGTCACGATCTACGCGTGGCGGTCGCGCACGGACTGGGACATGTGGAACAGGTTCTGGAGCGCGTGCGACAGGCCAAGTTGAAGGGCGAGCCGATGCCCTACGACTTTATTGAGGTCATGGCCTGCCCGGGGGGATGCATTGGTGGTGGCGGCCAATCCTGGAACGTCAGCAATGCCGTGCGCGAACAGCGCGCGGCAGGGCTGCTCAAAGAGGACCGCGTGCAGGAGGTCCGTACCAGCTACGCCAACCCGTGGATCCAACAGCTATACCGCGACTTCCTCGGTGAGCCCCTCAGCGAGAAAGCACGCCATCTGCTCCACACCCGCTACCAGCCACGCCCCGAATACCTGCGCTAGTTTCCTTGCTTTCAGACTAGGGACGTGGTTACCTGACGACATGATGTATGAGCATGGCATGCCCCGCTTGTCACGTAGACGCCCACGCTGTGGCGCCGCGGCAGGGATCGCACTGGCGCTCACCATCGCTGTCGCCCCCACCCCTTCAGAGGGCAAGGTCTGGACGGTTGATGCGATGAGTGGGCGGCCCGCCCAGGCCGCGGCATCCCTGGCCATGGCCCCTTCTGACACCCTTCAGCTCGTAACGCCGGCGGGAGAGGAGACCGACCTGTGGCTCAAAGGGGCTGGATCCAAGGTGGACCTGAGGTTGCGCTGGGCGAACGGGTTTTCCACCTGGTTTGATGGTCGCTGGATGCGGGCGGGTGACGCCATGCTCCCCACGGTCTACGGAGAAGCGATTGCGCAGTGTCACGCAGTGCGGACCGGCAAGCATGTGACGTGGACGATCCTCTATCGGCCGGGCCGCAGCGATGCGTTTGACATCCACCTGCGCACGGGCCGCGTGGAACGCCTACTCGTGCGCGTAGCAGATCCGCCTGCCCCCGCATCAGCGCCCGTTGCGACAGCGCGGCCGGCCACCCCACCGCTGCCCACCTCACCGCTGGTCCCCCCACCCCGTGGCGCCCTTCCCCGGCAGCCCACAGCAGAGGCGCAGCTTCAACACGTTCTCACGACCCAGTTCTCCCGCGCCGAAACGTCGGGCAGCGCCGCTGACTGGCAGGAGGTACTGCAGGCCCTGGATAGCGTTCCAGCCTATTTCCCTAAAGCCGACCCGGACCTCCTGGCAGCGGTTGATGAGTATCGGGCCTACGCCTACCTCGCGCTCAAGAAGGAGCGCAAAGCGGCTGAAGCCTTCATGCGCATTCTGACGCTTCCTCCCCCAACGGAGATCAAGACCCGACAGGATGCTGACACCATCTCGATCCGGGCGGCAGCATACTACCAATTGCAGAAACTGAGACATCAGTTAAGTGATGAGGAGGCCGACGTTGTCGATGGCGTGTGACAACCGGAGCTCTGCGGTCCTCGCGGCGGTGTTGGCAACGATACTCTCGCTCACAGCCTTCCAGGCCCGGGCAGGCTCGCGTGCCGTTTTCGTGGGGCTCAACACCTTCGATACGAAGCGGAACCTGCGGAAACCCCATTTTGATGCAAACGATCTGCACGAGGTGAGCGATGCCGCCGGCGTGGTCGCCAAAGACAGGGCCGAGGCGATAACCGGCCGCGCCACCAGGCAGTCTATTCTGGACTCAATTCGCAAGCAGGCCCAAGCCACACAGGCGGGCGATCTTCTGATCATCAGTTATGCCGGGCATGGCACGGACGATGGACGCATTTATGCATCCGATGTAACCATTCGTCCCTCAGATATTGCCCAGGCCGTAGCAGGCAGCGGCTGCGATCGAATTCTCTTTATCAACGACAGCTGCAGTAGCGAAGCATTCCGCCTGCGCGTACCGGGCAAGAAGCTGACCCGAATCTACGGGGCCCGCAAAGGCAGAAAAGCCTGGTACTCGAACACGCCTCGCCCGAATGCAGCCCACCTCAATGGCGTGGCATCCAAGTATGTCATTATGGGGCTTAAGAACGGTGGCGCTGACTTAAACAACGATGGCCGGATCACCTCGCACGAGCTGGGCGCTTACCTTGAAACAGGCGTCGTGGCATGCGAAGAATCGGTGCCTGACCGGCCTTGGTCAAAGTCATTCAACCGCTACGCGCCCTCGGGCTACCGCGCCGCGGTAGCGGGACGTACCTCAGGCCTTCTAGGGGCGGGATATTCCGGCGATGACTTTGTGATTGCTCAGAAGCAGCCGGGCCAGACCTGGGCGCCCAAGGCCTTTATGCCCTACGTGGTCGGCAGATCAAGGGCGGACGCCGGCGCTCTGCTGACGCGCTTGGGGCGGCCGCCGCGATTCGAGAGCTACGTGATACGCCCCGGGCGCGCCATCTCGGCAGCATTCAAAGGCCAAGTGGGAAAACAGACCCCCGATCGCGGGGAACCCCTCACAACCACGGCGGTCCCTGTCCTCTACATGCTACCCAACTCGATCATCAGCGCACCCGCACTTGTCGGGCTCACACCTGAAGTGGCAAAGAAGGCGATCTCAACGCTTGGCCTCATGCCTTACCCCAAGGGGGTACCGCCGGGGCCGGGCGTGGTGGTGGCGGGACAACGCCCCGCTCCCGGAGAGTTGATCCTTTCGGGTAGTTATGTGCGCATCGTACTCTCGGCCAGCCAGGACGTCCTCGTTCCCAAGCTACGCGGCGAGACCCCAGATGACGCCCGGCGTATTCTCAAGACCTCAGGCCTCGCCATCATTGTTGCGAAGAAGAGCCCGTTGGATTATCCCAACCTAAGTCGTCTTGAAAAGGAGCCCCGTCAGGAGAAGTATCCACCGTTTGTGTGGGGCGATCATGTATGGACCTGTTCACCGTATGAAGGCAGGACGGTCAAGGTCGGCAGTACGGTTACGGTCTACACGCCGCCACCGCCGGTCAACATGCCGGCTATTGAGTGGACATCAGAGGCGTTTGCACGCCAGGCGCTAACCGCCGTCGGCCTGAAGTTCGAGGTGGTTCCCCCCTTCAACCAGGAGAAGGATGATGCCAGAGGGGTTATCCACATCGACCACGTAACCCCCTGTTTCCGGGGCGATACGGTACGCGTTATCATGGAATACCCCGAGGTGCCCTCCATCATCGGAAAGTCGGCCACGGACGCGCAGGCTATCTGCCAGAAAGCCAAGCTGAAGTTCGTGGCTAAGAGAGCAGCCGCGCCGGGCCAGCCCCCCGACGTGGCCTTCCGCCAAACACCGGCCGCCACGACCCGGGCCCACCAGCAGGATGTCGTTACGGGGTACTTCCCCGATGCGACCGTCACGACAGTGCACCCCTTGCAGGTAGACGGCAAAGCGGTCACCGCAAGCGATTTATGGGGCGTCTTCCCCGCCAGCCAGGAACTCCAGGCCGTCAACGAACAGCTGCGTTCCGATTCGCGGGCGCCGGATGGCAACGGTAACCCGGGATTCGACCGCCGCTGGACCGGTGGCAGCCAGTCGCGCTCCCTGAGTATAACCCTGACCGTGTGGCCCGACCGCGCTTCGGCTCTGGCCGACGTGACGGCTTATGGGGCGGCCGGCGTTCAGGCCATAGCCATCGGCGACACGGGTTTCTGGACGGCTGACCGGGCGCGGCCCTACTACAAGTTCTGCCGCAAGAACCTGGTGATCACCTACTTCACGCGCTACGGGCGAAGTGGGTCGGTGGGGCCACAGGACGCCACGCTCAACACGATCGTCAGCCGTATCGACAAGCTGTGATCAGCCCTGCTCGCGTGCCTGTGCCAAACACTCCCGCGCGGCCGCTTTCTGTGCCTCGCTCGGGCCACTGATCTGCTTGAGCACGACCGCGGTGCGGGCGGGGAGGTAGAGGCGCAGGCTGTGGCGCAGCAGGTTGCCCTCCCGCACGGCTTCGGTGGC
Source organism: Verrucomicrobiota bacterium (assembly GCA_018648805.1). Taxonomy (GTDB): domain Bacteria; phylum Verrucomicrobiota; class Kiritimatiellia; order UBA8416; family JABMPJ01; genus JABMPJ01. Next base: position 63,324 of record JABGQM010000007.1, read on the forward strand.
GTAAACCAGGTCGCCCGGGCGGCGATCGAAGCCACCAAAACGGGGGGCATCCGTATCGAGCACGACGCGGTAGGACCCCGGGGGCACTTCGATAGGGGTGTCGGGGTATGAGTTCACGGGGTGGAAGTTGAAGATGAAGAGATCACCGCTCCGCTCGAAGGCGAGCAGTTTGCGGTCTTCATGAATGGTGAGGAAGCGCGGCTCACGCTCCCCCACGATACGATCGGCCTTCACCCGTTCAACCATGGCCACATCGAAATCACCCAGGCAGTGGTACTTCAGGTCGGGGTTGTCACGCAGGCTCCACTGGCGGCGGGCGTAGTGATAAGACCAGTTGTTGCCCTCGCGCGGGAAATCGATCCACTCCGGGTGCCCGAACTCGTTGCCCATGAAGTTGAGATAGCCGTGCCCGCAGGTGGCGACCGTGGCGAGGCGAATCATCTTGTGCAGCGCCATCCCGCGATCGACTTGTGTATGCGGCTCGTTGACGCCCATGTGGGTGTACATGCTGCTATTCATCAGCTCGAAACTGATGGTCTTGCTGCCGACCAGGGCCTGGTCGTGACTCTCGCTGTAACCGATCGACTGCTCCTCGGGACGGCGGTTGGTCAACTCATGATAGAGGGTCCCCATTGACCACTGCTCATCGGGGACCTCTTTGAGCTGACGCACCCAGACATCCGCCACCCCCATGGCCAGTCGGAAATCGAAACCGCATCCGCCCTCGGCAAAGGGGGCGGCCAGGCCGGGCATGCCGCTGACGTCCTCGGCGATGGTGACGGCCTCCGGCTTGATCTCATGGATCAGGCGGTTGGCCATGGCCATGTAGACCCAGGCATCCTCATCCACGGCCGCGTCAAAGTATTTCCCGTAATCCGTAAAGGCCATGCCGAGGCCGTGATGCAGATAGAGCATACTGGTGACACCGTCGAAGCGGAAGCCGTCGAAGCCGTATTGCTCGATCCAGAAGCGGCAGTTGGAGAGCAGAAAATGCTGCACATCCAACTTGCCGTAGTCGAAGCAGCGCGAGTCCCAGGCGTCGTGGTCGCCCCGGTCACCGTCGTGAAAGAACTGGTAGCGTGTGCCATCAAACTCCGAGAGGCCTTCTACCGAGTTTTTAACGGCGTGCGAGTGGACGATATCCATGATGACGAAGAGCCCCATGCCGTGTGCCACATCGACCAGCTCGCGCAGCTCGTCGGGGGTGCCGAAGCGGGAGGAGGCGGCAAAGAAGTTGGCGACATGGTAGCCGAACGAGCCGTAGTAGGGGTGTTCCATGATGGCCATCAGTTGGACCGCGTTGTAACCGGCCGCCTTGATGCGCGGCAGGATGTGCTCACGGAACTCGGCGTAGGTCCCGACACGCCCCCACTCCTGAGCCATACCGACGTGCGCTTCATAGATCAACAGCGGGGTCGGACGCGGCGGGGCGGGATGACGCCACGGGTAGGGCGTGGGCGGCGCCCACACCTGGGCATTGAAGATGGTCGTGACGGGATCCTGGATGACGCGCCGCGCGTGGCTGGGAATGCGGTCGCCGCTGCCGCCCTCCCACTGCATGCGCAGGCGATAGGGGGTTTCATGCTGCAGGGCATCGGCGGGCAGGTGCAACTCCCAGTCGCCACGCGCATTGAGCCGCTGCAGAGCATAGGCGTCGCGCTCTGACCAGTCCGAGAAGGGGCCCAGCAGATAGATCGCGCTGGCATGCGGGGCCCACTCGCGGAAGACCCAGCCGTCATCGCAACGATGCAGGCCGTAGTAGTCGTAGCTGATGGCGTGGTCGCACAGGGCACGGTCCTGCGCCAGGCGGGCAGCAGCATCGTTGACCCGGTTCCAGCGGCGCGTCAGGCACTCGCTAAACGGCTTTAGCCACGGATCCCGGTTTGTGATCGACAAGGGGTCGCTCGAGCATGCGTTCATAGATAGTGATGTACTCTCGTGCCGTGTTGGCGTGGGTGAACCGCTGCGCGCTTTCGCGTATGATGCGGCCGATCTGTGCCGCCTTGATATCGGCCGGCTGACGGTAGAAATCCATGGCTTGTTCTATGGCCCACCAGAGTCCATTGCTGTCGTAGGTTTCGAAGAGGAAGCCGTTCCCGCTATCCTGTTCCATATCCAACATGCTGACCGTATCGTGCAGCCCGCCGGTATCGTGAACGACCGGCAGTGAGCCGTACATGGCGCTAACCATCTGGGGCAGCCCACACGGCTCGAACATGGAGGGCATCAGCATGAAGTCGGAGGCGGCGTAGGCTTGGTGTGAGGTCTCTTCATCAAAATCGTACACGGCGACACGGTCCTGCAGACCGTGCTCATTGACAATACCGCGGAACCACATCTGGTAGGGCCCCGTCGCCACAAAGACCACCTGCAAGCCATCGTCGTGATAGTGCGACACAAGGCCGTAGAGGATATCGGCCACCAGCTGACAGCCCTTCTGGGCAGGATCCAGACGCGACGGCCAGAAGAACAGCGGGGCATCCGGATTCTGCAGCAGTCCCAGGCGTTCCTGCAGGTGCAGCTTATTCTGCCGCTTGCCCTCGACATGCGTGGCGACGCTGAAGCGATCTGAGATCAGCTCATCCGTTTCGGGGTTGAAGGTGGGATCGGGGGCGTTGAGAATGCCTGCGGCACAGCCGGCGATGAGTTTCTGGGTCATCTCGTTGCGCACGGCGGGTGGCACAAAGCTATGCTGACCGTCACACACCTCATGCAGGAAGGTCGGGCTGACCGTATTGACGAAATGGGCCCCGAACATGGCACTGGCCAACAGGTTGACCGGATTGTCGTAGCGCGCCGATTCGTAGTCGCCGGCATACCGGCTATAGAAGAGAGACTGCCAGAACTCAGCCGCATCGATACCGGCATCTTCGATTTCGGCCAGGGTCAACTCCTGCGAGTGGATGTTGTGCACCGTGAAGAGCGTGGGAATCCCATGGCGGCGGGCCATGGCCGGAATCAGTCCGGTCATCCAGTCGTTGCAGTGGATCAGGTCCGGATTCACGTTGGGGATGATGTTGTTGATGACCTCGCGCTGAAAAACGAGGGCCAGCTTGCGGCTCTTCTCCAAGGATGAACTGTAGACCTCACTCTGATAATAGAAGATCCGATCCTGCGCGAGATGGATGCGTGAATCGGGCAGGACGCGCTTGTAGATGCGCAGCTCGTCGTTAATCAGGCGGCCGACATCGACGTTGAACATGCGCCGGTAGTGTGGCAGGGCGACGTGGACATCCGCCCCCAGCTCAAATAGAGCCGAGACCAGTGAGGCCGAGACATCGGCCAGGCCGCCGGCCTTGGCGCGCATATGGTTGGTGGCATTACCCATGCCGTCTGGCAAGTAGGTGATCTCAGGTGTGACGATCAGTATACGAGGATTTCGCGACATAGCATTCCCCCTCCCCCTGGCATGGGGCTGCTCACGCACCATTGGCCCAGGTCGTGAACCCGGGCATAGTGCTCGACCAGTCCGATCCGCTCGGGACCACCCGTGCGGTCAGGCCATAACGACCGGGACGCGGACAAGGCAATTCCTGACGATACACATACCGTCCATTGCCCTGCTCCTCGGCCATCTCCATCTCCCGCACCTCACTCTCGACAATCTCGTTCTGCGAGTCGGCCAAGCCGTAGTAGACCTGCACATCGATCTCATCCGGCCTCAGCTCACCCAGCTCAACGACACTCGTCACCACGAAGGTATCGCCCACATGCAGACACGCGATATCCCGATCAGGCACCGGCATTTCAATGTGCACGCCACCCCAGCACGATCCCAGCCGCTTGCGTTGCTCCACGAGCAGCTTGGCCTCGCCAGCCTCGTTCGCCGTCAGGCGGTCGTACGCACCCAGGGCCGTGTTGTAGTAACGGTCCCGGTAGTCCCCCAGCATACGGTGCGTTGTGAAAAAGCCAAGGGTCATCTTCATGGATGCCTTCATCATCTCAACCCAACGTGTCGGCACATCGCCCTTGGAGCGGGTATAGAAGGTCGGGACGATCTCGTTTTCGATGATATTATAGAGCGCGTGCGACTCCACGGCATCCTGGTAGTCTTCGTTGACGTAGTCCTCGCGATTACCGATGGCCCACCCGGTATCGGGTGTGTAGCCTTCGTCCCACCAGCCATCCAGCACGCTGCAATGCAGGCCGCCGTTCACGGCGGCCTTCATGCCGGAGGTACCGCTGGCTTCCTGGGGCCGGCGCGGGGTGTTCAACCACACATCCACGCCCTGCACCATGTAGCGCGCCAGCTGAATGTCATAGTTCTCGAGGAAGATGATCTTATGACGCACGGACGCCTTGCGGGCAAAGGCGATGATCTCCTTGATCAGCCCCTTACCGGCCATATCGGCCGGATGCGCTTTGCCGGCAAAGACCATCTGAACCGGATGCTTCGCATTGGTCAGCAAGGCCTCCAGGCGCGCAGGATCCTTCAGCAACAGCGTGGCACGCTTGTAGGAAGCGAAGCGCCGGGCGAACCCGATGGTCAGGGCATCCGAATCGAAGACCGAGGCGATGCTATCGATCTCTTTGCGCGTGGCGTTGCGCACCTTGTATTGGCGCTCGCCAAACTCGCGCGTGGCGCGCACCAGCCGGGCCCGGCCCAGCTCGTGGGCCCGCCACAGCACCTCATCCGGAATGCGGTCCACCCGCTTGAGAACGCTATCTGACCCGGGATGGTCGTGCCAGTCCGGTCCGAGGTAGCGATCAAACAGCGCCGCAAAATCGGTCGACAGCCAGGACGACATGTGCACCCCATTGGTGACGTGCCCGATCGGCACTTCCTCGACCGGCAGGTTGGGCCAGAGATAGGACCACATCTTGCGGGCCACCACGCCATGCAGAGCACTGACCGCATTAAAATAGTGGGCAAACCGCATACCGAGGATGGTCATGGAGACATCCGACCCGGGGTCGGCACCGGGCGCCTGTCCCCACAGGACCGCATCGTCGGCCTTGATCCCGACTTCCGGCTCGAGGGCATGGAAGTACGGCTTGAGCATGGCGACGGGAAAGGTCTCGTTGCCGGCCGCAACGGGGGTGTGGGTGGTGAAGACGTTGGTGCGCGACATGACCTCGAAGGCTGTCGCGGCATCCAGGCCCTGCGATGCCATCAGGTGCGCGATACGCCCCATGCCGAGGAACGCCGCATGGCCCTCGTTGAGGTGGTACACATGCGGATCGTAGCCCATGGCGAGCAGGGCGCGCACGCCGCCGACGCCCAGCAGCATCTCCTGGCGAATACGCATCACTTGATCGCCACCGTAGAGCTGGGCGGTGATACCGCGGAACTCGGGCGTGTTGGCCGGAATATTGGCATCCAGAAGGAAGATCGGCACACGTCCGACATCCACCCGCCAGATTTGAGCATGAAGCGGGCCGGTCGGCAGCGGCACGCTGATCTGGAGGGGCATGTTGTCGCCGTCACGTACCTTGGTCATGGGCATATTGTGCATCTCGCTCTCGGGATACACCTCCTGCTGCATGCCATCCGCATCAAGATACTGCTGGAAGTAGCCCTGGCGATACATCAGGCCCATGGCCACGAGCGGGATGTCCAGGTCGGACGCCGACTTGAGGTGATCGCCCGCCAGGCAACCGAGGCCGCCGGAGTAAATGCGCACGCTCTCGTGGATGCCAAACTCAAGCGAGAAGTAGGCCACGCCCTCGCGCGCCGGACTCGTCGGCTTCCCGTCGCGGCCCTTGAGGACCTGCACCTCGTACAGTTCGCGTACCTCATCCATATGCGCGATAAAGCCATCGTCCTCGCGCAGATCCTCCAAGCGCTCAGGCGGTAGGTCACTGAAGAACTTCAATGGATTGTGCCGACACTCATTCCACAGGGCCGGATCGATGCGCCGGAAGAGTTCGATCGCGTCCGGGCACCAACACCACCACAGGTTATTGGCCAGGGTCTCAAGGAAACGCAATTCTTTGGGCACCGAGGGCGCCACGTTAAATAGCTGTATGTTCTTCATGCTGCAGATTTCTCTCTCTAAGCGACGTCGATGACACTGTTAAGTGATCCGTACTCATTCGGGGCCCACTCCGGGCACTCCGGGTCGACACACCATACGTTGTTCACCACAAATTTATACTGATACTGGCCCGGCGCGAGCAGTATGTTCAGCGCATAGACGCCATCCTTCATTTTCAGAACATGCCGCGTGGCATCCCACTGGTTGAATGTTCCCGCCACCGAGACGGTACTCTGTGCGTCGGCCTCAACCTGAAACTTCACCCGACGCCGTTTTGCCTTTGCTGCCATACCCATACTCTCCGCTAAAAAACGATTAAAGAAACGGGACGCCTCCGGTCACTGCAACCGGAATCGGTCCCTGCATAAAAACAGGGGGGCACTCTACGGCCTTCACCCCAGAAGTGCAAGCACACGGTAGAGCTCGGTCACGCCCCAGGCCTGGGCGCCGCAGCCGCGGTCGGCATGCGGGGCCGCACCATCCAGGACCTCGGGAATCTGTCCGATGCAGCCCCGCTTGAGGAGGAGATCGCTGCTCAACAGCAGGGCCACGGCGGAATCCCGCGCGGCGGCGCCATGGATTTGAAAGAGGGCTTCGGCGTAGGACGGGAAGGGCCAGGTCCAGGCCGTGCCGTTGTGATAGGCTGGCTTGCGCCGGGTGTCTTCATCACCACGGTACTGCCCGCAGTAGGGGTGGTGTGGATCATTGAGGAGCGTCCCATCCCGATGGACGGGCAGCGCGTACCGCACAGGTCGATCGGCCAGGCTTCGGATCGCGCCGGGGACCAGGAGCTGTTCACAGGCCTGCAGGATGCTCTCGCAGAGGGCCCGGTCGGTCACGGCCCCCAATGTCACGGCCAACAGCTGGTTTGAGCGCACATGGTCATCGGCGCTGGCCTGCGCCGCGGGCATACCGGCGACCGCATGCAGACAGTCCGACACCCCCTCGCCATCGCCGCGGGCATAGAGCGATGCGATGGAGACCTGGACCCTGGCGGCCAGGTCAAGGAGTTCCGCATCTTGCTCGACACGTCCCACAAAGGAGAGGGACCGGTGCCAGAGGGCCTGGATTTCGATGGGAAAGCCTTGGCGTGGGGTCCCGGCCGGATAGTTGGTGTCCATCCAGGTAAAATGGGATGGACTGAAGATCAGGCCGCTATCCGGGTCCATCCCGATCCCATTGGGCGTGCCGTGGCGGTAGTGTGTCACGATGGAGCGGACCACATCACGCAGGCGGCGCCCCTCACACTCCATCTCCAGAAGCGCGCTGTCGCCGGCCGCCAGCAGGGCTTCGCAAGAGACGATGAACCAGAGGGGGGCATCCGAGGTATCCCGATCGGAGTCATCGCCGCCGCGGATCATGTTAGGCAGCGTGCCCTGCTTCTCGAAGCGGGCAAACTGGCGCAGAATGTCGCGGCACTCCGTCTGCATGCCGGCGGCAATCATTCCACGCAGGCAGATCAGCGTATCGCGCCCCCAATCCAGGAACCAGGGGTAGCCGGCGATAACGGTCAATGAATCATCGCGGCGTACGACATAGGCATCCATAGCGCGGCGCAGCGGCGTCAACAGGCCGGTGGGATCCGCGCCCGCCGGTTCGGTCAGCTCGACCGGCGGATAGGCCGGCGGCAGGGGCCCCTCTATTTCAGCCTGCATCGTTATGCCGCTGTTGCCGGCCAGCTCCGCCGCAAAATAGCCGGGGCTGAAGAGGTCTGATGCATCATCCAGCCCTCGATCGGCTTCATGCGGATGATGCACCATGTAGATCCATTCCGGCGCCGATTGAAACCGCCCACCCGGCGCCATGACACGCAGCACGCGGGTGGAATCAGGGCTGAACACGAATCCCTCCGCCTGCGCCTCCACGACCCGTGGCCAGTGCTCCTCCAGGCCGGTAAACGCCTTGCTCTTGGCGTGAGTGGTGCGGTCCTCGATGTCGGGCCGAATCACGAGCCGCACGGACGCATCGTCCGACAGGGCCGCATCGCCCTGGCCGGCCGGTCGCATGAACGAGAGGGTCACCGCGTTGCGGCCACGCACCATCGTGAGGGCGACATCGAGCGCGACCGTCTGACCGCAGCCGACCGGGACGTCAAAGCGCCATGTCACCTCGCCCGCCGTCGACTGAACAAACGTACGCAGACAAGTACGGCCCAACTCCTGATAGTAGCCCTGGTAGACCACCCATACACGGCAACGCGTCAACATCACGTGGCGGTCAACCGGGTAGTCGGGATGGAGGTTGGCGGCCAACAGCGCGTCGTACTGACTCTCGATCTCAGCCCAGGCCGCACGCACCTGCGCCATCGCGCCGCGTCCATTCGTACAAAGGGCATAGCCGCGTTGGGCCAGCGCCTCCACGCCGGCCACCTCGGGCGGCGCGCCCGCGATGCGCGGCGGCAGCAGCAGCAAGGTGTCCGTGCCACGCCGTGTGCCCTCCGGCTCATACACACACAGATGCAACAGGGCCCGGCGTGCCCCTACGGCCGCTTCAGGCGCCTCGCGCGGCGGCACGACCACGGCGTGTCGGCCATCCGCGTCGAAGCTGCGCGCGCGATAGACGATGGCACCGTCCTCCTCCAGATCGACCCGGAAGGGATGGTCGGCTTGCACCAACAGGGCGTGGCCATCGGGCAGCATGACGTCGCGCAACAGATCATGCGGCCAGTGCCACCGGGTCAGGGCAAACCGGCCGCGCGGCGACAGCGCGCGCCAGTAGGCGCCCGGGTCGATGCGGTATCGCTCCGCCTCGGCATCCAGATCGAGCGCACCGACATCCCCGCCGCCGCTCACCTGCGCGTGCAGCTCGAGTACGGCGGCACGCGCGCGCTGGTGACGCACGGCGCGTGGTTCCAATGCGCCATCGGCGCTCGCGGGCTCACATCCCAGGCACATCACGTCGCCGGGCGCCAGGGTCAGCCGGTAGTGCGCCTCCTCCTCGTCGGGCCGCACCACCGCCCCGGAGAGAAGATCGACCACGCCATCGGTGATGACATAGTCCTGACGTGCCCAGCGCACGGACTGCGTGAATTCGCAGTCGAGATTAACCAGGACCAGGGCCGCATCCCCGGTCGCGGCCTCACGCAAGAGGGCCAGCGCACGGGCACCGGATTGAGCCAGCGTGTGCAGGTGGGCCCCTGCCCCGAAGGCCGGGTGCGTGGCCAGCAACCGGTTGAGGCGCGCGATCGCATCCACCTGGTGGTCGGATGCACCCCAGTTCAGCGACGGGGCGCCATGCACATCGATCCGCTCGGTGGCAAACCATTCCACGCCGGCCGTGATGCCGAAAGCGCCTTCACAAGAGCTGAGTGCGGCCAGGGCGGTGCGTACGCGCGCATAGGTTGGAGAGACGGCGGCCAAGCGCGTGTTGTCATGCGTCTCGCAGAAATGCACCATCAGGCCGCGCTCGCCGGCCATGCGTGCAGCGCCCATGACCTCCGTCTCCACCTGGCTCGGATCATAGCTCTGGAACAGCTCCGAGTAGGCCCAGTTCAGGTTGGCCCCATCCAGAAGTTGATCCGTTACATGACGCGGCCCGCCCAAGCCCTCGAGGAAGAAGACGGTGTCCGGGAAAGCGTCCCGCACGCGGGCGGTGATATAGCGCCACACATCGTAAGGCACCATGTAGCCCGCATCGCAGCGGAACCCATCCACACCCAGACGGCACCAGCGCAGAAAGACCTCGGTCATGGCCTCCCATAAGGGGCGGCCGGCCGCATAATCCAGTTCGGAGAGATCCTCCCAGGTCACCCCCCAGGCACCCGGCGAACGGAAGCTGCTGTCCTTGCCCCGCGCGAACCACTCCGGATGCTCATTCTGAAGATGCGATGCCCACCCGGTGTGGTTGGCGGGAATATCCATCAGTAGCCGCCCACCCCGCGCGTGGATGGCATCGATCAGCTCCGTGTACTGTTCGATCGGCGTGGTGCGCCGGTCGAACTCGGCCAGGGCCGGATCGACATCCATGAAATCGAGCGGTGCAAAGGGACTGCCGAAGCGCCCCATACGCGCGTAGGTCGTGGGCACCGGATGCACCGGCAGCAGGTGGATGGCACGGAACCCCAGCCTGCCGATAATATGATCCAGCTCGCCGATCAGGTCGCGAAAGGTGCCGGAGCGTGGAATCACGGTGAACCCCGCCTCGTCCAGCGCCTGTGCGGCAGCCTGCTGCTCATCCGACACCGCCCCGAGAGTGCGATTGGGGCCAAACTGCCGCACAAAGGCGGAGTAGATCGAGTTGGCGCAGACCGTTTCGGCCGGCTCGACCTTGATCACCACGTTGTCGCCCGCGGCCCACTCCGGCTCCGCGCCGGGCGCGGCAAGCAGGTAGGGTTTGGCTTCGAAACGACCTACCTCGCCCAAGCCCAGCGTCAGCTCCCATTGTGAGGGGCCCACCTGTCGCATCGGCACGTCATGCCAGTCGCGATTGAGAACGGGCACCTGCTCCTCTACGAGGGCCACAATCTCGCGCCGCCGCACGGCGGCCCACCCGATGTTGCTGCGCAGGAAGGCGGCCCCCGTGCCGCCGGCGGAGCTGCCGGCGAGCGTAAACGTCACCGTATCGCCCCGGAATCGCCGGAACCGCGTGCCTGGATGTGGTGTCTGTGTGAGTGGCATGCAGCGAATTATAGCCCAACGTGAAAATAAAGTCGATCGGGCTTAGAGGACTCTTGTATGTTGGAGGCGTAGTGAGGCGTTCGGTCAATAGCCGTCTTTGAGAATGGGCCTTTGTAGCTCGTCGGAGAAGACGGTTATTGACCGAACGAGACGAGGGGCTTACCGCTGGGGCCCCGCCGTTCCCCCCGTATATAGAGATCTTGGGGCCATTCTCCTCATAAGGAACCTTCCGAAATCAGTACCCAAGTGCAACAGGCTGTTTATGGAGTAGGGGTATAGTGTAACAGTCGCGTAATTCCGGATTCCAATAGTCCACATATCCTGCCAGCTTTCATAGGATCCCAGGAATTCATAGGAAGCAAGCTGCTGTTCAAATGCATACTTTATGGTTTCCATAGCCAGGAGCATGCTTGGAGAGCAATCTGAGTATTCTTCGATGTAACCGATCTTCAAAACACAACATTGTGAATTTTCCACTATGCAAATTGACATTGCTATTCGTTTGTCGCTTATTGACAAGAAAGCGATTCTCACGAGACCGCGACGGCACATCTCGACCAAGTAGGCTCTGAAGAAGTTCTGAGTATTCTCATTCAGAAGCAGTGCAGATTTGCGCACACCTTTCCAGCCGCTGGATTCTATCTGCATGGCATCTTGGAATAGGGGTTCGAACTCTGTTGCAGTGGGTTGAAGAATATCAGTCCTTACAGTGCCATGGATAGCGGCCTTCCTTAGAGCTCGCCTGTGATCAGATCTTCTTCTGCTCTTCAGGCTGGCATAGTAGCTTTCCCAGTCTGTGCCAGTGTAAATATAGGAAGATGAGGTACTCCTTCGCTCAAGAGCGTACATGCTTCTCAATTTCAACCCGCTGAATCGGCCGGGTATTCTTCGCAAAGACACAGGGTGTTTCAGAGTCTTTGCCGATTCCAGCAGACTGATAAAGTACTCATCTCTATCCGCTATAAAGGAGCTTGGTTCGTACAGAAAAGAGCTTCCCAATATTTCATAGGTAGCAACAAAGCCATGTTTCACTCTCGCCAAGGGCAAAATGCATTTCAGAACGTCGTTCTCGTAGTAGAGCATGACCTGGATGTCACCGGAATCATATAAGTGCTTGGCGCAGTTGTAGAACCAATCAAAACTCAGTATGGGGAGGGTGGAACCTTCAGTTAAGTCATTCCAACTCTGCTTTATGGCTAAGAGTTCATCAAGGTTGTTAACAATGCGAATCATCAGGGACACCCTTCCAGAGTCTTGAATCACTTGCCGAAACTACTCGCGACGCGTAGACGTATCCCGCAACACATTAACAAGCAACGCCTTATGGGAACAACCATCTAGAACTACGAACGTTGATCCGCATCGTACGCGAGACGCGGCCCGGGGTCAAGATCGGGGCAACAATAACGCCCGCACCGAGAACCTGCGCGATGATGGCGCCCTTGGCCCGCTCCCAGTGAATGAAGACAAAGGCGAGCTCGGCCACACCTGCGACGGTCATAAGCACCATAACCGCTCTTCACACCCCAGCCGGTCGGTCGCCTGCAGAGGGCAGGATCAAGGGATCAGCGGGATGAGGGAGTAATAGGAACGGCGTGGAAGCTCATAATCATAATTCGAATGGGGTGGAGAGTGGGCTGCAGTCGTGGCATACTTTTGCCCATGTCGAACGAGATTGTATATCTGGACCATGCCGCGACGTCGCCGGTAGCCCCTTCGATTGCCGAGGGTCTGGCCAGAGACCTTGTTGAGTTGGGGTGGAACACGGGGACGCGTTACACGCTCGGGCTGACGGCGCGCAAGGCGCTGGATGGCTGCCGGGCAGAGATGGCGCAGCGGCTCGGGTGCGCGGCGGAGGCGCTGGTATTCACCTCGGGCGGTACGGAGTCGAATAACCTCGGTCTGCACATTTGCTGCCACCAGTTTCCACAGGGCGGCGTGCTATGGAATTCAGCTACGACCCACCCCAGCCTGTCCGGCCCCGTAGGCGCGCTGGACCCGACATGGCAGATCATCCCCATGCCGCTTATGGCCTGGGGCGCTATTGATGTAACGCAACTGCAGCTGCTGCCCCCGCCTGACGTGGTGGTGCTGGAGTGGGTCAACAACGAGGCGGGCTTTGTACAACCTGTCGATGCGGTGGCGGACGCCGCCCTCGCGCTCAACCCGAAAGCATGCGTCCTGGCAGATGGCGCCCAGGGCGTTGGCAAACTGCCTCTACCCAACCTGGCCTCCACGGCCGCTTTCTCACTGGCAGGTCACAAGATCGGGGCACCCGTAGGGACCGGCGCCCTCGTCCTCAAGCCATCACTCAAGCAGGCGCCGCTGACGCTCGGTGGCGGCCAGGAGCGTGGCTGGCGGCCGGGCACCGTGGCCCTGCCATTGATTCGCGCATTCTGCAGCGCCCTGCAACAGATGACCTCACATGAGGCGCATGCCTTTGCTTTCGACCACTTCGACGATGATGAGGTGCCCCTACCGATCCGACATCCGGACGGACTGTATTCGCCCTGCATTACAGTGCTGAACGTGGCGCCCGTGGAAGGTGAGGTGCTGCAGCATCACATGGAGGAGAAGGGCATCTATCTCGGCACCGGCAGCGCCTGCAGTGCGTCCAGGAAGGGGCTCTCCCCGATTCACAAAGCCCTGGGAATGGATGCCCGACAGAGTCGCTGCACGGTGCGTTGGAGTACGATCCCGGGTCAGGACCGGGATGAACTGGAGCGGGCCTGGCGCGAGCTGGTGCTCTGTTGGCGTGAACTGAAGCGTTTTTTCTGAGACACGATGACTACTAACCAGATCTATGCATCACCATGAAGAACATGAAGGCCATGAAGAGGGACAGGGGAGTACGAGCGCAGATTCTCTTCATGCTCTTCATGGTGAATAGCCGAGGCTGAGAATATGTGGATTATACGGTATGCGGAGATTGGGCTGAAGGGCGCTAATCGTCCCTTTTTTGAGAAGGCGCTGGAGCGCGACATCAGGCGGCGTCTGGCCAACTGCGGGGCACCGGCGGTGACGCGTACGCATGGGCGGCTCTGGATCGCGGATGAGCCGGCCTATCGTGAGCAGGTGCGGTCCGCGCTGCAGCTGTTGCCGGGCGTCCAGAGTTTCAGCCTGGCCCACCGCGTGGCCAACGATATGGCGACGATGAAGAAACGCGGCCTGGAGATTTTCAGGGAGGCGTTCGACGGGGAGACGCCGACGCGTTTCAGGGTCACGACGCGCCGCGCCGACAAACGCTACCCGATGCAGAGCGCGGAAGTCAGCCGCGAGCTGGGCGCGCACCTTTTCCAGAATTCACCGGAGGGGCTGCTCTCAGTCAACCTGGCCAATCCGGAGCTGAACCTGCATGTGGAGATTCACGCCGACTTTGCCGCGATGCACCTTGTGATTGAGCGGGGCACGGGCGGTCTGCCGGTCGGTACGGCGGGCAAGGTGATGTGCCTGCTGAGCGGGGGGATTGACAGTCCGGTGGCAGCCTGGCAAATGATCCGGCGCGGCTGCAAAGTGCACTATGTCTTCTTTGAAAACCGCACGTTTCTTGGGCGCGGCGCCTTCGACAAGGTCGAGCGGCTGGCCAAGCACCTGTCACAATTCCAGGGCCGCACCACCCTCACCACGGTGCCCTTTTCAGACATTCAGGTGGCCATCCGCGACCAGTGCGAGCCACGACATCGCGTGGTGCTCTATCGCCGCTTCATGTACCGCATCGCGGCACGCATCATGCGCTACCATCGCTGCCTGGGGATGGTGACGGGTGAGAATATCGGACAGGTCGCTTCGCAAACGCTTGAGAACCTGAGGGCCGTCGATGTCACGGTCAACGCCTGCGTCTACCGGCCGCTGCTGAGCATGGACAAGGTAGACATTATCGCCATCGCACGTCAGATCGGGACGTTTGAGACCAGCATCGAGGAGGCGCCGGACTGCTGTTCGGTCTTTCTACCGAAGCATCCGGCAACACGTGCACGCGTGCACGAACTTGAGGCGGATGAAACGCATCTGGATGTTGAAACGTTGGAGAACGAAGCGATCCTGAATGCCGAGTGTATGAAGCTGGGAACCAATGGGGCCCCATCCGAAAAGGGCAGGTAGGGCGGGGGTTACGCCTTCTCGAGTAGCACGCGCATAACGTCGGCGGCACTGAAGTCGGGGTTGTCGCCGTCGCAGAAGCGGGGAATACCGACCACGTCGTCGCCAAGCGTCACGAGCGGCAGCTCAATGCTGCCGTCCTGACGGATCTGAGGCATACCGACGTTGGCAATCAGGGCATTGCAGAGGCATTTGCGGCCAACTGTATCGGCCGCGTCGCCGCCTTTGGCCACGTAGGTTGCCTCCGGCTCGGCCGGACAGCGATAGCCGATCGACCCGTCTTCCTTGCGGTACAGCTCACGCAGCAATCCGATATCGCAGATGCGTTGGCGGGCGTTGTAGACCTCGGGCTCGGAGAGGGATCCCGCCAGCTTGGCCACCTTGAAAGGAAAGCCGGTGGGCGAGGCTTGCGGATCGGTGAAAATTGTAGCCTTGCCCTGGAGTGCCTGTTCAACCAACGTCCGCCGGATCGACGGCGTCAGACCGGACTCCTGGCAGAGCGCAAACGCGGTACCCACCTGGACACCGGTCGCGCCCTCGGCAAGGGCGGCCTTGAGCTGCTCGGGGGATCCGTAGGTACCGGCCAGCCAGAAGGGCAGGCCGAGAGCGGCGATCTGCTTGAGGTTGACCTCGTCGCGCGGTCCATAGACCGGCTCGCCGGCCTCGTCTATTTCGCCGGCACCCCGCGGCGGGGCATTGTGTCCACCGGCCTTGTTGCCTTCAACAATCAGGCCCTCGATCGAACCTGTCGCGCGGCGCATGAGCGTCTTGGCCAGGACCCCCGATGAGACGATGGGGAAGAAGGCGGGCCGCGCCAGCGGCGTGGTGGGTGTTTCCGGCTCGCAGAAGGCGACCGGATCGAAATGCATCCGAATCTGCTCCACCTTGTCAGGGCCCTGCACGTAGAGCGGGTAGCTGGCGGGCTCGTGGTTGACGAATTTATCGAGCACCCCGGGGACCTCGAGTGGAATACCCGCGCCCATAATCACGACGGCCACACCGGCCAGCATCGCCCCGTACATCGAGGGCAAGTGCGGAAACTGGATCTTCTCGAGATAGTTGATGCCGACCGGGTTGTCGTGACCTTCACGGGCTAAGAATACTTCGACAAAGTTGCCGGCAATACTCAAGGCTTCGGCCTCATGCTCGCCATCCACGTTGTCCATGGCCGGCCGGGGATAGGGGGCATCGGATGCGCGGCCGCCCGGAACGAAATACGCCGTCAAGATACGCTGGACCATGGCCGGGAAGGGGAAATGGCTGAGGGCACGATGCACATGCCCGCCGGGATCGCCATCCTGCAGGCGCCGTACGAGAATATGGGAGAGACCGGTACCCGACACGACGCCCAGCTGCCCGAGCTTCGATACGGCCTGCGCCAGGCCCCAATGCGAGACCCCGGCCCCCATGCCGCCCTGTATAATTCGTGGTAACGGTGTATTCATTAACGAGGGATTATGCGTCCTCGTGAAACCAATTGCGAGAAACAAAACGATGACCTACTCAAGAATTTGAACCACGCGGAATTCGTCGACCGGCCGAGTCAGTCCGGGTTTCAGAACAGCGCCTCCAGTGAGTCGAGCACCGGCACGCCGCAGTGCTGCAAGCGCGCGACCGACTGGTGGCCGGCCGGGATCAGGACGCAGTCGGCCCCCATTTCGGTGGCGACCTCATGGTCGTGATCGGTGTCGCCAATCAGCAGCGCGCGGCGCGTCGGCCCCGCGATGGCCGCGGCCAGCTCCAGGCCCCGCGCCAGCTTGCTGGCCGCGAAAACATCCGGGATGCCTGCCACCGTCGTAAAGGTATCGGTCAGCCCATGCGCGGCCACAATGGTGCGCAGAGAGGCATGCGAATAGGCCGACAGCAGATGCTGTCGCAGGCCCGCATCACGCAGGCGGGCCAACACCGCGTGTACACCCGGACGCAAGGGTGCCTCGTGGCGACGCGCCTCGTAGACCTCAATAAACTCGCGCGCGGGAATTTCGAAGGGCTCCTCGGAGAAATCGAAGCCGGCCCGCTCGTAGTAGGTCTTAACCGGAAAGCCGAAGATAGCGCCGTAGCGCTCCAGGCTCAGGGCGGGCAGGCCACGCGTGATGAGCTGATCGTTCATGATCTCACGACAGAGCCACGCATCGTCCAGCAAGGTGCCGTTCCAGTCCCACACGATATCACTGTACGCCAAGGCATCCATGGCGGCACAGCATGCCAGACGGAGGCGCATCCGGCGAGAGCCGAAGAGCGGCATGGAGGGCAAGCGGGGGCAGCTACTGGTCGCGGGCCGCACGCACGGCACTGGCTTCCGCTTGAGCGGCATAGTAGGCTTGCCTGGCGGACTGGTAGATGGCGTCCAGGTTGGGGTCGTTCGGGTTGGCGTAGTGCCCCCGCGAGGCCGCGCTGTAGGCTTCGCGTGCCCGGTTCACCGCCTCGGTAGCGGCCGCGCCCTGGAAATCGGGGGCTTCACTGGTTGCATATTCCCGAAGCTGGGGGCGATTGGCCCCCTGGTAGAGCAGCTCGCCCTTAGTAGAGAAGACCGTGACAATCGCACCGTAATAACGCGTTCCATACTTGCTGCTACTGCTGCTGCGGTAACTGCTGCTGCTGTACCTGCTGCTATAGCTACTGCTCCGACTGCCGAACGAAGCCGGCGCCACATCGATGTAGCGCGCCGTCTGATCGAGGCGATCCAGTGTGATCGTCCGCGTGGCTGATTGTGTAGGCTTCGCCGCGCGGGAGCCCACCGAGGAGGAGACGTTCTGAGAGAAATATTGAACAAAGACATGCAAATCCGTCAGGACGAGCCCCGTGCGCCCGGTACGCAGCATCAGGCGCAGGAAGCGGCTGTCCGAAGTGCTCTTCGAATGGTATGAGCTGTAGAGACTGCTACTGGACGATTTGCCGCCCGAGCGCTGCGACGCCTCCCAGGCACTCACGTTGACGGATCCGCCGAGAGACATGTGTGGGGTGCGGTTCAGGGTCGTACGTTTCAGGACAAGATTCTTGTCGCGGGGCGGCTGAGCCCCAGACGGATAGATAGTGTTGCCACCTTTCTTAACAACGCCTTTCGCGCCTTCGTCCGAGGCCGATTCAGCGGGGGTCGCACCCGGCCGAACCACCGCAGTGGAGGGGGGGGTCGCTTTTTCCATATCCAGGACGAAACGAGCCGACACAACAGCCTTGGACTGCTTGACCCGCTCGACTTCGGCTTTCACCGCGATGGCCTCATCCATTTTGCCAGCGCGGGTGAGCTTCTCCTGGTAGGCGGAAAGATTGGCGGTGTACTTCTGGGACAGCGCCACGACCTTCTTATTGCGCTCGACCGCGTAGCTCTTGCGCTTGGCCTCGCACTGTTTCAGAATGGAGCGCAGCGAAGCAGGCCCGGCCGTCATGGCGGCATCCGTGATGGCGCGGTCCAGCTCGAAACGCTCGACCTCCTTATTAAAAGCGGTCCAGCCATCCAAGTCGCCTGATTTCTGTAGACGCGTACGTTCGGACTTCAGCGCGGAGATGCACCTATCCGGCCACGCCAGCATCTTGGATTCGTACTCCGTTACGTAGCCCGAAATGGTCTTATCATAGACCGCCCTGGCGCGCTCCAGGGGACCCACGGCCCCGAGCGCGTCAGCGACCAGGATCACGCCCAGTACCAACAGCCCGACCGACATGATCTTCTCTCTCACCCGCACGGCATTGCCTCTCGTTTCATTAGCCTTGATGCAACCCGAGTCTAGGAAGAGTCTCTTTCCCCGTCAAGACGACAGATTCCTCCCGGTTGATGACACAAGGCCACATCAAAAACTGCACCACCCTTTACAACAGGTGTAACAGAACACCACAGGAGTGTTTGCCCTGACGCCACATCCCCACTGACAACCCTATCTGCCATATTTCTCACAGATGCGAAGTAGGCCTTAAGCACTACAGCACCCAACAGCCTCTTCATCGCGGCTCCGGGTCACGTTCGCTTCGATTTTACTGGAGAATAGAACCAGTGGCATCAGGCCCGTGTTGCAGGTGCGACAGGGCAGTTGGCACACCCCTTGCTCTATACCTTGGCGCATGCCCAACGCGTCGCTCGCAGCCGGCGGGCGGGGCCAAAATTTGAATGCATACCCCACAGGTGAACTGTGCCCACGAAAGACGACACTATGATGAAGCAGAACACAATCAAGGCTCTCCTGATCACGGCCATCGTGCTGACCGCCGGCACGCTCTTCGCCTCCTACCCGGCCGCCCCCCGTCCGGCACGTCCCACGCCGCTACCCGAACTGCCGGCCACCTTCCCGCTCTTCACGCCCCCTCTCTCCAACAACGGCCCGCACGCATCCGCTCCAGCCCTGGCCGAATGGACCCGCAGCAACGGACCAGGCGATACACTGGCCCTGACCGGCAGCCGCCTCTCCGCGTTCAGCAACGAAGAGGCCGGCCGTGACACACGCTTTGTTGTATTCGCCCAGACCTCCTTCGCCGCCATGAGTGCCGACGCCGCCATTCAGCGTATCAGCGGCCAACATGCCGCGATCACGCTGCCACTGGAGCTACCGACGCCCTCCCTCTATATGGTGTGGCCCAAGAACGCGAATGGATTTGGAACACCGGCCCTACTCAACCAGACTGAAGCGTGGTGGATCGGCCCCGACACAGCCACGCGCCAGGAATCGGTATCGGTATTTGGCCGCAACCTGACGGCGGGCGACGAAGGAACCCTCTGCTGGATCTACCTGCAGGCCCCGGATGATTCCGGCCGCTGGCTGACGAGCCGTGCCGCCAATCCATACAAGGCCGACTTCACGGTCCCCGCCGACACCGACCCGGGCACCTACCGCGTATGGGTGCACAACAGCCTGGGCGGTCAGTACGGCTGGAGCGGTCCACTCATGCTGTCCGTCGATGAGGGCGTCGTCTGGACCGGCCCGGAAATCGACGTCACGGCTTACGGCGCCATGGGCGATGGCAGCCATGACGATATCGACGCCATCGATGCGGCCATTGATGCGGCCGGAGATACACCCGGCACCACGGTCATTTTTCCGCAGGGCACCTATCTGATCTCGCGCGGCATTCATAATATCCCCGACCACACGCGACTGCGCGGGGCAGGCATGGACCTTACGACGATCACCGCGCACCCGGGGTTTACGACCAACGCCTACGGCATGCTCTTCGGGAGCATGGAGCGCGTAGTGGTCGCTGACATGAGCTGGGATACGATGGGCCGGGTCCAGGGCGTATTGGGCAACAACGTGGCATACATTCGCGGGAGCTCACGCGTTGAATTCAACCGGGTTCGGTTCTCGCAACTTGAGGGCCGTGATGATTCCTACATCATCGACACGCATCACTGCGAGCTGATCACCTTTCGTGACTGCACCTTCATCATCGCCAGCGGCCTCTTCCTGGGTGGCGGCCGGCAGATCTTTATCGAAGCGTGTGATTTCCGCGGCGTGCACGACTGCAACGCATTGGTCTACGAGTGGGGCGGGAGCGAGGTCAGCATCGCGAACTGTACGGCCGCCGACTATGACAACTCGGATCCGAGCGACGGGCGCGGTTGGTGTCAGGGCCGCTTCCTGGCCGGATTCGGGCGGTGGGGTTCCATGCGCCACATCTACTTTGGCGGCAATCACACGACGGACATGACCGTCAGGCCTGACTTCCACGACCAGAACACGGGAGAGCAGTTCATGTTTGAGGCCCTCGACACACTGTATCGCGGTGCCGCACTAAGCTCTGGCGAAGACAGGGTTAGACTGGCGGACCTGGCGGCGGATTACACCGACGAAAGCCTGGTGATCGTCAGCGGCCCGGGTATGGGCCAAAGTCGTCGGATCATGGCCTTCGATCCGGCTGACGGCAGCGTAACGGTTGATGAGCCGTGGCGCGTGGCACCCACACCCGACAGCATCATTATGATTGGCCGCTATATGTCACGCATGGCGGTATACAACAACACGTTCGACGGCAAGGAGCGCGCCGTCACAAATGCCACCCACATTGCAGCAACCGCCATCGTACCCTATGGCGGATGCGTCGACCTTATCGTAGCTCGGAACCGCTTTCAGCAACTCAGCGGCGGCATCTCAAACTGGAGCATGGGAGAACCCTCCGCCGCTGACGGACTCCTCACGCTACAGCCCAACTATTTCAACATCTTCGCCGATAACACATTCGAACACTGCTTGTCGGGCATCGAGAACACCGCCATTGTCTGGCAGGACCTTCCGCTTATTCCCGATACCGCCATGCTGGGCACCATATTCCGGGGCAACCAGCTTAACGACATTCGGGACGCCGCCTTCACCTCGCAGAGCTGGGCCGACGGCGCCGCCATTAAAATGTGTATCATGGATCAGAACACGGCCACGGATGTGCGGATAGGGGCCTGGTGCGGCACGAGTGGATTGCAGGACCATGTCCTGGTCCGAAACCACTTCAGCGGGCAGGGCGGCGATGCGTTGGCCTTGAAGTCGGACCACCTTCCGGCCCTTCGCGAAAACACGTGGGAAGGTTTTGCTCCGGATTATGGCCTGGGCGCTCCGGGGGCGGTGCTCGAACTCCCGCAACGGACGGTCACGCTCTCCTGCGCCCTGGGACAGTCGGCTCAAAGCTCCCTCCCGGTCTGGAACAGCGGCACGGCACCTCTCGCCTGGCAGGCCACGACGGCCAGCGCCTGGCTGGACATCGAATCCAGCGGCGTGATCGACGATGAGCAGTGTGCCGGCGCGCTGGTCCTGACGGCCACGACAACCAATCTCCCCCCGGGGTCCTACCAGGCGGTGGTCACGATCGTCAGCGCATACCAGACCCGCCAGATCACCGTGACACTGGAGGCGGGGCTTTCGTCGGATGCACCGCCCCCCTTGCTCGCGTTCGACAATCCTGCTACGGCCAGCAACGGCAGCGGCATCGTGCAATGGATGATTGATCACAATATCAGCACCAATAGCATGGCCGACGGCGACAGCGACGGCGATGGCATCACGCTGCTCGAAGAGTACGCCTTCAATATGGACCCGGCCGTGGCGTCACGTGACGGCATGCCGCGTCTTCAGGCCGGACCGACCGGGGGAGCAATGCAGTATATCTTCACACGTGCCCGGGCCGAATTGGGCTACCGAGTTGAGCGCTGCACCGACCTGCGCCAGGGGGCATGGACCCCTGTGGCCATCAATCCCGGCGACGCCGGCACGACCGTGACACTTCCCGCTACACTTGAACCGGGGCACACCTGCGGCTTCTTCCGCCTCGCCATCACTCAGCCTTGATGCCTCATCTCTCTCAACAAAACAGTTGCGAACGCGAGAGGGCTGTTGCAGTCTCACTACCGAAACAGGGCGAGGTAGGGAGCCATGAACAACGAGAACTCAAGCGCGTCGGATGAATCTGGCGCACCTGACCAGCGCATCGCCATCAACACCGTTAGTCGCTATGTCTCCATGTCGATCGGCATGGTGGTCGGCTTCTTGTTACTGCCTTTCCTGCTCCGCCATATTGGAAAACCCGCCTACGGACTGCAGGCGCTCGCCCACCAATGTCTCGAATTCGTGACCATGCTTGCCTTCGCCATCGGCATGTCCTATGACCGCATTGCGGCGGCCCACTACGCGCGGCATGACTATGACCGCATGAACGCCACGTTGTCGGCCGGGCTGACCCTCTCCCTGCTGGTGGGCGTCGTTATTATCGGGGCCACACTTCTGCTCGCCCGTTTCGCCGATGTCGTTTTCGATTTGCCGCCGCACCTGCTTGAACCCGCACGGTGGGTTCTGATCCTTCTTGGAGCCGGAGCGGCAGTGACGGTCGTCAGCGGCGTGTATCGAACACCGGTATACATGACGCAACGGCTGTACCTGCTTTCAATCAGCAACATGCTCGATATTCTTGTTCCCGCGGCGCTGGTGATCCCTCTATTCATCTACGGACGAGGTTCGATCGTAGTCTGGGTGGGACTATCCGTGGCCACACGCCTGTGTACGCTGTGGATGATTGCGATACCAATGGGGAGGCGCGGACTCCCTCATCTGAAGATACGGCTCTTTGCGCCGCACGTTCGCCGTGAAATGCGTGAACTCCTGAGCTTCGGCGGACTGTCAATTATCGGCAGCCTGGGAGCCCTCCTGTATTACGCGACAGACTCGATCATGGTGTCCAACCTTAACGAGCTGGGCATCCAAGAGGTCGTAAACTACAACGTCGCCCAGCGATGGTTCCCCCAGATCAGCATGTTTGCATCATCTTTCGTGTGGATCCTCGGCCCTGCCATGACCGCCCAGGTGGCCACGAATCAGTTTGACAAGGTGCGTGCCACCGTCGCCACCGCCACACGCTATTGCTTCATTATCCTGGCTTACCCCTGCCTGCTTCTCTCTATCCAGGCAGAGCCGTTTCTACGCCTCTGGCTGAAGTCGGCCTTCGTCATGGAGAGCGTACCGGTCATGCGCGTGATCATGTGCGCCCTGCTGCTCAGCGGAGCCGGCATCGTCGCCTATGAGACGCTTTATGCGTGCCGCAAGATCCGCCATGCCGTGTTGGCGACCCTTATCGGTGGCGTGCTTAACATCGCCCTCAGCATCACGTTGGTCAAAGTGGCGGGCATGGGACTGTTGGGCATTGCCACAGGCAGTCTGATCTCGCTCTTCCTGCTTGAAGTGATCTGCCTGCCGTACTTCCTGTGCCGTGAACTCTCACTCGGATGCGGAATCCTGTTTCGTGGGGCGGGTCGCGCATTCCTGGGCGCTATTCCGTTGGCCGGTGCCTGTGTCCTCCTGCTACATGCCTGGACGCCGAAGAGCCTGTTTCAGATCATTGTGCAGTTCGCCCTGTGCGGCCTGGTCTACCTGCCCAGCATCTGGTTTATCTCGCTGACAGGGGCCGATCGTGACAATCTTCGAGGCGCTATCACCACGGGGATAGCGTCCTGGCGCGCGCGCCGCGGGTCGAAGGAAGGGGGGTCCTGATGCATATCGCTGTTCTTTTCGCCCGCTTTGGCGCCTATCATGTGGCGCGCCTCGAGGCCGCAGGGAAGCGCGCCGCGGCTGAAGGAGGCCGTGTGACCGGTATTGAAGTGTCCCGTACCGGAACCCTCTACGCCTGGGACCCGGTCGAAGGGGGGGTAGACTTCACCAGGGCAACGTTGTTCGAGGGCCGCGACTACCAGTCCATCACGTCGGCTGAGATGAGGCGGGCCGTCCACACCACCCTATCCGATCTGGCACCCGACGTTGTCGCCCTGCCCGGATGGATCGCAGGCGAGGCCCTGGCCGGCCTGCACTGGGCCGCACAGCATGGCCTGCCTTCGGTCCTCTTAAGTGAAAGTGCCCGCATCGACGCCACACGACGCCCCGTGGCCGAGGCCATCAAGCGACGCCTCGTCAGCCGCTTCGGCGCCGGCCTCGTAGGCGGCCCGACCCACGTGAGCTACCTGGCCGAGCTAGGCATGCCGGCCGAGCGGGTCGCCCTCGGGTACGACACGGTCGACAACGCCCACTTTGCCCGTGGTGCCGATGCCGCCCGCGCCGATGCGGATGCACGCCGCCAGGCCCTCGGACTGCCCTCCCGCTACTTCCTCTCTTCTTGTCGCTTTATCCCCAAAAAGAATCTCAGCGGGCTACTCAACGCCTTTGCGCGCTACCGCCAGCTGGCCACGGATGCGCCCTGGGACCTCGTCCTGTGCGGCGACGGCGACCTCCGCCCCGGGCTTGAGGCCGAGGCCACGGACCTGGGCTTGCGGGCGGCCGTTCATTTCCCCGGCTTTGCAGGCTACGGCGATCTGCCCGCCATCTACGGACTGGCGCAGACCTTCATTCAGTCGAGCACCGTTGAGCAGTGGGGGCTGGTCGTCAACGAAGCCGCCGCGGCCGGCCTGCCGCTCCTGGTGTCGGAGCCCAGCGGCTGCGCGGCCACGCTGGTAGAGAACGGACGCAACGGCTTCATCTTCGACCCCCACAACGTTGACGAACTGGCCGCGCTCATGACCAGGATGGCGGGCGGTCAGATGAACCTCGCGGCCATGGGTACCACCAGCCGGGATGTGGTGGCGCCGTGGGATGCCGCCCGCTTTGGTGAGGGACTGATGCAGGCGGCGGCCATAGCGGCGGCACGCCCGGTGCCACGGCTGACCCCCATGGATCGTCTCCTGCTGCAACGCCTCATGCGAAAGTGATCCCCATGCACGCGGCCTTCCTCCAATCTTCCGTATCGCGACTGGCCGGAGGGCTGTTCATGGCGCCGCGCGCACTGGCACAGGCCCTGCACGGGCGCGGGGTTAGGATGAGTGTACTGGGGGTGCACGATGCCCACAGCGAGGAGGACCGTTCGGCCTGGGACGGACTGGACCTCCACCTCTTCAGCCCCCTGCCCCCACGCGCGCTGGCTTACGCCCGACGCTACCGCCATGGCCTCAACCAACTCAATCCCGATCTGGCCCATTGCCATGGCCTGTGGCAATACCCCTCCATGGCCTGCTCCGGCTGGGCCACGAGGTCCAAGCGGCCTTACCTGGTCTCGCCGCACGGCATGCTGGATCCGTGGGCACTGACCAACGCACGCCTCAAGAAACAGCTGGCCGGTGCGGTCTTTCAACGCCGCCACCTGCAGCAGGCCGCCTGCCTGCATGCCCTCTGCGAGTCGGAAGCCCAGGCCATGCGCGCCTATGGCCTGACCCATCCCATCTGCATCGTACCCAATGGCGTCGACCTGCCAGAACCCGGCGAGAGCCTCCCGCCAGCGTGGCCGGTCGAGACCGATGGCCGACACGTCATCCTCTTCCTGGGACGCCTGCATCCCAAGAAGGGGCTGCCCCATCTTCTGGAGGGCTGGCGCGCGCTGCTGCGGGACCGACCCGGTATCCGGCATCGCTGGTGCATCGTTATCGCGGGATGGGACCAGGGCGGCCACCGCGCTATGCTCACCAAACAAGCCGCCGCGCTGGACATCAGCTCAAGCCTCTTCTTCACCGGTCCGCTGCATGGTGATCAGAAGGCCGCCGCCTTTGCGCACGCCGATGCGTTTGTCTTGCCCTCTTTCAGTGAGGGAATGCCGGCCGCCATCCTGGAAGCCTGGTCATACGGACTGCCGGTGATCATGACCCGCCACTGCAACATCCCCGAAGGATTTGCCGCCGATGCGGCCCTGGCCATGACGGCAGATGCCACTGGTGCCCAGCATGCCCTTGCGTGTATAGTCGACCAGTCCGACGACGAACGACGCCTCATGGGCGAGCGGGGCCGGGCACTGGTGCAGACCCGCTTCACCTGGTCGGTGATAGGCGAACAGATGCACCGCGTCTACGACTGGGTCCTGGGCGGCGGGGCGGCACCAGCCTGCGTAAGGGAGTAAGAACGTGACAGATTCGCAACGTGAACGCTGGCCCTACTCGCCCGTCACCTACGTGCGGCGGGCTCTCTGGCGACTGGTGTGGCTCTCCCTGTGGAAGGTCGCGCACTGGCGGCTCACGGGTGTCCGCTCGGCCATCCTGCGCGCCTTCGGCGCCCGCGTCGGGCGGGGTACGGCCCTGCGGGCCTCCACCTGGATCGAGATGCCCTGGCAACTGGCCCTGGGCGAGCGCTGCCTGCTGGGCGACCATGTCCGGATCTACAACCTGGGCCCCCTCTCGATCGGCGACGATAGCGTGATCTCGCAGAACGCACATCTCTGCGGCGGCACGCATGACTACACCGACCCCACCTTTGCGCTGAAGCGTGAGGAGATTCGAATCGGAAAGCAGGCCTGGATCGCGGCGGATGCTTTTGTGGGCCCGGGCGTCACGATCGGCGACGGGGCGATCGTGGGGGCACGCGCCGTGGCGATAGGCGATGTAGCGCCATGGACCATCGTAGGCGGCAACCCGGCCCAACCGATCAAACAGCGTCCACGCGTCGGCCCCGCCACGTGAGCCCCTCTCGAAGCGAAACGCACGAGCCTATGACCGGAGCACACGACAGACCATGAACGGTACAGGTATTGACACCGAAAGTCTTCCGCTTCTCTTCTGGGCATGCGGCCTCTTGATCGCCCTCCTATCCGGCTATGCCCTGCATCAGCGTCGCTCCTCCTGGGCACTGCCTTGTCTGGCCGTGCTCGGGACGACAACCGTCTGGTACCTGGGGGATATTGTCTATACCGGGATCGGACCCATCTCAAGCCTTTTTCCCGAGCGCGTCATCCATAGAGCGCTATGGCAAGTCATACTCTTCCTGGTGAGCTATGGCCTGCTCTGCAAGGAGGTATCGCGCTGGTTTGTGCGGGGCCGCGAGGACGACAGGCTCATTTTTGAGCAGTCCGATATTTTCGAAACCGAGAAGGCCCAGCGCCAGATCACGATGGCCCTCTGGTTTGCCGCGATCGGCTGGGTTGTGATCTTCCTTATCAGTCAGTACCGCAACGGCTGGCCGTTGAAAGCCTCGCTGTTCCCATACCTGACCGGCCGTCACGTGCCCCTGTGGGGGCGTGACCGACTCGGTGGCGCCACCGGATTCCTGATCGCGACGGGTGCCTTTATCCATCAGTTTTTCTCCGCCATGCTCGGTGTGGTCTTCATTCTATCGCGCCGTCCGCGCACACGGATAGTGGCGGGCATCATGGTGGCGCTGGCCTGGCCGTTCTGGCTCGTCGGCTATGCGCGCAGTGTCATACTCGCCCTGGTTGTTCCTGCCGCATGCGGCTTCTTCCTGTTTTCGCGGCACCGTCTGGCCTACCGTGTTGCCACCGTCCTGGTGCTCTTCCTGGCCCTGAACCTTTGGCTCAAGCTGGTCATCGCCACACGCACTTCCGGCGGCGTTGCCGAGACCTTTGTCGAGATCGTTGAGGGCCGCCAATCGAGCGATTTCATCAAGACCCGCAAACACCGGGGCCTCGATATGTTTAAGGAGCTCTGCTACATGAATCACTATATCGAGAAGGGCACCTATGACGTGAATTGGGGACGCGGCTATTTCGCCGAGCTGGTTAATTTTATCCCGCGCGCCTGGTGGCACGGCAAGCCCACGGTCGGCATTGAGTTTTCCATCGCACGCGGCAGCCGGACACGGGGAAAGGGCAAAGATCTGGTCACATCCTTGATTACGCCCGGCATGGTGGGGCAAGGGGTCGAGAATTTCGGCTATGTCTTGGGGCCGGTCGCCGCCGCATTCCTGATGTCGTTGTGGACGGGCATCCTGGCGATGTTCTGGACCCAGCGCCATTCAGTCGTGCGCGCCTGTCTCTTCCTGGTAGGGCTGGGTCTCACCTTCAACAGCGGACGCGTCATCACGCTACAGGTGTTCTTTCCCATCGTGTTCGGGTACCTGATGATCCGTATCTACGAACAGATCGAGCAACGGCATGCCGCGGTCACAGTGGGTCCGACAGAACCCGCAACATCTCCTCCGCCAGCAGCGCCTGCCCCGCCGCATTGAGATGCTGCCCATCCCGGTAGAGCAGGATCCCTTCACGCACCGCCGCCCCGTAGCGTGACGCCAACGAGGTGAACGGCACCTCCTGTCGCAGCGCGATGTCGCGGATGGCCCCAAAAGGCTCGGCCGGGTAAAAGGTGCCGTCGGCATCGAGCTCGTCACGAAAGGGATGGTAGCACAACCACACCCGGCACCGGTCGGCCCGCAACTGCTCAATCAGCCCTTCCAGTGCCGCGATACAACTTTCCCGCGCAGCGGTCCGATCGCCGTCCCGGTCATCCTCCGATCGCTTCACCAGTCCCGCCACCCGTGGCAGCACATAGCGGAACACGAGTTCGCCCGTCGCGCTGAGGGGCTTGCGGGTCGGATGCTTCCGCGGACTGAGCGGCCCGAATGACGGCACATCATCGAGGTCAGCCCCGTTCAGCACGATCACGGCCAGGTCAGCATCGAAGGTGCCGTATTCCCTAATGTAGGCCAACAGATTGGGGGGCGACCATGTTCCGGCCGAGATATTGCCCACGACAACGGGGGTACGCCGCCTGTCGCTCAGCTCATGCTTGATGATCTCCGAGGCCAATTCGTCTTGATCCGTCGGGCGGCCACCATTAACGATTGAATCACCCAGAACCAGAATTCTGATCTCGTTGGCTTCTTTCGGCACGGGCATATCGTCGGATCGCATACCATGGCGATTGGTCTTGAACACATTGCCAACGCGTCTGTAGGAAGCGCTCGGCTTCAACATGTACTCAATGGCCGGGTGCGTTACGTAGAGCGGCGGGTCGCCAAGCCCTATCAGGAATCGGCAGACCAGCTCAAGTGCGACACACCCCAACAACAGACAGAGCCCGGCCGTAATAAACTTCTTCATACCTGCCGTGTCCTCCAATGGGTATGCGTTGCCACACGTGTTCCGCCGGCACGCACCACGGCGTCATTGAGCAACCCCTCTCTGGCCGGCACAAGCAACACCACCGCTTCACCGTTCGTCGCTTCGAGGATGCCGTTGAACAGCCTGGCATACATGGCCGCAACATCCTCTCTGTCCGGGTATGCCTCCACTCCCGACACCACATGTCGCCCTGCCGTGGGGACACCTCTGTTGATCGCGCTGATCATCGTCTCGTCCTGTGTGTCGCCCCTGCCCCACACCACAATCCCGTCTGCGTCGGCCACCAGGTACACGACGTTGCTCTCTCTGAATGCGCTGTAATGCCTCTTTTTCACTTGCAGATCGTTGGCGCGCATAAAGTCTACGAAGTCACCATATGTGTATAATGCGTGAAACGCCAACCCGGGGTCTGATCCCGTGTCGCACAGAGGCGGCCCCACACTGTATTCATTCACCCGGGTCACGAACGTCGCCATGTGCATCCACGCGGTGGTGAGTGTGGCGCGCATCGCTATGAGGCTCTGTTTGAGACCGCTTGGATTCAGTAATCCGCAAAAACAGTTGTGCACATACCCCTTGGCCGTTATCGCCACGTAGGTGGTTCCGATTTCACGATATGCATTGGCAAACCGTCGTTTGTATGTTTCGTCTCCCAGTCCGAGATCCATACACTCCAACCCCTCTTGTTCACAGAACCGCGCGGTCTCCGGCAACAGCAGTCGCAACGGAGATGTCTTCAACTGTTTTATGTTGATGACGGGTGTATGCCAGAGCAGGGTCTTACCGTATATCATTCCGTAGTGCACCCCAAGGACTTCACCCTCGTAGAAGATCTGCAGCAGGGTCTTGTTTTCGGGACAGACCAGATATTCAGCGACCCGCTGAGGTGATGCGAACGCACTGTGTATGCCGTCATACCCCCAGCGTTCGCGGTGAAGACGGCCCAACTCACTGACAGACGGCTCGTCCACTTTGGTAATCTGGACTGAATAGGAATCCCGTTTGGCATAGCGTTTCAACAGTTTGACAATGTTCTTTCGGCCATAGAGTCCCGCCCACCCTTTAGGATCCTGTGTGGCATCAAAGATCTGCAGGCGGTCTATCTTAACGCCGGGAAGGGATTGGAGTGGAACCGATGAGACAAACTCATCAAAAACAACCAGGTCCGCCCCCACCTGCCGTGCATCCTTTCGCGCCGCATCAAGCAACGGCTGGAAGCATTCCGGGTGCGACAGGTAAACCCATTTGTAGTCATGCAGTTTCCCGCTATACAGGCGGTACAATTTGCAGTGGAGACCATGGATCCGGCCATCCTCGACACAGCAGACGGCACACCCCACGACCTTATCGTCTTCACGGACCTGGACATAGCGCAGGGGCAGGTCCTGGAGCTGTGCCAGTGCGGCCAGCTCAGAGAAGGATGGCGCGGGCAGGGAGGGATCGGCTCGCAGAGCGGCCGTGCTCTCATCAAGGTGCGTCTTTACACTGGTTGTTGTCATCGGATTGACATCACCCTCATACGGTCAGGCCCATCGCACAGCGGCCTGATGCTATGCACTCCTCAGAATGCGCTTCACAAACGTCTCAAACCCGGACAGCTTGGCATCCAGAATGAACGTATGGGTCTCCAGGCACGGCAGGCTGATCCGCGGCAGCGCAAACGTCTCCAGTCCGGCATAGTGAGAGGGGCGGGTCGGCGTGCATAGAAAAGCATGGCTGAACCCCGCCTCTTTGCAGGCCCGCGCCACGGCGGGAGAGACCTCGGCCGGACGACCAAAGGGGTAGCAGAAGCCATGATCATTGCAGTGCTGGCCATGCTGTTCCCAACACTGTCGCATCTGCGATTGCAGTAGGTCGTCCGGCAGCAGGGCGAGCGGATGGTGATCCCAACTGTGACAGGCGATGTGGTGTCCGCGTGCGGCCAGCGCCTTGAGCGCCGGACCATCCAGTGGCACAAACCGCAACCGCCGGACCGCCTCAGGCAGGGCTAACTGCGCCAGCGGGAAGGCCTGATCCAACTGCGCTGAGAGCGTGTTCCACTGTTGAGGATGGCGCAGCAGCTCTTGAAAGAGCGTCGCGCAAAGCGCGGGGCGGTCCGCATCGTCGATCTGCCAGGTCTGACCGAGCAGTTGATAGGTTCCGGGGGGGGCATAGCTCACCCACATCTGTAGCTGATCCACCGCCAGCGTGACGCCATTCTCGATCGACTCCAGGGGCACGAAGAACTGCCCCCGCATCCCATGTTTCTCCAGGATGGGCGCGGCCACTTCGCCTTGATTGATGTAGCCATCATCGAAGGTAATGAGCGGTCCGTATGGCCCCTCATTGATCGCTGACAGCTCCATCCGGCGACCGATCAGGGCCACCTGGCATTCGAACACGCTGACCGGATGGCACATGCCCAGATCCGGGCTTCCATCGAGCAGGGCATCCGGCAGCACATTGTGAAAGGTGATCTGCGATCGTCTATACCGATTCAGCCAATAGAAGACTCTGAAGATGCCCAGGATCGACATCAGCGCATAGAACAGGAGCAATAGGCGTCGCTTCATGACCCCGTTCCGGCTCCTCGGGTTCGCGCCACCACAATGCGCGCCTCAGCCGGTTGCAGGGTGTGATCAGTATAGTGGCAAATATGCTTTTGTTGGCGATAAGCCCGCAGATTGAGCTGATCAATATTCATTCAGTGGCTCCCGCGTGAAGACCGTGACGATTGCAGACGGTAGAGGCTACATGAGCGGAACCAGAAGCGCAAGGATCGAGCATATCCCCTGATGGGTGCAAACGACAGAAGTGGGGAAAAGTAACAGAACGTGGATTCAAAGCCCTATTCCCTCAGTTTTCTCGATGGAGAAATGTCTAGCCACTAATCATTGGTCTCGTAATCGTAATCCTACGCGTAATCGTAATCAGAATGACCTCAACATGGCTCGATTATGATTACGAGCACGATTACGATTAGGAAAGACAGCCACGATTCCTTTCTTTCCCACATTCTTCGTTTGCACCCGCCCCTGATCCTCCGCTGTGACCGGGGGCGCGTTGCGGCCTCAGATATGGACTCGACTCCGCCTGACCAGGCAGATACGATTTCTCTACTTAGCGAATAGCGCCATTCAAAAAGGGCAACAGGAGGCCTGACTATGTACCGATACGTTATAATCATACAGCTGATCATCGTGCTGACCATGGTGGCCGTCTGCATCGCCTCCCCGGCGCGCTTCGACAGTCTGACGCAGGAAGACTGTCTCATCGAATGGCTCACCGCTCTGCTGTTCATCGGTGGCGGCGTGGCGGCTTTCTTCTCTGCCCGCAAGGCCAAACAGCGCCATGCGCCCTGGACAACCATCGGGGGACTGGCACTGCTCGGGCTGGCCTTGCTGGTTGTGGGGATGGAGGAGATCAGCTGGGGCCAGAGGGTATTCGACCTGAAGACGCCCGAACGATTGCGAGCCATCAACATGCAGGAGGAGGTAAACCTGCACAACGTGTCGACCGGACTGAGCCAACAGATCGCCATTCTCGGCAGTTTTCTGTTTGGCATCTGCCTGCCTGCAGCCTGCCTGCTGTCCGGAGGAGTCAGGCGACTATACGAAGCCCGGACGCATCTCCGCGCACCCACTCCGCTCATCGCGATTGCCTGCCTGCTTGGCTACGTACTCTGCAACCCGGAGTGGCTGCTACCCACGTTGGCGGTCGGACTGACCTATGCAACGTGCGGCGCCCTTACGGCGACCAGGGCCCTATCGAAAAACGACGACCGCGCCTGCGGTGATACGCTGATCCTGGTGGTGGGCATGGCGGGTAGTCTGATGGTGCAGGCCGGAACAGATCTGGCCGGGCCATGGACCAACGGATGCATGGAACTGGGGGAAGGGTGTCTCGCTGTGGCGGCCTGCCTGCTGGCCTTCAGCACTCTTTCAGCTCCGCCACCAGAGGCTACCACCCCCGCATGTCCCGCACCAGGTAGCCCAGGCGCGGACAGCGGCCAACCGCATGGCGAATAGCCACGCGCCAGCGCGCCGGAAGCAGTTGATAGTAACGGCGAGGCGGATGGTAGGTCGGGAGTGACCCGTCGCGGCCGGAACGGATCAACCGGGGTCGATCGGCCAGAGCGGCCAGGAACGCGGCGTAGCCTTGCCACATGGTGGCCTCCCCAAAATCTTCCCGCGCCCGTCGCATGACGGCTTCACACATCGACGGCTGAGCCTGCATGGCGCTTTGTACGACATGCCACAACGCCGCGTGATCGCCCAACGGAGCAAACAGCCCCGTCTGACCCTCCTGAATGATTTCGCGGGTACCGGTTGCGATGTCCCATGCCACAGGGACGCAGCCCATGCTCATGGCTTCAACCGTCACCATACCGAAGGCCTCGACACGACTGAGCATAAGCGTCACACGGCAGCGCCCCGCCCTGCTGAAGATCTCCTCGCGCGGGCGGCGCCCGTACAGGTGGATGCGCGCGCTCCCGGGAAGCGCGCGAACGCGACGCTCGAATTCGGGTTCCATGTCCCCATACCAATGCAGCTCGACATCCTGGTTTTCCCGCTCGAGACATTTCCACAGGGCCACCACATCGTCGGCGCCCTTGGCGGCATTGTCGCCTCCACAGAACAGAATAGACTCTGGGCGCCTGTCACGCGAGGTCGGCGCCGGGGGGAACCGTGAACCCGCATAGATCACACGCAACGTCTCCGGCGAGGACCATCGCGAACCGAAGCGGTCGGCCACAACGTGCGAAACGGGCACCACTCCATCGAGATCCCGTTGCGTCCTGAGGGCCGCGATCCAGTACTGGCGCGCGGTATCATGAACGGCATAGATACAGCGGACCTGCGACGGGAGGTAGGCAATGGCGGGTTCGGCTTCAGGGCAGTTATTGAAGACCAGCACATCCTGGGGATGCACGCTCAACCACTGCAGAAGAGCCCGGGGCGTCTCGGCCGCCCCGACCGCCAGATTAAGCGAATCGATCACGGCCCCGCCGCGGTCCTCGCCAGCCAACCAGCCGCTCGGGGGAGATCCGAGCAGGAGCGTGGCGCGGTGGCCGGCGGCATGCGCCTGGCGCACACACGAGAGCGCCACCGACACCACACCCCCGCCGCGGTCATCTGAAACAAGCCAACAGACATTCATGCAGATTCACTCCTCCCGATCGGGTTCCACTCTCTGCTCAATCACCGTGTACACATGGGGCGGTTCAATCGCGAAGCGACCGCTCCATTCACACCCGTCAGGCCAGGCGGCCATGACCGCCGGATTCAACCGAATGCGGAACGACGTGTCACGCTGATTGATTCCCACAAGTGAGGCATCCCTGAACTCGAGCGGCGCCGCGGCCTTGGCGGCGAGACATTTGTAGAGAGACTCCTTCATCGACAGGGCCAGCCCGATGGCCGTCGGTACGCCCCACCGCTGTGTGATCGGCAGCAGAACATCCCGCTCCGCGGTAGTGAGGATCACCGCCTCCACCTGCCGGGCGGCATGGGCCTCAGGAATGGTCTCGATATCGATCCCGATCCCACGGATGGCCTGTCGGCTGGCCGCGACCGCCCATGCGACCCCCATGGTGTGCGTGATCGAGCCCACGATACCGGCGGGCCACGCCGGGCCACGGTCAGGGCGCATACCGACCGCGTGCGGCCCCTCGATGCCAAGCAGACGGAGTGCCTCGCGGGCGCAGTAGCGACCCGCCACAAATTCTGAGAGGCGCTTGTCGACCGCCCGGTGCAGGCACGCGGGGACATCGATGTCATGCATCGCCGCGACGGCACGCGCCTCAGAACTCACCTCGAATCGGACGGCCGTGGAGGCCACAGCATCCGTTGTCAGAGGCGGCATTGTCGCAGGTACTAACATGAAGATCCCTCCTGCTCCATAATCCGCGCGACCCTCAGGGCTGTGGCAACGCGGCATCTGGCAGACGCTGCTCGAACAGCCACTCAAACAGGGCTGGGTTCTGGTAGGTCTCCGTCCAGACATCGTGCCCACCCTCGGGGTACTCCGTGAACCTGACGGTTGATCCGGAGGCGCGCAGCGCCTCCACCATCTGGCGTGACACATCGACCGAAATCAGCTCGTCTTTGACGCCATGAAACACCCAGGCCGGCAGATGACTGATCCGCTCGGCCGCGCCAGGCTGCCCCCGCCCACAGATGGGGACAATCGCTGCAAACCGGTGCGGATGGGTGATGGCCAGGTCCCACACGGCATAGCCGCCCATACTGATACCGGTCAGGTAGATCCGCTGCCGGTCGATGCGGTAGCGCGTGGCCATCGTCTCGATCAGGTTGCTCAGCCGCTGCTGCTGGCCGGGGAAGGTCCAGTCATCTTCGCGTGGACACTGCGGCGCCACAATAACGCAGGGCAGCTCAATCTCCCGCAGGCGACGCGGCAACCCCTGCGTGGTGACCCGATCGAGATCCGCCCCCGACTCACCCGATCCATGCAGAAACATGAGTAGCGGCCATGCCGCATCCGTCTGCGCATAGGTAGCAGGAAGATAGAGAAGGTAACCGCTTGCGACCACGTTGCCGCCGGGCAGCGTCACATCCTGAGCATGCCGCTGCTCCGGCATGATCGAGGGGGGCACGACCTCCTTGCGCCGGCCACACCCGGCCAGAATCGCACCCACACCCAAAACGAGAAGCAGGATGATCCATCTCATGCCTCAGCCCCCGGGTCAATGGTTGCCAGAATCATAAGCGTTCGCATGCCGAAAACCCTCTCCTCGTGCTGATACAGCACCTGGAATCCATGCTGGGCCAGCCGGTGCGGATAGTTGTGCGAGAACCCGAATTCCTGGCCATAGGGCGTGGACTCTGTACGGGTCGCCAGATCGTGGTTGCGTGCCACCGGTTCGATTAGCGCCACGGCAGCCGGGGCCAGCCCGGCCACCAGGCGAAAGAAGCGGTCCAGTGCATCCGGAGGGAAGTATTCCAGTACGCCGTTCTGCGTCAGGAACACCCAGTCAGGCTGACCGTTCTGCTCAATATAGTCCAGCGCATCAGCCGCAACGAACTCCATGCGCGGATCGGGAAAAGCCTGTCGGGCGGCGGCGGTCGTGACGGCATCCAGATCGACTCCAATCAGCCGCTTGACCGCTTTAAAACGCCGTGCCAGGTAGTCCATCATCAGGCCGGCGCCCGAGCCAATCTCGCACAGTGTGGGCACCCCACCGCGCGTGGCCAGGCAGCGCTCCAGCTCATCTATCAGCGGCGTATAGTAGCGCAAAAAGACTGACTCGAATCGCTCCGGAGCATCATCGTGATAGGCCTTGGCATGCTGTCCACCCCAGAAGTTACGATGATATTCACCCAACGTCTCGTAGTCACCGGCCTGTAGGGCCCCGTACCCGATCCCGGCGCCAATCATCCGATTCAAGAGCGAGAGCCGACGACCATGGTGCGTGAAGCTATTTTCCCTCAGCATGGCGGCCCGGCGGGGAAAGAGGCGCACCAACACCGCACCGATCAGACGCTTGATCTTCTGCTTGGCACTGTCTTGCCGCCAGTCCCGTAGTGAAAAGCGGTCACTGCCTTCCGGTACGCCTCCATCACTCATCCTATCCTCCGTGGTCGGCCCGCCCTGAGCGTGATCGGTCAACAGACCGCCACGACGCTGGATGTATCCTAGCCAGTCGCTCGAACCAGCGTCGAGTCTATTGTTTTGATCTACCCCATGGGATGTCCTACACTCGGCCAAGCCTGAAGTGTTCGCTTTAGAGAGAGGGTGTGCCTTGGATTCCATCATGCATCATTTTAGTCGTGTCAGCGATCAGAACACAGCGCGGACGGCCATCTCTGATCCATTCGGCGTGGTGACCTACACCACGCTGCAGCAGCACGCCACGTCCATCAGCGCCGGTCTGGCTGACGACGGTGCGGGGCCAGGACGTGTCGTGGGGCTGTGGATGCCGGCGGGGCGCGACTACGTTGCCGCACTGTTGGGCGTGGCCGGCGCCGGCGCCACGTTCCTCCCCCTGGCCATGGATACGCCGACCCGGCGCCTGGCCCACATCCTCACGACAGGTGATCCCGCCCTGATACTCACGACCGCCGCGCACGAGGACGCTGCCCGCCACGCTCTGGCTGCCGCCGGCAGCGAGGTGCCACTACGGTCCATCGACACGCTCAGCCCCGGCCAGACAACGCCCATCGACCCGGATCCCCATCAGCCTGGCTACCTGCTCTTCACCTCGGGCTCCACCGGCCAACCCAAGGCCGTCGCCGGCCGGAGCGCCGGTCTGCTCCAGTTCATTAACTGGGAGATCAGGGAGTTCAACATCGGGGCGGCCTGTCGTGTCAGCTGGCTGGCCGCACCAACATTCGATGTAAGCCTGCGCGATATCCTCGTCCCGCTCCTGGCCGGTGGAACGCTCTGTATCCCCGATGCCGACACACGCCTGCATCCGCAACGACTGGTCAGCTGGCTTCGTGATGAGGGCGTGACCCAGGTGCATTGTGTCCCCTCCCTCTTCCGGTTGCTCATAGGCGAGCTGGAAACGCGCGGCCATGCCACGTTCCCGGCCCTGCAGCGCATCCTCCTGGCGGGTGAGCCACTCTACGCCGATGACGTCCGCCGCTGGCGCGCTGTCGTGGGCACGACCGTGGAGCTCGTCAATCTCTACGGACCCACCGAAACCACCCTGGCCAAGGCATTCTATCGCATCGAAAAGCTCCCCGATACAGCCACGGGTATTATCCCGCTGGGCCGTCCTATCGATGATGCGGAGCTGTTGATCATACGCGACGGCGCGCCCTGTGATGCGGGCGTGATAGGGGAGATCTATATTCGCACCCCCTTTCGCAGCCACGGCTACTACCGCGACCCGGCCCTAACCGCCGCGGCGTTTATCCCCAACCCCCTGACCCATGACCCGAATGATATCGTCTATCGCACCGGCGACCAGGGCCGCCTCCGTGACGCCCAGACGGTCGAGTTTATCGGACGCCTCGACCATCAGGTTAAACTCAACGGCATCCGCATCGAGCTGGGCGAGGTCGAAGCCCACCTGCGGCGCCATGTGCAGGTCACAGCCGCCGTGGCCGTGATCCGCAACGACAACGGGACCGGGGACCGCCTCGCGGCCTACTTTACGGCGGCCGTGCCGCTCACTCCCGATGCCTTGCGCGAACACCTATCGGCCTACCTCCCGGATGCTATGCAGCCGACCCTTTTCGTGCAGATGGAAGCCTTGCCACTCAACCTGCATGGCAAAGTCGACCGCAAGGCATTGCCGCCGCCAACCGCGCTTCTCTACGCCGACGACGCCTTCGTGGCGCCTCAGGGAGAGACCGAAACCAGGCTGGCGACCGTGTGGTCCGCACTACTGGGCAGTGAGCAGGTGGCGGCCGACCGCACCTTTGTAGAGCTCGGCGGCGACTCGCTCAAGGCGATCAGGGCCGTCGGCGAAATATATAAGGCCTTTGGTGTCGAAGCCAGTCTACGCGTCCTTTTTGAACAGGGAACCATCCAGAAACTCGCTGCCTGGATTGATGCGCAGGGCTAGACCGGAGGGAATCATGCAAGAGCCATTCATAGACGTGCACGAGCTGATGAAGCTGGACGCGCCAGCCGCCATCGCTGAAACCACGGAAGCTATCCGCACCCAGGTGCACTACGATTTGGGCCGACGCGGGGCCATCGTCGCGATTTCGGGCGGCATCGACAGCAGCGTCGTGGCCGCCCTCTGCGTCGAGGCGCTGGGTCGTGAGCATGTGATCGGGCTCATGCTTCCCGAGCGTGACTCATCCGAACAAACCCTCCCGCTCTCACAGCTGCTGGCCGATCATCTCGGTATCCGCGTCTTCACCGAAAACATCACACCGATCCTGGATGGGTGCGGCTGCTACCGCCGACGCGATGAAGCCATCCAATCGCTGATTCCCGACTACGGCCCCGACTACAAATCGAAACTGGTCAACGAAGGCCTGCTTGAAACGGGCAACAGTCACGTCTTCTCCATTGTGGTCGAAGCACCCGACGGAACGCAGCAGCAGGTCGAAACCCCCATCGACGTGCTGATGCAGGTCGTTGCCGCCACCAACTTCAAGCAGCGGACACGCAAGATGCTGGAGTACTACTACGCCGACCGCTTCCACTACGCCGTAACCGGCACCCCCAACCGCCTCGAGTATGAACTCGGCTTCTTTGTCAAGAATGGCGACGGGGCGGCCGATCTCAAACCGGTTGCGCACCTCTACAAGAGTCATGTGTTCCAGCTGGCCCGCCACCTGGGACTGCCCCAAACACTGATCGACCAAACCCCTACGACGGACACCTACTCCCTCACGCAGACGCAGGAAGAGTTCTACTTCGCCATGCCACTTGAGATGCTCGACCTCTGCCTGTTCTGCAAGAACAGCGGCTACACGATCGAGCAAACCGCAACGGCCACGGAGCTTACGGCTTCCCAGGTCGAAGCCGTCTTTGCCGATATTGTATCGAAGCGGACCATGGGCGAGTATCTGCGACTCCCTCCCTTGATGGTAGAGAAAGGGTAACGCAACGCCATGTGTGGCATAGCTGGCATCTACAACCTGGCGCCCGGCCCGCCCCCCGGACAGGACACGCTGCAGGCCATGACCGCCTCCTTCCGCTATCGCGGGCCCGATGAAGAGGGCTACTACACCGACGACCAGGTAGGGCTCGGCATCCGGCGCCTGGCGATTGTCGATATCGAGCACGGCCAACAGCCCATGTTCAGCGATGGTCGCGACCTGGTATCGGTCTGCAATGGTGAAATCTATAACCACCTCGACCTGCGCGCCCGCCTGGAGGCCCGCGGCCACCCGTTCCGGACCCGCTGCGATGTAGAGGTGATCATCCCGATGTATCGCCACTACGGCCTGGATGGAATCCAACACTTCAACGGCCAGTTCGGGTTCGCCCTTTACGACCGTGCGCGGCGGCGCCTGGTTCTGGCACGCGATCAGATGGGTATTGCCCCGCTATTCTATGCCCGGGTCGGCGATACGCTCTTCTTTGCGTCCGAGATCAAGGGCCTCCTGGCCCACCCGGACATGCCGCGCGCCGTGGACCCGAAGGGGCTCGATCATATTCTGACCTTTCCCGGCCTGGTCAGCCCGCAAACCCTCTTCAAAGGCGTCAAGAGTCTGCCGCCCGGACACTTCCTGCTCGTGGAGAATGGCGAGATGTCACTGCACCACTACTGGGATCTCGACTATCCGGCCGCCGACGCCATTGACCATAGCTGGGATGAGGCCACCGCCGCAGAGGCGCTCGAGGAGCGTCTCAGCGAAGCCGTGCGCCTGCGCCTGCAGGCCGATGTACCGGTCGGGTTCTACCTCAGCGGCGGACTGGACTCCTCGCTGGTGGCCAGCCTGATCGGCCGGCTCTCCCCCGCGACGCGCCACTCCTTCTCGATCCGCTTCCCGGATGCCGCCATCGATGAAGGCGTGCACCAACACGCCATGGTGGAACGCCTCAACTGCACCCATCACGAGACAGCGTTCGACACCGATGCCATCAGTGAACGCATGCAGGCCATCGTGTACCACGCCGAGATGCCGCTCAAAGAGTCCTACAACACCTGCTCCCTCGCCCTCTCCGAGTTTGTACATCGTAACGGCATGAAAGTGGTCCTCACCGGCGAGGGCGCAGATGAACTGCTGGGCGGGTACGTCGGCTACCGCCTCGATCAAGAACGACAGCGCCAGGGCGCTGCGCCGGCGGATGCGGCCGACTTCCTGGAGCAGGAGCTGCAGGAGCGGCTGTGGGGGGATCCCCATTTCTTCTACGAAAAGCACTACTATGCGCACCGCGAGACCAAGCAGGCGCTCTATGCCGACGGCATCAACCAACAGTTCAGCGCGATTGACTGTACCGCCGCCCCCCTGCTGAACACCGCCAAGCTGGCCGCCCTGCACCCGTTCCACCGCAGGTCCTACCTCGACTGCAAGCTGCGCCTCGCCGATCACCTGCTCTCCGATCATGGCGACCGCGTGGCCTATGCCCATTCGGTCGAAGCGCGCTATCCCTTCCTCGACCTCGACCTCATCACGCTCATCACCACGCTGCCTCCATCACTGCTGCTCAAGGAGGGTGAAGAGAAGTCGCTGCTGAAACGTGTCGCCCGCGGCCACGTGCCCGACAGCATCGTCAACCGGCGCAAGTTCGCCTTTGTCGCCCCGGGCAGTCCGCACCTGCTGCAACAGAACACAGCGTGGATTGAGGATATGCTCTCGACCGAACGTATTCGCCGCCAGGGCTACTTCAACCCAGCCACGGTCGAGCGACTGAAGCAGCGTTATCGACAGCCCGGGTTTTCGCTCAACACGACCTTCGAAGACGACTGGCTGATGATTGTGCTGACGTTTGGAATTCTGCTCGACACCTTCGCGCTGCCGGATTTCGCTTAGGTATCTCCGCCCTGGGCGGTCAGCCCATGAATCGGTCGGCCGCCCACTCCCTGATCAGCCCGATCAGGCGACGGCGGCCCGCGACCCCGGAGAAGGTGTGGTCGCAGTCCTGCATAAAATGGCTCACCACGCGGTCCCGCATCGCGACCCCCGGATACATGTCATAGAACTGATGGGCATAGTTGTAGCGGCGGTGATACTGGCCCGCAAAGACATACATCAACTCAACCCCGCGATCCACCAGGGCCTGGAGATCGGCCGCGGCTTCGTGATGGGGCGGCAGCTGCCACGCGAAGGCCGTCTCTTCGCCCGCGGCTGCCGCCCCGCCGCGATCGAACCAGCCTGCGACCCAGTGCAGCGTACGCACAATGAGGTTGCGAATACGGTCCGGGTTCAGAAGGAACAGGCCGTAGCGCCGCATGCAACAGCGCCAGGTCACGTAGCTGTACCCATCGATCAGAACCGCCCCCTGCACCCGCTTATCGGCCACGGCCGCACGATGGGCATTATCGGCCGAAG
Organism: Verrucomicrobiota bacterium; assembly: GCA_018648805.1. Lineage (GTDB taxonomy): Bacteria > Verrucomicrobiota > Kiritimatiellia > UBA8416 > JABMPJ01 > JABMPJ01. Next base: position 105,204 of record JABGQM010000007.1, read on the forward strand.
AGCAATGCCCCACCAACACGAAGCGGGTGGTACCACAGCGTTGCGCCAGGTAGTCCATCGCCTCACGCACATCGGCGACGGCACGATCACGTGTCAGGTGTTCGGAACGCGCCGTCCCACTATCGCCCAACCCGGTCAGATCGAAGCGCAACGACGGCACCCCGATATCCGCCAGCTGACGGGCCAGCTCAACGTTCATACGATAAGGGCCCACGCGGTGAATGGGTCCCACATTCCACATTAACACCACGGGCACATCGGATCCGGGGGGCGCGCCCGCCGGCTCACACAGCATGCCCTGCAAATGCTGTTCGGAACCGAACACCACGCACCGCTCAAGAGCCCGCAGCGGTGCCACTATGCGCCTCCTTCCATAATGTGCACCGTCCTATCCAGGGCCTCACGACCGAGCGCAGCACACTCGAAATCACGCATGTTACTCCACCCGCCGGCCTCGCTGACATGATGAACCGTCACGGCGCCGTGGGCGGCCAGATGATCATGGAGTTGGCCATAGTAAACGTCATGCGATGAGGTCACCATATGCACCTGCCCCACGGCGGCCGGAAGAGGGGCCGTCAGCAGGTCGATCCGGCTGATCTCATCCTGCAGGCCGGCAGGATAGAGCGCGCCCAGCCATTCCGTCGCCCCGGACGTTGTGGCCTGATGCACCGTAAGCAGGCGTTGATGCTGCTGCTGCATCGCCGCCAACTCATCAAGGAAGGTCGTCCCCCGGACCACGGTATCCCACAGAACGAGGTGCGAAATATCCGCCTCGCCAGTGGCCACTTCGTACGCCAGCGCTCCGCCCAAACGCAGCCCGACCAGCGCCACAGCGGTGGCGCCGGACATGTCGCGCAGCTCCTGCATGGCCAGGCGGCTGTCCGCCTGCCAGCGTGCCGGCCGCCCCTCGCCATCGGTGCCCGAGGAGTCACCCACCCCGAAGTAGTCAAAGCGCATCACGCCGAATCCCACCGCCGCCAGACGATCCGCCAGCCGCCGCAGCATCCAGTGGGCACGCATGTATTCATGCCCGATCGACGAACAGAGCAGGACCGCCCCGCGCAGGGCGCGCCCATGCGGCGCATGATAGACGCCCACCAACGGTTCCGCCGAATCGCCAAAGAGGAAAGAGGTCATGGGGCCCTTTCGCTCGCCGTAGGGTTCTCTGCGGCGGGAGCTCCCGCCACGGGCGCCACGCCAAAAGCCTTGAGCATCAGGTCGGCCATAAAGCGGTGGCCGCGCGCGTTGAAATGGGCCCCATCGGTGGTCAGCACGCCTGACGCCAGATCCTCCGGATTGTGGGCCGCGACGTACGCCAGAAACGGCTGTCTCAACTCGATGACGGCACAACGCTTCTTCCGCCCGATCGCCCTGATCAAGGCCGAGTAGTCGTCCAGCCGCTTGTCAAAAGTGTTGGTTCCCGGCCGCTTCTCCCCGTAGAGCGTGTGGGTCACCAGAACCGGTGCGGCCCCGTTTTGGCGGGTGCGCCATATGAGATCGCTGTACCCCAGCTCGAAAAGGGCGCGCTTGGCCGGCGAATCCTCGTAGTCCGGCTGCAGCAGATCGTTCATGCCGATCTCAATAACCACAACCGTGGGGTTGGGCCACTTGATATCGCGGTCAAACTGGTCCCGCAACGCCCGCAGCTTCATACCGCCGACGCCCCGTCCCACGAGCTGAACATCGCTGTACTGCCAGTCGGTCAGCATCGCGACCTGCATCAGTTCAATCCAACCGCCCGGCCGTTTGCCGTGCGCCGTAATCGAATCGCCGACGAAGATGACGACATCGCCACGCTTCAAGGCGGGCACCGGTGCGGGCGCCACGCCATTCGTCGAGACCCCCTCGCCGTGTGCGGCGGCAACCACCAGCCAGAACCATACCCATACGAGACGCATCACTCACGCTCCTTGTCGCGCCGCCCGAGACGGCGCTTCAGGCGGGCGACGATACCGCCACGGTGGACGGAATCAGCCTTCTCGCCTGCGGGGTCACATGCCATCGCAACCTGCTCAAGCGTGCCCATCAGCATATCGTGCGGTGCCACCACGGCGCCGCACCGCTTCTGAATACGCGCAACCGCGCGGAGTGCCAAGAGCGAATGTCCCCCGCAGTCAAAAAAGTTGTCACGCAGGTCGAAGGTGTCACGGTCAAGCAGCTCACCCCATACCGCCGCCACAAGTTTCTGCGCCACGGTCTGCGGTGGAGCGCTCTCAGCCACGCTTCCACCCCCCGCCACGCCGATCGCCGCGAGGGCGTCACGATCCAGCTTGCCGTTGGGCGTCACCGGCAACGCGCCCATCTCAACAAAGGTGCGCGGCATCATGTAATCGGGGAGATGCTCGCGCAGGGCGCGGCGCAACACGGTCGCCGTGACGGCGGCACCCGCGGCCGGCACATAGTAGGCCACCAGCGCCCGTTCACCGCCGCCCACCGCCTGCACCAGCACGGCCGCCTGGGCCACTGTTGGGCAGGCCGCCAGCGCCGCCTCCACTTCGCCCGGCTCGACGCGGAAGCCCCTGATCTTGACCTGGCGATCCATCCGCCCCAGGAAGGCCACCTGGCCATCGGGCTGCCAACAAGCCCGGTCACCCGTACGGTACATGCGCGCGCCGGCACGATCGCTGAAGGGGTCATCCCTGAACAGTGCCCCGGTCAGTTCCGGCCGGTTGACATAGCCGCGTGCCACGCCATCGCCACCCGTCCACAGCTCACCCGCCACCCCGGCCGGCACCGGCTGGAGGCGGGCGTCCAGAATATAGACCGACGTATTCGCAATCGGGCGCCCGATGGGCAGGGCCGCGCCGATAGCGGCCGCATCGGTGAGTGGACAGCAGCAGGTGAATGTTGTGTTCTCGGTCGGCCCATATCCATTAATCACCGTGCACCCATCCACCCCATCCACTACGCGCCGGACATGCTCCGCAGAGAGCACGTCACCACCCGCCAGGAGTTGTGTCACACCGTGCAGGTCAGCCAGCCGCTCGTCGACCATGGCCCGAAACAGCTCGGAGGAGAGCCAGAGCGTGTTGACCCCGTGCATACGGACCGCCGCACCGATCGCTTCGAGCGAGGGCGTGGCGGGGGGCAGCAATACCACGCGCCCCCCGTTGAGCAGCGGTCCCCATAGTTCGAGGGTCGACGCATCGAACGTCAGCGGGGCCATGTGCAGCATTCGAGTGGTGGCATCCAGCACAGCATAGTTGGTCTGCTTCACCAGTCGCACGACGTTGCGGTGCGTGACGGCGACCCCCTTGGGAGTACCGGTCGACCCGGAGGTATACATGATGTAGGCCAGCGCCTCCGCATCGTGCCCGCTCTCCGGCCGGGTCTCCGCGCTGAGGGTGGCCCCAGCCATGGCCTCCGCCCATGTCAGCACGGGCCGTCCGGTGGCCGACGCCATCGTTTCCTCTCCCAGGATCAGCCGCATGCCGGTATCCTCGGCCATCAGCGCCAGGCGCTCGGCGGGATAACCCGCATCGAGGGGTACATAGGCCGCCCCGGCCTTGAGGACGGCCAGGATGGCCGTGAGCCGCTCGGGCGAGCGCGCCAGGCCAATCCCCACGCTGTCGCCAGACCGGACACCAGATCGCACAAGGGCATGGGCCAGCCGGTTGGCTTGCCGGTTCAGTTCACCGTAGCAAATCGCTTCGTCCGTACCGGCGCACACGGCGGCTACCGCCGCCGGGGTCCGCCCGGCCTGTTCCTCAAAAAGAGCATCGATGGTGGCATCGCGCGGGTAGGCCCGTTCGCACTGCCCCCACGCCCGGATCTTTGCCGCCTCGTCCGGCGGCAACAGCGACAGACCCGACAGCGGGGCACGCGGCGCGTCCACAACACTCGCCGCGAGCGTGATCAGGTGCCCCACCATGCGTGCGGCCGTGGCATCCTCGAAAAGGTCGCGACTGTACGTCAGCGCGACATCCAGGCCGGCAGCATTGCGCTCCACGGTGAGCAGCAGATCGGTCACCGCCGCATCGCGCTCGACCCACGCCGTCGTGACGCTGAGATCGCCCAGACGGTCGGGCTCGTTCAGGCTATCTTCAAACGTAAACAGCGTCTGAAATACCGGGGTTAGGCAGGCGTCCCTTGGGGGGGCCACAGCTTCGACCACATGCTGAAACGGCACCTCCATGTGGCTGAAGGCATCCAGGCAGATCCCTTGCACCTGACCCAGCAGGTCAAGGAATGACGGCGCGCCTTCGATACGGGTGCGAATGGCCACCGTGTTGACCAGGAAACCAACCAGGTCGACCAACTCCGGATCCATCCGAGTGGCGACCGGACACCCCACGACCAGGTCGTGGGCATTGCCGTAGCGCGACAGCAGCGCGACGTAGAGCGTCAGGAGGACGATGAAAGGGGTGGCACCCTCTTTCCGTCCAAGATCGAGCAGGGCATCCGCCAGGGCCGGCGGCAGATGCCCATTCCGGATGCCGCCATGATGGGTGCGCTGCAGCGGGCGGGAACGATCCAGCGGCAGCTCGAGTAATGGCAACGGTGCCTGCAGAATGGTGCGCCAATAGTCTAGTTGCCCGTCCAGGACACCCTCGCTGTGACGCGCACGCTGACGCCGTGCGTAGTCCGTATACTGAAGCGGCAGGTCAGGTAGCACCACCGGTCGCCCCTCTGCGCAAGCCGCATACGCCGCGGCCAGCTCACGCAACCAGATGCCGCGCGACCAACCGTCGAATACCGCGTGATGCAGCGTGCAGGCCAAGACATGCCGTTCGGGCTCCATGCGGAACAGCCGGGCCCGGAACAAGGGGCCCACGGCCAGGTTGAAGGGCGCGTTGGCATCCTCTGCCAGCGTCCCTTCCAGGTGAGCCTGAGCGATGGCATCGGCCTCATCACTGTAGTCCACAAGGGGCAACGCCAGCGTCATAGGCGGGGCCACAAGCTGCATCGGTTCGTCGCCCTGGACCTCAAGGGTGGTTCGCAGGGCCGGGTGACGGGCCACGAGCGCCTCAAGGCTGGCGCGCAGGACCTCCGGCTCCAGCGGGCCGTTCAGCTTCAGGACAAACGGCAGGTTATAGAGGGGCGTGCCCGGCATGGCCTTCTCGATGAGCCACAACCGTTCCTGTGCAAAGGAAAGGGGAGCGGATGGCTCTACCGTATGTGCCACACCCAACGTTAACTGAGGGAGCCCATCACTGTCATATACCATGGCACGAATCGTGGCCTCTGAGCAGTGAATCCGCAACCGAAAAAGCCAATGCCACTACAATTGCCTAGCCAACCATCGGCTCAGTGTGGAAGGATCAGGCCTATCAACCACAAACATCGCTCATGAATATTCTGCTGCTCAACCAGTTCTATCCACCTGATGTGGCGCCGACCGGATGCTACCTGCACGACCTGGCGCGCCAACTCGTGGTGCGCGGCCACAGCGTGACCGTCCTGGTCTCGCGCAGCGCCTACAACGGCGACCGTCAGTATCCTGCCTGCGAAACGATTGAGAGTGTCGAGGTCCAGCGCGTGGGCGGCCTGAATGTCAGTCGTCGCTACCTGCTTCTGCGCGCCCTCAGCTACGCCTGGTTTTTGCTCTGTCTGGCGATCCGCTTGCGGCGCTTGCGGCCCGTGCCGGACTTCATCCTCTGCCTCACCACGCCGCCCTTCGTCGGGGCGTTGGCCCGCGCCTTCAAAAGGCGCACGACCCGCTATGGTCACTGGATCATGGACCTCTATCCGGACGTGCTGTATGCCCACGGCATGCTGCGCCCGGCAAGCTGGCCGGCGCGGCGACTCGCCGGGCTGGCCCGCTACGCCATCGGCGGCGGCGTGTTCGCGGTGGGGCTGGGTGATGATATGGCTACGCGCATAATGCCCTATGCCGGTGGCCGCCACGTGGAAGCTCTGCCACTATGGCCGCTCGCCGCCGCCGCGCCTGATGCCGATGCCGCGCAGGCCCTGCGCCGCGAACGCGGATGGGAAGCGCGGGACCTCGTCATGATGTACTCCGGCAACATGGGCCGCGGGCACCGCTTCGGTGAATTCCTGGCCGCCGCCCAGTCGACCGCCGCCGACCCCACCGTGCGATGGGTCTTTGCCGGCGGCGGCAGGCGCCGTGGCGACGTAGAGCAGTTTGCCGCCGCGCATCCTGAAGCCGGCCTGGAGCTACAGCCCTACGCTGACGCCGACCACTTGGCCGCACACCTGCTCTCCGCCGACGTGCACCTGATGAGTCTCGACAAACGGTGGGAAGGATGCATGATACCCAGCAAGGTACAGGCGATCTGTCAGCTTGGCCGGCCGATCTTATTTGTGGGCGGTCGCGACAACAGTCCGGCCCGCTGGATTGAGCAGTACGAGGCGGGCTGGGTGGTGGACCAGGATGACACGGCCGGCATACAGGCTGCACTGGAGAGCGCGCGCGATCCGTTTGAACGCAGCCGTCGTGGCGCCAACGCACAACGCCTGGCGCGGGAACAGTTTGATGCGAAGCGCAACCGCAACCGTTTGTGTGACTTGATCGAACAGACAGAGCAGAGCTAGGCATCCATCATGCGTTTCGAAGTACTTCTAAAATATCCGTTCGTCCTCCTCACCGGGTTCGTGGTGACCTTCGCGCTGACCCCCGTTGTCCGCTATGTGGCCGAATACATCGGCATGGTCGATCAGCCGCGCCAACGCCACGTGCACAAAGCCGCGACGGCAACCTGGGGCGGCATCGCCGTATTTCTCGGCTTCCATGTCGCCTGCTTCGCCATCTTTGTCCTGCCGTGGGCCCCGTTTGTGGGTGTGCTGGATGCCGTGTGGTGGTGGCACTTCCTGCTACTCTCTACGTTGCTGCTCTGCATCGGGCTGCTCGACGACATGTTCGATCTCAAACCGGTGGTCAAACTGGCGGGCCAGGTCGTGGTCGCCTTGCTGGCCTTCCATTTCGATATGCGCATCGGCGCGATCCTGGGCATGAGCCTGCCCGGCGTTGTCGATATGCTCCTGACCGTGGCTTGGTTTGTCGTCATCATCAACGCCTTCAACCTGATCGACGGCATGGATGGACTCGCCACCGGGCTGGCCCTGATTGCCGCCATCGGACTGGCCGGCTCCTTCCTGATCCGCCACATGCCCACAGATGCCCTCGTGCTGATTGGCTTGATCGGGGCCTGTCTCGCCTTTCTGCGTTACAACTTTCATCCAGCCACCATCTTCCTCGGCGATGGCGGGAGCATGTTCCTCGGTTTCCTGCTCGCCTCCGTGGCGCTCAGCTCGGGCGGCGCCAAGCTGACCACCGTCACCACGATCGCGGTACCGCTCTTGGCCGTGGGGATTCCTCTCTTCGACACCGTGTTGGCCATCTGGCGGCGCACCATGCGCCGCATGCTGGGCAAAGACGAACGCACGAACGTAGAGACAAAGGCCCACGTCTTTAGCGGCGATGTCGATCACGTCCACCATCGCCTCCTCAGAGCGGGCCTCTCCCATCGCGGTGCCGCCGGGTGGCTCTACGCCCTCGCCCTCGGCTTGGTCAGTGTGGGCCTGCTGAGCATGATGTACAACTCGCATGCGACCGGCATCTATATTGTCGCCTTCGTGGCGATCACCTACCTCGTGGTGCGACACCTGGCATCGATCGAGCTGTGGACCAGCGGCCAGGTGCTGATCCAAGGTCTGCACCGCCCCGGCAACCACATGCTGGGGGTCGTGGCTTATCCCATCATCGACGTGCTCTCGCTGGGTGGGGCCCTTGCGATTGCGACCGGCTTCGCGGGGACGTTCGACTCCTTTGACCAGTGGAAGACGCTCTGGGTTGATCAGCTTCCGGTCTGGGTGGGCCTGCCCTTCCTCTGCATGTTTATGGCGCGAACCTACTCACGTGTGTGGAGCCGGGCGCGCATGTCGGAGTTCATCCTGCTGGGCTTTGCGATCCTGGCGGGCACCCTCGTGGCCACAGGCCTGAACGCCGTGACCCTCATCATCCATGCGCATGACTTGGCTCTCCAGTTCATCCTGCATGGCAGCCTGTCCGTCACACTTATTGTCGGGCTGCGTTCCCTGCCACGTGCCATCCTGGATGCCATGGCGGGCAGCCGTACGCGCGGAACGGCCTCCCAATCGGTCCGCCGCCTGCTGCTGATCGGAGCCAGCAGCACCCAGGCGACACTCTTCCTGATCAACCAGGGCTTCCGGCTGGCCAACGATGAGTCCGTGGCACACGTGGTGGGGTATATCGACAACAACCGGCAGCTGCACGGCCGCTATGTCGGCGGCCAGCTGGTGCATGGCGGGATCGATCAGCTTGAGAACGAGATCCATACGCACGAAATTGATATGCTCGTGGTTATTGATCCGCTGGATGATGGCGACATGCAGACCGTCACCACCGTGGCCGACCGCAACAAGGTCGATGTCTATGCCTGGACCGCCGGGATCCGGACAATCCGGAAGAACCGGCCAATGGTATAGGCGTGCCGACCGCCTCCTCGACCGGGTGCTTCACCTCGGCGTCTACGCTCACGAGAACTTGTCCTCAACCCGGCGCCGGGGCAGAGGCCGGCAGCGTGAAGTAGAAGGTCGCGCCTTGGTCGGGCGTGGGGTTGACGCCCATGATCCCACCGTGCAGCTTGACGATCTTGGCGCAGGAGGCTAGGCCGATACCGCATCCCTCGCCCTTGACATCTGTGTTGAGCTGCTGGTAGGGCCTAACCCAAGTTTCTCATCCGAACGCGTAAGTCGTTGCATATCAACGACCGGACTTTCTGTGGCACTACAAAGTCGTTATCGTTTCAGCTCGGTTTTGCGCGTCGGAAAAGCGCGTTTCCAATCGATCCCCAGCAATGCGTAGACCCGCTCTTGTTCCGCGTCCGGCTGGCTGGGCTTGCGGATCAATACCTCGCGCCCGCCTTCGAGCGGAAGCCGGGTGGTCGCGACAACATGGGTTCCGAGCAACCGGCGCAGGGTGCGCCATTCCCGCTGGTCACCAGCTGTTTCGAGCCGATAACCGATCCAGCGCAGCAGGTGGTAGGCGAGCACACTGATGAAGATATGCCCGTCCACTCGCTTTTCGAGCTGGTGGAAGTTGGGGCGCAGCCCGAGCGTACTCTTGAGCATTCGGAACCCTTTTTCGGCTTCGAGCAAGG
>JABGQM010000070.1 GCA_018648805.1 Verrucomicrobiota bacterium
CTTCCTATGCGCTCCGACCTCCCTGTCGCCCCGCAGTTTTTCCTTCATCGCTTTTCATAAGACTTTTGACAGAACCTTCGTCAGGGTCGAGAAAGATGATCTCGTATCTAATCGATGCTGTGCCATCAGCGATCTGCTTGTCGATGATGTCGATTCTCTTCAGGTGCTGGAGCAACTCGGAGTCACCACGGCCTCTGTTCTTGAGATCGGTCTCTATCTCCTTTCCTTTCTTCTCCCAGAAATCCTGTGTTACAGAGTCGCGAATCGTATGCAAGTCAGCTTCTTTCGCTGCAAGGAAGAAATCTTTAACGGTCTGACTGGGATCCCATGCTTTGGCTTTGACCGAGTTCAGCAATTCCTTCACGCTCTTGATGAGGCCCGGGGCGGTTCGGCTCCCATAGAGAATGTTGACGTGCAGGTGTTGAGTCCCTTTGGCAATGGAATAGGCGTTGACGAATGTAGTCCAATAAGGCCTGCTCAGGTCCTGCGGGATCTTAGCCGCACCCGCGTAGGGTCCGTCCTGCACGCTTACTCGGACAATCAATCCATCATGCCTTGGCCCGACGGTCCTGTGGGCTTCCCCGGAACGGCGGCCCTGCTTGTCAGAGGAATGCACCATGAAGGTCCGGGCATTGTATGACAATGTGACACCGCGGCCCTCTTGCCTGACGGACGCAACTGGTTTCGTATCTCCGGCTATCGTGGAGAGCCCCTCGGCAACGTGGTCCAGAGGGCTGTCCTTGGCGTCCACCGATAAAGCGACGAGCAGCACACTGACAAATAGTGCAGCGTATCTCATGTCCATTCCTTTCTCCCTGCACAACATGGAACTCAGCGGCGCAGTCCTTTTGCATCCGCAGAAGTGATCTGTTCGGCGGTCTTTATTACTCTTGCAGGAATGCCTCCGGCCAAGACCATTTCGGGGATGTCGATAGTGGGTCGTCCTTGAAGGATAACCGAATCTGGAAGAGTAAGACCTTTAACGCCTCCACAATCAGTCGGGGACGCATTCTCGTAGCTCCGCTGGAGCCTTCCGAAATGCTTCAGTATGTGACTCTTTATAGCTTTCTTTAGCATGGTATCTCTGCCGAACAGCTATTCGTTATCACGGGCAGCATGTTGTGCATGCTTCGCAAGCTAGCCTTTTCCTCATGTGAAGACAAGAAGGAGAATGACACAGCACTCCCACGCTTAAACTCTACCTCTCCCGCCCAACTCCATGCTATCCTCCCCACCCATGAAACGACGCCTCACACTTCTGCTTGCCACCGCCCTCCTTATCGGGGCGGGAGGAGCCATTCTACACTGGCCGGCGGCGACGTGGTTACAGGCGCGTGCGAGCTGGCTGCCGACGACGCAACGCGTGGATGCGGTCTATGTGTTGAGCGGACAGCATGATCGCGAGCGGCTGGATGGCCTGATCGCGTGGCTGGCGGCGGGCGGTCAGACCGACCGCATCTTCCTGGCCATCGATTCAAGCAAGAACCGCTGGTCAAGCCGCTCACAGCGCAATCTGTCCACGGGGGAGTGGACCCTGGAAGCCCTCGTGGCGGCCCTCAAGGAGATCCAGCGCGACATCACAGTGGAGGTCATCACGACAAGTATGCTGGGCACCGACCTGGAAGTAGCCGCCCTGGCGCGGATCCTGCGCGCCCGGCCGGATGTGGAAACCATCGCCCTGGCCACCTCGCGCTTTCACATCCGCCGCACCCGCCGCCGTGCCACCCGGCACATGGAGCACACACCGGGCATGATTCCCTCCGTCGCCATCCCCTATGATCGATCGCCCTGGGTCGTAGGCGTCGAACTCGGCAAGATGCTGCGTGACGCCGTGGGCCTGAACCGAGTACCCTTCCTGGGTCGTCGATGGTGGCGCAGACAGTAGCGACGCATGGGACGGGGAAGGACGAGCGGGGGACGATTAGGGTTATCGATTAGGGGGGTCGATTAGGGGCCACCTGTTCGACCCTAATCGTTAACCCTAATCGTCCCCCCTAATCGACAGCAGAAGTGGCGCAGATAGTAATACGACAGTGAAGAACCAAGGACCCGACCCATGAGCAAGAAGACCAAAACTGAAGGTGTCCACCCCGAACTCGAACTCACTATCCAGGATATCGGATACCGCGGACGCGGGGTGGCACGCGATGACGCGCGCGTCATCTTTGTGCCCGGCGTGATTGAGGGCGAAACGGTGCGCGCACGCATCACGCATACCCACAAACGATTCGCGGATGCGGAGCTGCTGGAGATCGTGACCCCCTCCCCCCATCGCATCACACCCGAATGCCCTCTCGCCCTGCGCGCCTCCAGCGATCCGGATGCCCCCGGCTTCCCCTGCGTCGGCTGCGCCTACCAGCATGTGGCCTACGAGGAGGAGGTGCGCCTCAAACAGAAGCAGCTACAGGAGCTGCTGCGCCGTATGGCCAAACTCGAAACAGTTCCCTTCGCCGACCCCGTCGGCGCCCCCCAACCGCTGGGCTACCGCAACAAGATCACACTGCACGGCGGCACCTATCAAGGCCAACGCGTGCTGGGCTATGTCGGCGCCAATAACCACTCGGTCCTGGATGTGCCCCGCTGTCTACTCGCCCATGAGGCGATCAATGCGCGCTTGGCAGAGCTGCGGGCAGAGGGGGAGACTGACCACGGATCACACGGATCTACACGGATGGCGCCTGACGGCGCCGGAAAGAAGGAGAAGGGCTGGCTGCAGTCGCTGCGCAGGAGCGCGACGGTGACGCTACGGCGTACGGAGACGGATGGTGTGCTGGATGCGGTGCGCGGGATCAAGCGGCTGTCGGGAGAGCTGACCGAAAAATCGGCCGTGGGCGACCTGACCGTTCCGGCCAGCGGATTCTACCAGGTCAACCCCGCGGTGGCCGACCTGCTGGTGAAACATGTGCAAGGCCTCATCGAGGCCTCAACATGCGGACATGTGCTGGATCTCTTTTGCGGGGTCGGCGTGTTCGGGCTGGTGGCCGGACTGGCCGGAAAACGGGTATGGGGAATCGACTCGGATGAACGCGCCATCCACGCCGCGCAGCAGAATGCGAAGGCGCGCGACCTGGCGGATGTCTCCTTTGAGAGCGGCAATGTGGAGGAGTGTCTCGACGAAATGCTGACGGCCTCTCCGATGGAGGATACGCTGATCATCCTGGATCCGCCGCGCTCGGGCCTCGAACAGCGCATCTGCGAAGCCCTCGTGGCCGCCGCCCCGTGCGAGGTGATCTATGTCTCCTGCGCCCCCGACACCCTGTCGCGCGACCTGACCCGCCTCGCCCTCCCCTCGCTCCCCCTCAAGCAAGTCAAACTCTTCGATATGTTCCCCCGCACCGCCTGCTTCGAAACCGTGGTGCATATGGCGCGCCCATAACACCGCCCTCGTCGTCTGCAAGGGGGAGATTCTCGCGCAAATCCTCCGTCGCTCTGCGAGCTATGGAGGACAAGGTGCGCCAAGCTTGCGCGCCGGGGCGTGAGCGCAAAGGGGGGGAGGGACTCGGCTTCTGCTGGGGATAATCCACCACAAGAGAACGCAGAGAACACAAAGAAGAAGAACTCGGGTTCTGCGGGGGGAGAGAATTGATCGTTAACTCCTGCGTTCACCCTCGCAACCTATCCACACAAACGTCCCGCCTACATCTGCAATCCCGCCCCAACCCAGTCATAATGATTTTGCATCCTCCCAGCAGACGACGAGCATCCCATCCGTGCCCATCCGTGTCATCCGTGGTCAAGATCCTCCCCCGCAGAACCCGAGTCCCCACTTGTCCTACGACTTGTCCTCCATAGCCCACAGGGCGACGGAGGAAGCCTTGGCGAAGTAGGATCCGTGTCATCCGTGGTCAATATCCTCCCCCGCAGAACCCGAGTCCCTCTTTGTGTTCTCTGCGTTCCTTCGTGGTGAATCCTCCCCCAGCAGAACCCGAGTCCCCACTTGTTCTACGACTTGTCCTCCATAGCCCACAGGGCGACGGAGGAAGCCTTGGCGAAGTAGGATCCGTGCCCATCCGTGTCATCCGTGGTTAATCCCCCGGCAGACGACGAGTTCCCAATAACGCTCGCAACCTGCTCCCATAGGTTGTAACATTCTCCCCCTATGAAACGGACCAAACTTGTTGTCTACAGTCGTGATCAGCATCAGGTGTCACGCGATGATATGGATCCGGACGCTGTCCGGGTGCTCTACCGGCTGCACAAAAACGGCCATATTGCCTACCTCGTGGGAGGCGGCGTGCGGGATCTGCTGCTGGATCGCAAGCCCAAGGATTACGATATCTCAACCGATGCGCATCCCAACCGCATCAAGAAACTCTTCCGCAACGCCTTCCTGATCGGCCGCCGCTTCCGCCTGGCCCATATCAAGTTCGGTGAGAAGATCATCGAGACGAGCACGTTCCGGCGCGAACCGGAGGTCGATAAACGGGCCAAGGGTGAATTCTTTCACAAGCACGACAATACCTTCGGCACGCCGGAGGAGGATGCGCATCGACGCGACTTCACGATCAATGCCCTCTTCTACAATATCGCCGACTTCAGCGTGATCGACTATGTGGGCGGGCTGAAGGATCTGCAGAAGCGCACCATCCGCTGTATCGGTAACCCGGATATCCGCTTCAAGGAGGATCCGATCCGCATGCTGCGCGCGATCCGCTTTGCCGCACGCATGGATTTCAACATTGAACCGCGCACCTGGCGATCGCTGCGCCGCAACGCGGCCGAAGTCATCACCGCGGCCCCGCCGCGCCTGCTTGAGGAGCTCTACCGCTTCTTTGGCTACAGCGCCGGCAGTGCCTCGTTCGCCTGGCTCAAACGCTCACTGGTTATGGGGGTCCTCTTTCCCGAGCTGACCGCTTTTATCAAAGCGCGCCGCGGTCGGGCCGCCGAGTTCGAGGCCCTCCTGAAGGCGATTGATGAGGGTGGCGATCCGTATGCCCCGCCCAAAGCGGAACTCATCTTCGCGGTGCTGCTCTACGGGATGTTCGAGGTCCGCTGTGCCGAACACATCGAGCGCGGCGACCATGCCGGTCACGAGGTGGTACGCGAGCTGCTTGAACCCCTCATGCCGCGCCTGCGCATTCCGCGCCGTATCGGCGACCGCCTGGTCCACATCCTGGATGCGCAGCGCCGCTTCGATGAGCAGCCCGGGGAGCGTCGCTTCTCACGCGAACGATTTATGGCACAGGAGACCTTCGTCGACGCCCTCGACTTCTACGCCATCCGCACCGCGGCCGGTCAAGGCGATCCGGCCACACTCGAAGACTGGCGCGAGTGGGTCAAGAAAGATCCCCCCCCCGAACATGCTCCCCGTCCCACCCGCCGTCGGCGCAGTGGCCAGAGGAGACGCCGCGGCCCGCGAAATGACGAGGCCGAGGAGTAGGGGGAGGAGCCCCGGAACGTCTTGGTGATGAAGGGGCGTGTGCCCCGTCATCCCACAATCCCGTCACGAGGCGAGCGCCAGCCATGCCGGAGGCATGACAGCCATTAGCCGGTGGTTGAGGCCGCGAAGCGGCCGACACCACCGGATGCTCAAAATCACCAACCCCCGTATCTACACATTCCGGAAATCACCCATCAACCCTGTTTCCGGATCCCCCGGCACCTAGATCCGTTCCAGCGTCTGCAACCCCAGCAGATCCAATCCCTGCTTAAGGACCGTCGCCACGACACCACAGAGCCTTACCCGACGCTCACGTACCCCCTCGGGGGCTTTGAGGAAGGGCACATTCTGGTAGAACGAACTATAGGTCTGGGCCAGATCGTATAGATAGTCGGTCAATACATTGGGTTTGTACTGGTGCGCGGCACGGGTGAGCACATCGCCAAAGCGGATCAGCCGCAGGGCCAGGGCGCGCTCAATCGCCTCATCGAAGCAGAGGGGTTCGGTCTCGGGTGTTCCCTCCGGGTAACGCTCGGCATACTTGTCGCGCACACTCGCGATACGGGCATAGGCATACTGCAGGTAGGGCCCCGAGTTGCCGTCCAGGGCCATCGCCTTGTCCCATGTGAAGGTCACCAGGCTTTGCGGATTCTGACTCAGGTCGGCATACTTGACCGCCCCCACGCCGACCGCCGCGGCCACCTCGCGCTGCTGCGCGTCATCCATATCGGACGACGAGGCCTGGATGATCGCCAGGGCGCGGCTCTCGGCTTCGTCCAGCAAGGCATCCAGCTTGATCACGTTGCCTTCGCGCGTCGAGAAGGTCGCCTCGGGCAGGCGCATCAGGCCGAACCAGATATGATCCAAGCCCACCTCGAACCCGAGGCGGCGACAAACCGCAAAGACCTGTTTGAAGTGGAGCTGCTGACGTTCATCGGTGATGTAGATAATGCGGTCAGGATTGAACTCCTCCACACGCGCCGCCACGGTTGCCAGGTCGGAGGTGGCATAGTTGAAACCGCCGTCGCTCTTGCGCACGATACAGACCGGTAGTTTCTCCTCCTCGAGAAAGACCACCTGCGCACCCTCACTCTCAACCGCCAGCCCCTTGGCTTGCAGGTTGGCCACGGTCCCGGCCAGCTTGTCGCGGTAGTAGCTCTCGCCATGTACGACATCGTACTTCACCCCCAGGCGTGCATACATGCGGTCGAGCTCCTCCATGCTGAGCCGCATGAACATCTCCCACATCTCCAGATTCTCGGCGTCGCCGCTCTGCAGCTTGACCAGCTCAGCGCGACACTGCTCCATCCAGGTCGGATCGGCCTTGGTCTTCTCGTAGCTGAGCACGTAGACCCGCTCCAGCTCTTCGAGCGGCGCAGTCTGCATGGCGGCCTCATCACCAAAATGACGATAGCCCATAATCGTGATGCCGAACTGCGTGCCCCAGTCACCCAAATGGTTGTCGGCCACCACGCGGTAGCCCAGGAAGCGGTGCAGGCGATCGAGGACCGATCCGATATTGTGCGAGCGCAAGTGGCCGATGTGGAGCGGCTTGGTCATATTGGGCGAGCCGTAGTCCATCACCACGGTCTGGCCCGCGCCCACCGCGGGCGTACCCAGCGTCTTGTCGGCCGCCATGCGCTCGACATAACGCGCCAGCCACGCACTGTCCAGGTAGAGATTCAGAAAGCCGGGTCCGGCCACCTCAATCCGCGCCAGGCAATCCGGCAGCTCGGGGCCGGCGGCCACGCGCTCTGCAATCGCGCGCGGGGCCTGGCGCAGCAGCTTGGCCAGTCCCATCGCCGCGTTACACTGGTAATCGCCGAACTCGGGGTTGGACGTCTCCGCCACACCGATATCCGCGAAATCCGTCTCCGCCTCCGGAAACGCCCGGGCGAACGCCCCGCGCATCCACCCCGAAAGCATCCCCATGGTCGACTCACCCGATCTATCTACTTCATTTGTCATGCCGCCTGCGTATACCGGAAGGCGGCCCAAAATGCACGATGAAAAGGAAAACTCGTCCTTTGTTGGGGGAACATTGACCACGGAAGACACGGAAACCACGGAAAGGGACTCGGCTTCTGCTGGGGGAGGATTCACCACGAAGGAACGCATGGAACACAAAGAGGGACTCGGGTTCTGCGGGGGAGGATATTGACCACGGGTGACACGGATGGGCACGGATCCTACTTCGCCAAGGCTTCCTCCGTCGCCCTGTGGGCTATGGAGGACAAGTCGTAGGACAAGTGGGTACTCGGCTTCTGCTGGGAGGATGCAAAATCATTTTGACTGGGTTGGGGCGGGATTGCAGATGTAGGCGAGGGTCAATTGGGGGAAGGTTGCGAGGGTGAACGCCGGAGTTAACGATCAGTCCTCTCGCCCCAGATGATCCGGGAGTCGTTGAGACAATGTGCCTGTAGGAGAGAAAACTGGCCGCGAAGCGGCCACCCGAAGAAGAAACGCCCAGCATATTCGAGAGGCCCCGACGGCCACCCTATCATCATGATTTTTGCCCCAAATGATTTTGCCCTCCCCCGCAGACGACGAGAAGCAGACGACGAGTCTTTCCTTGTGTTCCCTGCGTTCCTTCGTGGTGAATCCTCCCCCAGCAGACGACGAGTCCCACCTGTCCTACGACTTGTCCTCCATAGCCCACAGGGCGACGGAGGAAGCCTTGGCGAAGTAGGATCAGTGCCCATCCGTGCCCATCCGTGGTCAATTCCCCTGCAGACGACGAGTCCCACTCCAGGGTTGTCCTTCGCCCCCCTCAGCTTGTACGATCCCCCTATGCGAAATCCAGAGAGCAAGATCCTGTCACGGGCCGCGATGATTGTGGAGCGCGCCCGCCTTAAGGCCGCGGGGCAAACGGTGGCGTTTACGAATGGCTGCTTCGACATTCTGCATGCCGGGCATGCCAGCTACCTGGCGTTTGCACGCCGGCAAGGCGATGTGCTGATCGTGGGCGTCAACTCCGACCGCTCGGTTAGCGAACTGAAGGGGCCCACCCGGCCGGTGGTCGGCCAGGATGAACGCGCCCTCCTGCTGGCCTCACTCGAAGCGATCGACTACGTGGTCATCTTCGATGAACGGCATGTCGACGGCCTAATCGGCGAACTGCTGCCCGACACCTTGATCAAGGGCGGCGACCGTGCCGACTGGGTCTGCGGCCGCGAGATCGTCGAAGCCAATGGCGGCAAAGTGGTTCTGGCACCGGAGGTCGCGGGCAAATCGTCGACGGCCCTGATTGAGAAGATGCAGACGGCTGATTGATCGCACGGGGACGCAGAGGTCAAGGCAAGGGATGCGCAGCCCTCCCCCCCCCCCCCCTAACCCAAGCGAAGGTCAGGGCAAGGGGTTCTTGGCCTTTGAGCTTGGTATTCCAAGCTCTCCAGCCAAGAACCCCTTGCCCTGACCGGAGCTAATATCCATACCTGCTGCCACCAATGAACTCACGCAACAGTGAGTCGCCGGGGACTAGCGAGGCATCGCGCACGCCACGCAAGGGCTTGAGAAAGTCGTAGACCCGGTTGGCGCGGATATGGGCATCCAGCCGTCGCGGATCATCCGGAAAGCGATTGGTCGCGGCGGCGATCTGGCGGAAGAGTCGATGCTTAAGAAAGGGCAGCTCGTACGGCAGGGCGCTGTTGACGATGCAGTCGGCGTTCTTGATGAACGGAATGATATGGCGCAACTCGCTGCGGCGTACGTAGTGCCAGTGAGTCAGGGTCTCCATCGGCTGCAGATGGCGGAACTGCTTGTCGCGGATCATGCGGCGCAGCATACGGTTGTCGGCCCAGCGCATCAGGGTGCCGTCCGCCGCACGGAACTGACCCAGCGTTTCGATGTAGACCTTGAACTTGCTCTCATCCGGCACCCCACTCGACATGTTGTCGTACAGGCCATGCAGTGAATCGATCAGGAGCAACTCCTGCTTGCCCAGCGTGAAGGGATGCACATCCAGTGTGCGCCGTCCCTCTTTGAAGCTGTAGTTCGGCGTACGGATCGTCTTGCCGTCGAGAAGCTGACCCAGGTGGGTGTTGATCAGCTTGAGATCCAGGGCCTGCGGCGTCTCGTAGTCGTAGTCGCCAAACTCGTCGCGCGGATGCTGCTCGAGGTCGAAGAAGTAGTGGTCGATATTGATCGCCTTGAATTTCACCCCGGCCGTCTGCAGCTTTTCGCCCACCTTCTTCATGGTGGTGGTCTTGCCCGAGGAGGAGGGACCCGCAATGATTACGATACGGATATCATCCAGCTGCTCCAGGATTCGCCCCGCCACCGCGTGCGCCTCATCGCTGTAACGCCGGTCGGTCGCCTGGATCAGGTCGGGCAGCTCCTTGCGCGCAATGATCCGGTTGAGCGCCGTGACCGAATCGCACTGGTGATCCATGTTCCAGCGCAACACTTCATAGATCTTCTTGTAGGGAACATTATCGGTCACCTCGAAGGTGTAGGCCCGCGCCGCGCGGGTCATGGCGCGCTGGTGACGGTAGATAATGTAGGCGCGGGCGATATCGATGTGCTGGTTGGCCATCAGCACGTTTTCAACCACATCCTGGATATCTTCCACCGATGGCACAGCATCGCCCTGGTAGGTGCTGAGCAGCGCGGACTCAACGGTGGCCGCCATGGCGCGCGACATCTTGCGGCTGGGTTTGCCAATCGCGTGTGTGGCCTTGTAGATGGCCGACTCAATACGATCGCACCGATACCGCACCAGGGTTCCATCGCGCTTGACAATATTCATGATGGTCGCCGCTGCGCTCATAACAGTGCGTCGATCATAGAGCGAGCACCCGGCAGAATCAATCACGGATGTGGCGCGCGGCGCGGCGCTAGGTCCGGGACGGCACGATCACGCAGAAGGGATCGCGCTCTTTGAAGAAGAGATGATAGACCAATACGAGATTGCGCAGGTCTTCACGGGTCGGCGCCATGGGGAGTGCGGAGCCGCCCCCGGCATCCGCCGGCATCACCGGGATCGCCGCCACCAGCATCGAGACGTGGGGATCACCTTGGCCACCTGATTGAAAGTTATAGAATCCCGGTATATTGAACATGGCAGCTCCTTCGCCCCGTTGGCTCCTTACAAGTAGGAGGGATCACGGGGTCATGCGGCGTGTGGAGCGGCCGTACCACATGGGTACGGCCGCCCGTTCGTGTCGTCGGCGTGTGCAGCGTGCACCTTCTCTTGGGTCTCAGTTTCCTTTCTGTTCATTTCGCGTTTACGTTGCCTCCACGTCGTTCCGACCGAAAGCTTCTCAAGCTGATCATGCAGCTCCGATTGTGAGAACGGTTTCTCAAGGACATCACAGACGCCCAGACTCCGCAGCTCCGATAGTCCACGCGGATCGGCAAAGCCGGTCATCAGGATTATCGGCGTCTCCTGCGGGATCACCGCGTTACGAAGAAACCATACCGCATCATGGTCCGGCATTCTGTAGTCCAATAGGATTACGTCGAAAGGCCTATTCGCCACCATGCGAATGCCGGACCGTGCACCGGTCGCCACTTCCACTTCGCTGCCCCAGCGTCGCAAGGTATTGCTCAGACTCCACAGCATCGTGACGTCATCATCGATTACCAGGATTCTCATAGCCGCCTCCCTCAGACGCTCTCTGTCGCGCCACCCCCTTAAGAAGCATGGCCCATGCCAACCCGCCCATCCCCCGATCTGATAACAATCTCTTTACAGCCGTTAAACAATCACCCCGTT
The DNA here is from genome assembly GCA_018648805.1 of Verrucomicrobiota bacterium. Taxonomy (GTDB): domain Bacteria; phylum Verrucomicrobiota; class Kiritimatiellia; order UBA8416; family JABMPJ01; genus JABMPJ01. Next base: position 11,097 of record JABGQM010000070.1, read on the forward strand.
ATCCCCCCTTTTCGGGGTCAATTCACCTGTCCGCCCCCGATCACAATTCTCAGGACTGTCACACTGTGTATCACTTCTGGGAATGGGGAGGGACAAGGCTTCTGCTGGGGAGATTCTCGCGCAAAGGCGCAAAGACCGCAAAGGGGAGGGACTCGGGTTCTGCGGAGGAAGGCAGAATAGTTTCCCTCCCCCCACAGAAACCGAGTCTCATCCGTGATCCTCCGTGTCATCCGTGGTCAATTTCCCAACAGACGACCGGTTCCCATCTTTCTTGGCGCTCTTTGCGTCTTTGCGCGAGCCATTCCCCCCACAGACGACGAGTCCCGCTTGTCCTACGACTTGTCCTCCATAGCCCACAGGGCGACGGAGGAAGCCTTGGCGAAGTGGGATCCGTGATCCTCCGTGGTTAATTCCCTCCCATCCCTCTTCTCTTTATGCCAAGATCGCGGTTCAACAATGGAGGAGTAAACTATGAAACAGATAGCAATTATGATGACACTGCTGCTCGCCATGGTGGCGAGCGCAACCGCAAAACCGGTGAGCATGAGTCTGCAGGTACGCAAAGGCGACCTGCGCAGCTCGCCCTCGTTCCTCGGAACCATCGTCGGCAGCGCCGCCTACGGCGATCGCTTCACGGTCGCAGAGGAGCGCGGTGCCTGGCGACGTGTGACCGCCGCTGAGGGCGCCCTGACCGGCTGGCTGCATAGCTCGGCCCTGACCAAAAAGAAGATCAAGCTCAAGGCCGGCGAGGCCGATGCCGACGTCGCCGCCTCGAGCGGCGAGCTGGCCCTGGCCGGCAAAGGCTTCAACGCGGAGGTCGAAGAGAAGTTCAAGGAGCAGAACGAGGACGCCAACTTCGCCGCGGTCGATCTCATCGAGGCCATCCGCATCACCACCCGCCAGATGCAGAAATTCCTGAAGGCCGGCCATGTGATATCGAAGGGCGGTGCCGAATGAAGCGCCTTCTGCTCACCACCTCTCTCGTCACCGGCCTCGCCCTCGCGCTGGTCGGCTGCAAGACCTTTGATATCGTCACCAAGGTCACGACCTCGGTTGGCGTCGCCACGGGCAAGATCTCGAGCAGCGAAGCGCGGTCGATCAACCGCACCGCCTCCGCGGCCGGTAAGGCCTTCGAGCAGATTACGCCCGAACAAGAATACTATATCGGCCGTTCAGTGGCCGCCTCCCTCCTCGGTCAATACAAGGCCGCGGATCTGAAGGCCGCCAATCAGTACCTCAACCTGCTGGGCCAGACCCTGGCCACGCAGTCGGACAAACCCGAAACCTTCGGCGGCTACCACTTCGCGATCATGGACAGCGATGAGATCAATGCCTTTGCCGCGCCCGGCGGCCTGATTCTCATCTCACGCGGCCTGCTGCGCTGCTGCCAGAGCGAAGATGCTGTAGCGGCGGTGCTCGCGCATGAGATCGGACATGTCCAGGCCGAGCATGGCTTGCGCGCGATCAAGAAGAGCCGACTCACCTCGGCTTTCACGATCCTGGCCGCTGAAGGCGCCAAGAACCTGGGCGGCGAGCAGTTGGCCCAGCTCACGACCGCCTTTGAAGGCACCATCACCGATATCACCGGCACGCTCATCAACAGCGGCTACTCGCGTACACTCGAGAGCGAGGCCGATGCCGCGGCCATCACGATCATGCAGCGCACCGGCTATAACCCACGCGCCCTCGAGGCCATGCTCGAACAGATGCACACCCGCATGCCGGCCGACGACAAGGGGTTCGGAAAAACCCACCCCGATCCCCAGGACCGCATCAAGGATATCGCCCTTCTGCTTGAAGGCGAAGGTGCCATCGAGGAGCAGGCCGCGCGACAGAAGCGGTTTGAGAAGGCGATGAAGGGGGTCTAAGGGAGAGGCTGCCCGCAGATGACGCAGATGGACGCAGATCGGGGACGAGAGAGAGGGGAATGTTGCGGGAATTCCGTGTGCGCGAATACACGCACCCATAATTCCCGCAACGTTATCCGCCGGGCGCTAATCGCGCCCGGGAAAGCCCCGCACCAACCCCCGCAAAAACCAATCCACCCCCAGCATCACCACTCCCACCCGGCGCGATTAGCGCCGGGGAGGCCACGTTGCGAGAATCGGTTCGGGTGGTATACCACCCGGGCCTATTCTCGCAACATTCCCCTCTCTCTCCATCCCCATCTCATCTGCGTCCATCTGCGCAATCTGCGGGCCACCCTCTCCCGTGCCGGAGGCAACACATGCACCGTAAACTAATCCAGGGCGCCCTCATCGGCCTCGCCGCCGCCCTCCTCGCCGTGGCCCTCCACCTCTCCGGTGGGCTGGAACGGATGGAGGCGGTGACGTGGGATTGGCGCGTCAATGCGATGGCGAAGCGGGGGGCGGCGACCGACCAGATCGCCCTGATCCTGCTCGACCAGTCCAGCCTCGACTGGGGTGCGGAAACGATGGGCCTGGCCTGGCCCTGGCCACGCGAGGTCTATGGCGCGATTCTCGGATTCTGCAAAGCCGGCGGAGCGCGCGCGGTGGCCTTTGATGTCCTCTTCAGTGAACCCGCCGAGTATGCCGACCAGGACCAGGCCCTTGGAACCGCCATCGCGGACGGGGTCCCATTCGTCGGCGCGATCTTCTTTGAGAATGGTGACGCTAGCCCGCCCATCCCCGAGGTCGCCACCAACGCGACCGTGCTGGGCAGCGTGATCGGCGATGCCGATCCGGATGGCGTCATTCGACGTATTCGCCCCGCGCATACCCACGATGGGATCACCTACCCCACCCTCGGCTTGGCGACACACGCGGCTGCCGGCGGGGGCGCGCTGCCGGCGGGGGACACTCCCCTTATCCTGCGCTGGCGGGGTGATGCCCAGACCCACCGGGCCTACAGCGCGCAAGCCGTGGTGCAGTCCTTTGTGCGACTCCAGTCGGGTGAGACACCCGTCCTGGATCCGGCCGTGCTCAAAGACAAGTATGTCCTCTTCGGGTTCACCGCGCCGGGGTTGATGGATCTGCGCTCCACGCCGATCAGTCCGGTCTATCCCGGCGTGGAGGTGCACGCCACCCTGCTCGACAACTTTCTTGCGGGCGATCTCATGCGCACCACTCCCAGGGCCGCCGCCCTTCTCTGGATGCTGCTGTTGGGCATGGTGGCCGGTTTGGCCGGCCGCCACAGCGCCAAGGTATGGCAGATCATTCTCGGCTTCGCCATCATCCTGCCCCTACCGCTCCTGCTCGGCTTTGCGCTCTACCACGCCGGCTGGTGGCTGCCCGTGGCGGCGCCCGCCATAGCGGGGGCGCTGGGACTGATCGGCAGCGTGATCATGAACTACGCTATGGAGGGACGCCAGAAACGCTTCATCAAGGGCGCCTTCAAACAGTACCTCAGCCCGATTGTGATCGATCGCCTCGTCTCCAATCCCAACAGCCTCAAGCTCGGCGGCGAGTTGCGCGACCTCTCGATCTTCTTCTCTGATGTGCAGGGCTTTACCGGTATCTCGGAGCATCTCGGACCTGAAGCTCTGACCTCGCTGCTCAATACGTACCTGACCGCCATGACCGATATCATTCTCGAGGAAGGCGGCACGGTGGACAAGTACGAGGGCGATGCGATTATCGCCTTCTGGAATGCCCCGGTCGACCTCCCCGATCACCCCGTGCGCGCCGTGCGCGCCGCCCTGCGCTGCCAGGCGGCACTGGATGAGATGCGGCCACGCCTCGAGGAGGAGTACGGCAAAGCCCTGCACGCCCGCATCGGCATCAACAGCGGCCCCGTCGTGGTCGGCAACATGGGCTCCGAGCAGCGTTTCGACTACACCTTCCTCGGCGACGCCGGCAACCTGGCCTCCCGCCTGGAGGGGATCAACAAACAGTTCGGCACCTTCACCCTGATCTCGGAGCATACCGCCACCCAGCTCGGCGATAGCATTCCCCTGCGCGAGATCTCATGCGTCCGCGTGGTCGGCCGCCGCGAGCCCGTACGCGTATTCGAGCCGCTCCCCGCCGAGGCGGATCCCGCCGCAAGCGCCGCATTCACCGCCGCCCTGACGGCCTACTACGACGGCCAGTTCGACAGCGCCGCCAGCGGGTTCAGCGCGCTCGCCCCCACCGATCCCACCGCCGCCATCTACGCCGCACGCTGCAAACAGCTGGGCGAGAATCCGCCCGCAGATTGGGATGGAGTCTGGTCGATGACGGAGAAGTAGCACACTACGCGCGCGGGAGAGAGGCTGCCCGCAGATGGACGCAGATCGGGATCGGGGACGGGAAAGCCCCGCATCCAGCCCCGCAAAAACCAATCCACCCCCAGCATCACCACTCCCACCCGGCGCGATCAGCGTCGGGGAGGCCACGTTGCGAGAATCGGTTCGGGCGGCATGCCACGCCGTAGCCTTGGCGAAGGCGGGTATTCCACCCGGGCCTATTCTCGCAACATTCCCCTCTCTCTCCATCTCCATCTCATCTGCGTGCATCTGCGTAATCTGCGGGCAGTCACCTCTCCCGCTTTCCACCAATCATCTCACATACGCCCTCCTCAAGCTCACTATGCTCGAAGGGGATGATCTGGGCTTTGAAGCCGGCTTCGCGACAGAGTCGCAGCCAGGTGGCACGGGGAAACAGGCCGCAGGTATGGTGGTCGGTGTGGGTTTCGATGTGGCCATCGGCATGGCGCAGCATGACGCTGAAGGCGGTCTCATAGGTGGTGTCGGTGGCATCAGGATCCCACGACCACTGCAGGTAACGCGCGCCGCGGCCATCCGGCTCATCATTCCCGCCATGCCCCGAGGTCGGGGCGAACGTCTCGGTTGTATGATCCGGCATCACCACCAGCGCCCCACCCGCCCGGCAGTGGAGCGCGGCGGTCTCCAGCACCGCGCGCAGATCTTCCTCGGTGGTCATATAGATGATCGCATCATGAATGAAGACCGCGTCGAAGGTGCGGTTCAGCCGCAGCGTACGCATATCGCCCTCACAATGCTCGCACTCCGGATTCAGACGCCGACTCACGGCCAGCATCTCGGGGGCCCGGTCGACCAGGGTCAGCTCAAACTCGGCCGCCAGGTAGCAGGCATTGTTCCCGCCCCCGCAGCCCAGCTCAAGCAGCGTGCGCACCGGCCCTTTGGCCACCTTCTTGATCGTGCGCGTATAGATTCCCGCCTCCTCCGCGAAATCCTCCGGCGGAGAGAGCAGCGGCCACCACGGCGCCAGTTGGGTATATAACTTCATACTGAATCCAAACACTTTCTCGTCTTTTGCTTCTCGTCGTCTGCGGAGGAATTAACCACGGATGACACGGATAAACACGGATGGGGGACTCGGGTTCTGCTGGGGAATTCACCGCAAAAGAACACAGGGAACGCAAGGAAAGACTCGTCGTCTGCTGCTCGTCGTCTGCGGGGGAGGGCAAAATCATTTGGGGGCAAAATCATTATGATAGGGTGGCCGTCGGGGCCTCTCGAATATGCTGGGCGTTTCTTTTTCGGGTGGCCGCTTCGCGGCCAGTTTTCTTTCCTACAGGCACATTGTCTCAACGGCTCCCGGATCATCTGGGGCGAGAGAATTGATCGTTAACTCCTGCGTTCACCCTCGCAACCTATCTACACAAACGTCCCGCCTACATCTGCAATCCCGCCCCAACCCAGTCATAATGATTTTGCATCCTCCCAGCAGACGACGAGCATCCCATCCGTGTCATCCGTGGTCAAGATCCTCCCCCGCAGAACCCGAGTCCCTCTTTGTGTTCTCTGCGTTCCTTCGTGGTGAATCCTCCCCCAGCAGACGACGAGCATCCCATCCGTGCCCATCCGTGTCATCCGTGGTCAATATCCTCCCCCGCAGAAGCCGAGTCCCCTTCCGTGGTCGACCTCCTACTACTCCCCCTCCACCTCGACCGCCTCCGGCTCATCCATCGGCGTCAGCCAGCACACCTGGTACGGCTCGAGCACCACATCCCCATCATGCACTTCCAGATCACTCAGCAGATCCATACAGGGCCCTTCCATGATGGTGCCAAACTCAACCGGCTGCGGCTGGTCGGTGACATTATGCAGGGCCAGGACACGATCGCCTGTCTCCTTGTTTTCCCGCTCGAGGGCAAAGACCGCCGGTCCCAGGTCCAGAATCCGTTGCGGAACCGCCGGACTGAAGGCCGTGCGACTGATCCGCACGCGCAGCAGATGCTTCATGCCGGCAAACACCCGGCCGCGCAATGACGCCTCATCCAGCAGATCCCGCTCGAGCTCTTCGATATCCACCTGGGCGCGATTGATGCTGCGCGCACGGCCGGTCCGCTCAACCCCGGCCAGGTCGCTGCGTGAGCCGAGCAGACTGTGAATATAGATCCCGGGTACCCCCACCAGCGCCATCGGGATCGCCTGCGATACCAGGAAGCGAGCCACCTGCAGATCGATCGGCTCATCGCTCTCCGGATGGGTCAGCGCGTCAAAATAGCTGATGTTGAGTTCGTAGGGCGACTCCGTGCCGTCGCTGTTGCGCTTAGCGCTCATCAGGCCGTCGTGCTCCAGCACATGCTGCACCAGCTCCTGGCGCTCCGCGTCGGTCAGAATGTTCTCGGTCGGCCGCACCCCGATCCCGTCGTGCGTCGCCGTGATGTTGAGGTAGGTCGCATGCTCGGCGACCACCTCCAGTTGATCGGCCCACTGCGCGAGCATCGTCGCATCGCCCTTGATAATGCTCCACAGGATCAGCGGCGCCAGCGTGAAATTATAGATCATGTGCGCTTCGTCGTGCTCCGCGCCAAAGTAGGCCAGATTCTCCTGATGCGGCACATTGGTTTCGCTGAGCAGTCGCACATGCGGCGCGGCGGCGCCATAGACGTCGCGGAAGAGCTTGACCAGGTGATGCACCTCGTCCAGGTGAATACAGCTGGTGCCCGGGATCTTCCAGGCATACGGAATCGCGTCCAGGCGCAGCAGCGAGGCGCCCTTCTCGGCGTAGGAGAGCATGACACGCAGAATCTCAATCAGGACCTTGGGATTGGTGAAGTTCAGATCGATCTGGTCCTTCGAAAACGTGGTCCAGAGCCACTTCTTGCCCTCGCTCGTCTCATACTCATGCAGCAGCGGGAGGGTGCGTGGTCGCATCACGGCCGAGACATCCTCATCCGGATCCATCTCGATGAAGAAGTTCTCGTAGTCCGGATGTCCCTCGCTGTACTTCTGCATGTAGTGGCTATGCTGCGAGACATGATTGACCACGCAGTCGAACACCAGGCGGTGATGGTGCGACATTGCAAAGACGTGATCCCACGACCCCAGGTCATCGCGCACCGCATCGAAATCGATCACCGAAAACCCGTCATCGCTCGAGTAGGGATAGAACGGCAGAATATGCACCGTATTGATCGTGTTGCCGACATGGTCGGTGAAAAAGCGGTGCAGCGTCTCCAACGGGGTCCCCGCCCCCAGGATGGAATCCGCATAGGTGATACAGAACGCATCCTTCTCCGACCAATCGTCCTTCTCACGCTCTGGAATGTCGACCGACTCGATCAGCTCAACAATCTCGTCGAATATCGCCTGCGCCTGCTCCTCGCCATACAGCACGGCCACATGCTCCCGAATCCGATCATACTGTTCATTCATTGCGCACCCCATGATTGATCCACATCGCCGCCTAGCTTACCGCGGCTGCCGGGTCGCTGCCATCACTATTTGGGCGATATGGGAATAGGGATGGGAAGCGCCCCTTCAGGGCGCAGGAAACCGCGCCACATTTCGGCGGACGAGAACGGCGACGAGAACGGTGGACGATTGGGGACGCCCCCTCGTTATCCGTTCTCGTCGCCCGCTATCGTCAACCGCTCCCCCTTTCTGATTTTCTATTAAGCTTTTGACACTCCCCGCAATTGCATTAACCTGCTCCATCATGTTACGTGGAATGGATCTATGGTTGCCCGGCTATCTGGCATCGTTGCGGCGACGTCCGCGGCATACGGGCGGCACGCGCCACCTGATGGTCGCACTGTGCGATCATTATGAACCCTACCGCGGCGGCGTTGACGACGCGGCCGCGCGCGCCCATGTCGCGCGCTGGACGACTGCGTATCCCGCCATGGCCGAGCCCTTCCGCGACAGCGATGGCGGCATGCCGCGTCACACCTTTTTCTACCCCGCAGAAGAGTACGACCCCACCTGCCTCGACGCCCTCGGCGACCTCATGCGCCAGGGCTGCGGCGAAGTAGAAATCCATCTCCATCACCGCCACGATACCCCCGAGGGACTACGCGACAAACTGGTACGCTTCCGCGATCTGCTGCACACCCAGCACGGCATGCTGGGGAAGATTAACCACGGATTACACGGATGGTCACGGATGGCGCCTGACGGCGCCGGGGAAAGGGATGCGATAAACCACGGAGGAGACGGAGACACGTTGCGGGTGGTTAATTCCCCAGCAGACGACGAGCATCCGTCCCCATCCGTGTCATCCGTGGTTAATTCCCCCGCCTTCGCCTTTATCCACGGCAACTGGTCGCTCTGCAACTCCCGTCCCGACGGCGACTGGTGCGGCGTAAACGAAGAGCTCAGCATTCTCGCCGAAACCGGCTGCTACGCCGATCTCACCTTCCCCTCCGCCCCCTCACCCACCCAACCCCGCACCGTCAACAGCATCTACCGCGCCCACGACAACCCCAACGGCCGCGGCCACGATCATGGCACCCGCCTGCGTGTCACCTCTTCCGGCTGCGATCAGCAGCCGGCGGATAACGTTGCGGGAATTGAGGGCGGGGGTATTCCCCCGACCCAATCCCCGCAACATTTCCCTGATCTGCGTCCATCTGCGTCATCTGCGGGCAGTCACCTTCTTCTCATCCAAGGCCCCCTTGCGCTCAATTTCGCCCGACGCAAGTATGGTCTCCTGCCCCGTATCGAGAATGCCGAGATCTCGGCGGTCAATCCTCCCACCCCGGATCGTATCCGCCTCTGGGAGCGCACGGCTGTTCATGTGGAGGGACGACCCGAGTGGATCTTCGTCAAGCTGCATACCCACGGCTGTGTTCCCGCCAACAGCGAGGCCCTGCTGGGCGACCCGATCCGCCAGATGCACCGCACCCTCCAGACCCACTACAACGATGGCCGCAACTGGCAGCTCCACTACGTCACCGCACGCGAAATGACCAATATCATCCTCGCCGCGGAGCAAGGCTGCAGTGGAGATCCCGGGAAGTATAGGGATTACCGGATTGGTCAGCCAGCGGCGATGAGGTAGCGGGAGGGTGCTCCCCGGTCCCCATTTCCCCACTTCGCAGTTCGGCTGTTCGGCTGTTCGACTGTTCGACTGTTCCCCTACCCCTCCATGTCACCCAGCAGCTTCTTGGCCATGGCACGGCCCGCTTTCTCGCCAGCCCCATTATCCGGCGTGAGCCGCACAAGGGGAATCCCCGCCGTAGCGACCCGCCGTAGGACCGCCGACAGATCCATTCGCGCATCCCCGAAGCATGCCACACCATCCGGTTTCCTCCGGAGCAGATGCTCCACGGCGGACAAGAGACCGATCTCATCCGCTTCGCCACGCGGGCCGAACGACACCGACACCGCATAGCCGTTCTGGCGCAGCGTCTCCTCGAGGGTTCGAAGCATAGCCATCTGCGGCGCACTGACCTCGCTCAGCAGCACAGCGACCTCCATCGTGCGCCCCATGCGCAATGCCTGCGCCACCCGATTCGGACGGTAACCCAGCCGCTCTGCCACTGCCATCACCCGCGTACGCGCCGCCGCACTCGTACTCCCCGTGCCCTTCAGCACGCGCGTTACCGTACGAATCGACACCCCCGCCGCCTCCGCAATATCCCGCAGCGAAGCACTGCGCCTCAATCCATCCGCCATCGTTGGCCCTCCCATCAATTAACGACTGCCATCGATGGCATGGTAGGTACATTGGTGGGACAGTGTCAATGGGAAGGAGGGTGAGCACGGAAAGGGACTCGTCGTCTGCTAGGGGAATTAACCACGGATTACACGGATGGGCACGGATCCTACTTCGCCAAGGCTTCGTAGGATCCGTGTCATCCGTGGTCAATATCCTCCCCCGCAGAACCCGAGTCCCTCTTTGTGTTCCATGCGTTCCTTCGTGGTGAATCCTCCCC